>JAWODY010000092.1:0-4419 GCA_046483045.1 Anaerolineales bacterium | reverse complement strand
TTTTTATTAATCCAAATAGGCGGTAAAAACCTTCGCCTTTAGGCGAATTGCTTTAGCGGCCTTGGTAAGGTAGACTAAATGCGGAGGTGAAAAATGGTAGCGTATCGAAAAGGTCCGCATGCAGTTTATGACATCAAGTATCACCTGGTATGGGTGACAAAGTACCGCTATAAAGTATTGAAGGGCGATTTGGCGCTGCGGATGCGTGATCTGATACGAAATATTTGCGAACAACATGGTATGCGGATAATAAAGGGACATGTAAGTAAGGATCATGTGCATCTGTTTGTCTCAGCGCCGCCACAGTTATCGGTGTCGGAAGTGATGCAATATGTGAAAAGGAAATCATCACGGCGATTGCAAGAAGAATATCCAAGTCTGAGGAAGCGATATTGGGGGTGGCATTTATGGGCGCGAGGATATTTTTGTGCGACAACAGGAACAGTGACTGACGAGATGATCGAGGCATATCTAGAAAAACACGCAAGTGAAGCAGAGGACAACTTTACGGTGGCTGATGGCGAGTAGCAACTTTAGTCGGCTTTAGCCGAAACGAGCGACTTTCAGTCGCAATAGCAACCTACCAGCTTTAGCTGGTAGTGGTTTAGTTTACCCGGGAGAGGATCCGGTGAAGGGTGGGAACGGGCAGGGGTCGAAAAAGGGTCACAATTTCCTGTGTAAAAAATATATGACATGTGTAAACTAGAATGTTATAATGGAATTATCATCCTGTTGAGCAGGGAAAAGTATTCTTATGTTTACTTCTACCTGGTTTGCTGTGGTTTCCGCCAGCCTGATCGCCTGTCTGGTGACCATAATCGGCATCTTGGTGATCCATCGGTATGAGGAGTGGGGCAAAGCAAATGTGGTCTATTTCATGAGTTTTGCTGCTGGGGTGTTGATCTCCGTCTCTTTCTTGCATATCATCCCCAAATCCCTGGCCATGAACGTTCGGGCCCCCACCTTCTTGCTGGCCGGGTTCTTCGCCCTATACCTTACCAACCGTTTCCTGCATACGTATATCTGCCACGAATTTGATTCTGAGTCCTATGTGTGGGGTTTGGTTCCCATGCTGGGGATCGGGTTCCATTCTTTCTTGGATGGGGTCATCTACTCGGTTTCCTTTCAGGTCAGCACATTCACCGGTGTCTTAACTGTGATCGGGATGATTCTACACGAATTTCCGGAAGGGATCGTCACCTTCCTGCTCCTGGAGCGGGGAGGCGTGGGCCGGAAAAAATCGACCTGGCTGGCCGTCTTTTCCGCGGCGGTGTCCACTCCGCTGGGAACGCTCATATCTTACCCCTTCATCAACCAGATTGATCGGCCAACCCTGGGCGTGCTCCTGGCCCTCTCCTCCGGGGCTATTGTATATGTGGGCGCTTCCCATCTCCTGCCAGCCGTGGAAAGAGAGGAAAAGCGTTTCTCCCTCCTCTCCTTGGCGCTGGGGGTATTGGTGGCTGTGGTCATCGTCCTCTCAAAAAGGTGAGGGTTGCACCATGGATAAAGCACAGCGGGAAAAAATTTACGACGCTTGGGAGATCATGGATCTCCCGATCGACCGGGGGGTGGTCAAGCTCTTTGAACGGGTCCGGGATATTCCCTTCGGCCGCATGGGCTCGCGCGACCCGTGGGATGTGTACCAGCGGAATAAGGGCACCTGTTCGGGGAAACATTTTTTGCTGCGAGAACTCTATGTGGGACTGGGCCTGGAGGCCAGGGACATGATCTGCCTCCAGCGCTGGAAGGACCTGACCTGGTTCCCGAACGAGACGTATGGGGTTGTGGACTTTCCCGATGAACTGCTGGAAATGATGGAAGAGACGGAGATCGTCGATTTTCACAATTACCTGCTCGTGCTGCGGGAAGGGCGCTGGGTCCGGGTGGACGCGTCCCTGGATCTCCCCCTCACTAGGCTGGGGTTCTATACCACGGAGGAGTGGGACGGAGTCTCGGATATGCCGCTGTGCTTTGTGGGCACGGGCAAGGTTTGGGACTGTGGGGGCAGGGGGAGTGAAAAGAAAGCGGTATTGACTGCGTCCCTCCCTCGGGAGATCCAGGAGGCGAGGAATCGCTTCCTTGAAAAGATGACAGCCTGGCTGGATTGGATGCGGGAAAGCGGGGGACGTTAATCCCGGGGGTTATCCATAAGCGAGCCCCTTATCTGTGGGGCTTTTAGTCAGGACTCAGGCAAGGGTTCGATCATCCGAGAAGGGAATTACTTCAGGACGATCGAACCCTTAATAAGGCCGTGTTCTAGGAATCCGGTGTGGGCGGAGGGGCGAGGTCGAAGGGGAAAGTGCTGACGTTGTTTGGACCGCCCTCTTCGTAGGCTCGGATCATGTACTGCGTGTCGGGGTCCAGGCTTTCGGGAGCATCGTTTTCCCCGAGCGCCACCGCAAACTGCCACGTCCCTTCATAGATGCAGATGCAGGTTTCGTCCGGCCACCAGGGTTGCGGAACGCCCGCAGCCCAGAGTTCGGTAAGGAGGCAGGTGCCTTCAGGAAGGGAGGTACGGCCCTTGATGAAGATTTGTGCCTCCGTGACCTGGACCTCTTCTACCGTGATAGCTCTCTCCGATGCGTTTTCCGATGATTGGTCCGGGCTTGTTTCAGCGTTCTCGACCAGCACGGCGCGGTCCTCCGCCGCGTGGTACAGGTAGGTTTCATCCTCTACCTTGAGACGGATGATGTAGCCTGGGGTCAGGACCTGGGCGTAGGTCTTGCCCGGTTCGGGGACCCCAAGACTGGCATCGGGAAACTCGGTGGGTTCAACATCGACGACATTTACTTTTTCCAGGTTCACGCTTACCTCTTGGCCCAGGTCATTTCTGGCAAACTCGACCAGCTCATGGACACCTTCCACGGGAGGGCAGGCCGCCAGCGCGGCCTCCATATCCTGCTGTGTGGTCGGGTCCCGCTCTTCCTCGGTATCCCCGACCTGGATGGGGACCAGATCCACGAGGGGATTGCCCGGTTTACGCACAGCCAGGGTTAAACCGTAGGCCCCATCATCCAGGGCTTCTGGCAGTTGGATCGTGATCGTGTCCGAAAACCCTGTCCCGGGTTGGAGGGTGAACTCGCGCTGTTCTAGGCTGCTGACGATCGTGTTGGACCGGCCAGCCATCAGCTGCAGGCAGAACCGGCCTTCCCAGGATTCGTCAGTTTGATTTTGGATCGTGATCTCAAACTCCTCTTCCCCTCCTGGTAGGTACCCGTCCACGTACCCACTCCAGGCAACGACAGCACCTCCTCCAGTCTCGGTTCGGGCGGAAAAGGGTTCGCGTTCCGCCTGAGCCGAGGGTTGGGGATCAGTTGAGCGCTGACCGCAGCCGGCCAGGAAGAGGGTGGATAAGATAAGGATCAACATCATCCCTTTAATCACCATCATAAGTGGCGTATTCTCTATAAACATCGCTGATATCATGCTTTACTCCTTGGTTTATGCCTTGATCCTTTATCTAGACGTGTGAAGGAATAAAAATGTTCCCTTTTTTATCTGGCAGAATCCATCTCCGTCAGCCCTTTGTTTTGCTGCATTAGCTCTGCTACGGAGGCGATGCTGACCTTCTGGCTGCCAGCAGGTCTGATCACCTGGGGAGGGGATTTCTGACGCAACCGGAGGGGGAGAAGAGCTGATGCAAAGTGAGATTTCTGGTTGGACTATTGCAGGAATGCTCTCTGGATGCAATCCAAGTACTGTTCCCTGCTCATATATGATGAAAGTGGAAAAAAGGCGAGGTCCTTTCATAGTCTTTAAGGATATCGATAAATGAATGGAGTGTGAAGAAATCTGAATGGAAACCATTCCCTTCCTTCATCTATGGAAAGGCCAATGGGCTGTGCGGACCATATCCGGGGGAACGAAGAAGATTCTTTTTCTTTGAAAATAATAGTTTCTACAAATCTCTATGTGTTGAGTCTCAAATAAACGTATCCACCTGATATCGTCATTGTTGGTCCAAAATACCGACATGTACGATAAAGAAACACTGATAAATAAAAGACGGAAAGTCAGGCATCTTTACTTTGAAAAGCACCTCAATAAATCCCAGATCGCAAGAAAGCTAAGCGTCACCAGGGTATTTGTTCGTAGGTGGACCAACGATCCCGACAAACCGGTGGAGCTTGATAGGCGTGGCTGGCCACCAGGAGAGAAGCGCACTCGTACTGACCAGGAAGAGCTGCGCATCGTCAACCTCCGGAAGGAACTTGAAAACAGGGAGTATATGAACCCTCCCCGCAGCAAGCTGCGGGGTATCCAGTAGACCACATTGACTTATCCAAATAACTTGAGTTGCTGTCCATGTGGTTTCTGGTACTCTTCTTGTATTCCGTGTTCCTGCACATATCGATACCTTGTAGGACAAACGTAATGATAAACCAACACCGATACTTTATGGCTCTTTCTTACCAGCTT
>JAWODY010000091.1:0-17778 GCA_046483045.1 Anaerolineales bacterium | reverse complement strand
AAGCTGGTAAGAAAGAGCCATAAAGTATCGGTGTTGGTTTATCATTACGTTTGTCCTACAAGGTATCGATATGTGCAGGAACACGGAATACAAGAAGAGTACCAGAAACCACATGGACAGCAACTCAAGTTATTTGGATAAGTCAATGTGGTCTACTGGATACCCCGCAGCTTGCTGCGGGGAGGGTTCATTGAATCGAGCTGGAAGTAGAATACGTGACTAGAGGAGGATCACTATGAAACGAAAAGATTTTAAACTTGCTTTGGTGGCAAGCATTTTGATGGCAGTGACGATTGCTTGTGGGTTTAGTTTTTCCACGGCCAATTTTGACAGCACAAAAATGGCCCTGGATCCTGAAGGTGAACAACCCACAACGGTATTTTCTCCTCAGGACACATTTTATGCGGTGGTGGATTTAGAAAACGCGCCGGATGACACTGCAGTTCGCGCAGAATGGGTAGCAGTTGATGTCGAAGGTGAAGAATCTGATTTCATGATCGAATCAACTGAAACTACCACCGGATCAAATCAGTTTCACTTTTACCTGGAAAATGACTCGCCCTGGCCAGCGGGAGATTATCAAGTCAATCTCTATATTAACGATGAATTACAAGAAACCTTGGAATTTCAAGTGCAGAAATAGAGATATGGGGAATTGCAACATAATACAGAAGAAATCCTGTCAGACGGTGATAAGGGACATTAGAGATTGAGAGGAGAGAAAATATGACCTGAATGGATGACGGAGTATTCAACTGTGTAAAAATGTATTTGTTGTAATCAATACCAAAGGAGAACGAAACAGGCCTGAATTTTTTCAGTCATTTATCGACCAACTGTCAGGATCAACACTCAATATCCTGAGCGCTTTTGCCAATCCTTATCTTAGGCTGGATTGTGGCTTTAGTCCTGGCTGCCATCGTCCGCAAAGTACTGAAGCGCACCAAATTAGACGACAAAATCGCTCGCTGGATATCGACAGACGACAAACCTCCCGCTGATGCGTCCCGCGTAGGAGGGAAAGCGGTCTATTACCTGGTTATGCTGTTTGTGCTGGTGGCTTTCTTCCAGCAGCTGGTTTTAACCATGGTCACCTCACCCATTCAACGCTTTCCTGACGGAGGTGCTCGGATATGCTCCGCGATTACTGGGTGCGGGTTTGATCACCCTGGCTGCCTGGGTGATTGCCAGTGTCTTGAAGTTTGCCATCACAAAGACACTCCAGGTTACCGAAGTTGAAGACCGGCTGAGGGACAGCGCGGACATGGAAGAGGGTGAACATCAGATTGGAAAATCCATTGCCAACGCGGCATTTTGGCTGGTTTTCTTGCTGTTCCTGCCCGCGATTCTCGATGACCTGGGCATGGCAGGGCTTGTTGCTCCTGTGCAGACGATGTTCGACAGATTGCTGTCTGTGATCCCCAATCTCATCGGTGCTGGAGCGATCCTGCTGGTGGGTTGGTTTGTGGCTCGCATTGTCCGTGAAGTGATCACGAACCTACTTGCTGCTGCAGGAGCAGATCGTCTTGGCGAACGTTTTGAGCTGGAAGATCAAAAGATATCCAGGTTGACAGGCACCGTGGTCCACGCCCTGATCATGATCCAGGTCGTGATTGCAGCCCTTGACACCCTGGCCATTGAAGCCATCTCAGGATCGGCTACGCGCATGCTGACGGTGGTATGGGACACTATCCCGCTGCTGTTTGGCGCGGTTCTGGTGCTGGGTGTCTCCTATTACATCGGACTGTGGCTGAAGCGCCCGGTGGCCAATCTTCTCTCCAATGCGGGGTTTGACCGTGTCCTGGTGTGGATTGGGCTGGGATCTGAGCCCATTGAGGGCCAGCGCACCCCTTCGGATATCGTCGGCACCCTGGTTCTTGTAGGCGTAATGCTCTTTGCCTCGGTTGAAGCGGCCAATCTCCTGGGGTTGAATATCGTCGCAACTCTGGACTCCGAGGTGATCAGCTTCGCCGGACAAGCGGTTTTGGCGGTGATCGTCTTGGGCGCCGGAATGTACCTGGCTAATCTGGCAGGGTCGATCATCAAGAGCACTGGGATTGAGAACGCCAGGCTTCTCGGTCAGGTGACCCGGGTGGCAGTGATTGTCCTGGTGATCGCGATGGCCCTCGGCCAGCTAGGCGTCGCCACAGAAATTGTCAACCTGGCGTTTGGCATGCTGTTGGGTGCGGTCGCCGTGGCAATTGCCCTGGCCTTCGGATTGGGTGGGCGTGAAATCGCTGCCAGGAAAGTTAAAGAGTGGATGGGGTCTTTCAGTGATAAAGAGTAAGGCTGGCTAGCATCCAATTGAATGGACAATAAACACAATGCGGGGTGGGGATTGTCTGAATGGACCTCCGCCCCGCTTTGTTGTTAAAATGAGGGGTTGGGCATCTTAGACAAAGGCTCATCGTTTGAGAAGTTGATGAAAGGAATATAATATATTTACTCCCCCGGAAGACCTGTCTTAGCGAGACGTTGGCAGGGTGAAGCCGAATTCATCCACTCCTTTTTGGCAAAGATGACCGGCTGCATTCGCGTAGGCTCTTTATACTCCAGGTGAATTCTTCCAGCAAATCCCCCGACATGCTGAAGTCGCTACCCGTCACATCAGCTCTTCGGAAAGGTAATAGCGGTAGACGTAATCAAGCTTGTAGATCGGCCCTTGCCTAAGGGGAACCATTTGTGGGTTTTCCCTGCTGAAAGATGAAAACCTGATCATTGTTACCATGCTGCTGGCTCCCCCCAAGGATGCCCATCCGCGTCATTCCCTGTGAATGGCCTAGAATTTTCATCATGTCGAATCCTGTTGAATCCCATGCCCTAGACAAAGGCTGCCATCAATCAGATCGGAAATATCTTGATATCGGGACGCCAGAAATGGTGTTCTTCAAACTTAGTGATGTTGCAGTTCATACTTGAATCTAAGGTTTTGGGGAAAAGGGATCAGGTCACTATCCAGGAGGCCAGGCTGGGCAATAAATGATGCGACGGATCACAAATGATAAGCAGTCCCGGAAGACCATCCTTACAAAACAGATCCGCCATGCCCCTTCTTACTGAGAAACATGTTGGGCATAGTTCCTCGATTCCTTCACCATTGGGGGAAATACCAGAGGAAATAGTAAAACTGCCATGAGAAGGTTATAATGTAAAGGGGATATTTTCCCCCCAAGAACTGCAGGGAGGGTTCCGTTCTTTCTTGAATTTATAACCGGAAAAAACCAGTAAGGATCTAAAATTGAAAAAATCTTCAAACATCAATCTGGAGACCAGCTCTCTATTAAATCTACTGCTAACGCTTGCCAGTCTGGTGCTAATAGCTTTCGGAATGCAGCAGGCCAAGGCAGTGATCACACCGATCCTGCTTGCCCTCATGCTTTCGATCTTGTTTTTGCCGATTCAGCGTGGACTCCAGCGAAGCGGTTTGCCATCCTGGTTGGCTCTGTTGATTGTTATGCTCATCGTACTGACCGTAGTCAGTTTACTGATCAGCATAACTGTTCTATCTGTAACCAGTTTCATCAACCGGGTGCCAGAATACTCCATCCGGCTTCAGCTGCTTATCGACGATTTAATCGTGCTGTCAGACAACCTGCCCATAGATGTCGATAGGCTGTTGGCTGTGGAAATGTTTAATGTCACACAGATTATGAACATAACCAGTAATTTGCTTAAAGGACTGCTGGAGGCTTTTTCCAGCTGGTTTTTCGTCATTTTGTTAGTTTTATTTATGCTGGCTGATTTCACCAAATTGCCCGCTAAAATGCAGAGTATTTATATGCAAGATGCACAAATCCAGGCGTTTGCAGATCTGCTGAAGGATATCAGGCGCTATGTCTCCATCGCCACTCAAACCGGGATTATCACCGGGGTTTTGAATGCTGTTATGCTGCTGCTGTTAGGTGTGGATTTTGCCATCCTCTGGGGGTTGTTGGGCTTTTTGATGAACTACATCCCCAATCTGGGAATAGTACTTTCCATCATTCCCCCTGCAACCCTCGCCTTGCTGAAGTTTGGCTGGACCCAAATGCTGTTTGTGATCATAGGCTTTATAGTAATCAACACGCTCATCGAGAACATTCTCAGGCCGCGGATGCTGGGACATGATCTGAACATGTCGCCCCTGTTCGTACTCGTTTCCCTTGTGTTCTGGGGGTACATTCTTGGACCAGCTGGGACCATCCTGGCGGTTCCACTAACACTTATTACCATCAAACTACTGCTGGAAAATTCTGAGGAAACCCGCTGGCTGGCGGTCTTGATGTCTGCCCATCCAGAACAAATCCAAGAAACCAACAGCGATCAAGAGAGGAGTGACAGATTGGAATCAAATAATTGAGATAGTCATACATCTTCCCAAAATAGTTGGGTGGAGAGGCTATCAAAACGAGCTGGAAGGAGATCATTTCCCATTCAACTATTCCACCACACCTGTCTACATTAAGTTTGTTGATTCTCACAGCGAGCCCAATATAATTAACCTTTCTTCGCTTCCAAATCCAGAGATAGTTCGTTCCAGACCGCTAAACAGAGGGGGTAATAAATAATAATACCCCCGGCATTACCACGTCCGTAGGAATTCCTGCGGGGAAAACGGCAAGACAGCCGGGATGCGACAGGGCTCATCAAGGCAATCTCAAAAATAATTATTTTTTCGGTACGACCACCAACAAGATCTCCACATGATACATTAACCAGTAAAAGTAAAAGGGGCGGGGGTTTAACTCCATCAGAAAACAATTTCTCTATCCACGACGGGAATGTAGACGATGTGTTGATGCGTGGCTCAACGGGGTCCACCCTGCCGGTCCTCAGTGATGACCCGGGTGCACCACTCCTGATCATCGGCCAGGCGCCGGGCCTGACAGAATACGAACAGAAGTTGCCCTTTGTCAGCTCGAGCGAAAACCATCTCTTTTCCTGGCTGCAGCAGGCCGGGCTGGAAGAAACTTGGACCTACGAATATATTCACCAAACCTGGCTAAGCGATTTGATAGCACCAGCCCGGTGCAAGATAGTATAATGACAAACGTAATGGTACACTGAAGGCGTACTGACCTATCTACCGGCCAATATTAAACATACAATTTTTCCGTGACTCTCTCTCTAACCTTTCATCATGAATGAGGCAAACATTGACTGATCCCTATAATCTGCCTGCGCTAGAGGAGTTAATGGAAAGTTTTGCACAGACTTTCCAAAATATTCCCCTCGATTGTCTGCATGACGCCCCCCTCGCGGAAACGACCCGAAAGGACGTAATTAACGCCTTCATCCATACCCTCTCTTCCTTATCGGACCAAAAAGAGGTGAATTTCAGACCAGAATCAATCACAACCTTACTCGGGGACTATTTTAATAATGAGACCATGGTCCTCTATCGATTAGGCCAAACACCTGAAGAAAGTGAAGTCGTCGCCCAATCAGGTTCGATCACTGGCAATCACCCAACCGGGAAGTTGGTCTATTCCATTTATAAAAAGGTTTGCTCCCAAGGAAAACCAAAGCTCATTTGCCATGACGATACGAACCTGTCTACGGGTGACCGTAACTTACTTGATGATTTTTCTGCAAACTCCATCTTTCTTGTCCCAAACAGCGCAAGTGAAAGAACTCTTCTACTGCTGGTGGCCCGCAAATCAAACGAATCGTTCAAGCTCGTAACACTTTCTCTTGGGACGATTTTGTTCAATCTTTCCATCACAAAATATGCGCTACACGACACAAAACAACGCTCTCAAAAGCATATTAGAGAACTGGAAGGGGTTCAACAAATCGCGCTCAAGATCAATTCCGTACATGGGCTGGACAAAGTATTCAAACTCATCCTCAAATCCACATTAGACATTCTTCCAAACGCCAATAACGCTCACATCTTTCTCTACAAAGATCACAATCTTGTTTTCCAAGACGCTCAATGGGCCAAAGGCAAAAAAGGGCACCCCATCAAAAAACCCCGCCAGAACGGATTGACTGCCTTATCCGCCCGGAGAGGGGAAATTATTGTAGTTAATGACACAGACACGCATCCCGTATTTAAAGACGACCCTTATGGCTTTGACGGATCATTGGTAGCCATGCCGTTCATCTATCAAAAAAGGGTTGTCGGCGTGATGACTGTAGCGTATCAAGAAAAACATGCCATTATGAAGGATACGCTCCGGTTGCTCAATTTGTTTGCTGACCAAGCAGCCGTGGCCATCGAAAACGCCCGCATGCAAAGCATGCTTCATGAAAAAGCCCATTCAGACCGTCTGACTGGTTTACCCAACCGCCGAGCGCTTGAAAAAAAATTTACGAAAGAACTTAATCGGGCCAAACGGTATAATCGGAAACTCTCCATACTATTTTTAGATCTGGACAACTTCAAAGAAATTAACGACTGGTACGGCCACCAAGCAGGAGATGCTATCCTCAAAAAGATCGCCGTAAATCTCCAGAGAATGACCCGAAACCCAGATTTTATAAGTCGGTTTGGCGGAGACGAATTCGTCATGCTCCTTCCGGAGACCTGCGCTCAAGAGGCCTCCCAAGGCGGAAAGCGTATTCAGGCCCTTCTTGACGAACTGTTGAAATCTTCAAGCAAAGAATGGGAGGTTTCGCTGGGGATCTCCTATGGATCTGCCACCTTCCCAAAAGATGGCCAGACACTGATAGAACTCCTGAACACAGCTGACCAGAATTTGTACAGAAATAAGTAGCACGTGGCTAAAATATTGTTCCCGCACTCTTGATGATGCACAACATCCCACCTGATGGATGAACGCTTCGATCAGAGTACTTCAATTTGCCCAGCCCATCTGGCGCCTGTGCTACCCCAATGCTGCATAACATAAGAAGATGTAGACGATGAGCTGCCGCGGGCTTCGACGCGGTCCGCCCCCCCCGGTTCTCAGCATGACCTGGTTGCACCAGTCCTCATCGTTGGCCAGGCGGCAATTTTGACGGAATACGAACAAACGTCGCCCTTTGTTAAATCAAGCAGAAGCTAGCTTTTTTTCTGGCTGCAACAGGCCGACCTTGAAGAATCCTGGATCAGGGAACACACGCTCATCTTTCAGCGCTACCTTTGTTATCCAGGTAAGCGACCTGACGGAGACAGCGATCGTCGACCCGGCTCCAAGCAGCTAGTCTCTGCACTCCTCACCTGTCCAGCATGCTCTCCCTGATAGCTGGTTTGAACCTAAAGCTGATCATACCCTTCGGAAGTCTGGCCAGTGATGTCTTTGAAACCCCCTTGGAAGAAATAATCGGGGCCGAGATGAGGTATGCCAGCGCATATGTTATCCCCCTACCCTACTCTTAACTGGATTTCTCGTTGGCACAAAATATAAGAACACTGGGCGTTAATCTATCAGGCATTCGAGCTTATTCACTCGGTTGTTCTACCTTGAAGCAGATGAATGATCTTTCTCTCCCCTATCCTAGTGAATCTTTGCCATCATTTAATTATGATTTTGGATGAGAGCGGCGCGGGTAATATTTAGAAAGGAGCAATGCCTATACGCAATTACAGTCGTCGTATTCGTCTGCTGACCCATCGGGAAGATTCTCAGCACCCTAGATCCCCGGGATATGTCATCCTTCCTCTTTTTAATGAAGTAAAGCGTCTATGCCCAATTGGTAGGAAACAGCGCCAAACCCAGCCACCGTCCCCTCGCATCATGAGAGTCACAGAGGGGGGAACATATCTGTGAATACGCTCTGAACGGTTTACAGTGGGATTGTGAGAAACTGTGTCATATTCAACAAAATAATATCCTACCTGCTGTAACCACTCTCTACTATTAGCTGGTATTTTTCTTGACGGCGACTGTCTTCGAAACAAACAAAACCTCTACCTTCCTCAACATCTAGATTATATAGAAAAAGCTGTGTCTGCATTTAGATCGACGAGGGACAGCGATTGTTTTATGCATGAAATCAGGGTTTGATCTTATGAGGTAAAGCCGATATCCTTTTTAGATAAGCCGAGCGTTTTCAAAGTCTCCACGGTGCTCTCGCTCAGCAAACGACCCGTTTTTGCGGAAAATTCCGCCATCTCAAACAAATTTCGCCAGTAGGCTAGATCGGATTTTCCGGCGCGGATCATCTTTGAAAACTCCACCTCAAAGGAAGAATATCCAAAGTGGTTAATTTCAGCCATGGTGATGACCGGGATCAGGGCATTGTTGGTCAGTAATGGGCGAGTGCGATCTTTCCGGAGGAGCCCCAAGCGCTCTACCTCCGCCAGGATGAAATCCTCGGTCGGATCCCAGGACACAAAGGGCATTAAAAATCGGGGTGGTTCTTGATCCGAATTTTTTGATTTATCCCAGAAGCGCTTCAAATCATTCTCATCAAAAATCTCATCCAGCGTTGTGTTGGCCAACTCCTCAAAAGCAGCCAATTCCCTGCCGGGCGGAAGCTCATAGTGGTCGTTCCCAAACACGGTTTCTGCCTGGATCTTGGAAAGCCCACACACAATGAGGGGTATTTCCAGTTGAGATGCCATATTTCTTGCCGCGTTAAAGGTAAATGTACCGTCCAGTAGATCGACGATACTGTACCTTTCCTGGCGATCAAGGTGGGTGAGTGTGAACCGGAAACCTTTATTGACAAACGCCGGATCGAGTTGTAAGGTGAGGTGATCAATGTCAAACTTTGACCGCACACCATCAGCGTTCTCCAATGCGATAGGGCTCATCAATCCATTATCCACCAGCAGCGTCATCATCCGCAGACCAGGATACGCTGAATGCAGGTGGTGCAGAAGAAGACTGCTGTCTTTGCCCCCGCTGATGAGCACAATTGCGTCATGAGTCCCTGTGGTCCGTTCCGCGAAGTGTCGAAGGATATTTTCAACATCACCCGAGGAGCTTTGATACGGCGGTGATGATTGGCGAGGTTTCGGTGTAAGTTCCCGACAATCGGCGCACAGCTCATCCTCCCCGAGGGGAGTATAACTTTCAGGGATGACACAATTTGCACATCTTGGGACCAGTTGGCGCTTGACGAAAGGACGAATAAAGCGCCACAGCCAACGGTTCGTAAATTCAATCATCCGAACCTCACGCAAAAATGCCGATGGTTCCATTTTTCCTACCTTCCCTTGAACCGTGTCCTAGCTTTGATCTATCCCCAATATTGGGTCCACCCCTTTATGTTATCCAACTGCCTTACATTGGGTTGCAGGAACTATGATCGCCTCAGGGAAAGCCTGTCGATAAGCCTAAACTCTGTGCAGTCCGATCGACAGGCTTCCCCTGGCTGACACTTTGGTGGGCCCCATTCCCCTGCTCTATCTTGAGGAATTTGTATCCTAATGCAGTGCTGTGATTTTGCTTTGATTGTATTTCCGAAAGCACACCAATGTGTGAGATATGTGGATATGCCTATAGGTAACATCTTGTTATCTCCCGCACCTTCCGGGAGATAACAATTCCATCTTGGCGCGCGCTGAGCAGGGCTGTGGCGGAGAGGTTGTATGCGAGTAGTGTCGACCGCCCCGCCCTACCCCATCGACCCTTCGTTCCCACCATAAGCCGTGGCAGACGCCATCCAAGATTGAGGAGCAAGTGATGGGAGCTGGCCAGCCTAAAGATGATATGGATCTCATTGCCCGCTACACAGTCATCAAATGTAGGAAATATCGTCCCAAGGATGCCGGTACAGCGGCTGCTTGAGCCGCTTCTGATCGAACACATGACCTATAAAACCAATGCTCCTCCCCAGGACGAAGACGGCATTAAGGTAACCCAAATCAATTATCTCCTGCACCGCCTCCTCGGTGAAACATCCGCTTCCACGCAGCATGTCCACGAAGCAGACCCCGATACAACCATCAACGTTCAGGATGAGGTTGCCTTTCTTGGCCGTAGTCACCTTCTCCACCTCAAGCGCAAAATCCAGGAGGTCATTGCTGGGAAAATGCTCCCGGGCATATTCTTTGAGCAAAGTGACTCGTACATCTGGATTCCCCACACTCCTCACCCGATGTCCAATACCTGGGATATAGATGCCTTTTGCCTTCATATCGGCCACGAATTCACGGGGCTCCTGGCCAGCATCAAAGGCTTGCTTGAAGTAATGCGCGGCGTCATTAATGGCTCCACCGAAACGCGGACCGATGGTCAGCAGGCCGGAAACTAAAGATGAGATGAGATCCTTTCCCGCTCGAGCGGCGATGATCGCGTTGTGCGCGCCTGAGACAGCGGGTCCGTGGTCAGCGACGATCTGGAGGCACATCTCAATGAACTCACGGGCGTAATCGGGAAGCTCCTTCTTGAACCACAGCAGGCTGATGACCCCACCAATACCCATATCCCTATCCAAAACCTGGCTGATGGGTATCTGATTATAGGTGGGCTCCTCACCCCGGTCGTCGGAGATGGTACAGATGAAATGGGTTGACTTGCGAACCATACCCTGCCTTTTGGCGACCTCATAGTCCATTGGAACATCAGGAACCTCTGGCTCAACAATCGGCTCTATTTCCCCCGCAGCTTCCAGACTCTTGAAAGTGTCTCTGATCCTGTCCCCGAAGTCATCGTAGGAGTCTGGCACAACAGCTCCCGCCTGTCGCAAGGCGGCGTTCTTGGCGTCAGCGGTCTCTTTCTCTGTGCTCGCCTTTGCTCCCGCGTGTCCAAACTGCAAGTTTGTTGGGAATTCCTTGGCGCAGGTACCCATGGCCCAGGCGACGAGTGGCTTGGTGATACGCCCATCCTCAAGGGCCTCAACGATGCGGTATTCACCGCTGCCCCCTATTTCCCCAAGGCAGACCATCATTTTAATTTCAGGGTTGGCTTCAAAGCGCAGCAGATGGTCGAGCAGCGTCGAACCGGGGTATGCGTCACCGCCGATGGGGATCCCTTCGTAGATCCCGTTGGTATGGCGCGCGATGGAGTTGAAGGACTCATTACTCATACCGCCCGACTTCGCCACAAAACCCACGGTGCCTTGCCGATTGAGCTTGGCGCTGACAATGTTGTCAATGGTGCCGCCTGTGTTGCCCACCCTGAAACAGCCGGGGGCAATGCCGCCCACAGTGGCAGGACCGATGATCGTCTTCTTACGCTCCTTGGCAACGGCGGCTATGACGCGCGCCTTGCGTTCCGGCACCCCTTCCGCGATGACCGCGATTGTACGCAGGGTGGGCTGATCTAACGCCTCCATTGTGGAGGGGAAGGCGGAGCGCGAGGAAGCGAAGTTGACCATCACGTCAGCCTCCGGATGCTCAGATGCGGCCTCCGCAACGGAACCATAGATGGGAATGAGGATCTCTTCCGTGCCAAAGAAGGCTTTGTGCAGACCCGCTCCGGCGGGGTTGACGATGGATGCAACGGAAGGTTTCTGCCGCTGGCAGATGTAGTCGAAATCCAACATCCGCTGGATGGGCCTTCTGTGATAGCCATTAATGATAGCAGTTGTGTTTCGATCGAAGAGTTCGTAATCTAGTCTCGTCATGATTTACCTCCCAGCGCCATGGGTACAATCCTTGTCATGTGCGTCTCCGGCCCGTACACCTCTATGGGCACACCCAGCCTCTCCCCCAGGTCACGCATCATTTGCAACCCCTCCTTGTAGTGGGGACCACCCCGACGCACATAGATCCTGACCTTGTTGTCAATCAGTTCCTCTTTGTATTCCTCTAATGCTTGGATGATTCCTTCAAACGTCTTGGCCACGTTGGTGAAGTTAGCGATGCCGCCGCCGATGAGCAGGAACTTCGGTTTACCCTCAGGGTCTGGCTCACGGGTCATCAGGTCAAGGATGGTCTTGGTATACTCATAAGTTTCCTCCCTGGTGGGGTTTCCTGAGTACTCGCCGTAGTTGGCCATCTCGCTCCCATAGCCAAGGTCGCTAATTGTATCGGCGTAGACGATGCTGGCACCACCTCCAGCTACCAAAGTCCACACACGCCCCTGGGGATTGACCACATTTAGCTTCAGGGAGGCGCCCGTTTTTTGGTCCAGACTGCGGATGTATTCCTCCTCCGCTGATAGGCGCGTGCCAAAGGCGACGGGGAATTCAACGTCCCCCCACTTGTGACCGCATTCAAAGGCTGCTGTGTCGTCCAACTTGGCCACGAAGTCCAATGGTACCACCTGGTTATCCACGAAAACAAAGGGGTTGATCTCCAAGTAAGTAAACGCTAAGTCGCAGAAGAATTTGTGCAAAGCGCGAATGAGCAGTACGACACGCTCCTTCCCCTCGAAATCGGTCAACGCATCTGCGACATCCACCTCGCTTATGTCACTCAAGATGGGTATTTGAATACGGGTCACGGTTTCCCACTGCTCCTCAATGTCAATGCCTCCCTGAAGTGAGAAGTAAACTACGTCGGCCTCTCGCTCCGTCCGGAGGGCAAGGAACATCTCATCTTCCTCTTCATGGGGGACAAAAGGCTCAACGAGGAAATGGGTTAGCTTGTCAGTCAAGTCACCGATGGTCTGGTCTTTGCCCATGTGTTCGTCAATCCAAACTTTCACCTCATCCAGACTTAAGTTGAGCCCCAGCAGCCCGAGCTTACCCCGCTTACTAAAGAGTTGGTCAGGCTTGACCACCAGCTTTTCCTCCGCCAGCCAGGGATTCTCATCCACCAATGCATCCCAGTTTGTTTCGGGTGTCACCAGGGCCACCTCACCCGGGTAGGAAAACCCTTCCAGATAGTTGGGCAGGTATTTCGCCAGAAGCCTCTTGGCGTGATATTCCCGAATCGCGCGTCTTGCCATTGTTTCCTCCTCAAACTCTAGGGTGTCCCCTCAAAAAGCACAGGGCAGCCCTTGCGGTCGTCCTCTTATTAGATAGGCACAAAAACTGCCTCTAGCCCAAATCAAGAAGATGCGTCACTTCATATTCTTGACCAGTCGGCCTTCCATGGATCAAGGAATAAGGCCCAGGGACCGTACCCATTTACATATTCTCGATAACCGCTTGCCCGAATTCCGAACACTTGAGCAAGGTGGCACCCTCAATCTGCCGTTCTAAGTCGTAAGTCACCCGCTTCTGCATGATTGTCTTCTCGATGGCGTCTTCAATGAGGTCTGCCGCTTCCTGCCAGCCCATGTAATGGAGCATGAAGGCCCCGGAAAGGGTTAGCGAACAGGGGTTGACCTTATCCAGGCCTCTGTATTTAGGTGCAGTGCCATGTGTGGCCTCAAACAGAGCTGCTCCTGTCTCGAAGTTGAAGTTAGAACCAGGAGCTATGCCCAGCCCGCCCACTTGAGCGGCACACGCATCGGAGATGTAGTCGCCGTTGAGATTCATGGTGGCGATGACGTCGTACTCATCGGGCCGCAGTAAAATCTGCTGGAACATGGCGTCAGCAATGCGGTCGTTGATCAAGATCTTGTTTTCCGGCACCTGGCCTCCGTATTTTTCGTTGACCTCCTTCTCGGTGACGGTTCGGTCGGGAAATTCGTCTTCCGCAACCTCATACCCCCACTCTCTAAAGGCACCCTCCGTGAATTTCATAATGTTGCCTTTGTGCATCAGGGTCACGCTGCGGTAGTTTTCCTTCAGGGCATACTTAATGGCTGCGCGGACCAGCCGTTTGCTACCCGTGATGCTGATGGGCTTAATGCCGATCCCGCTATCCGGGCGGATGGTCTTGCCCATCTTCTCACTGAGGAAGTTCCTGACTTTTTCTACCTCTTCGGTTCCCTCCGCCCACTCGATGCCGGCGTAGACATCCTCCGTGTTCTCGCGGAATATGACCACGTCCACCTTTTCCGGCTCTTTCACGGGCGCGGGCACGCCTTTGAGGTGCTTTGCCGGACGGACGCAGGCAAAAAGATCCAAACGTTTCCGCATGGCAACATTCAGGGATCGAAACCCTCCACCCACCGGCGTGGTCAGAGGTCCCTTGATGGCTACCACATACTCACGAATGGCGTCGACCGTCTCCTGAGGCAGATACTCGCCGTACTTTTCAAAACCATCCTCGCCAGCGAAAAGCCTGAACCAGGCGATTTTACGCTGGCCCCCATAAGCCTTTTCCACCGCCGCGTTCAGTATGCTGCGCATCGCAGCCGTGATGTCTGGCCCAATGCCGTCCCCCACGATGTAGGGAATGATAGGATTGCTGGGGACTGAAAGCTCCCCATCTTTTACAACTATTTTCTCACCATCAGGCGGGCTGATCTTTTCAAACATTTTTCTCTCCTTGAGTGTGGAATGCGTCCGAATCTGGGGTGACAATCTTGGCTGGAACTCACAAGCCCAGTCAAA
Organism: Anaerolineales bacterium; assembly: GCA_046483045.1. Taxonomy (GTDB): domain Bacteria; phylum Chloroflexota; class Anaerolineae; order Anaerolineales; family UBA11858; genus B10-G9. Next base: position 3,567 of record JAWODY010000091.1, on the reverse strand, counting down.
GCCCTCGGTCGTATGACATCGTATTCCAGAATTTATAATCCGCTTATCGTATATTTGAGCAACCCACCAACCAACAAAATCGCCCTCTGTCGATCGGAGAGCTCGGTCTTCAGGGGGATTTCAATTCCCCGGCTCTTGTTCACCAGCACGATTTCCTCGGCCTTTTCCAACCTGGCCCGGATGTCCGGCAGCTCAATCTCATCGCCCTGGTCGATCTTGTCATAATCGGTATCGTCTACAAAGGTGAGCGGCACGATGCTGTTATTGAGCAGGTTGTCTTTGTGGATTCGCTCGAAAGACTTGGCAATCACCGCCTTGACGCCCAGGAACTGCGGGCAGAGAGCGGCGTGCTCGCGGCTTGAGCCCTGGCCATAGCTCAGGCCAGCGACGATAACATTGTGAACGCCCCGATCGCGGTTTGCTGCCGCACGCTCGGAAAAAGTGGGATCCACGGACTCGAAGACCACCTGAGAGTATCTGGGCACGTTGGAGCGATATTTGAGGTACTTGCCGGCAGGCATGATGTGATCCGTGGTAATCTCATCGCCCACCTTGATGGTAACCTCTCCGGCAATGGCGTCAGCCACCGGCTCGATGTGAGGTGGTTCGCCTATATTGGGCCCCCGATAAATCTCCGTCTCTCCCGTTACTTCCTCGGGGAAGATGAACGTCGAGTCATCCACCACAAACTCTTCGGGCATCTCCAAATCAGGGTATTCCATGTCCAGGTCTCGTGGATCGGTCAGCTCGCCGGTGATGACCGCAGCAGCAGCCGTTTCCGGGCTGGTCAGATAGACTTTGGCTGACTGAGTGCCGCTGCGTCCCAAGAAGTTGCGGTTAAAGGTGCGCACGGACACAGCATTGGTCTTTGGCGATATGCTGTTGCCGATGCAGGGCCCACAGGCCGTCTCCAGAATCCTCGCACCTGTGTCTATCAAGTCACTCAATGAACCTTCTCTAGCAATCGACTGGAGCACTTGCCTCGAGCCAGGGGCTACGGCAAAAGATATATCAGGGGACACTTTGTGGCCCTTAAGGATGCGCGCCGTGGTCCGCAAGTCCTGGAGGGACGAGTTCGTGCAGGAGCCAACCACCACCTGATCAACTTTAAGGCCGGCCAATTCGCGCACCGCCTTGACGTTGCCCGGACTGTGAGGGCAGGCCACCATGGGCTCGATCGCGCTCAGGTCTAACTCGATCACTCTATCGTACTCAGCATCCTCGTCAGCCTTGAGTTCCACCCATTGGTCTTCGCGTCCCTGCGACTTAAGGAAGCGCCTGGTCCTCTCATCGGATGGGAAGATCGAGGTGGTCACGCCCATCTCCGTACCCATGTTGGTGATGGTGGCCCGCTCAGGTACGGTTAATGTGGCCACACCCGGGCCTCCGTATTCCATGACCACCCCCACGTTGCCCTTGGTGGAGAACATGTCCAACATCTTCAACACTACGTCCTTGGCCGTCACCCAGGGGCGGAGCTTGCCGACCAAGTGGATCTTATACACCCGGGGGCATGTGAGGTAGAACGGCCCACCTCCCATAGCTACAGCGACATCCAGGCCCCCTGCGCCAATGGCGATCATGCCTATGCCCCCTGCGTTAGTTGTGTGGCTGTCGGATCCCAGCAGCGTCTTGCCCGGGCGCGCAAACCTCTCCAAGTGCACCTGGTGGCAGATGCCGTTGCCCGCACGCGAGTATATGATGCCGTACTTCTCAGCTATGCTCTGGAGATAGCGGTGGTCGTCGGCGTTCTCGAAGCCTACCTGGACGGTGTTATGGTCCACATAGCTTGCTGCTAATTCATTACGCACAGCATCTATACCCATAGCCTCAAACTGGAGGTAGGCCATCGTCCCCGTAGCGTCCTGAGTCAGCGTTTGGTCAATTTTGACTCCTATCTCCGTACCCGGGTGCCATTCCCCCTCGACAAGATGGGGTTCTATGATCTTTCGCGTTAGACTTTTGGCCATAGTAAACTTCCTTTAGTAGTAATATGCTTTTGCCAGTTCTATACTCGAATCTCTTGAAAAACACCCATTTTAACGATATTGAACGCAAGTCTTGGTTCTCTGCCAAAGTTGAAAACAGACAACAAAGAAAACAAAGAAAGCCCGAAATCGCCTGACCCGTCTTTTTGTTTTCTGTTAAGATAAACAACTTCGTTAGTAACCTGATTTCCAGCGTGATGTTCCGCTCTTTGGGCTTTCTGTTTATCCTTCACCTGTAAGTTCTGGCCGCTCTCTCTCATCCTCTCGCTGTTTCGTCTCCAGCGGATCAGCTGCCCCAGCTTGCCAAAAAACTCCAGCACACGCTGCGTTTTGCCCCGGAGTTTCTCCGCTGGACGCGGTTCCTGAAGTGGACTTTTTACACACAGACTATCCTCAATATAGGCCAGATACCGGCCGATATTTCGTCCTCGTCCCATCCCATTTCCCGGGATGTGCGGGCCGGTGAACTTGCTCCAGCAGGAAGTCTGGTAAATATAATTTTTCTGAGGAAAGTTTTCTCTCGCGGATGGCCCTCGGGGGGAAGTCCATGCTGTGCTGCTGTAGATCTGTAAACGCGGCAGGACTGCTATAACCCCCATCCACATAGATCCCTTCGACCCTGGTATTTTCCACAAGGTCCAGGATCTTCTCTTCCAGCAGGCCATGTCATCGGTGGTGTCGGGCTCCACCTGCAAGTTTGTGATCATCTGAGGCTCGTTTTCAGAATCACGGTTTTTTGTCACGTCGGCCACATACCCTTGATGACCCTCACCATTCTTCTTCCGGTAGGCGTCTTCCCACACCATGGATACACACCGCGCTCTTCCGGGGACTATATAATGGACACACTGAGTTCTTCGTCTGCTTTCGGGCGAAGTCTATTTTCATGGAGTTCAAAGTGTTAATCAAAGACTCGGGACCGGATATGATACGCTTCTGGATCTCTTACTCTTCACAAAGCTTCCGAAGAAGCCTGTGCATCATATGAGACAAAAAAACTCCCGAAAAAAGGACCCAGCCCAAGATTCATCCAGGCTCGATTGGCTTTTTTCTGGGAGTTCATTGACACTGCTGACCAGGGACAGTTTTCATGCTGTTTATATTCTATGAACATGTCTTTTTCCCAGCTTCTGTGTTCAACCTAAGAGTAGTATAAAAAATTCTTGGCACTTTGAGTAGGTTCAAGCACAAATTTTCATGAAGTTCATGTGGTGCATTTTATGGATCCTTTCGGTAAGTATTATAATGCTTTTTTCCAAACAAAGAATGCCACGGGAGGCTTGTCTAAACAGGGGCGAGAGCCTGTGAGGGCGAAACCGCGGTTTAGAGCCTCCCCGTGATCGAGCCCCTGAACTCTGATGTACTTATTACTCTACCGGCAGAAATATCAGTCAACCACCTTCGGCTAAAGCCGAAGGCTTGACCGTGGACTCAGCCTCAATTGGCGACTGAAAGTCGCCCTTTGGCGTCAGCGTCCCAGTCTTTAGGGCTAGTTGACAGGGTAGCCCAACCCCAGAAGACTTTTGCCTCTGGGTACAGTAGTTGAGACCAATGTTCTTGGAGGCGTTATAATCAGCGT
>JAWODY010000070.1:0-15650 GCA_046483045.1 Anaerolineales bacterium | reverse complement strand
TCCTCCCCTCTTCCAATGGGCAAAGACGGGTCAAACGCCGCTACGATAAAGCTCAAACCCCTTTTGACCGCTTATCCGCCACGAATGCGCTCTCTCCAGAAGACAAACAACAGCTGGAACGATTGCGCTTAGAGACCAATCCGGGTAAACTCCGCGAAGAGATTTATTCAATGTTAGACCAACTCTTCTCCTTGCCTAATGCTTTGCCCAACCAGACTGAAAATGTTTATGAAACACTTTTTGAACCTCTTGATACTGAACCTTAAAGAATTGGTTGTTTTTCTTCGGTAACATTATCATTTGGAAGAACTACTGCCTTTCGGTAACATTTTCATTTGACTGGACACGTGAAACAGAAAAACATACGCCTTGTTCTGGCCAGAGGCGCGAAACGCGTCCTTCTCCTTCGAAAGCCTGCCAAGAAGTGGTTATGCGTACATCCACAAGAGAAATAACCACGAGATATTAAACCAGAAAAATTATTGATCCTGGAGTTGATCTTGAATTTGAGATATAGCTTCTTCTGGATCCACCTGATCTTCGAGCACCGAGATGACTGCTTCCTGAAACACAAGGCCTGCATGATCTAGAATTTTCTGAGAAGGGAGTACGTTCGCAACAGGAAGAACCCGCTCAAAAAGGTTGGTCCCCACCTCGTCTTTTCCCCAAAAAGACATCGATGAGGAAAGAGGAGGGACAAAACCCGCCTCCGTGGTCCATTCTGCAAGATAACGTTCTTCAGTAAAGAAATCAATGAACTGCACACCCACATCAACCTGTTCAGAACCCTTGTCAACGATCGACCACATCCAGCCGGTGGTATAAGAAAACGCTTTCCCGTTTGAGGTAGGTAAAGCTGCTAAAGATGTGTTTGGAGCATTCGCTTGTAAAAAAAATGAACTCCAAGTAATGACCTGGGTGGACCGACGCTCGGTATACGCATTCCAGGCTTGCTGATCTGTTTCAAATTGTGTCAACCAAAAAGGCATGACCTCTGCTTGGTTGGCCTGCTGGTAAAAGGTCAACACCTCTAAAATAGGGGTTCTATCAACGAGATAGGCATCATTTATTTGTGCAAACTCCCCCCCTAAACTCTCATAAAACGCGAAGGTGACAAGCGCGTCAGAATCAGAAGCGGGAAAGATCATCGCCTGTGAAGTGGAAAGCAGCTCTTCCCATGTACCAGGCGGATTCTCAAAACTACCCGACTGATACGCAAAAACCAAGATGTCCGCCGCAAATGGAATTCCGTATGTTTTCTCGTTATAGACTGCTAATTGGTCGGCAAATGAATACCAACTTTTCTCCTCAAAAAAAGCCGCATACTCACCAAATGGGATGATCAACTCCTCGTCAGCTGTCTTTTCCATCAAAGCACGGGGAATGGCAATCACATCCGGCAAGACCCCAGGAGCTGCTTTCTGTGCAGTTTTTAACGTATTCAGGATGCTACCGGGGCCGGAAAGGTCCTTCACCCGGACATCGATCATCAACGAGGGGTTTTGAGAAGAATACTCTTCCAAGCGCGCTTTGAAAAGCTCTCCGCTTGGAGTCCCATTTTGGGGGTCAAATTGAGGGGGAACCCAGACCGTAAACACGGTGTTCTCACTGCCGGACGGCTGGAAAGTGGCTGTTTCCTCGGGCGCTACCGGGGTTTCTGTAACGGCAGGGGTCGTCCCCTTTACCGCAGATGGGGAACGACCAAGAAAAGGAATTTGTGTGCAAGCAGTGAATATCAGGCTCAGGATTAAAATCAGGATCATCTTCTTCATAGTTTCTATCCGGTGTTTCAATTGGACTCCAACGGAATGAACACACATTAAACCATAAATCTACACTCCTGAAGGTGATCTTTTCCATCAACTGCCCAAAAAAGGTTCAAAAAGCAGCTTTTCTAGCAAAATAGCAACCTGTTGAACATCGTCCCAATCCACCATCTCCGAAGGGCTGTGTACATACCGGCAGGGGATGGACAAACAACCAGAAGGAACGCCTCCTCGCGTGAGTTGAATGGAGGCAGCATCCGTCGTTCCTCTTTCTAAAACCTCTCTTTGGTAGCTGATTTTATGCTTTTGAGCAACCTCTATCATCCAATCCACTACATCTGGATGTGAGAGCATCCCTTTATCCCTGATTTTTATAGCCGGCCCTTCCCCCAAGGAAACATCCATCTTCGTCCCTTGGGGCGTATCACCCGTCCGGGTCACATCAATTGCCAAGCCGATATCCGGTTTCAGCTGGTAAGCAGCAGGCCCAGCTCCCCTTAAACCTACCTCCTCCTGGTTACTGAACACAAACCAACTTTCATGAGAGATTTGTTTTTGGGATTGATGCACTTCACGTAACGTTTCCACCATCACTGCCACGCCAACCCGGTCATCCAGAGCTTTGGAGACCACTCGCTTTCCCAAGTCCAACCACGGCCGGTCAAACACCGCCACATCCCCGATCTCAATCGAGCACTGGTTCTCATTCTCCGCCCCGATGTCAATGTACATTTTGTCAAGTCCAGGGACTTTTTTGCGTTTCCCCGTTCCTTCCACATTAATCACCCCACGCGTACCATCCAGGAACCGCACTCTCCCGCCCAGCAAATAGCTGGGGTAAACGCCACCCATATTCGTGAAACGAATGAATCCGCGCTTGTCTATATGAGTGGCGATGAGTCCTATTTCGTCGAGGTGGGAGGCAATCATGATCCTCTTCCCCCCCTCCCTCACCTCCCCTTTGCGGACGATCAAATTTCCCATGGAGTCAACCCTGATTTCATCCGCCATAGTTTCGATTTCTTCCCGAACATAATCCCGGAGCTCCTTTTCATGACCCGGGGGAGCCGGGATTTCAACCAATGACTTTAGCAGTGACTTCACCAATCTACTCCTTTTTCCTTTTCTCCAACGCTATGCACCCAAAGCGCCCAATATGTCCGAGGATATGTTCTTCAGGGCGGCTTCCACGAAATTCAAGGTCGCCTGGTAATCCTCCAACCTGACCAACGACACAGGAGAATGTAAGTACCGAGTGGGCACAGAAATCGAAACGCTGGGAATACCGCTGCGCTGTCTCTGAATGGCAGCTGCATCTGTCCTTCCACCACCCGGCTGGCGAAATTGGAAAGAGAGACCCTCTTCTTCCCCAATACGAAGGAGATATTGGACCAGCCGGGGATCCGATATCGTCCCGGAATCCGCAGTGTAAACAGCAGCGCCTTTCCTTAAACGTGTGTTATAAAACGCGTTCTCAACCCCTTCTTCCCATACGGGGAAATCACGGGCAGGCGTTGTATCTAAGACGATACTGCATTCCGGATTCAGTTTGTATGCAGCCACGCGGGCTCCCCGCAGCCCGATCTCTTCCTGAACGGTGAAAGCAGCCAGGAGATCAATGTGCTTGGGAGCGCGCTTGATCAGTTCAATCAGGATTGCCACGCCCAAGCGATCATCAAAAGCTTTTCCAATCAGAGAATCTCCAACCCGTTTAAACGGGGTAGCAAACACCGCCCGGTCTCCCACCTTAACGCGATCAGCGGAGTCGGCTCCCACATCAATCCGGAGCTTTTTCAGAGGAACGATTTTTTTTCGATCCTTCTTTTCCGTAAGGTGAATTGGGTTTAGGCCGATCACACCAGGGACCTGTTCCTTCCCAACCCAAACCGATTTTCCGGTCAGGTACTTCTCGGAAATCCCCCCTACCTTCGCAAAGCGATAACAACCGTCATCATCCTCTGCAGTCAGCATGAAGCCCACTTCATCCATATGCGCCGCGACCATCACTTTCATTCTGGGACCGCTATCTTCTCCCCGGCAAGCAACAAGCAAATTCCCCAGTGGGTCCACCTGAATCTCATCCGCAAAGGGTTTGATTTCTTTCCAGACGCGTTCCCGGACAGCGCTTTCCGCACCAGAAACACCGCTGAGGTTGGATAAGGTTTCAATAAGAGAAAGTTCAAGTTTATTGTCTGTGGTCATCCGTCATTCTTCCCATTCTAGGGTGACTAAAAAATTTGCGTCTAAACGTTCAATCAAAGCCTGGCTCAATTTTGCCACTGCCCGGATATCTTCTGTATGCACCATTTCAACCGGAGTGTGCATGTAACGAAGAGGAATACTGAGTACCATCGTAGGCACACCGGCTGCTGAAATTTGCAGGACATCGGCATCCGTCCCCGAGCGCATGGGGAGAGGTTCTCTCTTTACAGAGATATCTTCTTCTTCAGCAGCTTTTTCAAAGGCCCGATACAGACCAGGGTGAACACTGGGTCCCCAACCTAAGGGGATCCCTTCGCCCATGGGATAAGTTTTATGGTCCGGCGTACCCGGACCGGAAGCAAACGTGACATCCACAGCAACAGCCAGATCTGGCTGGAGAGTATAGGCCGATGTCAAAGCCCCGGACATGTTTTCCTCCTCCTGGGAGGTGGCGACGACCCATACATCCCAGGCAGGGGCTCTGGTCTGAAGGAAAGTTAGCATGATCGTGATCGCAGCCACAGAAGCCCGGTTATCCAATGCAGGTCCAGCGATCAACTTGTCTCCCATCGTGAGAGGAGGCTGCTGAAATGAAACCAGATCCCCTATCTGGACCAGGTCTTTTATCTCTGCTTCTTTCAAGCCGAGATCCACAATCAGGTATTTGAACTCCAAGGTATCCTTCGGAGCTGTGTCAGGAAGAAGAGCGTTCGGGAGCTGGTCGATCACGCCCGGCAAATCCTCCTCCCCATGCACGGTAACGATCCCTCCTGGTAAAACCCGGGGGTCCACACCCCCCACAGATGTCACGCGCAGGAAATCACCTTGATAGCCTGTGACCATCAGGCCGATGGCATCCATATGTGCGGCAAAAAGGATTTTTGGGCGAGGCTGAGGAGCCTTTCCCCTCACCACCCCCTCCAGGCTGCCTAAAGGGCTTACCCGGAGTTCATCCACCAGTGGGTCCCAGATTTCCTGAAGGTAATGAAGGACAGGGTCTTCGCGCCCTGACAAACCCGGAACGCGAAGCAAATCCAGAAGAAGGTCATTAATTTCCGTACTATCCATAATTAATCCTTAGGAACCGTTTCCGTCGGTGGAGGCGTGATGGTCGAGGTCTCGGAAGGAAGATCCGTGGGGAAGGCGGTGAAAGTCGGCGTTTCAGACGGCATACTCGTCGAGGTCAGAGAAGGCGTCGGTGAAGGGAGCGGGGTGTCTGTAGGCATGGGAGTGGGAGTCCAGGTATTCGTCGGCAAGGGTGTCAATGAAGGTGTAAAAGAGGGAAACGGGGTCCGCACCAGCGGTTTCAAAGTTTCTGTAAAGGTCGGCGCGGGTTGGAAATCCTGTGTGGGTGACGGAGTGGGTGTGTCGCGCTTGATCGTCTTTATGCGCACAAAGACCAAACCAGTGCAGTAACATGGAATGGTAACGATGAGAATAATTAAGAAAATTGACCGAAGTCGGCCGCGTTTTCCTGCTCTTTCAAACATGTATTGACCACTGGTTGATATTGTTTTTGCCTGATCAAAAATCAAGCTCCACGGTACAGGGTTCAAAAAAACCGACCGCTACCCATCTCGCTTTATATCATATAATCCCAGTGTATTATAAGGCAGAACACAAGCGGAGGAACCTTTGCCGGGAAAGGTAAAGGGCCAGATTAAATGATAATCCACGCAATTGAGATTATATTTCACCGTTCATGGATCATATGGGAGATATTAACATGATCATGCCACAAAGGGTGCACACTCTTTTATTCGATTTTGACGGGACCCTGTGTCACCGCCGCCCCTCTTCCCTGGATGTATTTTTCCACCTTCTCGAGAAGACGGATGTTGAAGTGGACCCTAAATCAAAGCGGAATACGAGACGCTTCGTGCATTATTATTGGGCCAATTCGCAGGAATTAATGCAGGACATCAAAGAGTTTGACAAGTTAACCCCACCTTTTTGGGAACACTATCTGAAACGCAAATTAATTGCTTTTGGATTAGATGAGGAGCGCGGCAGTGCCCTCTCTTCTCAGCTTCAACCGGGGATGGAGAAAGAATATCAACCAGAACCATGGATTCCCCCTGACGTTCATCCCACGCTGTCCACATTACAACAGGAGGGGTACACGCTGGGATTGGTCTCCAACCGATCCATGCCTATTGGTGGTGAGTTAACCAAACATGACCTTTCCCGTTACTTTGGTTTTCACTTTACAGCCGGAGAAATCCAGAGTTGGAAACCTGACCAAGCGATCTTCGAATTCGCCCTGGACTTAGCCCAGAGCACACCACAGCAGACTTCATTCATCGGTGACAATTACTACGCGGACATCCTGGGAGCGAAAAACGTAGGGCTGCATACCATCCTGATCGACCCCCATGACACTTTCCCAGATGCAGATTGCTCTGTGATCCATTCTATAGGGGAACTTATGGACAGACATCAAGTGGGTCCCGGGGAAGCTCAAAAATAATTGGATGATCTTTTTTAGCGGTTAAGTAATATTTTTTGTGTGGGGAAAGGAAGTTCAATATTCTCCTCTTCAAAACGCCGGTGGAGAGCGAGATTGATGGCTTCCTGCACATCCATGTAGAAATTATAATCAGGCCGTTCCACAAAATAAACCACTTCGAAAATCAAAGCAAAATCACCCAACTTTTTCAAATGCGCGCGGTCAAAACGGACTTTCTCCAAGGATTGGACGACATCTTCTACCATGGACGGAATTCGCTGCAGGGTTTCATGAGACGTTTCATAAGAAACACCAAATGTGAAGTCTATTCTTCGCTCCTGCAGGCGTTTATAATTCCGGATGCGGCTGTTCAATAAATCCGAATTGGAAAACACCAACTCTTCTCCTGACAGGCTGCGAACACGTGTGCTCTGCAATCCGATATCTTCTACGGTGCCCGCAAATTCATCCACAACGATAAAATCTCCCATGGCAAAGGGTTTGTCCATAGCAATGGATAAAGACGCAAATAAATCCCCCAATACATTTTGGACCGCCAGAGCAACCGCAATGCCCCCAATCCCTAGACTGGCGATGAGCGAGTTGATCTCCACGCCCAGGTTATCCAGGATCAGCAGCCCAACCAGGACCCAGAGAGCGATTTTCGCTACCAGACCAAAGGCATCAATAGTGGTGGCAGATTCCCCTTGGTCCTCATCCAATTTCCCAGAAACGCCGCGGTTGACATAAAAGGTGATCAAACTCATCCCCCAGAAACCAAACTGCAGGAAAAAGGCAGTCCGAACTGTTTTATTCAATATGGATTGATCGCCTTCCGAGAGGGTCAACACCAAAGACCCCACATAGATGCCGATGATCAATAAAAAGAAAAAACGTGTCTGACGGATCAGGGGGAGAAAGTAATCGTCGATTTCCGTGGCAGACTTTTCAATCAGGGAAACCATGCGGTTTCTAGAAAACTTTTTTATCAATTGCAGGACGATCACCACAAGCCCCAGAATGCCAAATGCCATGAACCATGTTTGAATGCTGTTTCCATAAAAAACGATATCCAGAAAATTCATTTCCTACCTTCCTTTCCTTACCTGCCTTTCACCACATAATTCCGATCATATTATAGATACTCTCTACCTTGCGTAAAGAGCAACCACCTCTTCAAAAATAAACAGGATAAGTTTGGATTTCCGCCACGTAAAACTATGCATGGGAAATACATTCCTACCCGCTCCTGGGAAAGGATTGGAATGCCCGCACGAAACCTTTTCTCTGATCTTCATCCACGCGGTGATAAACCATATAGGTTGGATAAGGGAGGTCAATCCCTGCTTCGGTTAGGGCGTCATACAGGTAGCTGTTGAGTTTATCCAAAATGCGCCTGGTTTCAACATAATTTTCGATCCAACATCGGACTCAGAATATCATCGCGTAATCGCCCCATTCAACGAACAGAGCTTCAATCCTTCGGTCTTTCATCACCCAACCCTGGCTGCTGACTGCGTCGATCATCACTTGTCTGGCTCGATCGATATCGGTACCGTAGCCCACGCAGACATGAGTTTCCATGCGATACACAGTGCTGGGGATGGAGTGATTGACAATCAGGCTTGTTCCGATCACCGAGTTGGGAATGACAACCATCCGATTATCGCGGGTTCAAATGCGGGTGCTGCACAACCCCACATCTTTCACGTCTCCCCAGGTATCCAATTCCAGGATCTCAATCCTGTCCCCAATCCTGAAAGGCCGATCCGCCATGATCACAAAACCGTTGATCGTGTCTTCCAGTATGGCGCGAGCAGCCGGAGCTACCGCCAAAGATCTGATCCCAAGTGTGGTAACGAACACGCTGATGTTGACTCGAAATGGCTCAAAAGGAGGATGAGGGCAATGAAACCAATTAAATCGAGAAACACGCGGCGGGCAAAAGGTAAGACTTGCTCATCTAACGTAGAGTCTGTTTGTTCGGTCATCTTTTGGTCATACCACGCGGTTATTCGATTAACGACCCTCACGCCAGCAAGGATGGCCAACATCCAATAAAGGATAAAGAAGAAATGGTTCCTATAAACCACCCATTCCTCTGGAAAAAAAGGGAGCCGTTGGACCCCTATCTGGAGTCCGATGAAGATAGATAAAAGGAATACAGATAACCTGAGCGCTTCTAGGAGCGCGTTATCAAATTCTGTCCGCGTACTCTCCAAAATCCGGATGACGACCCGATCTAAGATCAATAATAACAAACGGCTCAACAGGAATGAACCAGCTAGGATCCCCATGGAGATCAGGACTTCTTTCCATTGGGAAGAGGTGAACAGAAGTTGAGTCAGGGATATCTCCTAAGGATTAAAGTTTGCATGGAATTGACACCATGATTTATTGATCATAACACAGCCTAAAAGAAACTTGCTTCTACATCCCAGTTTATATTGATCATAAATCAATGTCAATAACCTTCTTTCTTCAAGATCCCCTGGGCAAACTCATCTTTGTCCTATGAGCTTTAAAACCATCTAGCCGGCCTGATAAATCAGTACCGGCTCGACATATCGCCTTATTCTTTTATGAAAAAGGTTATTCCTCCATTAAAGAATCCGGGGTTTGAAATGCGGCCCAGGCAAACCAGAACGTATCATGATGGGGAATAGGGGTAAGTGTTTTTCCCGCCAAAGGACCTTCGAACGCTTCTCCGAGGATGTTCCACGTGCTGTTCGTTTTTTTATCCCGGAATGTACCATCCTCATCAGCAGTAAATGTGAGTTCTTCTCCCTTCACCAAAGCTTCAAAAACCCCGGTTGTACCCACATCCTTCCCCTCTGAGATAGTGCTCGTATCCAGTGCAGAAGCGGTTCCCTCTTTCCAGAAGACCACTATTGGAGTCCCTTCAAAGGTCTCATGAATCAATTTTTCTTCTTGTAAGCGTTGGTAACTAAAGCTTTTCGCCTGGTCCCCTTCTCCGAGAATACCTACCACTCTTTCCATGGGTTTCAAACGCCCATCGACATCACCCTGGAAGAGAAACGGTGAAGAGTCGATATCGTCATATCCGACATAGGGATTAGAACCATAGCGACGATTATACCCTGTCTCCCGTGATAAGACCTCTCCCTGCGGATGCTCGTTCTTGAAGTCAATCCAAGAGACAATCGATGCCGGAAGTAACTTTAACTGTTGGCCTGTTAAATCCCCTACGATCGCTTCCCCACTGAACTGCTGCCACCAGGACTCCGTCTGACGGTCATACATCACCAGATCGCTGTTTCTTAAATTACCACTGGTGCCAAAGGTCAGGATTTGTCCATTAACACTGGGCCTTTCAAACACCAAAGCTGTGTTGCATAAGGGACAAAATGTTACCACGACCGGTACCCCTCCTACCTTGTCATTGACAATTTCATGCCAGGTCATAATCTGTAAAGGGTAAGCCCGGGCATCCCCATCAATCTGGAGAGAAATAACAGGTTCGCGATCCTCTAACCACCCATCCACTGACTCCAGGGATACGAAGATGGGTTCATCAATAGGGGGAATGACATCTGGGGGAGGTCCGCCCGAGAAAATGGTGCTGTAGTCAACACTGTGTTCGCAGAAATTCGTTTTTTGCCAATAAGCTGTATTGAAAGCTGGTTGTTCTCCATCAAATGGGTCTTCACATGTAGTTTCACCCACCTTTGACCTTTCTTCTTGCGCTGATTGTGATGGTGTATCCTCTTCCTGATCTCCTTTGGACGCCAGACCTTCCCCCGCTGGGCCATCAATTTCTTCCTTCACTTCTCCACCTCCACTCAGATCATTGTCAGATAGGGATCCGGATTTAGCAGCGCTGGCGCATGCAGAAATCAAAAATCCCACCACCACCGTTAACACCAATAACCTTTTCTTAGGCATCGAAATCTCCTTTTTTCACATTAAATGTGTCTACCTTCAATACATAGACGAGCATCATCGAAATCATCTTACTCAGTAAATTACCGAGAAGACAAATCCTATCGCCGTCTATTCGGGGTCCTAAACAAAGAATGAAAAAAAAGAGGCCTCGATTAAGATATATGCCGTTTGCTTTTTCAATATGATTGGAATTCTACCCACTGGGGGTACAATGTCCCCACTCTCATGAAAGTTAAGCAGTTTGTGCGTATCAGCATTCGACATATGTGAGGTAAATCACAAATAATAAAAGAGGAGTTAGACATGGTCGATAGAGAGCAAAGGCACACAGGGATAACTTGCTTAATACCATCAAATATGATCAATATCCAAGGTCTTCAAGGGATTCTTCTGCACTTTGCTCTGAAATATCCTTTATCCCCCTTTTCAATTGATCCCAGAAAAACTCGTCATATCGGCGCGACCGGATGGGAAGCGGCATCGGTACCCCCCAACCTAAGAGAAGCACTTCCTCTTTTGGCTGTAGGCGGGAGAGCATACCTCGCAGCACTTGTCGACCGGCCAGACCTGAAAGCACGGCCCGGATATCATCCTCATCACCCAGCCAGCCTGAGATCCGCGTCCCGAGTTGGGACATAACCTCGTCGTAGATTTGGGAGGGACGCTGGTCGATGATCAGCAAGGTGACATAATATTTGCGTAGTTCCCTGGCGATGGTGCTGAACGTGGTCTGGGAAGCCATCTCCGGGTTCAGCAGCTTATGGGCCTCTTCCACAACCACGACCAAGGAGCGGGGTTCCTCCTTTCCAGAACTTCGGAATTGGTTTGTTCTCCACTCCCAACGCTCCCGGATCTTCCGGGTCAGCAAGTTCGACACCAACAAATAATCCAGATCACTCTCGTGTTTTCCAAAAGAAAGCACTACATGGCCTCCCGCTTCCAGCATCTTGACGATCTCCTGGATACCGTCCGATGCAGGTTCTTCCACGATATAGGGACTGTTGAACACCCTTCGGAGTTTATTATGCAAGGCCTCCGCAGCCATCACATTCACCCCATTGTCATTTGCCCAGTAAGCCACACTGTCTCCAGCCGGAACCTTCTTTCCCTCACTATTCTCCACGAATTGACCGACTGACATAGCCCGGAAAGCCCGAAACCAATCCTTCCGCCCAAAAGTTTTCACCAGGGCATCTAAGGTGGTAGGGGTTGTCTCCCGCAAATTTAACTCTCTTCGCAGCAGCATGATATCTACAGGTTGGATGGCTGACATGGGAATTTCTAAAGTAAAATCAGGACTTTGTCCGCGGATTTGCGCTCCCTTACCTAAACCGACCACACGCACCTTACTGGAGAACTTTGTTTTCAACCCGATCACACGTTCTCCCGTGTCGGAAGCTGTATCATCAAAGCCGTATTCGTTATGCATATCAAACACCAGCACGGAAGCGGTGTCGAATTGAATAAGCCCGGCCAGCATGATCCGGGTTAAAAAGGATTTCCCGGTTCCAGTGGCTCCAAAAATGCCTGAGGAGCGCTGAATGAATTTATGGAGATTAATCCGGACCGGATGTTCACCTTCCCGGGTTTCACCGATCACGAAATTGCCTTCCTTTTCTTTTCCAAATATCTCAGCGATATCTCCCCGAGTCGCCATGCGGACACGAGCGTGATGAGGGGGGACAGTTTTTACAGGGATCGGGCGAGGTTGATCCTTTTTTCCAGACTCAATGTCCTGCGCCCATTCTTGATATTCCTCAGACGCCAGTTCAGGACCTCGCTCCAACATCAATGTCGGCAGCACTTCAAGATCCGTATAGAGTGTCTTTTCATGAAGCATGCCAGCCAATTCAGGGGAGAAACGATCTTCACTCATCTCTTCCGCAAAACGCTCTTCGGTGGCCCCCAGCTGAAGGTCCGTCACCAAACCGTAAAACAACCACTGATCGCTCTCCAGGACGACAAACGATCCCTCCTGAACCTCAAAAGAGGGGACGGTCAAACGAACTCTGAGATGATCTTTCAAGCTCCCACGAACCAGATAACCGATCAGATTTGTGTTTTCTGCCATATCCATTCCTATACAATCCTTTCCTCTCCAAGGGTATCCTGTAAAGCGCCAAGTAATGAAGTAAGGGTCTGATAATCATCCTGTAAGAGCAAGATCAACTCCTTTACCGCTATCTTCGACCAGGAAGGGTCGCCTGATTTTTCGTGGATCTGGTGGGACTGCCGGATATGGGCCGCGAGCAATTCTACCAGCGGGATGTCCTCATGGCGCAAGAGATGCCTGAAATATCCAAAACGTCCCTGTGATGTGAAATTCATGATCTCCGGTGGAGAACATTTATAGATTAAATCCAGGCTCAACGGAGGGCGGGGGGGGAGCACATGGCGCAAGGTCGAATCTTCTTCAAACCCCACACTAAGCACACTGATTTCCACAGGTATGTTTCGATTCACTTGTGCATCCTGGATCGTGCTGGGTTCTACCTCAGGTGCGGTCGCCAAATGTCGGACCAAACCGTCATCGTCCACATGAAGGTCATGCACAAGACCATACACCTGGGCATGTTCTCCAATGGGCGCTCTGACCAAGCTGCCAAATGTGGGCACATCGATTTTATCCACCTGGCAGCCGACAACGAAACCGCTCATCCCTGCCCGCAGCATGCGTCCAATTTTTATTTCATTCATCGTCTATACCTCTTTCTACCAGCTTGGTCTTTATAATATCTTTTATGCGATCTTTGACCTACAGACACTCCTCTTTTCCGCCGCTCCCTGAGGATCATCTCCGTCAACAACTCCTGCTCTTCTCTTCCCACTACAGCAATCTCATGCGCCCTGTGTAATACATAGGGATAACCGACACCGCCCATCATGCGGCACTGCTGTAAAAGAACAGCGTGCAGGCAATCCATCTTCTCCCCATCGTCAACAACCCAAGCAGGGATCTCAACTCTCGCCAACCATGGATTCCCTGCTCGTCCCACATTGAGATAAAAGAAGTGCAGGGCGATCTCATCTATGTAATCCGAGCTTGAGTAAGCTTGAATCCCAAACACACCTGACCGCTCCCCAGGACGTAAAAGATTGGCGTATAAATCGATATCTGATAAACCTTGAAAAGGATGGTGCTCTGCTATTTTGCTCAAATCCCCCTCTGCCAGAGTGGCTAACTCCAGCAATCTGAGCATATAATCAGCCCTCGGTTTATCAACGTATCCAGCCGTTACAGTGCCCATCCGGCTCAGGTCACGCAGCGCTTCCTGATAACGTTTCAATCCCTTCCGGAAGGCAGGGGACCGGCTTCCACTCCGGTCATGGGATTCCCAAAGCTCTAATGGTCCATCTGTCAGCGTGACCAGTGGGAAAGGATCCTTTCCAGCTTTACACAATGGTCCTGCCTTGATGGCGATATATTCGCGTTCTGCAACATCCCGCTCGAGGGCGACATGTCCTTGTGATACCAAGCCGTGCGAGGTGTAAATATCCTCTTCAAATCGGAGCTGTGTCTCAATGGACGTCTGGGGAGGATAATCCCGATGCAAATCGAACCAGATCCCACCCACATTCACTAAATAATACTGCACTGCAGCGTGGGGATCCGGGTTGATTTGGGATCCATCAGCAGCTATTATCCCGACTCTATCCGGTATTTCTGGTGCCGTGAAACGCGAGGTAAGCGCTTCCTGTATTGGGCGGGCACATCTCAAGGCAGGATATTGGCCTGCAGCTTTTTCCACTTTGCCCTGCAGCCGGTCTGTTTGCTGGGCGAATTCTTGCAGCAAATCACCCGCACGTTTTCGTATTTTGTTCAAATGATTTTCTCTGACCACCGCCCGCTCACCCAAGTCCCTCACTTGGGGTTGGAGCTGTTCATAATTCAAACTCAAGAATGTCCCTCCTCGAACAAATGTTTCAAGTATTGTACAGGGGAGTCTCTCTTTTGACAAGTTTAACAAAAGGACACATCATTCTCCAGTTTCCAGATGAAAGGTGACCCGATCCTCTGCGTTAAATAGATCTCCTGATAGGTATTGAACCAAGCATAGATATATTGACAAATTATCATTCACAATCCTATAGTAAAAACCCAAGTTCCGTTTTCAGCAAAAAGGGTTAGAAGATCCTTTTTCTCCTTTCGTACCCGAAACAGAAGATCATTCATGATTTAGGTGACATAAAACGCTTGGTGAAAGGAACAAATTTCCACCCGAATACGTCATAGACATGAAAGACCACAAATATACATTTCAGATTTTACTGGAGGTAACATGTTTAACAAAAAATGGATTCTCATTGTTGTCATGCTGGGTTTTGTCGTAAGTGCATGCCAAAACCCCGTTTCTGCACCATTCGCTTCGGAAGATCAAGTTCGCACGATTTCTGTAGAGGGCACGGGGCATGTTTCCCTAGACCCCACCCTGGCCCGCATCACCATCGGCGTTCAGACAACAGATGAAAACGCCCAAGATGCTGTAAAAGAGAACAACCAAAGGGTAGAAGAAGTCATGACCGCTTTGGAAGAATTTGGTATTTCCCCCGAGGATATGCAGACATCGGATTTCAGCATTCGTGAACAGGCCGATCGTAAACCGGGCTTGGAAAACAAGGAAGAGGCAGACAAGACCTATCAGGTTTCCAACCTTATCCGCGTCACATTGCGCGACATTGATCAACTTGGCGCGTTGTTGGATGAAACGGTCCAAGCAGGTGCCAACAGGATCCAAGGCATCCAATTTGACGCTGAAAAGAAAGAAGAAGCTAACAAAGAAGCTCTCAAACTGGCCATGAAAGACGCCCGCATTCGGGCGGAAACGATCGCTGAAACAGCGGATGTCCAGCTGGGAGAAGTATATCGTGTAGAAACCTTTGGCGGCGACCCTGTTTACGCGGAGAGAGAACTTGAAGAGGCGGAAGGAGCTGTACCGATTTCCCCTGGTCAAATGGAGATCCAGGTCAGGGTAAGTGTCAGTTATCAAATTGGTCAATAGAACGCATTGATCATTCCCTACAACATTGAATTCTCTCCCACTTTAGAAATCAAGGGGCTGTCCCAAAAGTCATTGGCACAGCCCCGAATTTTTTAATATAATGGGGGAATGAAAAAACAAATCTTCAAACCCTACATGTTTGGAGTCGGGAGGTTGTGTGGGTCCCAAATGAAACATTCGGGGTTTGATTGATAATATTCCTGCATCTTCTCCACAGGAGTCATGTGTCCAATGGAACGGAAATCCAGGTAATGGTTGTAGGTATCACAATACTGGTAAAGAGTGCGTTTTAGCTCTTTGGACGTCCGGAACCTGGTCGATTTCAGG
>JAWODY010000018.1:0-3747 GCA_046483045.1 Anaerolineales bacterium | reverse complement strand
ACTTTAACCACCCTTCCGGGATATTTCCCCGGCATCGAGTTCATGTTGCGGGGATATTTAAGTACATCAGCTATGTTAGTGGCAGTTTCCTGATCTGTTTTTGCAGATGCTGCGGCCCATTGTATTCGACTACCTGCCAAATGGCACTACTATAGCTTACCTGCCGCCGGTTTGCAGTCACTCCGTAATTTGATTGTAAACAATTCTTTCCGAAAAATCGCCGCTTCCCGCCGCCGCATGGGCGGCACATGAAATGTGCTAGAGCCCAGTCAGGTGCAGCGGGGGTTAGCCGGCCTACCAAACTACTTATTGCCCACAACTACCAATCGCTTAGCATCTTGGTCATAGTCAATTCCATCCAGGCCACCATATACCTTCACATCCTCAAATCCACACTCGCTGAAAAGTGATGACAGCTCGACCGCGGTGTAACATCGCACGGAAACGGTATGCTCTGCACGCTGATTACCGCTTATTACAATCCACCTGGTTTGGATCCGACTCCAATTCTGAACTGGACGCCTCTCTGACAATACCAAAGTGTCTCCAAATTCCGACCACTCTCTCTCGCGGAAATTCCTCAGCAGGATTTCTTTGCCTGCTGTTTCGATAATTAATCTACCTCGAGGCTTTAATGAGGAATGCATGTTCTCTATCACCCGGCGGTTGTCCTTAGGGTCTGCAAAATAGCCAAATGAACCAAAGAGGTTTAACACGACTTCGAAGCTCTCTGGCTGGCAATAATCACGCATATCGCCAACAATGAAGTCAACCAGAAGATCGTCTTCCTCGGCTTTCAAACGCGCTTTTTCGATAAAGCTGGCGGTCCGATCCACTCCAACAACATCAAACCCTCGTAGAGCTAACTCAAGGCTATGTCGTCCTGTTCCGCAGGATAGGTCCAGAACACGGTGATGCTGCTGAATTTCCAGAAGATCTACTAATTGGTCAATCTCTTCTTTCGAATTGGCCAGGCGTTTCTGATCAAAGAGAACCGGATCAAACAACTCCCAAAAGGAGTCTTCAGCATGCCAGGAGTCTGGATCGGTCATAGTTCTTCTCCAATCTTGGATCGAAGGAAATGCCGGCTAACGTAAAAGCTCATGGGCCGCCGGGTAGGCAATCACCGGTAATTTGATTGTAAACAATTATTAGCGAAATACCGTCGCTGTTCGCCGCCGCATGGGCGGCACATGAAATGTGCTAGAGCCCAGTCAGGTGCAGCGGGGGTTAGGTAACAGAAGGTTATGCGGTGGCGTGTTTAGATTTGAGAGTAGGAATATGTTTGATTTCATCCCCTTCATCTTGTTTTGCTTCATAGAGCTCATAGCGGAGCTGAAGGTTCATCCAAAAGCCTGGAGAGTTGTCAAAGTATTTAGCAAATCTAAGGGCTGTGCTAGGGGTAATACCTCTTTTTTCATTGACAATTTCATTTACACGTTGATAAGGCACGCGAATAGCATCAGCGAGTTCACGCTGAGTAATTCCAAGGGGATCTAAGAATTCTTCCCTCAACATCACACCTGGATGAGTGGGGGAGCGATCGCTGGGAATCCTAACCATTAGAAACCTCCAATATAAATTAGTGATAATCTGTAATTTCCACATCCAAAGGACCTGATTTCGTCCAGATAAAACAGATCCTGTATTGATCATTAATTCTGATGCTGTGTTGACCTTGGCGATCTCCTGACAGAGCTTCTAAACGATTTCCAGGGGGAATAACAAGATCTCGGAGCTCCGTAGAGGAATCTAACTGATCAAGTTTTCGCTGGGCAACAGACCAAACTTGCTGAGGGCACTTCTTCCTGGCTTGGGAAGAATTCTTACCGTTGAAAATATCTTCAGTCCCTTGATCAGAAAAATTAATGATCATGATAGCATAATAGCACGGATAACATGATAAGTCAAACTTTTATTTCTGTTTACCTAACGGCCAAGATTGTGCCAATTGGCGTGTAGTTTGACTTGTTGACACACTTCATAACGTCCTGCAGCATAATTGTATCCCAACAGGGGCAGCGAGAGCAGTTCACCCAGCAATGGGCTCCTTTTCTCGTTTCTCATTTTGCCAGATTTCCTCTGGCGTGGTGGGTTCAATTTGCTCATTATTTATTCTCATTTGGACACCCGCGCGGTCATAGATAACCTGGTCATCCAGCCCAAATTCTGCAATCAGCTTGACGTATTCTTTAACCAAATAGAGGGGTTTTTGAATAGCGAAGCAGGTCTCCTCCACGGACATCCCGCGTTGGACGGTGGCGAAATACACCCGGGAGAAGTCCAGCACATAGCTGTCAACGGCCTCCGGAGAATGAAACGTCTCCCGGGCAATTTGTGGGGTCATCTTCCCTTCCAGGTAGGCTTTGCGGCAAATCAGCTTCTTATGCGAGACCGTTCGGCCCATGTCATGGATGTTGCCACGTCGGGGCACAACCTCACTGGTTTCAGCTTCATACTCCCGAATAATCTGCGCAACGCGGTTGTGGCTGAGCTGAAAGAGCAGCCCCAAATCTGTGCATGTCAGTACGCCCCCCTGGGCATAAGCATCATGAGCGGCTCGCACAATCGCTCTGTTGCGTAGCTGCTGTCGATCTCCATCATTGCGTAAATCATTGATGTCTTCCTGATTGACGATGGTCACGATCACGGGGGTTTGACTCGTCCAGGAGATCGGCTTTCGATAGGCTGGGGGATCCTCAATCATCACCGCTGGCCACAGCACCTGCCCGGGTTTCATTTTGCCGTGATAGAAGCGGTACTTATCCACCACCTCCAACAGTTTTTTCACAAACCGCTCAATCACCCAGGGACCACCCAGGCGAGGGAACTCCCTGTGGATAAAGCTTTTGAGCGCCTGTTGCAGTGTTTTTGCCGCCTGGGGGCGGAATTGCTGCTCTCGATAGTGTGTTTTTTCCTTCATCAGGACCGAACCCCCTTTTTTTTCGCCTCGGTTTCCACGATGAGCTGCTGGGGATGATAATTCCGGGCTTTGACAACAGCCACCATCTCATCAAGCCGCTCCCGGTATTCAGGCGTGTCGTATTCCTCGTAGAGTTCCTGGTACGACCGGACCAAAGAGGGGGAGATTTGCATCAGGAAGGCGATCTCATCCACCGAGTGCCCATCGCGGGTGTGCGCCATCACGATGGTGAAGGTCGTCACGTAGTTGGCTATGCTTGACAGAGAATGGTGGATGCGTTTCTGGATCTGGGTGAAGGTGAACCGCCTGAGATACAGCTCCACGGCCTGCACCCGGTGGGTCAGCGCTCGTCCGGCGTCCTTCTGCTGAGAACGCAGCGGGACGACGATCCCTTGCTCAGCCAGGGCTTGGAGGTCCCGGCTGATGGTGCGCAGCCCGCAGTTGAAAATGCGAAAAGCAAAATCCTCCGCCGTGAGCAGTGCGCCCTGGTCCAGTGCCTCATGAGCCATACGCTGGATCTGACGTCTTCGAAGAGCGGCTACTCCTCCTTTTCCCTCCTGGTCCAGACGGTATTCATAGTCCTCTGTGCCGCTGTACAGGGTCAAGGTCACGGGCACCATCTTGCAGTACTTCAGCGGCTTATGGCCCGGTTCGTCAGCAGAGACGGCCGTCAGGGCCAACTGCCCTGATTGGATCCCCTCGGGCTGTGACAACCAGGGGAAATACACCTCCTTGACCAAATCTGTCAGCGCTTCCGCTTCGAAGAGCGAACAGCTCAATCCCTTTTTGGCTCGCATGATGAAAACCTGGTCCAGGGTCTTCAC
>JAWODY010000039.1:0-64705 GCA_046483045.1 Anaerolineales bacterium | reverse complement strand
GAGAGATCGAAATCTGGGATGATCGCCCCATGCTCAAGCTACGGGGGGATAGAGACATCAACCTCCAAGAGATATTCGGTGCGATAGAAAATTACGAAGATGATCCCAATTGGTTCTGGCAGCAGCTGAATATCTCCTCCTAAATCTTATGGTGCAAACAAAGTTTGACTCCTCCGATTATTACCACTACGCCAAACGAGCTGAAATCTATGGGTTGGAGGGGGCCAAGGAAGCCTTACAACAAACAGGTTGGAAGTTGTCTCAAAACCATGGGATAGATGGGGGGCAAAGCCAACAAGCGCTACGCAGAATTGCGAACATCCCCAAGCTAGCAACCACCTGCTTCAGTCAGGATTGTCCAAAATGTAACAAACTGGTTGAAGCATTCGGGGAAGAATCATCGCCAAAACCCTGGCGTTTGAACCTGGAGCTTTACCGCTGGCAGAAGGAAGCTCAGGCGATCTGGAAAAAAGAAGGGGGACAAGGCATCGCCAGGGTCGTTACCGGTGCGGGAAAGACCATATTGGCTTTAGGCTTGATGGACTATCTCTACCAGAAATATCCGGAAGGCAATCTAAAAACGATCATCGTCGTTCCTACCACAGCCCTACTGGACCAATGGTACGGGACCATCTTGAGTCATCTCAATATCCCTAAAAATGAAATTGGTACATATTACGGGGAAGCGAAAGATGATCTTTCCCAAAAACAGGTTATGCTATGAGTCTGTTGCACAATGTATCAATAAAACCCGAATTCACTAAATTGGTGAAAAAATATTCCTGTAAAACCCGAAAATAAACACCTATTTGCGCTGGTTCAATACGAGCGATAGAAATTCCAGAAGGTGCCTAATTCAATCCCCCGATCGCAGCACACCCCGCTTGGGTTTTTCGCCATAACTTGAGCAGATTATGAGTTGTGGCGATCAATTTCCACTCACTCTTCGAAGCTTTCCACCCGCGCCGCATGAGACAGTCACAATCTCTGACATGTTTTGTTTGCCCCAACACGCCTTCCACCATCCACCCTCTCTGGCAGTACAGGTTCCAGCCGCGTTTTGTTCTCAGTTTGCGCTCCATCCGGTCCCGAGGTGAGATGTCCTTCGGGATTCTTCCTCGCGGCGGACCCTTTTCACGAAAAGCCTTGCGCTGCTTCCAGTTCTTCTTCGTGGCCACAAGCAGTTCTGGCCCTTCCGGGTCGGCCTCCTGGATGTTTTCCTCACTCCAATAGCCCGCGTCTGCAAGCACGGTGCCTATCCCCTCTTCCACCCCGACGGCCGAAAGCTCCTTTTGGGCTTGATCTAACATGGGGTGTAATTGATGCACGTCATTCTCTTCCTGCGTAAGATCCGCTGCGATGATGATTTGTTCTTCGGTCACGACTGCCTGGGCATTGTAGCCTTGCACATACCCACTATGCGTCTTCATGATCCGGCTCTCTGGATCCGTGGTGTTTGCTTTTGCCTCTGGAGACACCGTCTTGTCTGGGGGGTGGGGCTTACGCCCCCGCTTCTTGCGTCCCCTTTTCCTCTCTTCCTCTTTGCGCTGCCTGATTTTTTCTTCCTGCTCCGCTGCTGCTTCGGCGGCTTCCTGCTCCAGTCTTTCCTTCGCCTCCCGCAAACGGGCCAGACGCTGCTGGCGATCTTACGGTGTACAGCTTTGCTAGTTCAGCTCCTCGGGGAGTTCATCCCCCCTGTTCTCTGGCCCATAGATTTCATCTTCCTCCGCATCCTTGGCGGCTGCTTCCTTCAGGATCTGTTTGATTTCCTTTTTGATCGAGCGGTACTTCCGGTTAGCGGCTAAAGAAGCGTTCGCTTTCGGCTTCGTCCCGTCTATCGCCACCCGGCCGACTTGGACCATTCCTGCTTCCGCACACAGCCTCAATACCTGGGTGAAAATCTCTGCTAATTCTTTCTCATTCGCCTGCCTGAAACGCGCTATGGTGCTGTGGTCGGGGGCCTGGTTCGCTGTGATTACCCGAAAGGCGATGTCCCGTGTGCACATCCGTTCGATTTTCCGACTGGAACGGATCCCCAGGCTGTAGGCATACAACAGCAGACTGACCATCATCGATGGCTCGTACGCTGTGTTTCCCTGTCCATCGGCCCGATACTTCCGATAGAAGGGCTCCAGGTCCATTTGCTCGGTCGCATCTACGATAAACCAGGCCAGATCCCCTTCTGGCAGCCACTCTTTCAGATCTGGCGGCAGCAGATAGGACTGGTCTCGATTGACGGGGTGAAAATTGTACCTGCTCATTTTTTCCTTTCTTCTCCGTTGGACACAGATATGTTATGTCTGTCCAACAGAATAATTCCTCATTTTCTGGGTTACTTTATTTTACCGTCTTCTCGGTTTTTTCGTAAGCTGCTAGTTATGCAACAGGCTCCCTTATCCCTTAATAAACAAAACGTTTAAACATTCCAACCTTCCAACGTTTTAACGTTTTTTCACCTGACATCCTGAGTGGCATTCACAGGATGCTAGCGCGAGGGATGTAATGGACCCCAAAATTTAGACAATTTTATAGGCCGATTTAAGGTGTAAACTATAGCTATGAAAAAGCGCCGAAAGTACACCGCCAAACAAAAGGCCTAAATCGTCCTGGAGCTGCTGAAAGAGGAAAAGAGTGTGGCTCAGATTTCCTCAGAGTACGGGATCCATCCCAAGCAACTCTACCGATGGAAAAAGCAAGGGACGGTCCAGTTCCATGAGTTTTTTGAGGATCATCAGAAGGAGGTCCGCGAATTGGAGCAGGAACACCAAAGAAAAGTAGATCAACTTTATGCCGAGATCGGCCGATTGACCACCCAGGTCAATTGGCTCAAATACCGAAGGGTAAAATCTGGCATTGAACACATCGAAAAGTGAGCGTAAAGAGATGATCGAATTTGGACATCCTGATTTATCACTTTCAACACAAGCTGACCTGTTGAGTCTTAGTCGAAGCGGTCTTTACTATTAACCGGTGGGGCCTTCAGCCCGAGAGATCTCTGTCAAGCACCGCATCGATGAGATCTATACCAAGCGGTCATTCTCACGCTGTGTCCCTTTGGGAACGGCTCCCGACGGATTACCAACGAACTGCGAAAAGAAATGACCATCAATCGCAAAACGATGCAGAAATATATGCGAGAAATGGGCCTGGTAGCCCTTGGCCCTCGGCCAAATCTGAGTAAACCACATCCCGGGCACAAAATCTATCCTTATCTGTTGAGAAATGTGACTGCCGATTATCCCAATCATATCTGGGCGATTGACATCACCTATATCCCTCTCAGAGAAGGTTGGATGTACCTGACAGCCGTTTTGGATTGGTACTCTCGCTATGTGGTCAGTTGGGCTCTGGATCAAACCCTGGCCGTCTCTTTTGTGCTGGAGGCCGTGGATGAGGCGCTGTCTCAGGCAAAACCGATTATTTGGAACAGCGATCAGGGCAGCCAATTCACCAGCCCGCAGTACATTCAACGCCTTGAAGATCACGATATTCAAATCAGCATGGACGGCCGAGGACGTGCGCTGGATAATGTTTTTGTGGAGCGTCTATGGCGTTCCGTGAAATATGAGGAGGTGTACTTTCAGGAATATGAAACACCGAGGATGGCTCGCCAGGGATTGAGCCGTTATTTCGATTTCTATAATTTCGAGAGATCACATCAATCGCTGGATTATCAAACACCAGCAGAAGTGTATTTTGGGGACCAAAGTCAGTTACAATTCGTCTTATCTGAGAAGGAGGTATCCACCTTAACTTAGCCCCATTTTTTGTCAAAATTTGGATTCCACCTCACTTCGCTGCGCTCGCGATGACAGAGGATAGGGAGGATAGTCGTGTCCTTTAATGGGCTCCTGGCGGTGTTTGATGTTCCTATTGGGTCCAGATTTCTGCCTGCAGCCGACCCCATAGCCTACCCAGGCCT
Source organism: Anaerolineales bacterium (assembly GCA_046483045.1). Lineage (GTDB taxonomy): Bacteria > Chloroflexota > Anaerolineae > Anaerolineales > UBA11858 > B10-G9. Next base: position 60,783 of record JAWODY010000039.1, on the reverse strand, counting down.
TTTTGAGTTGCCCAGTACTGGATGTGGTCCTTGTCCAATTCGTCTCTCAAGGTTTTGACGATCGCTGTGATGTCCCGCAGATGCTTGGTCTGCCGGCTGATGCTGTAATACACCAGCTTGTTGATGATCAAGTCTTCAGGGGTATGAAGATATACTTCACCCAGAGCAGGCCCGAGATCAACCTGGACCCTCCTCTGGAAGGCTTACTCGCGAAAAGAGGTCCCCGTCCTGGACCAGGTAGAGATCAGCTTTATACCCGCTGGAAGCATGGATCACATTCAAGGGCACATGCCCCCGTTCTTCATTCATGTGAGCCCGGATGATATTCGGGGGTAGTTCCATGCCGCGGATCCGGAATTCCTCAGATAATTCCTCAACGGCGCCTTCGGGGATCCGGACAACGAGGTCCAGGTCCCTTGTCGCTCAAGGTTCTCCCCAGGCCCAGGCAGCGACCGCGCCGCCAATTAAATATGGAATCTCCGCCGCTTCCAGCGTATCCAACACAAGGCGGACGAAGTCCGCATACTCCATATGATGTTCAGGCATGGGCCTCTTTCCGTATGTTCTGCCGGTAGCCGGTCACCTGTTGGGCCAGATGGGTGATGGAGAACCCCTGCTGAACTCTCTCAGAAGGGGAGAGGGTCCGGGTGATTTGTATTTGTTGAGGATCAACCTCAGCTGCGGCGCTCCGGATCTGCTTCGCCAGGGATGGGTTGAATTCCCCTTCGCCCCGCAGGTAATAACCCGCATTCCCCTTTGTTCGACTGTAGTCCAGCTCGACCCTGCTGCCCGGAAGGATTTTTTGACCACTCTCATATCGCGGTAAAAAACATCCTCCCAGGCTGAATCGCCAAAAGAGCCTTTTCCTAGGACCATCTCTACCCGGGCGATCAGATCGGACCGATCCAGGAACCGATCCCGGGATAAGAGATCTACCAGCAGTTTCCTTCTCGCTGTTACCTATCGCGGTTTGCCGCTTCTTCCAACAACACTCCATACAGGTGCTCCGTATTTATCTCCATACCTGAATTATTATCCAAGTAAACATGATGAGTCAATCAGGTTTAGTTTCGGGGTGTGATCAAGGGACAATACTTTGGCGGATGGGAGGCTGTGGTTCAAAGGTGTTTGGGGTTATCAGGAGATCGCTTTGCTGCGCTCGCGATGACAGAGGATTGGGAGATCGCTTCATCGGATTATATTCTTTGTGCGATGACAGGGGGATAACCGTTTGAACGTTGAACGTCTGAACGTTGGAAGGTTGGAAGTAATGCAATGTAAGCGGGGATTCTGGTGGGGTGTATGCATTTTGCATGACTTCCCCACAGGGAGCAGAATGACTCTGAGGGAATATGTGGTTGTTCTTCCCTTTCGGTGATAAAATCCAGAAGATATTTTATCCCCCATGACATGGAGGTATTTTGTGTCCCGCAGATTTCCTCGAAGGCCAATAAACCTGTCTCGCTTTTTGATTTGGACCCTGATCTTGATCGTCGTCCTTCCCACAACCCTGTCCGTGATTCCCGGACAGGAAGCGGCTGCCGCTCCCAACCCACAGACCAGCATTGAGAACCAGGATGTGGTAGATGCGCTCTCCACCTGGTTTGGCACTTACGGCAGCCATGAATTCACCCAGCGGGGCTGGGTCGTGATCGGCGATCTGGCCAAGATCCGGGCCCGCCTGGAGACATGGGATGTGGAGACGTATATCGATCCGGACCACCTCAGCTCCTCGGATTCCGCGGCCCAGTATGTGGATTTTTGGGAACGCGGATGGGGATTCTATTTCAATGACCTGGTCTTCGCTGATCAGCCGGCGAACATCCCCGGCAAAACGCTGTGGCATGAAACGATGCACGCGATCTTTGATGCCCATGACGATGATGAGAGTTTCCTGGTGGAGAATGACGAGATCTACACCTGGTACATGGAAGGCCAGGTCACCGCATTACGATATTTGATCCGTTATGAAGAGGAACTCAAATCCGAGGATTGCGATCCCGAGGAACTGGAAAAACGGTGGGGGTATTATGTGAACTTCTTGAACAGCAAAGCGGTTGATTACGGGGGATACGGGAAGATCACGGCTGCTGGCAAAAAGCAGGTGGCGCAGCTGACCGGTTTCTGGGTTCCGGACCCGGTCACGCTCCAGGGGCTTTATCAATCCTCGGGGTTGATCGATAAATGCGGCGAAGAGGAAACCCAGCCGGCCCAGCCGACAACGTCTTCCAGTGGGGGGAAGATGAAAGCCTCGCGCATGTTCCTGATCGACAATTCTTTCAGCATGCGGGGGGAGTTCATCGCGAACGCGATCAGCTCAGCCCAGACCACCCTGGGGGGACTGTCACCCAGCACGGAAGTGGCCGTGATGTTCTTCGGCACCGCTGGATGCCAGGTCTCGGTGGTCCAGGATTTCACCCTCGATCACGCAGCAGCCAGCCAGGTGATCGGCACCGCGCAGGCCAGAGGGGATACCCCCCTGGCGGCAGCCATCACCAGGGCAGGGCAGTACATGCGGAGCAGCGCCTCTACTGGCGATCGGGTCATGACGTTGCTGACCGACGGGCAGGAAACCTGCGGGGGAGACCCGGTAGAAGCTGCGCGGCAGCTGAATAACTCATCCTCCCAGCTGGAGGGACATCCCTATTCCCTGGCTGCGGGGATCAAACTCCTGCTGCATCCGGGGTTAAAAGAGCAGTCCTCTGGGACGATCACGCTGCACATCATCGGGTTCAATATCCCCGCTGAATCGTTCGCGGAACAGCAGCTGCAGGAGGTCGCTGCAGCTGGCTTAGGGAATTATTACCCGGCCGGGGACGAAGCAGAGCTGACCGAAGCCATGCAGCAGGCTGTGGAGGAAAATCCAGCCGTGGGCCGAGTCCTGCCCAAGTGGGCCTTCCTCATGGGCGCTTCCCTGCTGTGCTTCACCTCTCTGGCAGCTGTGGGTGGCGCGGCAGCGGTCTTCCTCTACCGAAGGCGGGTCTCGAAAGCAGAACCCGCCGGGGAGGAGCCATCCCCCGAAGATGCTAAAGCGGACCAGAAGACGTCGAAAGCCTGCCTGGTCCGCAGCTGCCTGATCGCGGTCGTAATCGGCGCGGTGATCATCGGCTGCCTGGGGACGGTGACGTTTGTGCTCGGGGTGACAGGCGCGGATCTCCCGGACCTGGACCTGCTGGACCGGTCCGGCTCTGACTCAGAGAGCATTTCCCCTTTCAGCAGTGAGGATGACCCCGAGGAACCCTTCACGGTTGTGATAACCACACCCATGCCCGTGCCTCCCCCGAGGCCGGCGCCACAAGTCAATGCCATCGTCATGGAACGCTATTCACCTTCCCAGTCATCGATGTCCTTCACTTATCCCGCAGCCTGGAAATCGACCTACACGGACGAACTCGGGGTGAATTTTGAGGATCCTGACAGCGGAACGCTGCTCATCGCCGGGGAGGGGTCTGTGGATCAGGGGACCACAGCCAGCGAGGCGGCGGATGCGCTGCTCCTGGATGTGGAAGTCCTGGCCCGGGAAGAGGAGATCCAGATCATCGAAAGCATTCCCTGGCAGACGCCCACGGGGGATGACGCCCATTTGACGCTGACCGAATTCACCGATGTAGAAGGCGTTCATAAATGGCTGTTTTCCCTCCAAATCGTGGAAGGCGAAAAGGAGTATTACCTGATGCTCTTTGGCGAGGACCCCGGCGAGGCCGCTGTCTACGCGGAATTGATCGAACGCCTTGCCGCCAGCTTCAAGCGGTAGGATCGGTTTCAGCAATCCATACCATAGGGAAGCCTGTCGTGAATCAGCAGGGAGAGGGCCTTTACCTCTCCCTGCGTTGGCCTGTCATCCTCTACCTTACAAAACTGTTTTCTGGATGATATAGGTCAAAAATGGTTCTTTCAGCATGACAGGTGCAGTATAATTCGATCACGTTTGTGATTTGTTTGCGTGAAGGACCATTAATTTCCTGGGATAACCAATTCACAAGGGGTCTTAGATGAAAAAGACCGCGCTCATCCTCTTCTTGCTTTCGCTGTGTCTATCTGCCTGTAAACTGGATACCATGCTGGGGTATGAGACGGTACCTCCCGAGGCGCTGTATACGATCACGATGCCGCCCACATCCACCCCCGGTCCCACATACACGCCTACCCTGGACCCGAATGTCACGCCTTCCCCCGTCCCGACCCTGGGGTTGGGTTCGACGAAGATCTCCCCGGAAGATGGGATGACGATGATTTACATCCCCGAGGGTGTCTTTGATATGGGTAGCGCCAACTTCGACAAGGATGAGCGCCCGGTGCATCCCGTGTATCTGGATGCGTACTGGATCGACCAGACGGAAATCACCTGTAGCCAGTTCCTGAAATTTGTGGACGAAACGGGATTTAAGAAATCCGGTTATTCCGCAGGACAATGCAAGCAGGGCGGGGACCATCCCATAAGGGCAAACTGGAAAGCAGCCCAGGCCTACTGCCAGTGGGCCGGCCGGCGATTGCCCACTGAGGCGGAATGGGAAAGGGCAGCCCGGGGAGGGCTGGAGGGCAAAAAGTATCCCTGGGGGGACCAGGCACCGGTGTGCCAGCTGGGCGCCCCGAACGGGGCCATGTTTTATGATGGGGAAAACTGCTTCGTGTCCGGCACGGTACCCGTAAAAAGCTATCAACCCAACGATTATGGTTTGTACGATGTGGCCGGCAATGCCAGCGAGTGGGTGGCTGATTGGTACAGCGAAAATTATTATGAACAAACCCCTTTCGATATGTCCCCCTTTAATAATCCCCAGGGTCCGGAAGACGGCATCTTCCGCGTCTACAGAGGGGGCTCATACAGCACAGATTTCAACTCCCTGCGGACCGCCAACCGCGACGGGATGCCCGGCCAAAACCACTTTGGATTCCGGTGCGCGGCGGACGCGCCGTAGTTTGTGAGGGGGGAGAATATTAAGCGTACTCACGTTAGCAGGTTGGTACGTTGAAAGGCTGGGGGTGTTGGGTGCTCTTTGGGGGAGATTCTTTCCGCCAGGATCCTTTTTTTCATTCAGATGTGAGTTAATTCTGGGAGAGCGCTTACTTGGAGACCTTTCAAGGTATCCGCTTTCAGGGGGAAGGTGTTTTCTCTTGAACGACCAACGGCGGTTGAGGGGTCTTGTGGCGTTTTTGGATATGGGCCCACATAGCGTCGGTATCTATATTGTGAGAGAAGATCACTTCTTGGATGGAGCTGGGAAAGAGCTCCCGGACATCCGGCCCATAAAGCTCTCCGTCCCGGGGAACATCAACTCCCACAATCCTCCCGCTTTGATCGAGGCGAATCACGACCGGCGCGCTGACCGCGGGCCCTTCCGGTTCACCCGCTGCCTGGCACATCGCCCACAGGTAGACCTCCGCATCAGACTTACCTAAGATCTGCCATTCGCATATCCCCCGTGACTTCTGGCCCGGAGGGGATAAGAGAGCAGAAGCGAGCGCACATTGGACTCTTTTCCAGGGTGTGCCACCCGGGGCGGTGGGCTCTACGGTTGGGGATAAAGGTGTGGATTGGGCAGCTGCAGTAGGGGCCGAGGTCCTGCTCTGGGTCACCGGCACCATAGACGGGGTCGCTGTGGGGCTGGATAATTCTGATCCACAGGCAGTCATGAAAAAGAGCACGGCAAGCAGGCCCCCTTTTTTGAGTGGTATATTCTTTCTCATTTTTTAACCCTTATTTGGACCTCAAGCGTCCCCTGCGGTTGTGCTTCCTCTCCTTGATCATCCAGACAATGGCAGGGCAGACTGATCACGGTTTGACCTTCTCCACGGGCTTCAAAGATCCAGAACTCTGTTCCCGGCGCGCCCGGTTTGGGCGTCACCCCTTCCGCGGGCCACTCAGTATCATGGTCGATCTGGGTGATGACCTCCGGATTACCTATTTCGGGTGCATCCCAACTGCAGGGCATGGAGGGATTGGATCCTGCCTTAAGGGTCATCCTCCCGCCCAATGTCAGGTGGATCTTTTTCGAAACTTCTTGCTGTTCCTGGAAACTTTCGGGGCAAGAAATGTCATCCAGGATTGTCTCTTGGGCATATTTTGTGGTGCCTGAAAACCACGGGGCAGCGGATTGGAGGCGGGAGATGATCCTGTTGGATACAGCACAGGCGCTGATGCTGAGAAAAAACACAAAGACGAATAAGACTCGGGGAAAAACTTTTTTATCCATAGAGGGTAATCCTGTCTGCTTTGGATGGGGATGAGGTAAGATATATGTGCTTATTATATATGTATTATAGGAAAAGGGTTTTACTTTGGCGGATGGACGTGTTTGGGAGGTGGTGCTGGGGGATGGAGGAAAGGGGGGATGGAGAAAGGGACCAGAGAACGGTAGTTTATGGCATTCTAACGTTAGAAGGTTGAAAGGCGCTTGACTGGAGGTCGGGAGTGTGTTAGTATGGTCTTGTAAAGATGAAGTAGGTAAAAGCAGCAATATGTAGACTGCCCAAGCTTGCGGAACCTGGGCGGTTTTTTGTTTGAACTGCACTGCTTCACAACAAGTCGAACGTTTATGTAGTAAGGAGAAACAAAAGTGGCAGAAAAAGAAACAGGAACCGTGAAATGGTTCAATGATGCAAAAGGTTATGGTTTTATCGAGCGCGCAGAAGGTGAGGACGTTTTCGTCCATCACTCAGCGATTATCGCTGAAGGCTTCAAATCGCTCCGCGAAAACCAGCAAGTAGAATTCGAAGTACAACAGGGAGATAAGGGACTGCAGGCTGTCGACGTCGTCGCCATCTAAGGAACCCTTTCCTGACCTGACTGCATCACGTTGTTGAAGCAGGAAGGCGAAATACCCCGCACGGACTTTCCGCAAACCGTGCGGGTTTTTGATTTAAGGCTGCTGTGTTTGGTTAGGGGCTTAATCAGCGGTCAGATCTTTGAAATGTTCTGTCCTGGCGAACATGTTCTCCGGGAGCATGGAGCGGATAATCATGAATTCGGGGTCCGCGTTCGGGGGTGGATCCTCCAGGGCTTGGTGGAGGGTCAGGATGGCAGTCCGGATCACCAGCTTTCCATTCTTGTAGCGGTAGAGCCAGCTCCGCTTCAGTAGCTCGTAGTAGCCGTCCCCGGGTCGGGCCAGGGCCTCGCACCAGGTGTTGTGCAGGTCGGTTTTGAAGACCAGCGGTTCACGGAGGTGGAGCGGCGTGCCCTCGTCCAAATCCCGCAGCTCTTCCACCAGGCGGAGCAGCTTGGCCCGGTCCGTGTAGGGTCCGCTGAAGACGTACACCGATCCCACGCCCTGCCTGGGCTGGGCCTTGGTTTTAATGGAGCTGGCGTCCTGCAATCCCCCGGAGATGAAGGCCTTTTCCAGGATCTCGTACAGGCCGTGGGGGTCCTCCGTGTGCAGCAACCACTTGCCCAGACCGTGGGTCTGGCAATCGCGGCGGGTGATGGATATCCAGTAGTCCTCTCGCTGGATAAAACGGTCCCGGTCGGGTGCAGACATGGTCATTCCTCTTTCAGCTTGTCTTCGATTTTGTCTAAGAGGGCCTGGGGGTGAAAGGGTTTGAGGAGGAAGGCGTCGGCTCCAGCCTGGAGGCTGTCCGGTCGAACCCGCGGGTTGTCCTTGCCGCTGACGACCAGCACGGGGATGTCCGCTGTGCACTTTTCAGCTCGCAGGGTTTTCAGGATCTGCAGCCCGTCTGCATCCGGCAGGGTGAGGTCGAGCAGGATCAGATCGGGGTGCTCCTGGCGGGCTTTTTGGAGCCCCTCCGCTTCGCTGTAGGCGTCCAGCGTTTGATAGCCCTTGAAGTTGAGTAAGGTCTCGAGGAATTCCACCATTTCGGGTTCGTCGTCCACGATGAGGATGGTTTCAGCCATGATCTGCCGCCTTTTTCCGGATCTGGGGTCGGGTTCACCCGGTCAACCGTGTGTATTCTAACATTGAAAATGGAGGGTAATCCGTCCTGGGGAAAAGATCGCTTCGTCGGACAGTGGCCTCCTGGCGATGATAGGGTCTATTGCGTATTAACGTTGGAAGGTTGGAACGTTTTGTTTTTTAAGGGATAGGGGTTTAAGTTTTTGGGCGGAGGTAGTGGTTTGATGAAGGCTGCAAGGATCCCTCGCTGCGCTTGACAGGGATCGATTTTTCCATGAAGATAGAGAGAGTTCAGGGGCCCCAAACAATCCATGAGGAACGTTATGAAACCCAAAGTGTACGTTGTCCGCTGTGAGACCTACGACCAGGTCGAGGAAAAAGCCGCTGAATTGCTGGAGTTGATGGGGGGCATGCCGCAGTTCGTCACTCCGGGGGAGACGGCGGCCTTGAAAGTCAACCTGCTCTCTGCATCGGATCCGGAGAAAGCGGTCACCACCCACCCTGCTGTGACTGCCGCGGTCGGGCGCCAGGCCAGGAAGGCCGGGGCCGAACCGATGATCATGGACAGCCCTTCCGGCGCTTACTCGCACACGAAATCAGCGCTCGAAAAGGTCTACCGGGCCTGTGGGATGCAGGAGGCTGCTGAACGATTCGGCCTGGGGCTGAATTACGACACCAGGGTTGAGGTTGTTTCCTTTACGGAGGGGAAGCTGATCCAACATTTTGAGATCATGGCCCCCCTGCTGGAAGCCGGGGCGATCCTCAATCTCTCCAAGTTGAAAACCCACGCCTTGATGGCGATGACGGGGGCGGTCAAGAACCTGTTTGGGGCCATCCCGGGGCGGATCAAGCCGGGCTACCACGCCAAACTGGCCAGCAAAGACCTCTTTGCGAAGATGCTGCTGGACCTGGCGGCGTGCGTCGCGCCCCGGCTGTCGATCATGGACGCTGTGGTGGGCATGGAGGGGGATGGGCCCGGAAACGGGGACCCCAGGCAGGTGGGCCTGCTTTTCGGGTCGGAGAACCCGCTGGCATTGGATGTCGTGGCAGGGGAGATCATGGGCCTGGATTTTGAGGACAATCCGCTCCTGGTGGAAGCTGAAGGACAGGGCCGGGCCCCGATCCGGCTGGAGGAGATCGACTTGATGGGGATCGATCCCGCTGCCCTGCGGATCCCGGATTTTCAACTCCCGGCCACGCATACCCCGGACGCAAGATTGCGGAGCGCGAACTGGCTGCAGCAGCTGGTATTCCCCCTGTTCAAAGATGCTTTGACCCTGGAACCGCGGGTGATCGAGGAAGCCTGCATCGCCTGTGAGGACTGTGTGAATATCTGTCCCATGGGTGTGATTGACATCCGGGGAGAAGAACACAGGCATGCCTGGATTGACGAGGAGGGCTGCATCCGCTGCTACTGCTGCCACGAAACCTGCCCTCAGGACGCGATCGAACTCCACAGAAGCCTGCTCTACCGGGTGGTCATCGGCCAGGGGAAGCGGGGATGAAATCGTAGCTGATGATGTCTCCCGTGGTGCTGGCGATCAACGCGTTGGTTGTGTCCAGGGATCCGATCCATAACTCCCACGCCCCGCTATCGCGGTTCAAATAAAGGTATTCCCGGTTGTTGATCCATTTCACGCCCCGGATCCTGCTGATTCCGCTGATGGGCGCCGGCGCTTCGCCCGGCTTTCCGACCTTGGGGTTTTCCCCGTTTTCCGTATAGATGAAATGGTTTCCATTGGGGGACCATTCGTGGAAGAAGAGAGGACCGGTGGCGTACAGTCTGTCCTCTGACCCGTCCGCATTCGCCAGGTGCAGTTCGCGTTTTTTGTCATCCTCCGGGGTGATGATCTGTAGGTAGGCAATCTTCTGGGTGTCCGGAGTTAACTCGGGGACCTGGACGAAGAAGGGGATGGTGGTTTTGGTAAAGAGTTCCCTGGCCGGGGACCCATCCACCGGCAGGTGCCAGAGGGTGGTGTCCTGCCGGGGCTCCGCCAGGGGGTCCTCAGGGGGGATGACCACGCGCAGGGCGCTCCCATCTGGGGTCCAGACCGGCCGGGGGTAATAATTGTATTCGCTGTAGGTGAGGATGGTGGGGTAGGTGAGGAGGTCCCGGCGGTTCGTCCCGTCCGCGTTCAGGACGCTGATCTGCGTGGGGGTGACCACGGCGATTTTCGCGCCGTCCGACGAATAATAAAATTCTCCCCCTTGATCAGGAGGCAGGAGCAGGGTTTGGGCGCCGGAATCGGCATCCACCAGCCGCAGGTCATTATTGAGAAAATATCCCGGCCCCATATAGCTCGGATAGGTATTAAAGACCACGGTGTGGGACCCGGGCACCCAGTCCAGATGGGCGGGGCGGGTCGTCAGCGCATTGGGATCCGTGGTCATCCCATCAAAATCCGCGGCGCTGACCAGGCTCCGGAGGTCTGAGCCGTCCGGATTCACGACCCAGATTTCCTCATGAGTGTCGTCCATCTTGCGGACCAAAGCCATCCGCTGGCCATCGTATGAAATTTTGGCTTCCACGACATCGCCGGTGCTGGTGACTGCAGCTGGGGACCCTCCTCTGGTCCACAACCAGGCGTCTCCCTCGCTGACGTACACGAGATGGAAGGGCACAGAGGTGGGCGTGGGGGTAGGCGTGGGAGGGAGCGAGGTTTCCGTGGGTGGGGCGGGTTCCGTCTCTTCCGGAGCAGCGGTGGGCACCGCAGGTTCCGGGGTGGGGGTGGGTTCCCCGGCTCCAGCGGCCAGGGTCTGGGCTACCAGAGTCCCGATCTCCTCAGCGGGTTCAGGTTGGGAGGGTAGCGAGCAGGCGAGTGTCAAGACGAATAATGTGAGGAGTGGGAGCAGGGTGCGAACTTTCGGGGGCATGTTTCCTCCATGAATCACCGGGTAAATAGCAAAGGTTGTGTGGTTAACGTTCTGGCCCGATTGTACTACAGGTGAGGAGGGTGGTGTGGCAACTGTTCGCTGTGCTGCCCTGGCGTGACTGAGGGTGGAAAATGGGTCAGGTCCGGCCTTCATCCCTCTTACGGCCGGACCTCTGCCTTTTACTTGGTCCCGTCCCGGGGATAGGTTTCCCAGATGCGGGCCAGCTCGTCTTTTTCGGCTTGGATCCCGGTGTGATGTTCTTTCTCCCCTTCCTTGATTATGTACACGCCTTCGCCTTCGATGACTTCCCCGATGTCGCCAAAGGGGATGCCTTTGTTGCGCAGCGATCTCTCGGCTTTTGCCAGGTTTTCCGGACCCACTGCTGCCACCAGGGTGCCAGAGGAGATCATCCCCAGAGGATCAAACTGGAAAGCCTGGGAGAATTTGGCTACCGTGTCAGGAAGGGGGATGCGCCCGGAATGGACCTCCATTCCCACCCCGGAGAGGTGGCTGATTTCGAGCAGGGTTTCCAGGATTCCACCCCGGGTGACGTCGTGCATGGCCGTGGCCCCCATGAGGGCGAGCAGCAGGGCCTCGTCGATGACGCTGACCTCCTGGAAAAACCCTTTGGCTTCCTCTATGTCTTCCTCCTGCAGGCCCTTTTTACGGGCGATGTCGGAGAAGTCACTGGCCAGTATGGCGGTCCCTTCTAGGGCGATCCCCTTGGTGACTAAAATATGGTCCCCGACCCGGGCTCCGCTGGTCCGCACCGGGGTGCGGGAGGACGCGGTCCCCAGGGCAGTGACGGAAACCAGGGGGCGGGTGATCCCCGAGGAATAGCCGCTGTGGCCCCCGATGATGGATACCCCGATGTCTTTCGCTGCCCGGTCGATATCGGACATGATGCCCTCCAGCAATTCATCGTCCTCTCTGCCGGGTACGAGGACCAGGGCCAGGATCCAGCGGGGTGGGATCCCGCTGGTGGCGATATCATTGCAGGAGATGTGCACGGCCAGCCAGCCGATGTCCTGGATGGCGCCGATGATGGGGTCGACGTGGGATGCTAAGAGGTCGTTTCCCACCCGGGTCAGCGAGACATCTTCCCCAAACGAAGGACCCAGGATGACATCCGGGTCCTCGCTGCCCTTGTAAGGATAGACGCATTGGTTCAGCACATCCAGTGAGAATTTTGACAAAGGGCTCCTCCCTCTTCATGGTGTATGAGTTTAATTTTCATCCTTCCGCTTCCCCTTTTTTTGGCGCAGTCCGCTGGCTTTGCTCCTGCCCCGGGTATCGGGAGGGGGAGCCACTCAAGAACTTGGCACCGTAGCGTTCGATGACCTGGGCCCGGCCGCTCTCTCGGAGCTCCTCCAGGGTCTGGTTGATCTTATCCGGGGACCAGCGTTCCAGGGTGGAAAGCAGTTGGTCCTCCCGCATGGGGTGGCGGGTGATGACCCCGATAACGGCCTCGGTCAGGGAGTCGCAGCTCCCCAGGTCAAAAGCCCCTTCGGCAGGATGGAGGAGTTGGGCCACATCCCCCAAAATGGCCTGGGCGCGCATGAGCCCCTCCTCCGTGGGGGGCTTGACCCAGGTTTCCACGGGCGGACGGGTGGGCTGGGCCAAATGGACCTCATCGGGCTGGATGGGGCGGAGGGCTTCAGCGATGTCCTGCAAGGTGCGTTCCGAGTCATTGAGGCCGCGGACCAGCATGACCTCCACCCACAAATGGCCCTGATACGCTTCCTGGAAGTCGATCATTCCCTGCTGAAAGCGCTCAAATGGGATCTCCGGGTGGGGGCGGTTGAGAGTTCGGTAGAGCTCCGCGGTGCCGGCGTCAAAGGAGGGCATGACCGCGTCCGCCGGCAGCAAAGCCTCCCTCACGTCCGGGAGGTACAGCAAGGAGCCGTTGGTGATCACCGCCACGGGGAGGTCCGTGAGGTCCTTGACCTCGCGGATCAACCAGCCGATCCCGCTGTGCAGGGTGGGCTCTCCGGAGCCGACGAAGGTGACCCAGTCGATGGACCCCGGGGTGTGATTTTCGAGGGCCCGTTTGACCTCCGCGAGGACTTGATCCCGCGGGACATACTCCTTCCGCTGGTTGGTGAGGGGCACCGTGCGCCCCAGCTGGCAGTAGACGCAGTTCCAGTTGCAGGTTTTGAGGGGGATGGTGTCGATCCCCAGGGATTGCCCCAGGCGCTGCGACGGCACCGGTCCATATACATAATCCATCGTTTAACTCCCGGTCTGGCGTGTTTGTCTCCTCTCTGAAAGGATGCGTGGGGAACATGGCTCGCTCCCTGCGCGGGCCGGGTGAGATGCCGAAGCTGCACTCATCCGGATTCTCCGGGCTCAGATTCCGGAGTAAGCGCTTTCTGCCCCAGGTTGTCCTGCAGGTATAATAGGCGCTCTGCAGCGGATAAGGGAAGGCGGATGAGTTCGCCCTCCTCGTTTTTCCCGACCCGGTAGAGGTCCTCCGGGCCCCCGGCGCGATCGATGAAGAGCACGCCGTTCAGGTGATCGATCTCATGGTGCACGAGCACGGCGTCGAAACCAGTAAATACCCTCCGGAAAGGCTGGCCCTCTTCATCCCAGGCTTTGACCTCCAGGTGATGGGGGCGTACCGTTTGGCCGTACAAACCGGGAAAACTCAAGCAGCCGTCGAAATCCAGTTTTCGCTCCCCGGTGCCGGTGATCTCGGGATTGAGCAGGGGCAGAGGAGGCCCCGGCTTGCTGGGGGCGCCGCCGGCCCTCGACCCCAGCCGGACAACCACGACGCGCAGGTGGCGGTCGATCTGGGGGGCGGCCAGGCCGATCCCTTCCGGATGGCTGAGCAGCATTTCCTTAAGGTCTTTGACCAGGGAGAATGCCCTGCGGTCCATTTCCCGAATGGGTTGGCTCTTTTTCCGGAGTCCGTCTTTGCCTTCCGGATAGATCAAAATCTCGAGTTCAGGCATTTGCGGCCCCCTCCAGTTTATGATAGAGGGGCTGCAGGTTATCCAGCGTGCCTGCCGTGGGGATGGTTTCTCCCTTCAACCAGGCGATGGGGATGGAGGGGTGCTCCTCGATCACCGCGGCGGGTTCGATACCGCTCTGGGCCAGGGCGTCACGCAGATAGGATTCCACCTCTGGGTCTGGAACCCTGTTCAGGACGAAGAAAATCTCTTGGATCCTGGCTTCCATGAAGATCTTGTTGGCCAGGGCGACCAATCCCGAGCTTTCCAGATGAGCCGTGGCCGGGAGTTGGTCCGCTTTGATCTGCTCGACCATCTCCCGCATGTTGACCGCCATCTGCAGGGAGGCGGAGGTGGGGTCGACGACCATCAAGGCCCAATCCAGCCCGGTCAACGCGCCGCGCGCGGAATCCTCAAATCCAGCTTTGAAATCGATCAGGGTGACCGGGTCCAGCGGCCGCTGATGGATGACGAGATCGCGGGCGATTTTCGAGACCGGTCCGTCGCACCCTGCTCCGGGCCCCAGGTCCCCGATCTTTCCCGCCGCGAGATAGATGACCCCGCTGTCGTTTTGCGTATAGTGTTCAGACGGCAGTTCTTCAAGGCGGATCTCAGCGTCCGGCAGGGGCGTGGGGTCGTCCACGGGGCAGGTCACGGAACCGCCGCTGAAGACCATCCCGCCGTAATAATCCAGGAGGGTGCGGGGCGGGTATTCCATCCCCAGGGCATCTGCGAGGCCGACGTTGGTGGAATCGGCGTCCAACACGCAGACCCGGTACCCCTCTTGGGACAGTTTCCGGGCCAGCAGGGCGGTGAGGGTGCTCTTGCCGCTTCCTCCTTTCCCGAATACCCCAATCCGTTTTCCAGATAATCTGTGTCTGTCCTTCCTTGGCATGAAATCGCTCCTCGTTCATTTTTGCAGGTTGGCTGATAGGTGATCCCGGAGCCTTGATTGAGAACCAGCTTCCGGGATTCTACCCACCCCCATTGTAATACTATAGTTCACATATGTCAAAAGTATGTTACAATAAAATCGAGCGTAAATAAGCAGGGAGAGGAGGGAAGATGGCAAAAACGGAAGACGCCAGGCTGGGAGAACGGATCAAAGAGTTCCGCAAGCGGCGGGGATGGGCGCTGCGGGAGCTGGCCAGGCGCTGCGGGCTGTCTGCGAACGCCATCAGCCTGATCGAACGAGGGGAGAATTCACCCACAGTGTCCTCGCTGCGGCGCCTAGCGGGGGCATTCGAAGTCTCCATCTCGGATTTCTTTGAGGAGGATCACAGCAAAAAATGCACCTGCGTCCGGCAGGGGGAGGGGATGCGCATCCAGAACAAGGATGTCGAACTGGAGAGTCTGGGTTTCGGTATGGAATCACAGGAATTGGAACCGTTCCGGATGATCATCGAGCCGCACACGGACTCATTTTGCGACCCCGTCACCCATCCCGGCCAGGAATTTGTGTACTGCCTGGAAGGTTCCGTGGAATACACGGTGGGTGAGGAAGCTTACCAGTTGAATCCCGGCGACAGTCTGTTCTTTCGGGCTTTGGAGAAGCACAGCTGGCGGAACTCGTCCGCGGACCCAGCTGTGATCTTGCTGATCTTTCAAGCCTACCGGGACCGCCACTTGGCGAAGCAGCGCCATTTGGAAATCAACCCTTAGCTCCCGTCCCAAGCTGCTGACATTTGATAAGATAGGGTTAGGCGGGGTATCCTGAGGGAACCCTGTTCTGCATAAGCGTTTGGGGATGGCCGGGGAAGGGGGCCCACCGAGTCCTGTCCGGCCTCTCCCGTTCCCGCAGATCAACCCTGGAGAAAACGATGAAAGAAGCCATGTTGTACGAGAAAGTGGATGAGAACCGGGTAAGGTGCCATCTGTGCGCGCACCGCTGTGTCATCCCCGATGGTGGTTCTGGCGTGTGCGGTGTGCGGGTAAACGAGGGTGGAGAGCTGTATACCCTGGCCTACGGCAGGACCATCAGCCAGCATGTGGACCCCATTGAGAAAAAGCCCCTTTACCATTACCTGCCGGGCTCGCGGTCCTTTTCGATCGCCACGCCGGGGTGCAACTTTCACTGCCTGTGGTGCCAAAACGCGGGGATCGTGCACATGTCGATGGAGGAATATGACACAATTGGCCGTGAAGCGTCCCCCCAGGACCTGGTCAAAGCGGCCAGGCGGACCGGGTCTCAAAGCATTGCCTATACCTACACCGAACCGACCATCTTTTTTGAGTACGCCTTGGAGACAGCGAAGCTGGCCCGGCAGGAGGGGCTAGGGAATGTGTATGTCACCAATGGCTACATGACCCCCGAGATGCTGGATGCCTTCCACCCCTACCTGGACGCTGCCAATGTGGATTTGAAAGCCTTTCGCGAGGAGACCTACCACCGGTATGTGGGAGCGAGCCTGGCGCCCATCCTGGAGAGCCTGAAGAAGATGAAGGAGATGGGGATCTGGCTGGAGGTGACCACCCTGGTGGTCCCGGACCTGAATGACGAACCCGCTGAGCTGCGGGACGCGGCCCGATTCATCGTGGAGGAGCTGGGACCGGAAACGCCCTGGCACATCAGCCGCTTTTTTCCTCACCACCAGATGAGGGACCGCCCGCCCACGCCCATGGCCACCCTCAATAAGGCCCGGGAGATCGGCAGGGAGGAGGGCTTGGATTTTATTTACACCGGGAACGTGGCCGCGGAAACCAACACGTACTGCCCCGCCTGTGACCGTTTGCTGATCCGGCGGCGCGGCTTTGGGATTTATGAGAATCGCCTTCAGCATGGCCGCTGCCCGGACTGCGAGACCAGGGTGGACGGCGTGTGGAGCTGACCGGATCCCCGGCTCATAGACAGGCGACGCTGCGTGATTAACAGCTATCGTGTGTCGAGTGTGAATTTTTTTTCAAGGTCAGACAGGCCGGGATGTGAGGAGATACAAGATGCGAAAATTCAAATGCTATGACTGTGGTGAAACCTGGAAGCTGCCCTTTGGACAGGGAGGTCGGGGTGTGGAGCAAGAGTGCCCTGAATGCGGGAGCGAAAACGTGCACCGGGTGGGGGGGGAGAAGGGCCGGGGCCGGGGGGGACGAGGGCGGGGTCTAGGCCGGGGGGGAGCAGAAGATTTGGGTGAGGAATAAGTTGAGCTCATAGTCAGCAGGTTGGAGGATGCTCGCGTGGGGAGGGAAAGCTTTCATATCTTCCCGGGTATTTTTATTGTAAAATACACCTATGACGGATATCCAAACCATCCCCTACCGGATGTCGTTGCCTTTATGTGAATACCACCAGTACCAGGGTGAAAACACCAATGACTGCGGCCCGACCAGCCTGGCGATCGCGACCAATGCCCTGCTGGATGAGGAGCGCTTTCAGAAGGACCAGGTCACGCAGGAGATGAATCAACCCGGGTTTAAGGTGTAGCCCTTTCCCCATTTCATGGTGCGCCGGATCCGGAATTGGGCTACCTTTCCGTGGGGGATCGTTCACTATCTCAGGAAGCACGGGTTGAAAGCCCGCTGGTTGCCCTTTGGCACACTGGGGAAGCTTCTCCGGAACCTGGAGGATGATCAGGTCACGCTGGTTTTTGTGGGGGAACCGTGGCGTTGGAAAGATGGGGGATATGACGGCTGGGCCCACGTCAAGGTCCTCTTCGGGTACCAGCCGGGTAAGGGCTATGTCTTTGTCGATCCCGGCTATAGAAAGCGGACGGAGGATCCCGAAAGCTGGGCCGCCCTGGGTTTGTTCTGGGAAGGGGAAGAGGAATTCCTCAGTAACTGGCGGGGCTTATTCTGCATGTACGTCGATGTGGGGTGAGGTCCCGGGAAGTTAGTCAATGATGCTGTGGAGCCGGATCATGGTCTGGACCCTGTATATGAGCTTTCTTAATTTTTTGGAAAAGTTTCTGTTTAGACTAACACAGATCCGGATTTAACGATAGAATTATATGTGGAAAGGGAAGCCTTACTGTATTAGGAAGCTGACCTGGATTGGGACTATTTTAAGGACATAATTAGATCACCTATCATCAATCGTGAGGAGGATTTGCATGTCAGCAAGAGTAGCACTCAATGGTTTTGGAAGGATTGGACGGGCGGCGTTTAGACAGGTCTTGGAGACCCCGGAGCTGGAGCTGGTGGCGTTCAACGACATCGCGCCGCTGGATAACCTGGCCTACCTGCTGCGTTATGACACCGTCTATGGACGGTATGACAAGGACGTGGAAGTCGGGGACGGCGAATTGATCGTGGATGGGAAATCGTACAAATTCTTCAGCGAACGGAATCCCGAAGATCTGCCCTGGGAAGAGTTGGACATCGATTTAGTCCTGGAGTGCACGGGAATTTTCCGGGATGAAGAAGGCCTGGAGAAGCATTTGAAGGCGGGTGCGGATTATGTGATCCTCTCCGCTCCGGCCAAGAGTGAAGGGATTCCCACTGTCGTTCACGGCGTGAATGAGGTGGACCGCAAAGCTATTAACATGATTTCCTGTGCCAGCTGCACCACGAACTCCATCGCACCTCCGGTTGAGGTCATGGACCGCCGGGTCGGGATTGAGAAAGCGATCTTGACCACCATCCACGGGTATACATCGACCCAGCAAATTGTGGATGGTCCCTCCAAGAAGATCCGCCGTGGGCGTGCGGCTGCAGTGAACTTCGTGCCTACGTCGACCGGCGCGGCGATTGCCACCACCAAGGTGCTTCCGGAGCATAAAGGGAAATTTAACGGCATCGCAGTCCGGGGACCGATCCCGGTGGGATCCGTGTCCGACATCACATTCCTAACCTCCCGCAAGACGGATGAGGATGAGATCAACCAGATCTTCCGGGAAGAAGCAAAAACATCCCGCTACAAGGGGATTTTAGGTGCCACCGACGATCCCATTGTCTCTGCAGATATCGTCGGCGACAGCCATGCCGCGACAATCGACCTGGGGATGACCATGGTCGTGGACGGGGATTTGGTGAAGCTGATGAGCTGGTACGACAATGAGTGGGGCTTCACCAGCCAGATGATCCGCGAGGCGGTCGCCACCGCGAAGGATTACGGCTGGGCGTAGGATTGTAGACAGCAAAGGGGATGATTCAAAGAATAAACCGGGGTCACGTTTTCGTGTCCCCGGTTTATTTGTGTTCTGGCTGTGTGAGCGTTTTGGCAGGGCGGCGAGGAGAGGGCCAATTGAGCTTTTACGTGGGTTCTTCTTCCTCCGGTATAAAACGCAGCAGATCGGGGGAAAGCGACCAGACCAACAATCCCAGGCTGACGCCAAACCACAGGGTCCCAAAGCGGATGATAAGCGTACCGGCAGAGGCTGTGTCCGCGTTTAAACCCAGCAGCAGGGTGAGCATCCCGGCCAGGGAGACCTCCGCTGCGCCCAACCCGCCGGGGAGGGTGGAGATTCCGCCTACCACCGTGGAGAAAGAAGTGATGAAAACAGCGAGGGAAAAAGACTCCAGAGAGGGGGGGACATTCAAACCTCGTAAGACCACATACATGCCCGCCCCCTCTCCCAACCAGGAGATCGTGCCCAGAACCAGTCCGGTCAATGTGGCGCGGGGCTGAAGCAGGACATAGCTGCTCTCATAGAAGTCGGACAGCGGCCCGGCAAATTGTTTCACCAGCGGCAAACGTTCACCCCAGGCGAGCAGCCTCAAGGCCAGAGGCCGGATCTGGGAGAGGATGATCACGGCCAGGATAAAGACAAGTGACCCCGCGAACACCGGCCAATAGCGAGGGTAGGCGATGACCCCGAGGGTGGACAGCGTAAGTACACCCAAGGCGTCGCTGATCCGCTCCGCAGTGACCACCGAAAGACCTTCGCTGATTGTCAACTTGCCCTGCTGGTGAAGCCAGACCCCCTTGAGGCCTTCGCCGACGTTCCCCGGGGTGACGGCCAGGGGTAGCCCAGCGATGAAGAGCTTCGCGCTGGTTAGAGGGGAGATCTCTTTCTCCCCGGCCAGCCTCAGGTAATAATGCCATTTTAAAAATCGGAAGAGATAATTGAAGAGCGTGAATGCCAGGACGAGCAGGAATAGGGACCACTGGAATTCCCGAAACGTGGCCTCTGTCTTCCGGATATCACCGATGAGCAGCAAGCCCAGAAAAACCACGAACCCCAGGATGAGTCCCGGTAGGATCCGCCTGAAAAGGGACGTGGTTTGGGGAAACTTGGTCATCTTATTTTTTTATCAGGGAAATCAATCCATAGATTGTGGCTGCGACCAGGGTCAGGCCCACCACAGCCTGGAGAACGGTCTTGCGCTCCACGCCTGGCATAACCACTTCCCCGTCTCCATATTCCTTAAACATCTGCCCCCATTTGGTTTTCAGGGCTTCCCGGACCCGCTTCCTGCCCACGAAGGGGTACCAGTACACATTGTGGTAGAAGTTGCTGGCGAAATATGCCCAGGGCACTAAAGGACTTTGCAGGAGGGGTTTTTCCAGCGGTTTGAGGGGGCCGTGATAGATGGCATGCTGCCCCTTGCTGGCAAAGGTATCCTCCTGAACGAATCCCCAGGGCTTTTCCTGTTCAATGTCATAGCCCACGATTTCGATCTGGCGGGGATCTCCAATCCCAAAGCCGTGCTCATGGGCCAGGCGGATGAAGCGCAGGTCCATGGGGTCAAAGCCCTGCAGTTTGGCGGACACCGCGTCAATGGCCACCTGGTCTGCGGAGGCCAGGAGGATGTCCTTTTCGTGCCAGCGCATGGCCCGGGGCCCGGGGCCGTCACCTGCAAATGTGCCATCCATGACTGCAAAGATGCCGGGGTGAATCTCGTGCTGGATGGCCTGCAGGTCCACCAGGGTGTCGTGGATCACAGCGTGGGTCCAGTGCCGGTCCCGGTGCAGCAGTCCTCCGAAAGCGTTTTTCATGGCTCCGGTGATGGTGGTGAAAACGTGTGTTTTCACCGTGGGGAGCTGGATGATGTTCATGTCCAGGAGCGCTTTGGGGATGAAAACCCCGTCCGGATAGACTTTATCCAGGACCAGGTAGTCGTGGTTTTCGGGGTAGAATTCGACCCATTCGAAATCCTGATCGTAAAGGTACAGGCAGGGGACATCGTATTTGTCGGTCACAAACTTGTGCTTGTTGTTGACCTCCCCGTCGCTGGTATTGACGACCACGGTATCGTTGTGGACGCCGACAAGGTCATCGTATCCCAGGTCTTGCATGGTTTGAATGACCCCTTCCAGCTGCCAGGGGGTGGTGGAGCAGGCCGGGTACCAGGTCTGCCAGGAGATATTAATCTTCAATCCCGTCTGAATGTCTTTGGGAAGGACGGATTCCACATCCGCCATTTTGATCAGGCGGTGGTAATCCTCCAAAACTGTGTCGGGTGATGTTTTCAAGACAGCGACTTTGCCTTTGCCTGGAAAATCGGTCATAAAGGTCCTCCTTCCTCGCACCACTAAAAGTCTGAGGGTCACGAAAATTTTTCATGGAAGCGGTCATCTAGTCGTTAGTATTCTAACAGATTTGAGCTCAGCCGAGAGTATTTTACGGATCCTCCCTGCAAATGAGTTGTCACACAGCGTCTGCTTGGGCTCAAGGGTGATACAATGGCTCTAGGTACAATGTTATCCGCGACCGTCAGCTGAGGAAAAGATGGAAGATGTGAAAATTGCAGAAAAAGTGAAGCAGGCTCACTGGAAGAAAAAACCTATCGTCGCTCTGGAAACGGCCGTGGTCACACACGGTTTACCCTCCCCGCAGAATCTCCAACTTGCTTTAGCCCTTGAAGAGTTGATCGAGACCGCCGGCGCTGTCCCCGCCACGGTAGGTGTGGTGTACGGAGTCGCCAAGGTGGGCCTGACGGAGGAGGAAATTCACAGCCTGGCGGAGGGAGAGGGGGTGCGCAAGGTCGGACCGCGCGATTTTTCAGCTGTGTTGGCCGGCGGAGAAAGCGGGGGGACCACAGTGGGGGGCACGCTGCATGTCCTGAAGCATACGGACATCATGGTGCTGGCTACGGGGGGAATTGGCGGGGTCCACCGTGGGAACCCTTTTGATGTCTCCGCGGACCTGACCACCCTGGGTGACAACCGGGCCATCGTGGTCTGCTCGGGTGCGAAATCCATCCTGGATCTGCCAGCCACATTAGAGGTACTGGAGACGCAGGTTGTGCCGGTTTTGGGGTATCAGTGCGACCATTTTCCGGCTTTTTACGCCCGGTCCAGCGGTTTACCGGTTCAGACGCGCGTGGATGATATTGAGCAGGTGGTGGAGATGGCCCGCTCGCATTGGGGGATGGATATGGGTAGTTCACTGCTTCTGGTCGTCCCCCTGCCGCAGGAGGATGCGCTGGAAAGGGAGGAGATGGAATCGGCGGTGGAGAAAGCGCTGGAGGAAGCGGAGGACCAAAAGATCAGTGGTGGAGCCGTGACTCCTTTCTTGTTGGATCGGGTCAGTGACCTGACGGAAGGGAAAAGTTTGCAGGCAAACCTGAGCCTGCTGCGCAACAACGCTTTGCTGGCTGCTGAGGTAGCAAAGGAATATCACAAAGGGAAATGTTGGGAGATCGGATTCGGAGGATCAGGGGGGTGATGCGGTATTGCGCGTCGGTGATGGGGTGGGTGTGTTTGTGCTGCTGGGCGTGATGGTTGGGGTCGATGTGGTTATGGGGGTGGGGGTATTCGTTGGGGTAAGGGTCAGGGTGGGCGTGGAAGTGGGAGGCTCACCTTCCACGGTGAATGTGTCGGACACCTGCTGCTCCAAACCTAAATAGAGGACGACCTTATATTCTCCCGGGAGCCAGCCTTCAGGGTTTGGATGCCAGTCCGTATATCCATAACCGCCACTGCCGCCATCCCAGGGGAGAGTTTCATAATACACCGCGTTCCCGTTCCGGTACCAGACCGCGGTCCACTGGATGTTATTTTCCATTCTCGCATAGCTGAAGACACCGTACATGTGGCCCACTGGATTGTTGAACACGGTGCCGGGGTCAATGGCGTTGAAGTCCGCATCGACCCCCTGGTTGGAAAATGTCAAGGGGCTGAAGGCAGCTTCAGCTGGTGGGGTCAAGCTGCCCTCAAATCCGTCCTCGGCTTCGGCGGGGATGAATGAGGTGGGGGTAGCGGTTGGGGTATAGGATTCGGCTGGGGTGGGGCTGATGGTCGGGGTGAGAGTGACGGAGGGCGTGAGGGTAATGGAAGGGGTGATGGAGGCAGTGGGGGTGGGGGTGATGAAGCGGTATGCGACCGGTTCACCGTAGAAGAAGAGCAAAATACCCAGGATGGCTGAAACTAGGGCGGTCAAAATAAATCGCCAGCCGCGCATGATTTTTCGGCGCCGCATGCGGAAGAATTTTATGTCCCGGCCGGAGACGATATTCCGAATTCCGGTGATGAAACTGAGCAGGAAGGTGAGTCCCAGAATGATGAGCGCTGCTTGAAGGCCGGATTGAATGTCAAGGGTCATAAAAACCTAGTCTTACGCTGAGCTAACTGGATTCTTCAGGGTCCCTATACCCCCGATGGTGATTTCCACCTGGTCTCCATCTTTGAGCGGGGAAACTCCCTCCGGCGTGCCGGTGAGGATGACATCACCGGGCTTGAGGGTCATGAAAGAGGACGCGAAAGCGATTAACTGCTCGACGCTGAAAATCATATCCCGGGTGGACGTCATCTGGCGGAGCTCCCCGTTGACATGGCAGGAGATCATGGCGTCTGCCGGGTTGAAGTCGGTCTCGATCCAGGGTCCAAGGGGAGCAAAGGTGTCGAACCCTTTGCCCCGGGTCCAGAGCAAATCCTGGCGCTGTAAGACGCGTTCGGTGACGTCGTTTCCAATCGTGAAACCGAGAATGTGTTCCTGGGCTTCCTCCGCGGGGATCCACCTCCCTTGTTTTCCAATCACGACAGCCAACTCCGCTTCCTCCTCCACGCGTGTGGCCTGGGGAGGGATGACGATCTCATCTCCGGGACCGATCACCGCGGAGGGTGGCTTTAAGAAGAGGACGGGGACCTCGGGGACCTCGGCGTCATGTTCTGCGGCGTGGGCAGCGTAATTGCGGGCTACGCAGATGACTTTACTGGGCAGGATGGGCGGCAGAAGGCGGACGTCCTCCAAGGGGATATCCGCTTCCTCGCGTTGAAAAGCCCCGAAGGGGGTGCCCTGAAGGGGACCTACGTGGTTGTCCAGAAGCCACCCGGATTGGGGTTTGCCGTGATTGATTTGGTAGCGGAGCAGGCGCATAAAGGTCTCCTTGTGTGGATTGCGTACGCAGAAAGTGTAACACAAGAGGGCGGGCTTGGGGGGAGAAAAGGAACCTTTATCGAGGTCGGGGTGAGGGTGGAGGCCGTCCCCTTCCAAAAAACTTCAGCGCGGGTTATAATGCGAATGCTGGGGCGGTTAGCTCAGCTGGTAAGAGCGCCTCCCTTACAAGGAGGAGGTCGTTGGTTCGAGTCCAATACCGCCCACTGCTACAAAGCGGGGCTTTGCTTACCTGGAGAACAGCTATACGCCGTTCTCCATTCTATATGCCGCAAGCTGATTTCGTGGCTAACGAAGAATGAAAATTCACCGTTAGATTTGAGGATTGGTTATTCACACCTCCAGGTTTTCTTGAAAGGCGGCTTCTGATATATTTGTAAGCCCCACTTATTCTCCATTTCCAACGATCATGCTATACTTTTTCTAATCAAGTTTTTTAGGCTGCTGTTGTGAATGACGGAAATTTTTAAGCAGTATTCTATGCTTTTGCCTCTCAATACCGGCAAGCCACAAAAAACATATGAAGAAGTCTGATCAGCAGTTGCCAGATTTTTTTAGTCGTTGAGATTCGCCTTTTTTCATGGGGTATGATATCGATGGAACTTTCTGAACAAAAACAGCGAACAGACGGGTCCCTATTAAATGTTCCTTTCCATCCCGTTTTGTTCAGCATCTACCCCATTCTTTTTGTTTATTCCCGGAATTTGATAAATATTCCCTTTTCGGATACCTATCGTTTCTTAGGAATGTCGGTAGGCTTTTTTACATTCCTATGTCTCAGCTTCCAGGTCATCCTCAAAGATTGGGGGAGGGCAGGGATGTTAAGTTCACTCCTTGCCTTCCAGTTCTATTCCTTTGGACATGTATATAACGCCTTGGAAGGGTGGCTGCACCCGAGAGGCATTCAAATTAACAGCTCGCTTCTGGCCTGGTTGTGGGTCATTCTTTTCTTGGTTGTATCCTATGTCATCACGCAATTAAAGTATACGAAAAAAGCAACCCGATTATTAAATCTGGTTAGCGGTCTGTTGGTGGTGTTTATCCTTTTCTCAATCTGGACCACCACCGATGTAAAAAACGACCTCACTCCCCAGGAGGAAAAAAAGCTGGCTCAACTGCGCGGTCAACATGAAGCCGAAGCGGACAGACCTGAACTGCGTGAGTCCGACCTTCCTGATATCTATTATGTTATTTTTGATGGCTATGTTAGGTCTGATTACTTGAAGGAATATTACCAATACAATAACGCACAATTTTTGGATGAACTAAAACAGCGAGGGTTTACGATCCTCTCAAACAGTCGTTCAAATTACCTGAATACAAATTATTCGATAAATTCATCACTAAACCTGGTGTATTTCCATCAATATCCTAAAGATATATTCAATAAAACAAAATATAATCTTTACACGAATTATGTGCACGATTTTTTAGATGAGTACGGCTATCAAACCGTGGTGTTTGATTCCGGAACGGGGGATACCAATGACCAGGAGAAGGATATTTTTGTCAGGCCAAATTTTAGTGGCTCCCGTGGAAAAGATATTTTAAATTCTTTTGAGCAATTCTTCTTGAGAACAACCATGGGGTTATTATTGTTTAACGATCCATCGTCTCCCGGGGATCATCCGGAAGCGGATAATGTGGTGAGATCCATTGTCAACCGGCAACTTGATGTGCGCAGGAAGCGCATCCGACATGCACTGAAACATTTGCCGGATTACGCAAACCGGGATGGTCATTATTTCCTGTTTTCGCATATATACTTACCTCATATCCCCTTTTTATATGGAACCGATGGAGAAGAATTGCGTTATCAGGAAAACCAGAATCTGTACTGGTATCAGGTTGAACCGGAAAACTATAACGAGTATTACGGTTACCAAATTGAATATTTAAACCAGGCTACTTTGAAGATGATTGACGAAATCCTGGAGAACTCCACCAAGCCAGTTGTGATTAT
This sequence comes from Anaerolineales bacterium, assembly GCA_046483045.1. Taxonomy (GTDB): domain Bacteria; phylum Chloroflexota; class Anaerolineae; order Anaerolineales; family UBA11858; genus B10-G9. The sequence goes on along the minus strand of JAWODY010000039.1, from coordinate 34,937 downwards.
TTTGCAATCTGATCATGGAGATGGGAAGTATCTGGATCGTGATCATCCTACCCGGAAAGGGGTCGAGGTGCGTTCGGCGATCCTGAATGCCATCTATTTTTCAGACGGGGCAACTGAAGCCTTCTATCCCTCAATGACCCCGGTTAATACTTTTCGGGTGACATTTAACCATTGGTTTGGCACCCAGTACCCCGTCCTCCAGGACAGGGTCTACTTCCATGAACACCCCCTCTCCACTGGAATCACAGAGAAGCCCGAATTTATCGACAGTTGTCAACATTTCGACGTGTGTTTGCCTTCGCCCCCACGCTAGGAAGGAAAAAATGTTTATGAATATCATCTTGCCGGGAAAAGTGCTTCTTTCAACCCTGCCAAAGCCAGGCGCTTACCTGGATCCGGGATCGGGAAGTTTCATCCTGCAGTTGATTTTGGCCATGCTTCTCGGCTGGCTGCTTGTCTTGAAGTCCTACTGGGGGAAGATCATCGATTGGGCTAAGGATTTATTCTCCAACCAGGATGAAAGGGTGGAGGATGACAAAGAATAAGCGAGAGCCGGCTTCTTTTCGAGACCCGAGCGGCTATATTTTCTGGAAAGATAACCAGTTGTATCGACAAATCAACCTGCGATATCAATCCGAATATGATTTGTTGATGGGGTCTGGCTTGTATCAACGACTTGTGGATGCGGGCCTGCTTATCCCCCATCGAAAAGTACGCGTTGAACCGTTTGATGCGGATCATGCCTATCTTGTCATTCATCCGGAACAGATTCCCTTCATTTCCTATCCCTACGAGTGGAGTTTCAGCCAGCTTCAAGATTCGGCATTGGCCACACTGAGGATTCAGAAACATGCTCTGGATTATGGGATGTCCTTGAAGGACAGCAGTGGATATAACATTCAGTTCTGGAAGGGACAGCCGGTTTTGATCGACACGCTTTCTTTTGAAATGCGTGAAGAAGGCAAACCGTGGATGGGGTATCGGCAATTCTGTCAGCACTTTTTAGCCCCGCTGTCATTAATGAGTTATAAAGACGTCCGTTTGAGCCAGCTGCTCAGGATCTACCTGGATGGCATCCCCTTAGACCTGGCCAGCAAACTCCTTCCTTTTCGTACCCGGTTAAACTTTTCTCTCCTGACCCATATACATTTACACGCGGCTGCTCAGAATCGCTATGCAGGACGCGAAGTTGATTTAAGTTCTCCTAAAGGCCAGATCCAGAAAAGGGGGTTAGAGGAGGGGATTATCAGCAGTCTGGAATCGAGTGTGAGAAAGCTGGAATGGCACCCTGAGCACACAGCCTGGGCGGATTATGCAGTGACCCACTCTTATTCTGACACCGCCTTTAACCGGAAAAAAGAAATTATCAGCCAATACCTGGACCGGCTTGAACCGGAATCTGTGTGGGATCTCGGAGCAAATGTGGGAGAATTCAGCCGACTGGCAAGCCAGCGGGGGATCAGGACGTTGGCATTTGATTTTGACCCTGGGGCGGTGGAGTTGAATTATCGACAATGTGTTGAGAAAGGGGATATAAAATTGCTGCCCTTGCTGCTTGATCTCACCAATCCCAGTCCAAATATGGGATGGCACAATCAAGAACGCCAATCCCTGTATGAACGGGGTGGGGCTGAAATGATCTTCGCATTAGCACTGATCCATCACCTGGCCATAACCAATAATACGCCTCTGGAGAAGATCGCAAGTTTCTTATCAGAATTGGGCGATTGGTTGGTGATTGAATTTATCCCGAAAGATGATCCACAAACCCAGCAATTACTGGCATCACGGGAAGATATCTTTAGTGAGTATTCCCAGCCAGATTTTGAACGCATGTTTCAGAGATATTTTCACATTGAGGGTGTAGAAGAAATTACAGGATCGGAGCGATTGCTGTATTTGATGAAAAAGAAGTAAGGGGGAGATTTTTATCATTTTAATGAAGAATGGGAAGTCGCCATGGGCTGGTTATACCTGGCGTTTTGAAGAGTGTGAGCATTGAAAAGGTGAGAGCGGCCCGGGCGTTTTACTTGTCATGAAACTGTGGATTGCCTAGCCGGAGAACGGTCTCCCCTGTTCCTTTTTTATATTGAATGGGCCCTGGTTTGAACAAGAGGTCTGCCTTCGGGGAACGAGATTTGTGTCGTTCTCTTTTTGTTATATCCCCGCACTTTGATTCCTGGAATAAATCTGTTTCTGCCATTGAAACTGCTGCCCTGGTACTGCAATCTATAGAAGATTCTGATGTGGTTGGCTGCTGCCAGTGGAAGGCAGTGGAGCCCACCGATCTCCCGGTGATAGAGATAGAACGCGAACAACCACCTTCTATATATTAGATCAGCACGGATTTACTGTGCTTTAGCAGCCTGTAATAGCTGCTTAAGATCGCTGTAATAACTGACTTGAGATGTGTCCAATACCGCCCACTGTGCCGCAATACGCTGTGTTGCTTACGGGAGAATGGGAAATATGCCCATTCTCTTTTTTATGACCCACGGGCTCAATCTACGGTTTAGCTTGGGAGAATGGGAACACCCAGTCTCTTTTTTATCGCAAGGCGGAGTTTTGCTTCTAAAACCGCTCGGTTGACCCGGAGCCGGGAAAGCACTGTTCTCCCATAGTCAATTAATCCAATAAAAAACTGCTCAAGCTGCTTGAGCAGTTTTCTTTTAGGATTGTGAAATGAACGTTTGGAGACAGCTAGGTATTGCTGATAATGGAGTCAGCGATGATGTTGTCAGCTTTTAATAAGCCACTTATGATCGAAGTGCCTGCTGATATCTTTATTTTGGTGGATGAAATTTCCAATTGTGTTGTATCTAATCGAATTTGCTTTGGAGATGATACATGTATACCTTCTATGCTTAAGGTAATCGCATTCTGATGCTGATCTGTGATTTCAATTTCACCTAGCTCATCTTTCAAGGTCACTTTCTGTCCTGCAGGGGTCTCTAATCTTATCTTTTCTTCCTCATCCGTATCATCCAATGTGATACAGACACCAGATCGGGAGCGTATGGTTTTAATGTTATTTTCTCCCGCATCATCCAATGCTAGTGGTGGCCGATCTACTCCATTCCACAAGGAGCCGATCACATAGGGCCGGTTCACATTTCCGCCTTCAAAGATCACCAAGACCTCGTCTTCTACTTCTGGAACGAACCAGGCCCCCCGGTCTTTCCCGGCCATAAGTGTCGTTAACCTGGCCCATATTTCGACATTTTCATGTGCCCACATGAGCTTTACCCTTACCCGGCCCATTTTCTTAGGATCGACAATGTCCGTGATCAGTGCAGGATAAACACCATAATATGTGCTGCCCATCGGCAATTGGGAATCACTATGTATGTCGTTTTTTTCTTTGATGGTCATTTTTATCTATCCTTTTTGAGGTTCTGATCTACACTTTCGATAATCCTGGACGTTCAAGGGTAAAGGTTGTCACGTATCCGTTTTGGGTGTCATAGGTATGCCTTACTGTTGTAACGTAATATGTGCCATTGAAGATGTTACTGATCCCTTGAATGTTTATGTGAGTCCCAACCCGGATGCGAGGGTTACCGTCGCTGGCCCCTTGAGCGGTAACAAATTTTCTGGCCGTGGGACGATAATTCGCCGCTGACAAAGTATCCGCCTCTGCCTGGCTGAGGGGAGAAAAGTCGACGATCTTATCCACCCTGGGTCCAAAGGCCTTTTGGAGCGTTTTTGCCCCACTTATATCATCATTGAGTTCACCTGCCAGCGCTGTTTCATTTGCCGTAGAGACGATAGTTTTTTTAGCATTTTTGTCCCATCCTGTGACGGATAGCGACGTATACTGTCCTCTCAGATTTGCTGAAACAGAAAATTTCCGCAATTTTTTCTTGTATTCTAGGGTCAATTCCCCCGCTTTTCTTTTCGCACGAGATTGTGCATGGAGGGTTGCACCTTCCATCCAAAACTCTGCATCCACTGTGTTAGCTCGATCGCGCAGGAATTCCCAGTCACTTTGATTCACCTGCAACAGCTCTGGATGTACAGGTCCTTGTATGGCTATTTGCGCTCTTAGTCCATGTTCCGAGGCAATTAAACCAAATATGTCTTGATCACTCATTTCATTGTAGGTGCGAGTGTTCTTGTGTAATCTTAATTTCTGTAAGTGATCCTCTGCAGCTATCATTATGTCGGGCATATTCGAAGCAGGAAACGCCCCTTCGATCGCCGTGATGCTTCCAGAGAATATCTCAGTGCTTCGATTTGGTTTTCCGGCACGGATTTCTATGGACTTGCCAAAATCGAATTTTCTTCGATCGTCAATTAAAAATCCTGTACCACGTCTCGTGATACCAGGGTTCTTGAAGGTTAAGGAACAACGGTGAGTGCCTTGATTCGTTTCTTCTGCTATCAGCGAATGCAAGTTGCTTGCTAGACCTGTTTGATCCTGTCCATCAATGTTAACGGTTGGATTGGCTGTCTGATCTTTTGGGATGGTGACCACTATACTCATAACTTCTTCCTTTTCTAATTTGATTTGAAACCTAGAATTGTGAGGTTGGTAATAAGAAGGATGATCCGTATCCCATGGTTTTGTTTGAAAAATAGATGGCGATTGGACCCTACAAGCGAATCACCGATCCACAAAACTCGCAGGTAATGCTATCCATGCCCCGCAGCACAGCTTGATCGATCACCCCGCCGCAGTTAGGGCATTTGGTAGGTGCTTCCTTAACTTTTGCGACTGCTTCTTCATCAATAGGAATGGCCCGGGTGGCATCAAACTCCCTGGCTTTGGCGCGGTTAAGATGGGCTGTCCAGTCGTCGCCTCGCTGCCAGATATGCATATGCACGATGTCAAGGGGCGCGCCGCTGGTAAATCGAACCTCGATGTAATCATCTTTGTTCAAAAACCCTTCTTTACGGGGCTTCGTCTCCTCGATCAGGGACAGGGGGACATCCCAGAGAAGTTTCTGCACCAACTTTTTCTCCGTAGGCACGAAAAGAACCTTCTTGGTGGTCACTTTCTCCTTTTGCTCAAAGAGGAGACGCTGATCCGTCAAATAGAGCACGCCTTTTGGATCCTCTTTGCGCTGTTTTCCGCTTTTCGCCCATACCGCCTTCACAGCCATGATGCCTGATTCCGTCGCCAGGAGATCAAAACTTGCCTCGCTGAGTTCTGTCAAGGTCCAATCCAGTTTACCCAGGTGGTGTTCAACTTTTCGGACCTCGCTGTTAAATGTGTCGAACATTCCCTGGATACTGCTCTCCGCTGCCTCCACACGATTTTCCAGCGTTTCAACTTTTGCTTTGAGATCCATCACACGCGGCTTCAGGTCTTCAGGTTCTCGTGAGTCTCCCACCAACGCTGTGATTTGACGGTCCAATGGCCGCAAAGATCGCTCCATAGCGTCTGCTTCTGCGTTAATCTGTTCTTGCAGACCTTGTTCGATCCGGGACCATTCTTTCTCGAAATCTGCTGCCCTCTCTTCCAATTCTTTTTCGAAGGCGTACCCCCTCTCACGGAGTGATCTGATCCGCTGATCCATCCCGTTGACCAGCGTCCCCAAATCCTCCACGCGATCCCGGATCCCCGACAGCCGAACGGACGATTGTAAATCGCGCAAGGAAAATTGCAGGCTTTGAATGTCGCTTTTGACTTGCTCAGCAAGGCTTTGTTCTGCCATGTCATCTCCTTGAGGAAATATTGGAATGTCCTTATCATACCTTATTTTCCATTTTCAAGAGAAAAAACCCAGTCTTTTAGTAGACTGGGTTGACTGCTTTCTTAATAACGGCGAACCGATCACAGGTTGTCCCTGAAAAACTGCACGGTTCGCAGCATAGCCTGGTCAAAATAAGGTGAAATTAGATTGTGGCCCCCTCCTTCATAGGTATAGAATTCGTATTCCTTATTGTTTTCCTTTAAGACCTGGACCAAATCCCAAGAATAGTCGATCCTGACCACCGGATCGTCCTCTGCATGGTGGATCTGGAGGGGGCTGTTGAGGTGTTCGATATGTTCGGTAAGGGAAACGGCCTGCCAGAAATCAACCCCGGTGTCTGGCATGCCATATGTTTCGAATATCTTTCTGGAAATCCTCCGGTAATCCTCTCCTTCCTCTCCCTCCGGGGTTGGCGGTGGACGGTAAGAATTATCGTTGATGCCGTATTTCACGAAATCCTCGTAGCTGTACACCGCTCCAGCCCAGATTACCCCGGCCTGGATGTCCGGCTCGAGGAGCATGGCCCGGAGGATAAGGTTGCCTGCCATGCTGTGGCCCCATATCCCGATTCCCTGGGGGTCAACGATCGCCAACCTCTGCAGGGTTTTCAAGGCATTGATGGCATCGATGGTATAACCGGGCGATAAATAAGTCCCGACCGGTTCCCCTTCCGATTTTCCGTGGCCGCGGTAATCGATCTTGAAAACCACGAAACCGCTCCGGGCCAAGAAGTCAACATGGCCCTGATACCTTTGCGTGGTTTTATATTCCCACGGGGGTATGTAGCCGTGATTAAATATGATCGCTTTATACCCATCTTCCGGCAAATCCTGGAGAGGGATGGTCAGCAGCCCATAGATCCGGTTTCCTTCTGAGATATAGCTGACCAGATGCCGTTCGTAGTTGGATCCGGGGGAGAGCTTTTCATGAAGGGTGAGCACGCTACCGGGGATCTCTACCTCCCGCAGATATGGGACGGTGATCTCTTTTCCCACATCGAAGGTGGGTTCGGCCGCTGTGGGGTTAGGTATCGACGTACTGGTCGGGGCGGGAGTACGGGTGGGGATTACCGTTTCAGGGCGGGAAGTGGAGGGTTGGTTTGCGGGCAAGCCCTCGACTGATGGGGTATCTGTAGTTAAGGGTGGATCTGGGGTCTCTGAAAGTTGGGTTGGTAAAGATTTCGATGCAGGGCTGGCACCGGGGTTGATTTGGACAACAGAGCAGCCACCGATGATCAAAACCAAACTCAAATGAATGAAGAATATTGTGGATCTTTCATGGATGCTCATGAGCGAAGTTTTGATTCTCCGATATTCTGGTTATCCGGGTCAGCTTTTACTGACCATCTCTCGTACCGCTCTCAACTCGTCCTTATTGACCGTATGACCCATGCCAGGATAGGTGCGGAAGTCTACTGCGGCACCCAACTCCTCGAATACCTTTGCTGCTTTGACCATCAGGTCATGGTCTATCCAGGGGTCTACGTCGCTGCCGCCGATGAAAACAGGTGTGCCTTCGAATTCCCCTCGGTCATTCCGGGGTGCACCCGGGGGTCCGATCAATGCCCCGCTAAAGATAAATAAACCCCCGTAGCGGCCTGCATGGCGGGCCGCATATTCTGCAGCCAGGCAGGCGCCCTGGGAAAAACCGCCCAAGAAGATCTTTTCTGGGGGAATTCCGTCTGCCTTAATCTCAGCGATTAATTCACTGATGAGGGCCAGGGCAGAGGAGAGATCAGGTTCATTGGCTTCCAGGGGACCAAAAGCCGTTTCTGGATACCAGCGGTTTTTCGCAGCCTGGGGGATGATGAATTTCACATCGCCCACCTGGAGTTCAATTGCCAGGGGTGCCACAGCCCGGGCTGTGCTTCCCCGTCCGTGCAGGAGGATGACGGTTTTCTGCGCGGGGAGATGATCGGGGCTGATCTCTACTCTGGGTTGGTCCTGGTGGATGTCTCTCTTCATAGCGGTTTTATACCTCAATGGGCGTCAGCTTGCTTTCAATCTCTTCCCTCTGGGATTCCAGGAAAGAGGGGAGAACCAGCTTTTCACCCAGCGAGTTCATGTCCTCATCGATGGCGAATCCAGGTCCCTCGGTGGCGATCTCAAAGAGGATGCCCTGCGAGACGCGGAAATAGATTGATTTGAACCAGAAGCGGTCGATGACCCGGGTCACGCGCACTTCTGAATTCACAAGCCGGGAGCGCCATTCTTCCAGTTCGCTCTGGTCTTTGACCCGGAATGCGGTGTGATGCACACCCCCTGCGCCCAATTTCGCCCGTGGAGCATCCGGCTCCACCAGGACCCAGACCTCGGATCCAGGTCCCCCGCTATCCTGGGTGCGGTAGATCGTAACCGGGGTTGTACCGTCCATCCAGGTTGTTTCCTCCACTTTCACGAAATGAAGGGCTGTTTCCAGAGTGTGTGCCAGTGTTTCTTTATCGGGGACGGAGAGGATGACACTATAAAAGCCCTGCAAAGCGAAGGGATCGGGTATCTCGGTACGGCGCCAGATCTTCCCTTCAAAGGGAGCCCCTTTATCATCTACCAGGTACAACTGCTGGCCTTCGGAGTCCTGAAAAGAGATCAGGTCCCGGCCGGCAAAGGATGTCCTTTTTAACTCCTTTATCCCTTTCTCTTTTAAGCGCTCTGTCCAGAATGGGAGGGCATCAGCGTCGGAGACGCGTAAAGCCGTGCCGGCAATGCTGTCCATACCCCGCTGGTTGGAAGATATGTGCGGCCAATCGAAGAAGGTGATGTCGGTGCCTGGAGTGCCCAACTTATCCGCGTAAAAGAGATGGTAGGCGGAGGTGTCATCCTGGTTGACAGTCTTCTTCACCAACCGAAGCCCCAAAACACGGGTATAAAAATTCAGATTTTTCTCTATTTCCGCTGTGACCGCCGTGACGTGGTGCAATCCGTTGAGCTGCATATCTTTCTCCTTTAGAAATACTTACTTTTAAGACAGGGCAGCCCCTGTTTATCTTACCAGGGAAAGGGAGATTTGTATCGTTTGGGTCTAACCATGATGATAAGGGATATTTTTCAACACCTGTCTGATGAGCTTTGTGCCACAGTCGTGTTAAAATCTAAAATGAATGATAAGTTATGTGTTTGGGAAGGAAACCATATGTTGACGCTCATCCGGGGCGGGGGAGACTTGGCCAGCGGCATCGCCCTCCGCCTGCACCGTTCAGGTTTGCGCATAGTGATTACAGAACTCCCGCAGCCTCTCGTCGTCCGGCGCCTGGTGTCCTTTGCGGAAGCTGTCCCCGAGGGGGAGTGGACTGTGGAAGGGGTAAAAGCAAAGCGGGTGGAAGATCCGAATAAAGTCGATGCTGTGTTGGACAGGAGGGTGATTCCTGTCCTGGTGGACCCTGATCTGGATTCCCTTTCCCTGTTAAAACCCCAGGTGGTGGTGGACGCGCGGATGATCAAACGTCCACCCAAGACCGGGAAGGAGATCGCCTCTCTGGTCATCGGACTGGGACCTGGATTTAAGGCAGGTGAGAACTGCCATGCAGCCATTGAGACCAACCGGGGGCATAACCTGGGTCGCGTGTTCTGGCAAGGGGTCCCGGAAGCGGACACCGGCCTCCCGGGCGAAGTCATGGGGTATCGTTCAGAAAGAGTCCTCCGTTCGCCTGCTGCCGGCATTCTGGAAAACCATGTGGAGATTGGGGACCTGCTCGAGAAAGGTCAGCTTATCGCGGAAGTCAACGGAGTTCTGGTCCAGTCTCCCTTCCCTGGGGCACTGCGAGGTTTACTGCGGGAAGGAACGAGAGTGAAAAAGGGGATGAAAATCGGGGATGTGGATCCCCGCGGTGATCCCAGCTACTGCTGGATGGTCTCAGAAAAATCACGCTGCCTGGGAGGAGCGGCATTAGAAAGCATTCTATCTCGACCTGAGCTGCGTCCCTTGCTATGGAATTAAAATACGGCTTGAGATTAAGACCTGATTCAAAGATCGCTCTGGTGGGTTCTGGGGGCAAAACCACCACGCTGTTCCACCTTGCTCGGGAATATGAGAGTTCCGTTCTGGCTGCGGCGGCAGCTCACATGGCACCTGAGCAGTTGGCTTACGCTGACCGGCATTATCAGATCCAGGATCGGTCAGAGATTCCTACTTTCAGGCCAGAGTTTCTGGGTCAAACTCTACTCTTTACCGGGGCGCCCACTGCATCTGAAGAACGGGTTCAGGGGTTGACACAGGATGTGCTGGAAGAACTTCAGATAAGAGCGGAAGAACATCAGCTGCCTTTGTTGGTGGAAGCGGACGGTGCGCGAAGGATGCCCTTAAAAGCGCCGGCGGATCATGAGCCTCCCATCCCGCCTTTTGTGGATACGGTGATCGTCGTCGCGGGGTTGTCAGGTTTGGGACAACCCTTACGTGAAGGGTTTGTTCACCGGCCTGATTTGTTTGGCAAAATTGCCGGGCTTCCCCTGGGGGAGACGATTCATATGCGCCACCTGGAACGCGTCCTGCTCTCCCCACAGGGAAGTTTAAAGAACATTCCATCCCGGGCACGAAAAATCCTCCTTCTCAATCAAGCGGATGCAGTGGAATCGCTCAGCGGATTGGATCCGCTGCTGAGAGCTGTCCTGGGTACCTACCAGGCGGTAGGGATCACCTCTCTGGGTGTGCACAGGCGGGTTTACGCTGTCCATGAGCCCTTGGCCGGCATCGTCCTGGCGGCAGGCGGCTCCCGGCGGTATGGAGAGAGCAAACAGCTTTTGCTCTGGCATGGTGAACCCTTTGTACGTCATGCAGCGAACACCGCCTTGGAAGCGGGCCTGGATCCGGTGGTCGTGGTCACGGGGGCGGAAGAGCAGAGAGTGCGGAAAGCTGTAGGTGATCTGGACGTCCGCTGCATCCATAATCCGGATTGGGAGAGGGGGCAGAGCAGATCTGTGCGAACTGGGGTGCGGGCTTTGCCAGCCCAGGTGGGAGGCGCGGCGTTCCTCCTCGCTGACCAGCCCCAGATCCCTGCCGTATTGGTGAGCAGGCTGATGACTGCCCACGCCCAGAGCCATGCCCCGATCATCGTCACCCGGGTGGATGGTCAGCGCGCGAATCCAGTCCTGTTTGACCGGGCATTGTTCCAGGACTTGAAATCTCTGGAGGGAGATGTCGGGGGTCGGGCCCTTTTCGATCGCTATAAACTGGTTTATGTCCCCTGGGAAGATCCGCAGATCAAGTTCGATGTGGATTCACCGGAAGATTACCGGCGGCTGTTGAATCGAAATATTGAAGGATAAATCCCTCCGTGATGGAGGCAGAGAGAGAAGATTGGATCGCTTTCTAGTATCGATATCAGTTTTGAGAGAACCTACACTTTATAGTACAATACGAAGCAGATGATTTTCTTGATTTTGGGTTGTGATGCATTTTTTCATTGCAATCAGGGTACATTAGAATCAAGATGGTGAAAAGGGGGATGGATCCAATCACGTTCTGTCCTTGATTCGTGTCGATTTACTTTGGTGTTGATCGTGGTATGGGATTACAGCTAACCCTGGTCGGTAAAGAACATGGGCAAACTCTGTTCCTCTTTTTTATTAATCTTATTGATTGAAAACTTCTCCGCAGCATTTAGACGCTGAAAAGGTGAGATAGCATGAGTGATAAAGAAGTTTTTCGTTCATTTATCGCCGTCGATATCCCCTCGGGGGTCCAAAAAGCATTAGGTCAGGTGGAAGGGGAATTAAAAGAGCGCCTGCCACAAACGCCGGTGCGTTGGGTGGATCCCGAAAAAATTCACCTGACGTTGAAATTTCTGGGGGATGTATCCAGGGGGAATTTGGAGATGGTGAAAAAGATCCTCGTCTCGGAAGTGACAAAGAGGCAGACGATGGAGATCGGCATTGGCGGCATTGGCGCTTTCCCGAAGATCCGGCATCCCCGTGTGATTTGGGTGGGCGTGGAGGCCCCTGAAGAGCTCCGGGCCCTGCGGCGGGGAATCGAAGACGGCGTGGCACGTTTAGGATATGAGTATGACAAATATGATTTCACACCGCATCTTACCCTGGGTCGGGTATCCAGGAAGGCTTCCGCCCGGGAAGTGAGAAAGGTGGGAAAGGTTTTGCATGATTTCAAAGTGGGCTTTATCGGGGTGACTCGGGTGGAAAACGTTCACATTTACCGGAGTGATCTCCAGCCTGAGGGGGCAGTTTATACCCGTTTGTACACTGTATCCCTGGCGGAGGATGAGGGTCAGTTCGTAGTATAATCGCACTCAATAAGACACCGGTCAAGCTTAAAAAGGAAGGTACGTTCTGGATACATTAGAATTTGCCCGTTTTATTGTTGATGTTTTGGATGAAAAGCAAGCGAAGGACATTCATTTACTAGAAATTAGAGAACTTTCAGTGATCGCAGATTTTTTCATTATCTGCTCTGGAACCAGCGTTCGATTGGTAAAAGCATTGGTGAGATCCGTTTCGGAAGAGGTGAAAAAAGAGTACAGGATCCATCCCAGGATTGAAGGGGAAGCCCACAACGGCTGGATGGTCGTGGATTACGGAGATTTGATCCTGCACATCTTCTCCCCGGAACGGAGAACGTATTATCGTTTAGAAGATTTGTGGGCAGAGGGAAAAACGGTGCTGCGTTTGCAGTAACATGGAGTGAAGCACAAAATGGAGAAGCCGGCTCTAATACTGAGCCGGCTGAGTTTTTTAATGCGCTGAAGCGGCAGTGCTAGAATGTCCCTTTGTACATTCCCCCTTCGACGGGGAGCATTGTCCCGGTGATGTAGCTGGCAGCGGGGGAGAGCAAAAATGCAGCGGCGTTCCCAAATTCTTCCGGCGCCGCCATCCGACCCATAGGGCTGTTCTGCATTTGTTTGTGTATCTCTTCTTCCACGGATGTCCCGTTCTGTTGGGCGCGGTGTTCCATCAACTCTAGGACACGGTCCGTTTTCGTCCATCCCGGAAGGATGGAATTGAAGCGTATGCCTTCCTCACCCAGCTCCAGAGCCAGCGTTTTGGTCAGGCCGATGGTAGCGGAACGGATGCTGTTGGAAAGCACCAAATTGGGGATGGGTTGTTTAACAGAGTAGGAAGTCACGGTCAACACGCTGGCAATGGGGGACTTTTTTAGGAAGGTTAGGGCAGCCTTGATGAGCCGGACATGACTCATGAATGAGAGTTCGATGGCATGCTGCCAGGTCTCCTCATCAAAAGCGGTGAATTCCCCCGCGGGAGGCCCTCCAGCGTTGGTCAATAACAAATCGAGACCCCCTAATTGATCGACAGCGGACCGGATGATCTTTTCTGGTTGATTTGGATCTGCCACGTCCCCCGGGACAGGAAAGACGTCCGTGCCTGTTTCCTGGGCCAGTGTTTTAGCGGATTCTATTAAGTCGGATTCTGTTCGCCCGTTAAGGGCAACGTTGCATCCTTCTCTTGCCAGTGCCCTAGCGGCTGCGTATCCCAAACCTCTGCTCGACCCAGCAAGAAAAGCCCGCCGGGAATTTAAATTCAGGTCCATAGGTTCTCCTTAAATCAGTTCAAAATTTTCTTCCACAATGTAGAGATGGGGATGATGCTTTTCTACCCAAGCGCTCACTTTGCGTAATGTGCGTTCTGTATGTTTGCTGTCATTGCTGACCAGGGTGCAGCCGATCATTGCGGTTTGCCATTTGTCTTGGTAATCGATCTCCGCGACCGATATGTTGAACTCACGGTGAAGCCGAGCTACTAGGGGTTTAATCTGACTTCGTTTTTCTTTTAACGAAGCGCAGCCTGGAATTCTGAGGTGAAGGGTTAACAATCCGATTCTCATAAGATTTGTGCTTAAAGACGGTGTGTCCAGGATGGGTTCTGGTATTTCTCATCCATCAAGTTCTGCGCTCGATCTAATTCTGAGGGTGTGAGCTCTCCTGCTAAGAATTCGATGTTCAAAGCTTCTTCGAAACCAGCAGCGATTGCCTGTGTTGCTCTCTCCCAGGATACGGTCTCTCCTCCAATCATGGTCACGTTGATCGCTTTCTCAAGCAGCTGCTCTCGGGCTTCCTCCCGGGCCTCTTCGTGACTGAAATCCAGCACCTCGGCAATGCGTGCTAAATCACCGTACAGGGGAAGCGTCCCGTGCTGCAAGACGCCTTCTTTCCGGCGGGCCTGAGCACTGCCAACCAGTTTCTTTCCCTGAAAGGTGATTTCGAAGTCTGAGGGATTTTGAAAACATATCGGTTGGTCCCGATCATGATCCCCTTCGCTGTCTGTGACCACTTGGACCGGCAGTCCAAGTTTTTCCAATCCCAGCAGCAAACCCATGGATAAGCGATGATAACTTTCCAATACACCTCCCCGCAATCGAGGTTCTTCTTGAGGACCAATGACCGCGTATGTCAATTCGTCTGCATGAAGGATCGCTTTGCCGCCCGTGGGCCTTCGAACCAGATCCCAGCCTCTCTCCTGCAGCCGTTCTTGATTTATGTCAGCGATGGGCTGCGCGTATCCCAGAGAAAGGCAGGGCGGCTGCCAGCTGTAAAATCGCATTGTGGGGGGAACGGATTCTTCAGCCATGGATTCTAAAACAGCTTCATCCAGGGCCATATTCCAAGCGCCGCTTGCCGGGGGAGTGTGTATCAGACGCCACTGAGTTCGTGGCAGAGATAGTTTATCTTTCCTCATCACGTCCATTATAGCTGATCCTCCTGCATGGCGAGGGCTATTCCGGGTTTTTGGCAGGGCATCCTTGAGCGAAAAGGTACCTCTCCGGTCCCTGCCATGCTCCCCGAAAATCCTATCTGTTCCTATTCTTGAAGCGTTTCCTTCCATATAGTTATTCGTTTGGGGTGGGGAAATGTGGTTCGGGTGAACATTTTTTGCCCCCAAGGCCCACAATGGTAGGAAAAATCCTCTTTGTTTACAAAAGTTTTAAGGTAAAAAACCCCAATTAAGTGGTTTCCAGCTTGCAAAATGGGAAATATTCATATATACTGTGGGTAAGTTGTGGGAAAAAGTGGTACATTGTGGTTCGCCGGGAGACCGGCGATCCGCGTTTAAAGCGGAGATAGAACAGATGTTCTTGGGGCAGTACACTCACTCATTGGACGGCAAGGGTAGATTGATCGTTCCCGCCCGGTTCCGGGAGGATATCCAGGGGAGCATCTACCTGACCCAGGGGTTTGACGAAAATTTGCGTATGCTGCCCGAAGAGACATTCCAATCCATCTACAACCGCGTGACGGAGATGAGCTCAACCGATCCGACAGCAAGACAGCTTCGCAGGTTAATTTTCTCCTCTGCCCAAAAAGTTGATCTGGATAATAACGGTCGGATCCTGGTCCCAAAGTATCTGCGGGAGGTAGCTAATTTAGCATCGGAGGCGATTGTCGTCGGCGTCGGTGAATCGATCGAAATCTGGTCACCCGAAGCCTGGAAGAAGCAAAACCTCATCCTCCAAGATGCGGATGCCAATGCCAAGCGTTTTGCAGCTTTAGATGTTTAGGGTTGGCATTCCATGCGGCATACACCGGTTCTTTACCAAGAAACCATACACGCTCTAAAACCCACATCTCAGGGAACCTATGTGGATGGGACCGTGGGCGCGGGGGGGCATGCCTACGGTATTTTAAAGGAAAGTTCCCCAAGTGGAAGAGTTTTAGGGCTGGATCTTGACCCTCAGGCATTACAGGTAGCTCAGGAACGCTTAAAAAAATTTGGGGATCGGGTGATCCTCATTCGTAGTTCATACACATCGCTTCAATCGCACCTTAACAATTTAAAGTGGAATGCCGTGGATGGCATCCTCCTGGATTTGGGGTTGTCCTCCCTCCAGCTGGATCAGCCTGAAAGGGGTTTTTCCTTTCGCGAAGCAGGCCCGCTTGACATGCGTTTTGATCCCACCCAGAGCGTGACTGCAGCGGATTTGGTGAATCATCTCTCGCCTGAGGAACTGGCTAATTTAATTTATGAGTACGGAGAAGAACGCTACTCCCGGAAGATCGCGGATGCGATTGTCGCCAACCGCCCTCTTGAAACCACACAGGAACTAGCGTCACTGATTGCTTGTGTTATCGGAAGAGACCGAGGTCGCATTCATCCAGCAACGAGGACTTTCCAGGCGCTGCGGATTGCGGTGAACGATGAACTGGAAAATCTCAAGGCTTTCCTGCCCGCAGCGCTAAATTCATTGAACTCAGGTGGTCGGTTAGCGGTGATTGCTTTTCATTCTCTGGAGGATCGGATCGTGAAGCGTTTTTTCCGCCGGGAGAGCCGGGACTGCATTTGCTCCCCGCGGGCACCCATCTGCACCTGTGATCATGAAGCCCAACTAAAGGAGATCTCGCGGAGGCCGATCCGCCCCAGCGAAAAAGAAAGGGAGGAAAATCCCCGTTCCCGGAGCGCGAAACTGCGTGTAGCCGAAAAATTGTGACCCAGAGTGGCATGAGACTTGCAAGTACATTAATTCCTGAACAGATTGGACGTCGTTACCAGCTGCAGTACTGTGACTGACCATGAAAGACTCGTTGATCCAGGCCTACTCTAATTCACCAAAGCGGAAGAAACTCCAAATGTTAGGGAGTTTTTTCTTGGTCCTTGTCGTTTTGGGCGTACTCCTCTCATCCCACTTGATCATCTCCGCACATGTCATTGGCATGGGACGCCAACTTCAAGAAATTAAAAATGAGATTGATCGATTGGTGTATAAAAATGTTTCCCTGCGGGACCAGATTGCCCGTTCAAAACGGATCCACAGGTTAGAAGAACGGGCTCGTGAGATGGGGTTTCGCCCTCCTTATCCTGGGGAGACGTTTTACGTGGAGGTGCCTGGTTTCGAACAGCAGGTAGGAGGCGAGCACCCTGTCTCCGGGCCTACACACGCGGTGGAAATCATTCTCAGCCGTAAAGAATACCATTTGACGTTGTGGGAATGGGTTCAAGCGCAGTTGAGCCTGATCCTGAAACCTTTTGAGGAATTATAGTTGTGAAAATTCGATACAACTGGCGTTATACCTTCATAGCTTCTATTTTTACACTTGTAGGTTTGGTCATCCTGGCTCAAATGGTCCGCATTCAGATGACCGTGGATGCCCAGGGATTGCCGGTGACCAATAATATGGGCCAGTGGGAAAAGACAGCTTCCCGGCGCGGTTTGATCCTGGATCGGAACGGACATCTATTGGCGGGAAATAAGACGGTATATGCTGTGGATATCCATTTTGATGCCCTTGATGGCAGCGACACGACAGGAGATCCCAAAGAGCTTGCGGATCATGCGGTATCTATTTTTGAAATCGAGAACGAATATTTGCTGCAGCAGTTAAGACAGGAAAAGGGACCGCCGAAACGAACGATTACCGTTAACCGATTTGCGTCTGGAGAACAAGTGCGGGCATTTATTGATGCTGTCCGTGTTTGGCATGGAGAAGAGCTTGAGGAAGAGGATGAGGAAATGGCAGAGCAGGAAGGAGAACTTGGTGGAGGGGAGATCGATATCGTGGATTGCTCCATGATCCCCTTGGTGAGCTGCACCCCTCATTTAGCGCGAAGCTATCCGGAGGGCTCTTTAGCGTCGAATATGATTGGCTTTGTTCGGCGTGACGAAAAAAGAGGTCATCTGGGTGTGGAAGGGAAATACGATACATCTCTCTTCGGAAATGACCGCACCTTATGGGCCTTATGGGATCCCCACAAGGCGGACCAGGCTCCCGATCCCGATCACGGGGCGAATGTGATCCTGACCATTGACAGCGTGCTCCAGGCGGATGTGGAGGAAATATTAGATGCCGCTGTTGAGCAAACGAAGTCCCAGGCGGGAACGGTTATCGTCATGCATCCTGAAACGGGAGATATCCTGGCCATGGCCTCCTCCCCCCGGGCGGATATCAGCCAGTATTGGGAAGAAGAGTACAAGGACATCATTTACAACACGGACAATATTTTCAACTATGCCATCAAGGCGTACGAACCCGGATCGGTTGTCAAGGTTCTCACGATGGCCGCCGCGATTGATGCCGGTGTTGTGGAACCGGATACGGAATTTTTGGATAAAGGAAAGATTGAAATTGGTGGGGTTACCATTCGAAATTGGAACGAAGCAGCCTGGGGACCCCAAACCATGAAGACCTGTATGCAGCACTCCCTTAACGTATGTTTGGTCTGGGTCGCAAAGCAGCTGGAATCGGAAAAGTTTTATTCCTATTTTCAGGATTTTGGTTTTGGCCAGCTGTCGGGCATTGAACTGGCTGGCGAAGTGCCGGGATCCGTCAAAAATCACCTCAGCCCGGAGTACACCCGCTCTGAATTGGGGACAAACGCCTTCGGTCAGGGGATTGAGATCACATCTATTCAAATGGTGAAAGCTATCTCAGCGGTCGCCAATGAAGGGGAGATGGTCGCCCCGCGGATTATAAGTTCGATTGTCGATGAAGGATATGAATATAAACCACCCAGGACAGTCGTCAGGCATCCGATCTCAGCGGAGACAGCCCGGACGATGACAGAGATGTTGAA
Source organism: Anaerolineales bacterium (assembly GCA_046483045.1). Classification (GTDB taxonomy): domain Bacteria; phylum Chloroflexota; class Anaerolineae; order Anaerolineales; family UBA11858; genus B10-G9. The sequence continues at coordinate 16,774 of JAWODY010000039.1, read as the reverse complement.
AGAGTCGCTTATCGAAGAGTCATCGGCAGCTCTTGTTCCCGGGTACAGTTTAGCAGGTAAGACAGGGACAGCTGAGATTTATATCAAGAACAAAGGTTACGTAAGTGAATTGACGAACGCCTCCTTCGTGGGGTGGGGGCCCACAGATGACCCTAAATTTATTGTGTACGTTTGGATGCACGAACCATCCACGTCCATCTGGGGTTCAGAAGTGGCAGCGCCCGTTTTCCGGAAGGTGGTGATGAAATTGGTCAATCATATGGGGATCGCACCGGATGCAGTTCGACAAAGTCAATTGGATGAATAGGAAATGATAACCTTAGATGTTGTTTTTGAAACTCTCACAGGAAGTTCCCCGCCTTGGGTGGATCATGTGATCTCAGATGTGGGCGTTGATTCCCGCAAGATGATCCCCGGGGCTTTATTTGTGGCGGTTCCTGGAGAAGAAAAGGATGGGCATGATTACCTGGAGGATGCCTTTGACAATGGGGCGAGTTTTGCATTCATTCAACATCAGGTGCCAAATCATCATCATGTGATCGATCTCCGTTCCGGCCAGGACATGAGTTCTATGGATCCGGTTGAAACGCCATTTTGCATTTGGGTGGAAGATTCCATCCAGGCTCTGCAGGAGGTGGCTCGCTTTTGGCGCAGGAAGCTCAAAGTGCGGACAGTGGGTATCACCGGGAGCGTTGGAAAATCAACGACAAAGGAGTTAGTCGCCTCTGTTTTGAAACAGCGGTACAGGACGCTGAAAAATCCAGGTAATTTAAATAATGAAATTGGATTGCCGATGACTCTGTGGCGTATGAGCCATGGGCATGACCGGGCTGTCTTGGAGATGGGTTTCTATGTACTCGGCGAGATCCAGTTCTTGTGTGAAATTGCCAAACCTGCCGTGGGTGTGATCACCAATATTGGCACCGTTCACGCCGAGAGAGCGGGGTCCATTGATCAAATTGCAAAAGGAAAGGCTGAGTTAGTGGAATCTTTGCCGGATGCCCCCGAAGGGGTGGCTGTCTTGAATTATGATGACCCTTTGGTGCGGGAGATGGCGGATAAGACAAGTGCCAGGATCTTCTATTATGGATTGGTCCCAGAAGCAGATTTGTGGGCTGACCGAGTGGAAGGACTTGGGTTGGAAGGGATCCGCTTTCGCCTTCATTACCAGAATGAGACTCTTTATCTGCGGGTGCCACTGATCGGCCGGCATTCCGTTCATACTGCACTGCGGGCAGCGGCTGTAGGTTTAGTAGAAGGGCTCACCTGGCAGGAGATCATCAACGGTTTGCGCATTGGACATACGCAATTACGCCTGATGGTCGTGAAAGCGGAAAGCGGCGCCCTGCTGCTAGATGATACCTATAATGCGTCCCCACAGTCCATGCTGGCTGCTTTAAATTTGTTAGAAGGAATGGAAGGTAGAAAGGTTGCAGTCTTAGGCGATATGCTCGAGCTGGGACCTTATGAAGAAGTGGGCCACACGAAGATCGGGATTCGCGCTGCAGAAGTGGTGGATTCGCTGGTCACGGTTGGAAAATTAGCTAGGATGATCGCCCTCGCTGCTGCAAGGTCCGGTTTGCCGGAAGAGCGGATCACGGTCCTGGAGAACAGTGAAGCTGCCATCCTCTATTTGGAGGATGCGTTGCGAGAAGAGGATGTGGTGTTAGTAAAGGGATCACACGGAATGCATATGAATCGTATCGTCTCCGCCCTGGAGGTTTCCTCATGACCCAGACCTCGATGGCGCTGGCTCTCTCCGGATTCAGCTTTTTGCTCACCGTGATTTGGGGTGTACCCCTGCTGCGTGTCCTGCGCCGATTAAAAATTGGGGAGAAAATCCGCATCGATGGGCCAGAACGGCATTTTTCTAAATTGGGCACGCCTACCATGGGGGGGATATTGATCCTCTTCCCGGTGGCTTTATTGACGATTTTATTTAATATAGTTTCAATTATGAGCGGATTTTCCATCTTTGGAAATTCTGTGTTGGTGCCCTTGATCGTTTTTATCCTCTTCGCGCTGATTGGATCAATCGACGATTGGTCCAGTTTGCGGGGGAGAAGGTCTGGATTGGGCTTGAGCGCGCTGACGAAATTCATCCTCCAGACCATTGTGGCTGCAGGGACCGCGTTCGTTTTGAGAGATTTACTGGACGCTCCCCAGCTTTTCGTGCCGGGTTTGGATTTCGAAGTCAACCTGGGCTTGTTGTATTTTCCGATCGCTGCGTTTATCATCGTCGGCAGTTCTAATGCCGTAAATTTCACAGACGGGCTGGACGGCCTAGCAGGATTGGTCTCAGCGACCGCGTTTTCCGCCTACGGCGGCATTGCCCTGATTCAAGGCCAAATATTCTTGGCTCGATTTTGTTTCATCATTGTTGGCGCCCTGTTCGGCTTCTTGTGGTTCAACGTCTATCCTGCAGAATTGTTCATGGGTGACACTGGTTCCCTTTCCCTGGGGGCTACCTTAGCTGTGGTGGCCTTGATGACCGGCCAATGGGCGGTTCTGCCTGTGATTGCGATCATCCCCCTCAGCGAGACGCTGAGTGTCATTATCCAGGTTGCGTTTTTTCAATTGATGGATGGGAAGAGGATGTTTAAGATGACCCCCCTCCATCACCATTTTGAGCTCTCCGGCTGGAGCGAAACCCAGATTGTACAGCGTTTTTGGTTGATCAGTCTGGTGGCCGCTCTGATCGGTGTAGCGTTGGCATTGGTATGACGGAAAAGGAGTGGAAAGATCGGGATGTGGTGATAGTAGGTGCGGCCAGACAAGGGACTGCACTGGCCCGATATCTGTTCAAAAAGGGGGCGCAGGTAACCATGACCGATCGTAAAGAGTGGGAAGAGATGGATGAGGTTCGAGAGCAATTAAGCGATATCGATATGGATTGGGCCTTGGGCGGTCATCCGCTTTCTTTGCTGGATGATGCTGATGTCCTATTCCTTTCTGGTGGGGTGCCTCTGACCATTCCCTTGGTTAAGGAAGCCCAGCGCCGGGGGATCCCGCTCACGAACGATTCCCAAATATTTCTGGATCAGGCGCCTTGTCCGGTGATCGGGGTCACGGGTTCTGCGGGGAAGACGACGACAACCGTGCTTCTGGGAAGGATGGTCCAGGCGCAGATTGGACCGGATCACACCTGGGTGGGCGGCAATATTGGCAACCCGCTGATCCAATATGTGGATCAGATGGCAGAGGATGATATCGCTGTGATGGAATTGTCCAGCTTCCAATTGGAATTGATGAGCACCGCGCCTGAGGTGGCCGGGGTGTTGAATATCAGCCCCAATCACCTTGATCGCCACGGCACGATGAAGGCTTACAGGCAAGCAAAGGTTCGAATTCTCGAATTTCAAACCGAACGTGATACCGCGGTCTTATACAGGGATGACCCCGGTTCATGGAGTTTGATCGATGCAGTGCGCGGAAAGTTGGTTAGTTTTGGCTTTCATCAGCCGCCAGCGGATCAGGTTGGAACCTACATAGAAGATGGGTTGCTCTGGCTTTGGAATGCAGGAGACCCGCAGCGCTTGTTTCCCAAACGTGAGATTCAATTGCGGGGAGAACACAACATCTCCAACGTCCTGGCTGCCTGTGCCCTGGCTCACGCAGTAGGCATTTCTCCTTCCGCGATGGCTTCCGGCGTGGAAGGTTTTACAGGTGTCGAACACCGTCTGGAATATGTTTGCACCTGGCAGGGAGCTGATTGGTATAACGACTCCATTGCCACCGCACCGGAACGGGCAATCGCTGCCATGCAGTCCTTTTCGGAGCCGATCGTGCTTTTAGCCGGTGGGCAGGATAAAGATCTGCCCTGGGATAAATTTGCCCGGGTTGTTTATCAGAAAGTCCGGCATATCATCTTGTTTGGGGAAGCGGTCCCTGTGATCGAAGAAGCTTTACGAGATGCTGGTATTTCAGATCATGAACTTTCAATGACGCGGTGCACCTCGCTTCAAGATGCCGTGAAAAAAGCGGCAGATGTCGCCCAAGTTGGGGACGTGGTTTTGCTAGCGCCCGGTGGAACGAGTTTTGATGAATTTAAAGATTTCGCAGAACGTGGAGAGTATTTTAAGGAATGGGTCAAAGAGCTGGTATGAAGAAAGAATCCAACGATATAAAAGATATTGCCATTGATATCCCTCTGCTGCTCATTGTGGCGGCGTTGGTGGTATTTGGTTTGCTGATGTTATATTCCGCCAGTTGGGATGTCTCCTGGCGGGCTTTCAAGGATGTGAACCGTTTCTTCATCCGCCAGTTGGTATGGCTCGCCATCGGGATTATTTCAGCGGTGATCTTGTGCTTCCTTGATTATCACCGGTGGGACCGAAATAAATTTGCGGTGATCGCTATCGGCGTTACCATCTTGCTGCTTCTGATCGTCTTATTTATAGGAAAAGGGAGCGCGCGAAGTTTGTTTGGTGGAAAATCTGTCCAGCCTTCCGAGTTGGCGAAATTGGTGATCGTCATTTACCTGGCTGTGTGGTTGAACTCCAAGGGAGAAAAGATCAAACAAGTGGGCTTCGGGCTCATCCCCCTGGGTGCTATTCTCGGGATAGTGGGAGGTCTCATCGCTGTTCAGACGGATGTCAGCGCTGCGGTGACGGTGTTTTTCCTGGGCTTTTTGTTGTTTTTTATGGCCGGTGGTTCTTTGATCCAGCTCTTGATTCTGGTCGTGGCTTCGGGAGGGTTAGGGACAGCGATCGTGGCTTACCGAAAACCGGAAGTCAGTCAGCGTATTTTGGATTTCTGGTACGGGATCAAAGATATCAACACCATTGGCTCTGAACAGATCGAAAAATCCTTCACGGCTTTCATGGATGGGGGTTGGTTTGGGGTGGGTCTGGGCCGCGGTGTGGCCAAATTGGTTTTATTGCCTGTCCCCCATACGGACAGCATTTTTGCTGTGGTAGGGGAGGAGCTGGGCGTCTTCGGCGCCAGCTGCCTGGTGCTGCTGTTCGGTGTGTTTTTGTGGCGGGGTATGGTGATCTCCCGGAAAGCTGCGGATGGATTGGGGTCCCTGTTGGCGGCCGGATTGACGTTTTGGATCATATTCGAAGCCTTTGTGAATATCGCGGTGATCATCGGCTTGCTGCCTGTGGCTGGCAACCCGCTGCCATTTGTCAGTTTGGGAGGGTCAAACCTTGTGGTCACAATGTCCGCTGTAGGCCTTATTTTAGGTGTGGGCCGCTACGCTGAGGTGGAAAAAAGAAAACAGGAACGGAGGTCTCTTGGTGCGGTTGTTGATCTGTGCGGGAGGGACGGGCGGAGGCGTTTATCCAGCCCTGGCCGTTCTCCAGTCACTCAAAGACGATAATAAATACGAAACCTCTTTGGAAGAAGTTTTGTGGGTAGGCGGTGAACGCGGTATGGAGAAAGAAATCGTGGAACGGAACGGCATTCGTTTTCGGGGCATTCCTGCTGCGGGTCTGCATGGAGTGGGGATGAAAGCGCTCCCCGGGAATCTCTTACAGCTGGTAAGAGGGTTCTTCGAGGCCAGGGATATCCTGCGGTCGTTCATGCCTCATGCCATGCTTTTCACAGGCGGGTATGTCGCTGCACCTGTTGCTCTGGCAGGCAGATCAGTGCCCAGCGTTTTGTATGTGCCGGATATTGAACCGGGGTTGGCTTTGAAAACTTTAGCGAGATTCGCAGATGCCATTGCCATCACCACTGAGGATACGAGAAAATATTTTCCTGTGGAAAAGAAGGTCCATGTCACGGGGTATCCGGTGCGCTCACATCTGAAACGTTGGAACAAGGAAAGGGCGTTTCAAACCTTGGAGCTTTCCCCTCGGGATTTGGTTCTCCTCGTTTTTGGCGGGTCCAAGGGAGCTCGTTCTATCAACCGGGCCCTGATGAAAAATCTACCGGCTTTATTGGAGGATGTTCAAATCGTGCATATTTCGGGCCATCTGGGTTGGCAGGAAATTAAACAGGGGAGAGAAGCTTTACCTCCGCAGCTTAAAGAACGGTATCGGGCATTCCCATATCTCCATGAACGAATGGGTGCCGCTTTCACGGCTGCTGATCTGGTCTTATCCCGGGCCGGAGCTTCCATATTGGGAGAATTCCCCAGTTTCGGTTTGCCAGCTGTGTTGGTGCCGTACCCACATGCGTGGCGTTATCAAAAAATAAATGCGCAGTACCTTGTTGATCAGAGAGCTGCTGTGATTATTAAAGATGAAACGTTGTCAGAGGAACTGCTGCCCACTGTTCGGGCCCTCTTGGAGGACCAACAAAAAAGGGAACATATGAGCAAAAACATGAGGGATTTGTCGCGACCTCGAGCGGCTGAATCCATCGGCTTATTAATCCAGGAAGTTGGAAAGGAAAAAGGAGATCGGAAATGATATCTATCATGTATGCCTTTTGGCTTTTCCTGATCCTTTTCGGGCTGATCGGTGCCATGCGAGGTTGGGCGAAAGAACTGCTGGTCGTTTTCAGTATTATATTGTCCTTATTTTTGATTCATGTTTTAGAAAGTTTCACATCCTATGTGGAACCTTTTCAAGATGTATTGGCCACTGTTGAAAACCTTGAACCGGGCGCAAAGTTCTCGGACATTCCCCCCTTGATACAGGAACAGTTAAAAACACAATTTTGGATCCGGGCTGCCATTGTGGCCATTTTGGCTTTTTTTGGCTATCAAACCCCGAACTTTGCATCTTTGCGAGAGAAAGCGCGTCGGGAACAGGTGCAGGATGTACTCCTGGGACTCGTCCTTGGTTTGGTCAGCGGATATTTCATCGTCGGCACATTGTGGTGGTATATGGACGCGGCCCATTATCCCTTTACGCCCTATATTATGGCTCCTCGCCCTGACGACCCCATGGGTGAAACTGCCATTCGAGCTTTGAATTATTTTCCTCCCGTATTCGCCAGCAATCAAATTGGATTGTTCATTGCGGTCGTGATTTCCTTTATGTTCGTCCTGGTGGTGTTTATCTGATGGAACATGTGCATTTGATCGGGATTGGTGGAACCGGCTTGTCAGCCATCGCTCGCGTTTTGCTCGAGCGGGGCTATTGCGTCACGGGGTCGGATCTGACCTTTTCTCCCCTGGCGGAGGCCTTAGAGCGCGCTGGCGCGGAGGTGTATACCGGTCACCGGGCAGAACAGGTCCAGGGTGCGGATATCGTGGTCCGTTCCTCCGCCGTACCGGACGAAAACGTGGAGGTCCAATCTGCCCTGAACGCCGGGATTCCTGTCCTGAAACGGTCGGAGTTTTTAGATTGTCTGACCCGGGATGACCGGGTCCTGGCTGTGGCGGGGAGCCATGGGAAAACGACGACGACTGCCATGCTGGCCTGGGTGCTCATGAAGCTGGATCAAGATCCCTCCTTTATTGTAGGAGGGGTGGTGGAGAACCTGCATACCAACGCACGCTCTGGAGAAGGGTCTGTCTTTGTGATTGAGGCAGATGAATACGACGAGATGTTTTTAGGACTGCACCCAGAGATCGCTGTGGTCACGAATATTGAATACGATCACCCTGATTACTATCCGACCCCGGAAGCGTTCAAGGGAGCGTTTCAGGATTTTGTGGGTAATCTGACCCGCAGGGGTACGCTGATTTTGTGCGCGGAAGACCCCGGTGCAGTGAGTTTAAGGCATGATATTACCCTGGATCAGGATGTGTTCTTCTACGGATTTTTTAGTCCGGATTTCAACTACATGGCCAGAAACCTGCGAAAGCAAGAGGACGGAAGTTACCAATATGATCTATACACCGGGGATATCAGCGTGGACTTGATTGAGGATGTGCACCTAGGCATACCTGGTAAACACAATGTCCTAAATTCTCTGGCTGCGCTGGCTGTCGTGGATCAACTGGACCTTCCCCTGGAGAAGGCGATCGAGGCCCTGGCGGACTTCAAAGGCAGCGGAAGGCGGTTCGATATCCGGGGTGAATTCTCAGGGGTTGTGATCATTGATGATTATGCCCATCATCCCACAGAGATCAAAGCCACGATAGAAACAGCGCGTGATCGCTATCCCGATGGCGGGGTCTGGGTGGTGTGGCAGCCGCATACATTCTCGCGAACGAAGACTTTGTTGGATGGGTTTTCAACCGCGTTTAATGATGCGGACCATGTGATCATCACCGACGTTTACCCATCACGCGAGGAACGCCCCGCTGATTTTTCAATCTCGGCGGTTGTAAGCTCCATAGACCACCATGACGTCATCCTCCAACCGACATTTGATGAAGCGGCGAGTTATCTGGTTCCAAAGTTGGTCCCCGGGGATGTTGTTTTAGTCCTCTCTGCTGGAGATGCGGTCGAGTTAAGTGCTGACCTTGCAGAGATGTTGTCTGACGAAGAATGAAAAGAGAGGTAGTGACCGATGAAACCATATCGCGGCCCAAAAAACACCAAATCGAGCCTTGATGTGAGGGTAGAACCTCCGCAATCCCTCCAGTGGGTGGTCCGGGAACGGGAAGACCTGGAATTGGAATTGAATTCTCCTTCTAGTCGATCGCCAGATGTCACTGAGGGTTTGATTAACCGCGTGATGAAACGCATTGAGGATTTATAAAGAGATATGAATAGGAAGAATTCCCTTCTTACCCGGGCCCAGATTCAATCCTTGCGTTCCTCCTTTGGGAAGGATCTGGTTCAGGACGGACCTGTCTCGAAATATACGACCATGCGTGTGGGTGGAGAGGCGGATTTCCTGCTCAAAGTGACCACTTTAGCGGACCTGGAGAAAGCGGTCCGCCTGTGCTGGACGGAGGAGATCCCATTTATCTTGCTGGGAGCAGGATCCAATGTCCTGGTCAGCGATGCTGGGATTCGAGAGCTTGTGATCCTCAACAGAGCGAAGAAGGTGGAGTTTAGAGATCGAAGAGGTGAAAAACCCCTTATTTGGGCGGAATCCGGCGCGGGTCTGGGGAGTGTTTCCCGCCGGGCAGCAAACCGAGGGTGGTCGGGCCTGGAATGGGCGGAAGGCATTCCGGGGACAGTGGGTGGGGCAGCGGTCAACAACGCCGGCGCTTTTGGGAGCGATATGGCAGAAGATTTGCACATGGCAGAAATCTTGCATCATGATAACCAAGAGATCCGTCGTGTTCAATGGTCAGCGGAAGATTTTGCCTATGATTATCGCACCAGCCTCATCAAGCGGAAGGAGGTGGATGCGGTGGTCTTAGCTGTTGAATTCATTCTGGAACGCAGCACATCAGATGAGGTGAAAAAGACCATGGGTGAGATCACAAAGCAGCGGCGCTCTAAACAGCCCCCTGGCTCATCGATAGGGAGCATGTTTAAAAACCCACAGGATGATTATGCTGGCCGTTTGATTGAGCGGGCGGGCCTGAAAGGGACCCGGCGCGGGGATGTGGAAATCAGCCCACAGCACGCAAATTTTTTCATCAATCATGGAGATGCCTCAGCGGTCGAGGTACAGGCTTTAATTAAATTGGTCCAACAGATTGTAGAAGAAAAATTTAATGTGCGCCTGGATTTGGAAATTGAGTTCATCGGGGAATGGTGAGGATCGTTATGAGTGAGAAGCTGAGGGTAGGTGTACTGTTTGGAGGGCGGTCTGGGGAACATGCGATCTCCCTGCTTTCCGCACGTTCTGTGCTGCAGGCCCTGGACGCCGAGAAATATCAAATCGTCCAAATAGGGATCACCAAAGAAGGGAATTGGTTGACCGGTGCGGATGTCATAGATCTCCTCACAGAAGGGGATTCCCAATCTTTATCCGAAGCGGTGCTACTTCCCATGCCCGGGCGTTCCCGTTTATACACTTTGCAGGAAAGGGATGGGGAAGAGATCTTGAATGCACTCAGCGGCCTGGACGTGATCATCCCCGTCTTACATGGGACATATGGTGAAGATGGGACCATGCAGGGATTATTTGAACTCGCGGATTTGGCGTATGTTGGCGCGGGTGTGCTCGCTTCATCCGTGGGGATGGATAAGGGCGTCTTCAAAGATGTGATGGTTGCCCGTGACATCCCTGTGGTACCTTATCGAGTTCTGCTGCGCAGTGTTTTCGAAGAGGACCCGGAAAGGGTGATGGACCAGGCTGAATCTGTGTCTGGTTATCCGCTTTTCGTCAAACCGGCCAATATGGGATCCTCCGTGGGTGTCCATAAGTGCAGGGATCGAGCGGAGTTACCCGCTGCGCTCGAAGACGCTTCCCGTTATGACCGGCGTTTGTTGGTCGAAAAAGGGATTGAGGCCCGGGAGATCGAATTGAGTGTGCTTGGAAATGAAGAACCCCAAGTTTCCATACCGGGAGAAATCAGACCCACAGCGGAATTTTATTCTTACGAAGCGAAATATCACGACCAGAGCTCGGAGTTGTTGATCCCGGCACCGCTGACTGAAGAAGAGACCGCCTATGTGCAAAGACTGGCTCTTCGGGCCTTCAAGGCGATTGATGGAGCTGGAATGGCCCGCGTGGATTTTTTGATGGATAGAGAAACGAACCAATTGTACCTCAATGAGTTAAACACGATTCCGGGATTCACACCGATCAGCATGTATCCCAAGCTGTGGAAAGAGAGTGGGTTGGATTATCCGGCGTTGATCGATGCGTTGATTGATTTGGCTTTGGAAAGGCGAAAAGACAAAGATCGCACGGTTTGGACTTACGAACGTGACTAGTGAAGTGATTCATTATGGTTGATAAGAAAGGAAAGAAAACAGAAAATATACGCTTGATGGGAAAGAAAAAGTCCCCATCAAGAAGGAGCGGTTCACCCCGGAGAAGATCACAGGAACCTCACCGCCAGTCTCCTCCCGTCGTATCTCGTAATAGCCTGGGCCTAAACGTCGTGGCCATGGATGAGCGTCATCCTCCCCGCCGGCGTTTTGACGTTCCCCTCTCCTCGCCGGGAGCGGAAATCCAGCTTCCCGCTGTTCCAGCCATTTATAATTATTGGCGGTTTTTTTCCGGCGTTTTGAGCATGGCCTTGGCTATCGCTCTGATCCTGCTCTGGGATGCCCCGTATTTCACAGTTGAGTCGGTTGATGTTCAGGGTGTGAAACGGTTTACCCCTTTAGAAATATCTCGCGCGATTAATGCTGTGAATAACCCGGTATTCGCCATCCGCCCTGACCAGTTGGAAAAGGATTTGCAGCTCACATATTCCGGATTTTCAAGTGTTGATGTCAAAGTGGAGTGGCCGGCAAAAGTCCGCGTCATCATCGAAGAAAGGGACCCGGTCATTTCCTGGAATTGGGAAGGACACATTCGATGGGTGGATGAAGAAGGGATAGGATTTGACCCTCATGGGGAAGTCGTGGATCTGATTACCATCCATTCTTCCATGCTGCCTTCTACAGCGACCAATCAATTCTTGGAATCTGAGCTTGTCAGCGCGATTGCAAATATGGCCCGACACGCTCCTGAAGGTGTAGAGATGTCATATGATCCGGAACATGGCCTGGGATGGAAGGACAAACGAGGTTGGCAAGTGTATTTTGGTCTGCAACCGGAGGATATGGAAAAGAAAATGTTGGTTTATGAGAGCATTGTTCAACATTTGGATCAAAAAGGGATTCAACCTTCCTTGATCAGCGTTGAATATCTCCGTGCTCCTTACTTTCGAATGGGACAATAATTGTCATGGAAGCTCCGATTATTGTAGGTATAGATGTGGGGACGACGAAAATTTGTACCCTTGTGGCCCGGGTAGAGGCAGAGGGTAAATTCCGCATTCTGGGTGTAGGCATTGAGCCTTCTCGAGGGATGCGGAAAGGTGTGGTGGTCGATATAGAGGCAGCTACGAAAGCCATTGTCCGGTCCATTGACAAAGCGGAACGGACCTCAGGGTTGGAGATCACGTCCGTCCAGGTTAGTTTAGCAGGATCCCATGTCTCTTCAGTGAACAGCCACGGGGCCACGGGTGTGACCGGGGGCGTGGTTGATCAAAACGATGTTTACCGCGCGTTGGACGCTGCGAAGGCAGTGGCCATTCCCCATAACCGGGATATTGTCCATGTTATCCAGCGCGGTTTTTCGGTGGATGGGCAGGATGGGATCCACAAGCCGATTGGCATGCACAGTTACCGGTTGGAAGTGGAGGCTCATATCATCACAGCAGCCTCGACGTCGCTGGATAATTTAGAGCAATGTGTGAATGCAGCCGGCGCAGAGGTGGAAGCCTTCGTCCTCAACCCGCTGGCTTCCGCTGAGGCTGTGCTCACAGAAACGGAGCGGGAGATGGGGGTCGTGGTTTGTGATATCGGAGGGGGGACCACGGATCTGGCGATTTATATCAACGGTGACGTGTGGCACACCATGGTCATGGCTGTGGGTGGGAATCATATCACCTCAGACATCGCCCATGGCTTACGCTTGCCCCTTGAGCAGGCGGAGCAAGTGAAAGTTGAACACGGACATGCCTTGCAGTCTGAGGTGGATCCCGATGAAGTTTTCTACATCCGGCCATTTGGTGATGAAAAACGAGCAGAATTCAGTCGAAATAATTTAGCGATGATCATTGAAGCCAGAGTGGAGGAAATGTTTGGATATGTACTGCGGGAGATCAAGCGCTCAGGATACGACGGATTACTCCCGGCGGGGATGGTCCTCACGGGAGGGACGAGCGCTTTGCCCAGTATCAATGAATTGGCCCGGGAGATCTTTGAGTTTCCGGTCCGGGTGGCACAGCCAGAAGACTTGTTAGGAATGACTGATCAACTCCATGATCCGGCGTTTTCTACCAGTGTTGGATTATTGGAATGGACAGTGTTGATGAACACTGTTTCTTATGAGAAAGATCATTACCGGAAGCAAATGCGGGAAGGAGGGATTGAATGGTCGAAGGTAGCCAGTTGGCTCCGGCGTTTGCTTCCTTAGCGGTTCCGCACAAAGAGGTTCACGTGAAGTTCACACACCAATCATCATTATCCGATATGAGGAGGAAAAGATGAAACCTATCAAAGAGACAGAATCATTTGCCAGAATCAAAGTTGTGGGTGTTGGAGGAGGGGGGTGCAATGCCGTGGACCGGATGATTGAAACCGGACTTCAGGGCGTGGAGTTTGTGGCAGTGAACACGGACGCCCAAGCCTTACTGCGCTCGAAAGCATCCACACAGGTGCGTATCGGGGACAAACTCACTCGGGGGTTGGGTTCCGGAGGGGATCCGGAGATCGGCCGCAAGGCTGCTGAGGAGTCAGCCAAGGAATTATATTCTACGCTCAAGGGTGCGGATATGGTCTTTATCGCTGCGGGTATTGGCGGTGGAACCGGTACCGGGGCTTCGCCTATTGTCGCTCAGGCTGCGCGGGAAATTGGCGCCCTGACCATCGGCGTCGTCACCCGACCCTTCACCTTCGAGGGAACGAAACGGGTCCAGACAGCGGAAGAGGGTATCTCAAAACTCAAGGAACAGGTAGACACCTTGATCGTCATCCCTAACGATCGCTTGCTGCAGATCGTCAACAAGCGAGCCAGTTTGCAAGAAGCATTCAGCGTCGCGGATGATGTGCTCCGGCAGGGCATTCAGGGGATTTCTGAATTGATCACCATTCCAGGGTTAATCAACCTGGACTTCGCTGATGTGCGCTCCATCATGTCAGAAGGCGGTGCAGCTCTGATGGCGGTGGGTGAAGCCACGGGAGAAGAACGGGCCCGGGAAGCGGCTGAACAGGCGATGTCCAGCGACCTGTTGGATATCACCATCGACGGAGCCCGCGGGATTTTGTTCAACGTCACCGGCGGTCCCGACCTTTCCCTTTATGAGGTGAATCAGGCAGCTGCCATCATCAAAGAGACCGCGCATCCCGAGGTCAATTTGATTTTTGGCGCGGTCATTGATCCCGATTTGAATGATACGTTCCGGATCACGGTCATCGCCACAGGCTTCGAGCGCACGGGTATGCCGCGCAATATCATGGAGCGGTCCTTCCATCGCAGCCGAGTGGGATCCGGTGAAAAGCAGGAAAGGGAAGGAGAAGATGGGAAAGAATTTCAACCACGCTCCTTCAAAACCGAGGATCTTGACATTCCGACTTTCCTGCGCAAACGAACGCGAAATAAATGAACCAAAAAATATACTCCATATTATCTGGTGTTCTAATGGAACATCCCTTTCCATTTCCTCCTCCTAGTGGAAAGTGTGGTGTGGGTCTAGCTTGAACTAGCCTCCTCCTAGTTTGAGCTGGTGTGTCTGATCATGTTCTCCCCCTGCGATGAGCAGAGGGAGAACATGTGTTTAACTTGAGCATGGTCATCCTGGGGCATCAGCAAGATCGGGGATTCAGGATCTTTGGTAAGTTATACAAGGTGGACTCCCTAGAGAGGTTCCCGGTTCTATGCTAAAATGATCTCTAGTTTTGTGTAGACAACCAGCAAATGAAAGTACAGCAAAGGGTCAGCTATGAAATGTCCATATTGCCGGAGTGATGATTCCCGTGTTTTAGACACATCCCATGATAGGCGAGGGGGAACACGCCGCCGCCGGGTTTGTTTGGATTGTGAACAGCGTTTCAGCACCTATGAAAGAGCCATCCTGGACACACCGTTGGTCGTCAAGCAGGATGGCACGCGGGAGGAGTTTAACAGGGATAAGTTGAAGCGGGGAGTACAGATAAGTTGTGACAAGCGACCTGTTTCCGCGGCGGACATTGAGCGTTTGGTGGGCGATGTGGAATCAGATTTGCAGGCCATGGAAGAGGTGGAGGTTTCATCCCGGGTCGTGGGGGACTTGGTCATTGACCGTTTAAAAGAATTGGACCTGGTGGCGTATATCCGGTACGCGATCGTTTATTTAGGCCTGGAAGATTTAAGTTCCATCCGAGATGAGATCGACACGTTATTAGAGAATTAATCGTCACCCAACCTTAAAACTAATTTAGGGGGTTCAATCCGAAGGATATCCATCCGGTAGTAAGTGTGAGGAGTATACATGGAAAAGGGGAACCCGTATCAAGGGAAGGTTGCGTTAGTCACAGGGTCAGGGAGAGGCATTGGCCGGGCGATCGCCAAGCATCTAGCCAGCTTAGGTGCCGACGTCGTGGTCAACTTTTTCCGCAACCGTGATCCTGCGGAGAGGACAGCTCAGGAGATCGAAACCTTGGGGGTCAGAGCCCATGTGGTGAAAGCCAATATGGGTGATATGGAGGATTTGGACCGATTGATCGCGGAGACGAAAAAGGCCTTTGGCGGCCTGAACTTTTTGATCAGCAACGCGGGTTCAGGTTATAACCGGCCGATCATGGAACAAAGGCCAAAAGGGTGGAATTGGACCATGGATATCAACGCCCGCGCCCTGTTATTTCTGGCCCAAAAAGCGGCCCCTCTGATGGAGGAGCGAGGAGGGGGAGCGATCGTCAGTATTTCCAGTCCCGGTTCGTTCCGGGTTCTGCCGGAGTACGCTGTGGTGGGCGCCAGCAAAGCAGCCGTGGAAGCCCTCACCCGCTACCTGGCCGTGGAGTTTGCGCCGAAGAACATCATCGTCAACGCGGTTTCTCCCGGCATTGTGGCAACGGAAGCCCTGCAGCATTTCAATACCATGCAGGACGAGGACATTTTGGAAGAGATCGCCCGGCAGACCCCAGCAGGGCGGATCACCACACCGGAAGATGTGGCCAAAATCGTGGCGTTTTTATGCGGTCCTGATGCAGAGATGATCCGGGGCCAAATCATACTTGCGGATGGCGGGTTTACCCTTCCCGCGAGTGGGATTGAACGCCCTTCCTGAAATTGATTTATCAAGGATTGTGATGCCGCGTTTGAGAACAAAAAAGATTTAGCATAGGAAGTTTTCATAGGGATGCCCAACGCTGAAATCATCACCATCGGCACGGAATTACTGCTGGGGGAGATCGTCGACACCAACACGCAAGTGATCGCCCAAATGCTGCGCAGTGTGGGTATCAACGTATATCGTACTTCAACTGTGGGAGATAATCCGAATCGAATCGCCCGGGTGGTACGGGAGAGTCTATCCCGCGATGATATCGTGATCACTTCAGGGGGGTTGGGACCAACGGTAGATGATCCCACACGGGAAGCGATATCCTCAGCCCTGGAAGTGGGACTTGAATTCCGGACGGAGCTTTGGGATGATATTCAAGACCGGTTAATGCAATACAATAGAGAGGTGACGGAAAATAACAAACGTCAAGCGTATATTCCAGAAGGTGCATTTGCTTTGGATAACGAATGGGGTACAGCCCCGCCATTTATCGTGGATGATGAGAAGGGGGTGTTGATTTGTTTACCGGGTGTCCCCCCAGAGCTGGAACGGATACTGGAAAAAGAGGTTCTGCCCTGGCTCAGTTCCCGGTTTTCTTTGCAGGAGATTATCCTAACAAGAAGCATCATGACGGAAGGCATTGGTGAATCCAAAGTGGATGACATCATTGGAGACCTGGAACGCTCTCAGAACCCTACCGTGGGTTTGGCTGCTCATAAAGGATCTGTTGAATTGCGGATAACTTCCAGAGCGGAGACCAAAGAGGAAGCGGAAAGAGAGATTCAAAAGATGGGAGATCGATTAAAGGAGCGTCTGTCGAAGTGGATTATTGAGGATATGGATGCGTGATGGATTACGGAACTGAATACCTGTTCCCGGGGGGGGGTGAGTATTAAATGGATAGGATACCTCTGTTAGGAGCAGCTGAAAACTGGACTCTTTTCGCTTCAAAAGTGGACTCGAAAACCCTCCAGTGGAAGGGTGAGTGAGTGAACCATAGCTTCATTCCACCAAATGCGAATATCCATGGTGTTCTTTTCTGGATCTGGAACCATGTGGATATCGACCATTTTATGGAGGGGCGTATTAGGGACTCGAATA
>JAWODY010000086.1:0-19645 GCA_046483045.1 Anaerolineales bacterium | reverse complement strand
TGTGCGTAGCACATCTCCCCCTTCATCCATGCTTGTAGCCATGGATGTCACGATGGTCTTTCATCCTTTCCAGTGATCACATGGTCACTCAGCGAGAGATACCAATTCTGGTGTTGAAACAAACCATGAGCACATTCTCCCCTTCAACTTCAGGAAAGCAGCGGCAGAGAAAGGAATCAGTTTATGATGCTGCCCAAAGATGCATTTTGGGTGAAAAGCCAGGGAAAAACCTTGCTTACTTGTTATCTATCGGCATGAAAAAACAACGATTTTATATTAAAATACGTGGTAAGTCAGCTGTTTCCAGCGTTTATTCTGTTTAACATCTAAGATAGTGATTCTCAACAGGTCTCTTCCTCATGCCGCCGGTGAAGACATATCAGGCTGTAACCAACCCCTACACCACCTTAACCCCCAGACCGGCAAAACACCCAGCGGCAGGAGATCTCCACTTGTTTGATTAGTTGAGGAAGGGAGCACAACATTAGGAAGTGCACATCTCCCCTCTTTTTAACCGTGGAAGACCCATTCAACGAAAGGAAAGTGTAGGCGAGGCCTGAAATTATGTTTGGAGGGAGAACCGAATCACCAAGTAGAGAGGAGCCCAGAATCCAGGAGCGGTACCGATGAGAAAAGCCCCGACATTTCCCGCTGAAGGGGGTAGGGAAGAATTTTTGGAGACCTTGATCAACCAATCTGAGGACGGGATGATGGTGATAGATGCAGGGGGAATCGTCCAGTTTGCCAATCCTGCCGCTGAACGCATGTTTTCCGCCCAGACGGATCAACTTGTTGGTTATCAGATCGGAATCCCTGCCGTCGACAAAAATGTGGAGCTCCATCTCCCCCAAGGCGACCAGGTTCGGACTGTAGAGATGCGGACCAGTGAAGTGCTGTGGAAAGACCAAACTACGCTTTTGACCACCTTGAGGGATATCACAGATCGAGTGGAAGCGGAGAGCGAACTCAGAGAGCGTGTCAAGGAGTTACGATGTCTATCAGCTGTGAGCGCTGTGATCCAAAAAGAATTTTCCCTGAAGACGGTCTGTCAAAAAACGGTTGATCAACTGGCCTTTGCCATGCAGTTCCCTGGCCTGGCAGTGCCGGTGATTGAACTTGGAGGGGAGAGATGTCACAGCGGCGGGTATCGGGATGATCTGTCCCACGAGCTGCAGGCTGACATAAAAAGCGACGACAATATCTACGGTCACATCTCCGTTTATTACACCGAGGATAAACCGTTTCTCATCCCCCAAGAACAGGATTTGCTCGACCAGATCGCGGAAATGTTAGCCTTATGGTATGAAGAGAGGGAAACCCAAAAAAAGCTTCAGGAAAGCAAAGAACGTTTGGAGCTTGCTGTTCAAAGCGCAGAGCTGGGGATCTGGGATTGGAAAATAAAGGAAGATGCGGTTCAATTTGATGAGACCTTTATAGGTATTTTGGGGTATGGGCCAGACGAAGTTGAGGGGATGATAAGATTTTTAACAGACCACATTCATCCTGAGGACCGACAAAGCGTGCTGGATGAGCTGGACCGGCATATGGGGGGAGAAACCAGCATTTACCAGGTGCTGCACCGTCTTCACACAAAAGATGGGGATTGGGTTCACGTCCTGGATACTGGGAAGGTAGTGGAGTGGGACAGTCAGGGTGACCCCGCTCGATTTATAGGTGTCGGCAAGGACATCACCGACCTGGTCGAAGCAGAAGAGAATCTTCGGTTCCAGGCTCATCTGCTGGATGCTGTGGGACAGGCTGTCATCGCCACGGATCACACGGGAAAGGTTGTCTATTGGAACCAGGCGGCGGAGACGCTGTATGGTTGGTCGGCGGACGAGGTTCATGGAAAAAACATTCTCGACGTCACGCCAGCCGACGCGTTCCGGGAGCAGGCTGAGGAGATCACGTCCACACTCGCGGAGGGGGAAACGTGGTCCGGGGAGTTTGAAGTGAAGCGCCGGGATGGGTCCACGATTCATGCCCTGATTACTGAGACCCCGATCATGGATGAAACCGGGGAGGTGAAGTGGATTATAGGCGTTACCACGGATATCACTGAAAGGGTTGAAGCGGAACAAGCCCAAAGATTGAGTAAACAGCGGTTCAAGGCGTTGATTGAGAATGCACAGGATATGATTACAGTGGTAGATAAGGATGGAACTGTACTATATAACAGCCCCTCCCTTGAAGATGTGCTCGGTTATACTCCTGAGGAGCATGAAGGACAGAAAGCCTTTGAGTATGTGCACCCGGATGATTTGCCAGATCTGGCGAGGTATTTACAGGAACGTATGGATAAATCTGGCGAATCGGGGCGGATCGAATACCGCATGAAACACAAAGATGGCGCCTGGCGGGCGATCGAGTCTGTGGGGAGGAATGCCCTGGATGATCCCAGTGTGGGCGGGATTGTGATTAATTCTCGGGATGTAACCGACCGCCGCCGTTATGAACAGCTCATTGAGCGTCAGGTGCAGCGATTTTCCATCCTGCACACCATCGCTTCGTTGGGCGTTGAGACGAATGACGAAAATGTTGTTATGGAAAAGACAACAGAGCTGATTGAAAAAGCTTTCTCTCCCAAGAATTGTGGTGTGCTTTTTCTGAATGAACGCGAAGGTGTGCTTGAGCACCATGCCAGCTATCGCACAGATGAGCAATATCAACCTATTGTAGCCCAATTGGGCCAGGGCATCGTGGGCATTGTGGCAGAGCGCGGTGAACCGATGAACATCCCCGATGTCAGACGTTTCGAAGAGTACCGGGAGGTTTCCCCCGAAGTGCGATCTGAGCTGTGTGTCCCTCTGGTGTCCGGTGATCACACATTGGGTGTGATCAATCTGGAGAGCAGTGAGGTGGGGGCATTTAGTATGAAGGATGAACGCATGCTGGTCGCCCTTGCCAACCAGCTGGCCAGTGTGATTGACAAGATCCGTTCCCGCCAAGAGTCCGAACAGCGCATGATGCGTCTACAGGTTTTACAAGAGGTTGAGCAGGCCATCTCGGGAAGCTTGGATCTCAAAACAGTACTCAACGTGCTCATTGATCGGCTTGTTCGCAGCCTTGAGGTGGACGCGGGGGGTATTCTTCTTTATCAGCCAGCAACGCAACACCTGGAATATGTTGCTGGGCAAGGGTTTCGGACGGAGGCTGTCCGGAAAACGAGCGTGCGCATGGGAGAAGGACAAGCAGGTAAGGTTGCGTATCAGCGGAAGACTATCCATCTTCCCGATCTTTCTCTGGAGGCTGACAGTGTTGAGCGCAACAAGATGTTTCACAGAGAAAATATTGTCGCTTATGTTGGTGTACCCTTGGTCGCGAAAGGGAAAATTGTGGGCGTGCTTGAGGTCTTTCACCGATCCCCTCTCGACCCCTCACGGGATTGGATGAATTTTTTGAAGACCCTGGCAAACCAAGCCGCGACTGCGATTAACAACGCCCAACTTTTCGAAGATCTACAGCGATCCAACTTTGAACTCATCCAAACGTATAATGCCACACTGGAGGGTTGGGCGAGGGCGTTGGAGTTCAAAGATCAAGAAACAGAGGGCCACGCCCGGCGCGTGATTGAGATGACCATGGCACTGGTAGACAAGCTAGGGATAGAAGAAAAACATCTTGCCCATATCAGATGGGGGGCATTGCTGCATGATATTGGCAAAATGGGCATCCCCGATCGAATATTACAGAAAGAAGGCTCTCTCAATGAAGAAGAGTGGGAGCTGATGAGGCAGCATCCCGAATTCGCCTATGATTTGCTCTCCGAAATTGACTACCTCAAGCCAGCCCTGGATATCCCCTATTGTCATCATGAAAAGTGGGACGGGACGGGATATCCTCAGGGGCTGGAGGGAGAAGAGATTCCCCTTAGTGCCCGGGTTTTCGCCGTGGCGGATGTCTGGGATGCGCTCAGGTCTGACCGGCCCTATCGCGACGCGTGGCCAGACGAAAAAGCCATCTCGTACATCACACAACAGGCTGGAAAGCATTTTGACCCGGCGGTCGTGGAAGCGTTCCTGGAGATCATCAACGCCTGATTCCAGCATGACCCACATTGCCTAAGATGGGCCCGCCGCTGATTGGTTGTGTTTCTTCTGTTCAGAGAAACGGCGAAAGCATTAATCGGGTAAGTGATCTATATAGAACACGGCTTTTATTCACTGAACTCATGAAAAAACGCATAGGAGTTGCCTTCTTGCTCTTTCGCCTGGTATAACGCTTGGTCTGCGTGTCTCAGAAGAATATCCACGTCTTCCCCATCATCTGGATACCTGGCGATTCCCATGCTCAAGAATACTTTTATATTGTTTCCTTTCACCCCTTTCACTTTAAATGGGTTGTGAAGGACTGCGAATATCTTCTCAACAACCGTTTCGATTTTCTCTTTTTGGGATATGTCATACAGCAATACCGTAAATTCATCGCCTCCCCACCGGGAGATAGTGTCACTTTCACGCAAGATCTCGTTCAACCGCTTACCCATCATTTTCAACACCGCATCACCCACAGCGTGGCCATAGATATCATTGATCTCTTTGAAATTGTCCAAATCAAAAATCATAAAAGTGAGCCCTTTTTGATTTCGATGAGCAATTTTCATCATCTGGTGAAACTGCTCTTCAAACAGTCTCCGATTTGGCAACCCAGTAAGATGATCGCGGTGAGCTAACTTCTCAATCTTTTCTTTAGCAGCTTCCAGCTCTGCTGTTCGTTTCTGTACGCGCTCCTCTAGTAAATCCCGTTCCTCTCGGAGGGCGATCGACATTGTATTGAAAGCATGGGTCAGCTTACGGAACTCCTTGAACACAGGAGGTTTGATTTGCTCTCCAAGATAGGCGATATTTTCGGAAATCAACAGGGCTTTCTTTCCTATCTTCTCAATGGGTGACATCAGCATTCTTACCCTTACTTCATTCAAGATCAAAAAGAGAACAAATAACGAAATCGCCAAAAACCCGCTGATTAACCAAGAAACATTAGCAATCTCAGCCCTGGTCTCGCCTAAAGGAATGCGGATGGAAATCGCTGAGACCACCTCGCCTTCTTCACGATTAAAACTCCTCTCATCACCATAGACATCAATCAGACCTGCAGGAGCAGCGCCAGGGGTACTGTGGCAGCGAAGGCAGCTTTCTGCCATTACCTCGCCCCTGCGAATAGTAGTAAAATACTCCTCCCCATCAATTTCCCGTACATCCGATTGGACAACTAAATCCTGACCCGAATTTAATTTTTCTAAAAAAGACCGCTCAAAGGCATCAGCCTCATTTTTAGGGCTGCGGGCATCAATGGCTGCTTCTTTGTAATAAAAATTGTTAGGATTCAGATCTTGAAAATAACCTTCGATTTCCCTGACTGCATAAGTAGACGACATCCAGGTCGGTTCAAAATAGCCTTCCTCAATAAGTGGTTCCGTCAGCTCAAATACTGAAGGCTTTAAATCATGGCTGAAATAAGTATGAATAGCTAGGTTGCGGTCCAGAATCAAGCGAGTTTTGGATTCCGCTATTTCCAAGGAATGCTGGCGTAGGACATAAGTTGTAAGAAAAATTACCCCCATCCCCACAAAAGCGAAAGCAATACCCATCACGACCATCAGGAATACATTTAGACTGAGGTTTGAAAACAACCCTCGTTTTTCATGGATTTCCTCCCCGGTTGTATATCGATTCATCTCAATTAACTCCTATCACCCCAAGAAACTTTCTTTCTACCGCGAAGATAAAGTGCTTACCTGTTTATTAATAGGTATGCTCAATAGCCTTCCTTGGTGTCTTCGCTCACTCAACGCTCTCATAGGAACAGGGATAGGTCTTTTTCCCCTGGCGTTTTCACACTTGATGAACGTTGTCTTCCTTGCGAGTTTTTAGCTCGTGGAGCCTCACTTAAAAGATATGGCAACCAGTGTGGCAAGCCGTTACCAGACTGATTATTTTTTCATAAACATGACCAGGGGAAGAATTTCCTTTGGTAGTTCTGTTCCTAAAGAAGATTCTGGATAGGTTGATGGTGTAGGATGCGATAATCAGTATGGCCAAAATAGAAAATTCGTAATGCATGCAAGTAAAATTATGGGAACTATATCCCTTCGTTCCACCATGGTTATCTCCAAAAAACTTTAATCGTTTTCATTCAAAGAAAAAGCTACCCCATAAATTTAGGTTTGGATTTCATCTTCTAAGAAATATTGATAGGAATGAGCCCGCTCCTCCTTGGCGCGGTACATAGCGATATCTGCCCTCTTCACCAAGTCCTCGCCGTTGTCACCATCATCGGGATAGACAGCTATGCCGATGCTTGCGGCGATGGTCAGATGGTGCTCATCAGCCAGAAATGGTTGATTAAACCCTTCTAATATCTTGGCAGCAACCCTACCAGCATCTTCCCGCTTTGAAATCGCAGAAAGGACTATCCCGAATTCATCGCCCCCCATCCGAGCTATCGTATCACTCTTTCGCAGCAGACCTTTGATCCGGTTGGCAACTTCCTGCAGCAGCTGGTCCCCCACACTGTGTCCCAATGTGTCGTTGATTTCTTTGAATTGATCCAAGTCCATCAACATCACAGCCACTTGTTCGCTGTTTCTTTGTGCATGGACAAGCGCTATTTCCAAGCGGTCACTGAACAGCAGCCGGTTTGGCAGATTGGTCAGATGGTCATGCGTTGCAATCCGAGTAAGCTGCTTCTCCATCTCTTTTCGCTCTGTAATATCCTGCCCCGAGTTCAGTGTTCCAACAATCTCGCCATCCTCGTTTTCAAGCGCCGAAGAAATCCAGGTGATATCCCGCTCCTGACCACTTTTTGTGATCACCACGTATTCCCTCAACACAGGGGTTGTGCTTTGGTCTGCGAGAATCTGGGTAAATTTATCCCTGGCCCTGTCCCGCTGGTCCGGATGAATAATTTCATCTATCCAGTTCTTGCCCAGCATCTCTTCTTCCTCATAACCGAGGACCTGGCAGCCTCGTTTGTTTATCAGGGTAACTGCCCCCGTCAGATCCAGGGCAATGATGATGGCTCCGGCAATGTCAAGATATTGCTGGGCTTTGTCCCGCTCCAGGCGGGCCTTTTTTTCCACCTGGACCATTCGTCTTACCGAAAAGCGCGTTAACAACGCTGTTGCATTCAGGGTAATTAGCAAAGTGAAGAGGTCAACGGGCGTTGGAGGAATTTCATAAGAGGTGCCCAGTATTCCCCTGGTTTCCGCCAGGTAGGCACCAGTAACAGAAAGAGAAGCCAGGACGATAAAAGAAAATAATCGGTTTCCCCTCAGTACCAGGCCGGTAACTGCCATTGCCAGGAAATATCCGCTGATGGCGACATCACGAATCCCATCGAACACGTAGATAGGAACGCTGAAGGCGATCCACAATGCCAGGGAAAGCGAATAACTCACCAGCTGTACATGGCCAGCATTGAGCAGGGCTTTCAGGCCCATGATAAACAGGAACATGCCAACTGTCAGTGCCATAATCATTTGGTTGGCTTCCCAGGCAAAACCAGAGAGGATGAAAAACAGGAAGGACCCAAATAAAACAATCAGCAGGAGGGTATTTACAACCTGCGCCTGGCGGGCCTGATTCTCGGAATCTTTTTGGGGTGGGTGAAAAAATTTTTGCAAAGTAGGTGTCCTGGGCTCGGTAAATATTTCTGTTTGAGGGGAACGGGATTGATTTTAAGATCAACGGGCATTTTTAAGAGACTCAGCAACAACAGCATGAGGTCTGCCAAGAGTGCCCCACCTCCCGCATGTCCTACTCTCTTCCCGGGAACCGCCCCCTTGTTGTATAGCACCCTCGGTCTCCTGGGACCTCAAACGGTTCCTCTCAACCTTGGTGGAATCACGCGCAGACCGGACATCAGGCTGAACCGCAGTATTTCAGCTACTGCCGGCGGCAGCACTGTCAACCACACTGGCCCACGCACCTGTTCGACGGTTTGTAAATTTTTTAACGATAGCAGGGGCAACGCAAATTTGAAGTTTACTCCCGTATTATATCACTTCTGCCGATACATCGTCGATGTTATCTTATCGGTTTAATGTCGATGAGTTCTGGTGAAGAAACACGGTTTGCAGAAAACCACCTTAACAGTAGGCCAGGATAGTGTCTCGATATCATGGCACCAGACATGGTGTTCCTCAAATTATGGGATGTAGTATTTCGTACTTGAATCCAAGGGATATAATAAGAAATGTATTTCTATTTTTCCAACCGGAGGAGGACCATGGTCGGCAGGGGGCAATTTACCTTCATCGGCTACCTGGTGCAGAGAAACAAGAACCTCTTGTTCGTGTACATCCCTGGGGATGAAGAGTTCATCAAAGACACTTATATCAAGGCGTACCGGACCTGGTTCACACAAGTTGAGGAGCGGGACTGGGAGCGGTTGGATCCCGGTCGGATGATCTGCGGCAGCGGCTACATTTACACTGAGAAAAGGGATCTCCCTGAGGTCAGGCTTCGGACGCTGATTGTATTGAGAGCAAAGAAGGAAGGGATCGAACCTCCGGATCATGAGGGCATGGTCGATGTCAAAGAGCACCTGCGGGGGTTTCTTCTCTAACACCAAAGACGACCGCACTGCTGACAATGTTGATGGAACACGCAGGGGTTGTGGTGGAGACAAATGAGCTGTACCGCACCGTGTGGGAAACAGAGTACGTGGGGGATATCCGCTCGCTGCATGTCCACATCAAGCTGCTGCGGGACGCGGTTGAGGAGGATTCCCGGGTGCGTCGCTATATTTAGGCTGTCCGGGGGAAAGGTTACCAGCTGAAGACTGAGAGTTGACCCAAAAAGATTTTCCCCGCCATTTCGTACAGTGAGTATGGGGCAGCAACAAAGTTGCTAGACAGCTTAACATCAACCAGTTCTATAATGCTCCCATTGCGCGCTGCGAATTGTTTGTTTAGATAGAAAGCCTAATAATCATATGGAGATTTCATGTCCGCCGCAAATTTGATTGTTGGTGATGACGAAGACATTCGAGAATCCCTTGAACGGGACCTGGACAAGGAAAGTTACCAAGTCCGAAGCGCAGCAGCAGGGCAGGAAGCGTTGGAGGTGTTGAAAGAAAAGGAGATCGCCCTGATTATTTTTGAGCTCAAACTGCCTGACATACATGGGGTAGAGGTGATGCGCCAGGTGGATCTCGCTCATCCGCAAACACAGCTGGTTATTCCCACAGCAGAACGATCGTTTGAGTCAGCGGTGACCGCTGTGCGGGGTGGGGCAGTGGATTACCTGCTCAAACCTTAAAAGAGGGAAGATCTGCTCAGCAGTGTGGGACGCGCTTTGTCGGAGAAAGCGGAATGGATTCAAAAGAGGATGCTTTACAGGCAAGTTGAATCTTCTCTCAAGAAACTCAGGGAAGTGGATGGAATACAGGTGCTGGAGGTACCTCCGCGACAGGTGATTGCTGTGGCGGAAAGGGTGATGATAGACCTGGACCGCAGGGAAATGTGGCGGGGTGAGGAGCGAGTTGAACTCACCCCCAATGAGGGTCTGATGCTGAGCACATTCCCTGAAATCCATGGCAGGGTGCTTACTCACCAGGAATTGGTCGCGGAAGTAAAAAGGGAAGAAATAGCCGAAGACCGAGCTCCTGAGATATTACGACCTATGATCAGCAGGCTCCGGAAGAAGCTTGTGATATTTTCTGGTGATGGAGAGTGGGTGAGGAATATCCGGGGGAAGGGGTATGTGTTTGATGCGGGAAAGTAGCGCGGGAATTAGGGCCCGTGAAAGGTAGCTCTCTTCTGTTTATCGCCACACCTGCATGAACACGTTTACCTTCTCAAGTGTTCCGTCAGAAAAGGCCTTCATCTCTTCATCGGTAACGAGGTTGTTGAACTTCCATCGAGCAAGCTGCTGAAGCGCCGTACTTCGCCTCAAATTGTCAAACATAAACGCGATATCCTTGTCTTCTGTTTTTAGGGTCTTCCACAGTTCAAGATATCTTGTATGAGTGCTTTTGTCTTCGTCAGCAATAATCTTCGACACTTTCATCAGGATTCGTTGGCAAGCGCGATCAAGAACAGCATCTTTCAGTGATCGAACGATTTTCCAATCCTTCTCACGGATGTCAGGCATTTTGAGCTCCTTCCAGTGGGAGATAAAATCGCCCCTTGTATTCAACTACCTGCCATTTGGCACTGCTATAGCTCACCTGCCAGCGGGGCCAGCCTAGGTTGATCATAGATGCTGAAACTAATAAGGGGATGAGCGATCGGGCGTCCGGCCAACCCGGCGTTCAGGTGCAGCAGGGGTGATGTGGCATTTTCCAGCTCTACAAATGGAACTTATTCAAGTTATTACTGTCTAATATTCATCTTCGTCGATCTGAGAGGCGGCTGCGAATTATCGATTTCCCTTAATACTATTTTTGCCTTTATTCTTCGATTCATATAATGCAAGATCAGCTTGTTTAATAATTTCTGATAACGTAAGATTATCGCTAAGGCTTCCTATGCCGACACTCACTGTGAAATTTACCTGATTACCATTACAAGTCACCGCTGTTTGGGCGATTTCGTTTTTTATGCGTTCGGCGGTTATTTTTGCAGATTCATAATCCGTTTCACAAAGCACAGCTATGTATTCATCACCTCCATAACGCCCAAAAATATCACTTTCTCTTAATAGGGAACTGACAGTTCTCGCAAAGGTTGTCAAAATTTCATCCCCCACCTGATGCCCATATGTATCGTTTATTTTCTTAAAATTATCTATATCAAATAAAAGTATGGACAAAGAATGATTGTAGCGGATTGATCGATTGAACTCAGCTTCAGCTTTAGCAAAAAATGCTCTGCGGTTATAAATAGAAGTTAATGGATCAGTCTCTGCAAGTTTCACTAGTCGATTGCGTTTGTCAAGTAATTCCAGGTGTATTTCAATGGAACGTCTAAATTTCTGTATCAGGCGAATATATTGGGTACTGTAATGATTCTCTTTTTTGTCCAGTACACAAATCGTTCCAAAAGGTTTACCATCGGGCCAGGAGATTGGGAAGCCAAGATAAGAAATCATGTTTAATTTGACATCAGGATTGTTTTTCCAATCATTTTCTTTTAGAGCATTTGGAACTAACAACATTTTATTGGTGTTAATTACGGTCTCGCAGTATAAACCCGAATCTTTCATTACTTCTTTTTCACCCACGGTGTAGGGATTACCCTTTGTTTTGCTGGAAACGAAAACTTCTAACTCACCCTCGGTTAGCCGCATTATTAGTCCGGCAGGAACATTAATGATTTGAGCCATGAGGTCTATCGTATCTTGCCAGTCATTTGCTAATTGTTTATATCCTTCCTTATTCATATTACATCCTTTCATGTAAACAATATTTCCAATTCTCGATGCTTTAATACCTTCTTCTTTACCAAATTATTCCAAACCACCACCTTTATGGGCTGTCGGGTGGAGCGGAGGTTACTAGAATGTGATTGCGATGGGGCGCGGCAGGCATTTGATACCCTCCATTTGACAAATGAGCTGGGTCACTAAAAGGGTGTATAGTAAGTAACGCATACCTGGGGCTCGAGCGTCTGGGTCAGTCGATGACTGGCTATGGGACACTCACAGCTTTCACCTGAGTGAGCCGCCCAGCGAACTTCAAGGCTGGGACTCCACGTGGAAGTGGATGAACCCGTATCAGTAGATGTACCTCTTGCTCTGTACACACACAACGTGTGACCCAAAAATCCGCGCCCCACCAACAATGATTTTGTTGGTGGGGCGATCTGTTAATTAGGCTTTTTCTAATTCCCACCGAATTATCCAATCGGCCTTGCCACTGCAATTCATCGGTAGCGGATTCCCTTGGGAAAGGACGCCCATATACCAGTATTGAAAAGTAATAACCAAAATACGGTATGGCTAGATATTTATACTCCTAAGATTCGGATGAAGGGCGTTTGGCTGGCCTATTGGCTTCCTTGACTGAATAACGTAAGAATGCGGCTACACTCCCACCGCTAGCCATCCCAAGCAAATAGGCGCCAATAACGATGACAAATTGAGGGAGATTCGCACTCCAACCAAGAAAAAATATTGTCATTGAACTTGCGTTTTGAACGCTGAAAATTAGGATTACCGCAAAGAATAAGACAAGCAAAAGAAAGTAGAAGTATCTCATGTTCACTCCTTCGATTCTGGTGAACTGGGCTAGTTTTAGGGAATGATTTTTTGTAAATCTGCTAACGGCCCGCGCTTTACCTGCCCGCGAAGTGAAATGGCATCTGGTGTAAGCGGTGGTTGTGTGGTGTGATGCAATGACCACCTTGTATAGTCCTTTTCGTAGCGACACGAAAAATGACGGTCCGTGAAGCGCTGAGGCTCCCCGCAACGGCACGCTTGATGAAACGATGGAGACATCTTTATTTGCGCGAGGATGTCAACAAGGGACCGCGTGCCGTTGCGGGGCGTGTGTTTGCCGTTTGTGTGCAGAGTGTAATGGGCCTGTTCCAACCCCTCACTGAAACGGCATCAGCTGGGTCCGATCGGCATCACCGGTCAAGCAAGATTAAAACACCGGCAGCGATAGCGAGCAGAGCCAATATCGTACCAATGGCTGGAATTGAAATGGTGAACACTTGCAGTAGGCCGGTCAGGATGAGCCAGATGCCCAGCAAGAGCATTCCAAGATTTTTGGGCAGTTTCATGTTGTTTACCTCCTTCTGTGAGAAGCGCAATTTTGTATTACTACAGGTGCCGTAATGCCGCGGGAAACCACGGCGCGGCCCGAGTCGCATTAATGCTCAGTATTGAGCAATGCGAAAACAGGTCAAGACTTTTCGTTATAGATGGACCTCCTTTCGTCACTCGCCCCATTGCTCGGACTAGCGCTTAAGCATGCGGGCAATGAATAACACGATAATGGCGCCAAGGAACGCAATAACAATTGTGGTGAGGTTAAATCCGCTAATAGCATTCGGCACATTGAAGAGCGCTCCAGCCAGCCAACCACCCACCAGCGCGCCAATAACGCCGATCACGATGTCGCCGATCAGCCCAAAGCCCGATCCCTTCATGACCTGACCTGCCAACCAACCGGCAATTGCACCGACAACGATCCAGGCTAACAGTCCCATCTTTGTAACCTCCTTAATGTGTATCGTTTGGTTATATCTGCACCAGGGCTATTTGGTTCCTGGCTCCGCTCATTAACTTTACATCAATTTGGAACAAACTAAACCTCCTTTTCTAGCATGTTTTCCGGAAGGCTTTTGATCACGCCCTCTAGCATGAATGGGGCGACCCGGGAAGGGATCAGTTCGCTTTTGACCGCATGGCTCCCGGGGTTACTCATCTTTTACAGGTGGCACCTGGCCTTTGTGTCTGTCCACCGCTTGTTAAAATTGGGCCCCGGACCCGGTGGGAGCTTTTGCTGTGCATGATGTCCTACCTCGGGACGCCGTTCACTTGTAGCGCCTTTGGCGAAGGTCGCTGGCCCCAGCGCACGGCCTCTGCCCCTCCACAATCTGCGCCCATTTGGCGAGGTTGTTGAATTCTGAGCCCTCCGGTAAACTCTGGATAGTCTCTGTCAAAGGGCACCTGCCTCCGGGTTGGCAGTTGAGGGTAATTTAATTATAAACAATATTTTGCAAAAGTTCAGCGCTGGACGCCGCCGAAGGCGGTCCACGGTGTGCACCCAGTTGGTGAGGTGCAGCGAGGGTTACTAAAATGTGATTGCAATGGGGCGCGGCAGGCATGTGATACCCTCGCTCTGCGTGCCCGTGGCAATCATTTGACCAAAGAGCTGGGACACCAAAGCTTGTACTTAGAGTGTCAAAGCCAAAACAGATTATTGCAAACGATCAGGATCAAATGGCTCTCGTTTGGTGGCCACAGCATAAATGATTCCTGTCAGTCGACGGGCAATCGCGGTGTAGGCTGAGACCCCTCTCAGGCCCCGGCCATACAGTCTTGCTCGGTAGCGCCGCAAAGCCGGGAAACGAGGCGTCATGCTGTAACTGAAACGAATCAACTGCCTTCGCAAGTGACGGTCCCCTGGAGAAACGATACGCCGTCCTTTTCCACCTCGTTGATGAATGCCCGAGTCGCTGCAGCCGGAGTGTAACCCGCTGCGCCCAAAAATTTGCCGGGAAGAATGATATTGATCAATGTCTCCGATGGTCGCCACCAGGCTTGCTAGGAGTGACGCCTGGACCCCGGTGGGCCGCAGCCACTTTCCCCAGGTTTGATCCAAGTACGTTGCCATCTCGTTTTCTGCTGCCGTTACTTGCTTTTCTACGAACTTCAGACTCTTCAAATCACGGAGCAGCATCTCTTTTCTGACCTCCACCAGGCCTGGATCAGGGAGACAGAGGGCCTGAACGGCGGTGATAATTTTCCCGGCATAGGGTCTGGTCATCCAGTAATCCGCCTCTCGAAAAGACTTGTACAGACTTTCAATGGTCTGTTTTTGCAGTTGGTAGGGATCCGGGAACAATTCCACCAAACGAGGAGGGGTTTTTTGTTTCCACATGTTGCGAAACATCGGCCTGTAGCGTCTGGCGAGTTCCCAATCGTTGATCACAAGACCAGGGTAGAGCCGATCTACATGACCAATGATCTGGTTCTTGAGACGGGTAGCAGCCTGTTCCCTGGAGGATCGGTAGCGTTCCAGGTGGTACAGGGTCTGGTAGACGCCACGGGGTGGACGGTATGGGCGACCATGCCCTTCCTGGAGAAGCTGGGCTATGATGCTTTTGCATCAACGTCATCGGTTTTGAAACTTCCCTCATTCCATGTCTTTCGCCTCTGAGAGACATCGTAGCTTTGGACCAGATATACCTGCTCTCGACCATAGCGGACAGCTGCCTCATAGGCAAACTGCTCGTGCTCGAAGAGTACCCCTCAGGGGCAGTAGTGACTGGTGGATTCCATACCTATCACGGGAAGACTATCGACATCAGCGCACAATTTGTTTATCCAACTAAAGGCCTTTTTATAGTGGCGTCGATGAATGCCGAACCGGATTGGTTTCGCTAACAAATTCCCCAAGCCATCAATGGCGATGCCAACGTGTTCGTATTTACCGATGTCTATACCAATACATCGCCAGTTCGTGAGGGGTTCCTGGTGCATCCGATGACGAAACTGGACTTGCCACCGCCTGCGGACCTGGCTGCCTGATAAAGAAACCTGTTCTTGTGTTACACTGGTCTGCACCATGACTTACCTCCGCTTGGTAATAGAGTTTTCTTGGTAACTGCTCTAATTAAACCAAACTGGTAAGTCATGGTGATTCTTTTCTGTCCCATTTTACTAGGGCGGTTTTTTGGAGGGATGCCCACAGGACGAGGCGCATGGGGTCCCAGGCTTGAGGATATTTCCTGTTCGTGTGGAGATGCTGGCCCAGCCGCATGGATCGGTTTAGCATGGGCGTTGGTCGCGGGAGTCGTTCAGGAGGCATCAAGTAACCGTAGTTGGCGAGAAGGGGTTCCTGAATGCTGACCTTCTGGATGTTCCCTCATGGTTTAAGGGACAATGGTCCGAAAAAGAGTCCGGCCTCCTTTATTCCAACTCCCACCATGGGGTTTGTTGGTCATACCCGTATGGCTGCCAGAGCACCTTCTTTAACTCCTCATACACGTTGAAAACAATGGGGCAGACAGCGCAGTTCGCGACGACCTGGATCAGGCGGTGTACAAACCTCTGCTTATGGAGGTGGGGATAGGACCGGCAGGATTGAGGGCGGTTTTCGTAGACCGTGCACTGGTTTTCATCTAAAAACGGACAGGGTGTGGCGTTAAAGGTGCGAGCGTTCTGATCTTCTCTCGTGGTCAGATAGCGCCGCGTGAGCTCCGCTTTGGACATGCTGAGTCCGGCGGCAAGATCTGTGATATCTGCTGGTGATAAATTGGGCAGGATGCTGCGGCAGCAGTTGCCGCATTCAAGGCAGTCAATGCGGCTGGAGATGTCCCTGTAGAGCCCATGTACAAGGGCGTCGAGCTCTTCAGAACGCATATCTATCCCTTTCAGGAAGGCGCGGAATTCCCAGTTTTCGTCTTCTTTTTCCTGGGCGAGTTTATTGATGCGTTGGGGGTCGAGGATCCACATGCTGTCTTGTACACCTCAGAGATAGATACAGCTGATTCCATCCAGCGGATTCAGTGTGTTTCCCTACCTTAATCATATTACCCGGTACGGGCATATTTGTACACCTGTGCTCACAAAACATCAACTTGAAAAATTCTCATTAACAGAGACTGGATTTTTACGGAACGAGTGTCATGCAGGGTCCAATTCTGCTAGAATGGGGGTGGAGGTGGATCGATCATGGCTGTTACTTATACCAACCGCAGAGGTTCGACCTATAAACTATTCCGGACCAAGACCAAGACGGGAAAGGACCGGTATTATTTTGCCAAATCAAGCTCGAAAGGAGAGCTCTGTGAAAAGATCCCTGAGGGATTTGAGATCCGGGAAAGCCCCAATAGCGTGGTCTCGCTGGCTAAAAAAAGACCCCAAAAGCTTCGGCCGTCGGAAGTTGCCTTAATCCAGGCTGTGTTAGCCGAGCACCCGCAAAGCGGCAAATATGAAACGTATGTCAAGTCGGACCGGGTTGTCATCTACGAAAGGATTGGCCCTGATCTCGCCGGGATTGCCAGCATTTTTAATCAGCATGGGATGGCGGTGTCTGAGGAGAAAGAAGAGGAGCTTCAAGAAAAGATAGGGGCAGACGCGAGATATGAGGGGGTGCTTCAGTTTACTCTCACCGATGAATCCGATCGAGCATTTGTGGTCGAAAGATGGTGTTACCTGGGCGGGATAGACGACTGGATGTATGTGGAATCTGGAAACTGCCTCGAGGAGCTGGCCACAAAGACCATCCCTCTGCTGGGCACAGATGCCTTCTATGATCTGTATTAGGACATCACCGTAAGCTCACAGTGCCTGAGGGGCGAGGTGGGACTTCAAGCATGGGCCTTCCGGACCTCGTTGTATCCCGCGCCACGCAGCCGAACCTAGCAGCAGGAATACTGGAAGACGGGATGCGTTTTGGAGGGGGTAAACCCAAACTTTTTATACAGCTGAACAGACCGCAGGTTCGTCTTTTGGGTATTAACGGTGATAGGCAGATCCCCCCAGGAAGCAGCGGCCTGCAGAAGATGGTTTAGCAGCGCCGTGCCTGCCCCGCGGCCCTGATGCTCAGGATGAACGGCTATTCTCATCAATGCTGCCCCCTGGGAATTCGCGGTGCTGATCTGGTAGCCGATGAGCTTCTTTCCGTCAACCGCCAAGGTGGCGACGTCCCCTGTTAAAAAAGCGGCGTGTACCTCTTCTCGGCTGATCTGCCACAGGGGAGCAAAGGCGGCCTGGTCGATGTTGTATACATCCTCCACGTCCTCCTCTTTCATCCACCGGATAGAGATCCCGGGCGGCCCGGGAGGACGGTCTGTTCTGGATGGTTTTCTTTCCATGATGACGATGTCGTGGGTATGCTGAAAGGAACTCTCTTTCAGCAGCCCGGGCAGCCAGAATGAGGACGCCAACACGTGGACCGTGTCCTGATCCGGGAGTCGAGCTTTGGTCTCACCCCAGAGTTCTCCCCAGATGTGACGAAGGTTAAACACCGGGTCGGCGGCAAACAGGCGCAGCCAGGACGCACCCTCTGCGCCGGGAGGGCAGTCCAGGATGCCCACCATCTCCCCTTCTTGATACGCGCCAAGATACGTCCGGGTCCCCAACCCGTCCAGAGGCGAACGAAAATCCCAATGGTGGTGGGCATACCTGCAGCTGCGGAGAAAAGCCTCCACGCCTTTACGGTCTTCATTGGTGAGTTCTTTCAGCTCAAGATCTGAGCTCATGGATCTCCTTGTGGTGAACCTCCGTTTTTGGAGTGGAGGGGTTGTTCCTTGATCCTCGGGGCACGCTCAGCAGACCTCCCCGCCGCGAGCGATGGTGGCAAAGTATGGGGCCGGGGCCCTGTCTTCAGTACAGGTTGCCTGCCAGAGCTTGCAGCAGCCCCTTCCCCAGGCGTGTGAGTGTGATTTTATGCAGCGTCTGATAGCGAACGTTCCCTGTATGTTTGTCTGCCATCTGTTTTTCTATGGCTTGAAAACGTTCCAGGATGTCCACCACCATGTTTTTGATGCCGCTGTGCAGCGAATTCCGGGCGCGGGTTTGCTGGGGGGAGCGCCACTTCAAACCGGACCTTTGAAGTAAGCCGTCCGCGAAGTCCTCAAAAGAGAGAGGCCTCTCCACGGGCAGCGACAGCAAAAGGTCGAGCGTGGCGTACACGAAGTGAGGGGGGAGCTGATCCCCTAGGCCGCTGACGGTAAATGCGACCAGCCAGTTGGTGTGGTACCACCAGGTCTCCAGCAGGAACCAGACCTGGACGGCGGGATCTTGGTCCAGGAAACGCAGGCCCTTCCCGGTTGGGGTCAGCTTCTTTCCAGGGCCGCCGTCCAGCAGCCCTCCCACCTCCAGGAGCGTGTGGATGAAATATATGGGCCAGACGTCGAATTCGGTGCGCAGCTTGTAGGTCCGGTCTCCGATCTTTCTGTCCAGGACGGGGGGATGGACGAACTCGCGCGCGACCGCTCGAATGGTTTTGAGGGGCAGGTTGCCCGTGGATGAGGTGCCTTTGACGCTGTGATCACGCAGATGTGTGAGCATGCTGACAGCGTCCCGCCGCAGGGCCAGCTCGCTGAGCTGGGTGCGCTGTGCGCGGTCGAGACCTTCAAGCCATTGAGAGACCCCGTGATAGAGTTTGAGTGCCGGGCCGGTCTCGCTGGCCTGGTACCGATCGTATATCCGCATCATCTCCGAGCGGTCTATGTTTTTAAGTCTTTCATTGGTTTGTTCTTGGTCGAACACTTCTGGGTCAAAGGATCCCCCGATCCAGACAAGATACCTTTCATGTTCCGGGTGATCGGGGTTGTTGATACCCTCCAAAAACTCTTCATAGCCCCAGGTGCCGCCCACGTCTTCTGGCGGGCAGGCGCGCATGCCGTCCAGACAGCACGGATAGGACCGCGTTTTTGAGGCCGGTAAAATTTCCTCCACCATGATGGTGTGATCCCAGCCGTCTTCAAAATCGTACAGATAGCTGATCTCACGTCCCCGGGTGGGGACAACTTCTTCCAATGTGTAATCTTTCTCGTCCTTCAACGGCCTGGTGCTTCCATCATCTTCATGGAGCGTCCCATGGTACGCATCGCCGATCTGGAATTCATGCAGGTGGGTATGGGTCCATCCCATGGCAGTCTGAATGATGAAGTGCAGCCGGAGCAGCGACACGTCCCCGGGGACCTGGATGCGGCGCCAGATGGGGGGCTGGATCTCTTCCAGGGTGATCTTGAGTTGATATATTCTGGACTTGCTCATGCCTTGTTTCCTCATTTCAGGAGCGGTGATCATTATTTTCCCATAGATTGGTTGCTTTGTCATGAATCAATTGAGTGCGCGAACACAGGCCGGCAGAGCAGACAATATGACATCTGCCCACAGAAAGCGTTTTCCCACCCTTTGAGCCAAAAACGAGACCTTCCTGAAGCCATGTAAAATTAATTTAACTGTGCGGAGGCTGAAACTTTGGATAAAGAACAAATGCATCCAGAGCTATGATCACTATTACTGCCGTAACCAGCTTCAGATCACCCGGGGGCATGCCTTGTCTGAGAGCG
>JAWODY010000012.1:0-14001 GCA_046483045.1 Anaerolineales bacterium | reverse complement strand
GCTGGTTCATGTCCTGTCACGAAGCAGAGCAGCGGTACCCGGTATGTTGAGTTTAGGACAGCTTGTTGCAAGTCCTTCCGAAACGCCATGCAGCAGTTTGCTCGAAACAGCACAGTTGGGAAAGGAGCCTCTTCTTGGGCCAGGGGTTATCTAAGTAGTCAACTGGAACGAGGACATTCTATGTCTCGAGCCACTCGAGCCCTGGCGAATCGCTGGTTATCGATCATCTTTCGTCTGTGGAAAGATAGAGTCGTTTATGATGAAAAAGTTCATCTTCGAAACCGCGCTCAACATGGGTTGAAATCACCTGCCTAGAAAGATATTAGCTTCCCATAGTCGGAAGGCTTGACAAAGAAAGTCTATTAAAGATTTATTTCCTTTAACTATATCGAAATCTATAACTGGAAGATAAGCTAGATCTATAAACAACGGTTTAGTTTTATGCTAGGCTACCTATAGAAAAGGGTAATTTCAAGGAGAAGGAAATGGGCAATAACATCCGGATTGGAAAAATATTTGGTATCAAAATTAAAATCAATTGGAGCTGGTCATTCATTCTGGTTTTAGTCACCTGGAATTTAACTAATTTATTTGGCAATTTGCATCCAGATTGGACAATTCAGAAAAGGTTTTTCATTTCGCTTACAGCCGCTATTTTGTTTTTCGCATCTGTTCTGGCACATGAATTAGCACATTCCTTGATGGCGAGAGCCAGAGGGGTATCGGTTCAGGGCATTACACTGTTCCTTTTTGGTGGCGTATCAAGTATCCAACGCCATCCCGATTCCCCGCTTTCCGAATTCTTAATCACGATTGTAGGTCCGGCGACAAGTATTATGCTGGGGATTTTCTTCATTGCTGTCTCAGGCGTTGGTGTCCAGACGTTGGATCTTCAAGTTGAGAATCCTTCTGATATCATTTCGCAGTTGAAACCACTCCCAACGCTCTTGCTGTGGTTAGGTCCCATCAATCTGCTTTTGGGTGTATTTAACATGATTCCTGGTTTCCCTCTGGACGGGGGGAGAGTGCTGAGGTCCATTTTGTGGAGCATCACGGAAGATCTGAGAAAAGCCACCAGATGGGCTTCTTGGGTTGGACAAAGCATCGCATGGCTGATGATCATGGGCGGCATTTCCATGATATTTGGCGCGAAAATTCCTTTCTTTGGAAGCGGTTTGATTGATGGTTTGTGGTTGTCTTTTATCGGCTGGTTTCTGAACAGCGCGGCGGTCCAAAGTTACCAGGAGATCGTGGTCCAGGATATTTTAGAGGGCGTGATAGTTGAGGATATGATGCGTGCTGATCCACCAACCGTGAATGGAAAAGTGAGTGTTTCCGAATTGGTGGATAAGCATATCATGCAAAAGGACGATCATGCGTTTCCCGTGTTGGAGGAGAACCACTTGGTAGGTTTGGTGACCCTGGAAGATGTCAGAGGTGTCAATAAAGAGAATTGGGAAGATGTGTTGGTCAAAGAGATCATGACACCCAGGGATGAACTGGTAACAGCGACTAGAGATGAAGATGCATCTGATGCCTTTACGAAATTAAGCAGAAAATCCGTCCGGCAGCTCCCAGTGTGCGAAGGGGATGAAATTGTGGGCCTTTTGCGCCGTGAGGAGATAGTAAAGTGGCTGAAAATACACGCAAATAGTGTCATGGGAAATTTGATGTCAATTTCTGCGTCCATGAATAGAAGGTTTCCGGATATTAAGGGGGCGGAAAATAAAGAAAAAAGCTAAATGTTTGAACTGAGGCTGATTACAAATTTTGATAAATTTGATAATGATTTCGGTTTAAGTATAAACAAGAGGAGGCTTTAGATGAAATCCGAAAAGAAAGAAGCTTATCAAAAGAAAGTAGAAGCTGAACTTGAGGAATTAGAGGCCAAAATCAATTTGTTGATAGCAAAAGCTAAAAACGCAAGCGCAGACACGAGAATTAAAGCCCAAAACCAGATTTCTCTACTAAAAGGGAAGTATGTAAAAGTAAGTGAGGAAATTAGTGGTTTGCCATCCAAATCAAAAGATGCTTGGGAAGAAGTGACAAAAGGCATCGATGAAGCCTTGGATGACTTGAAAGTATCTGCGGAAGAAGCTATCGAACAATTTAGCTAAGCCCGACGGCACTCTTCCAGGGGATCTTCTTATTCTTTACCTGAAGAAATAAGGGGTCCCCTGAATTTTGATAAAGGAGATTGTGATGGCTGAGAGGATCATTTTTCGACAAAATAACCAGTTTGAAGTAGAGTTTCTGGCATCGGACCCCCGAGATCCGGAAAATGGGGAGGTTTATGAAGTGGAAGGCTTGCATGAAGTCACTCCTTACGGAATGATGTTATTCAGTTTAGCCTCCTGCACAGCTCAAGTAGTCCTTTCTTACGCAAATCACCATCATATCTCACTCCAAGAAGTGGAATTTGATTTAACCTATGAACGTATTTTCGAAGAGGATTGTGAGAACTGCCAGGATATCGATCGATATCAGGAGCATATAAAGGAATCGATCAGGCTTGTAGGCGATCTCTCGGAAAGGGAGGAGCAGAAACTTTTTAAGATTTCACATCAGTGCCCGATTCAAAAGATGTTTCAGGATGGGATTGCGGTCAAATCGAAGAAAGTCTAAATACCTAACCTCATACTTAAAGGAGAGTTATGGATTTATTACCGCTGAAAGCTTTTAAAGAGTTAATGGAATTTCGTGGAGACAAATGCATATCTTTGTATATGCCAACTCAGAAAGCGGGGAAAGAAGTCAGTCAGAATTCCATTCGCTATAAGAATTTACTTCAAACCGTGGAGAGAAAGTTGGAAGATCGACAGATGGGGAAACGGGAAACGGAGGATTACCTTCAGCCATTAAAACAATTGATGTCAAAGGATACTTTTTGGCGGAATCAGGGAATCGGACTGGCGATTTTTTATCAGCAGGGCAAGCTTCTAGCATACAGACTCCCTATGCCATTCGAGGAAAATGTTTTTGTTAGCGACCGTTATTATGTCCGGCCCTTGCTGCCTATGTTTGTCGAAAATGAGATATTTTACCTGCTGGTCTTAGATTTGAAGGATGTAAAACTATATGGGGGTACCAGATACACGGTTGACGAAATCAACCTGAGCGATAAACCTACAAGCATGGAAGAGGCCTTGGTATATGAAGATCCTGAGAAGAGGCTGGGGTTTCACAATACAAGTTCACCCAGCCACGAGGGTCAAAAAGGAATTTTCCATCAACATCATCCAGAAGAAGATGAAGAGAAAGACATCCAACGTTTTTTCAACCGGGTTGATACAGCGGTAATGGACAGGCTTGGGGGTGAGATCGCCCCGTTAATAATAATTGGGGCTAACAACCAACTTCCCATTTATAAAGACGCTAACTCCTATCCGCATCTGCAGGGAGAAATTGAGCGCGGAAACCCCCATACATTGGATGCTGGAGAATTACATGAAAAGGCCTGGGAAAAAGTATCCCGTATCGTGGAAAAAGAGATAGCGAAAGTAAAAAATGATTATCACGTTTTACTTGAAAGGGATCAGGCACTTTATGAAATGGAAGATATTGTGCCTGCTGCAATTCACGGCCAAATAAGTAGGTTGATGACTGCAAAGGGAAAAACGAGCTGGGGGACATACAATCTGGAAGCAAATGAATACCAGGAAAAACCTCCTGAGGAAGAAGGCAGCAGAGAAATGGTCGGGTTCGCTGCTATCCAGACGATAGCCAATAATGGAGTGGTGTATGAATTGGAAGAGAAGGAAATGCCTGACCCGGCGAGCAAAGTGGCTGCTATCAAACGATATTAGGCGGGATATGTCAGGAGGAGTCTGATGGAGGACCAAAGTAATGGAGAAGTCAGAAAGAGATCAGAAATAAGGAAGGCTGATGTAAACTATCGTATCGTGTGGGGGATATTCTTCGCGGTTTTGATAACAGCTGCTATATTTCTGGGTTCCTATCTGATTGAAGTTGCTCTGCTCATATTTGCAGCAGCTTTGATGGCAGTTTTCCTCAGGATTCCCGGGGATTGGCTGGACCAAGTTACCCCGATCCCAAAAAGGTGGGCCACTTTGATTTCACTGCTTCTGGTCTCAGGATTATTTGTCCTCCTGGGAATGTTATTGGCCCCGAGCATATCATCGCAAATTGACCGGATATCGAGTCAGATCCCGAACATTACCAGAAGCATCAGAGCAAATTTACGGCAATATCCTTGGGCCCAGAATTGGTTTGGAGAGGTTCAGCATTTATCCAATATCATCACCGAGGTGAGAGGGGTAGGGAATATTCTAGAACGCGTATCCGGTATTTTTTCCGGTGCGTTTGGTTTTGTGGCTAATTTGATCATATTCTTTGTGATTTCCGTGTACTTTGCTTATGAACCAGCCTTGTATGTGGAAGGTTTTGTAAAGCTCTTCCCACCCCCGCGCAGGGAGAGGGCTGTGGAAGTGATTACGAAGATCGGTGACGCTTTAAAATGGTGGCTCATTGGTCGGGTGATTGCCATGCTTATCCTGGGGGTGTTGGTTGGCGTTGGTTTGGCGATCATAGGAGTGCCATTGTCCTTGAGCCTGGGTATCATAACGGGTTTGCTTTCCTTTGTGCCAATCATAGGTGGATTTATTGCTTTTGTCCCTGCAGGATTTGTGGCTTTGGCTGAAAGCCCCTTAATGTTGTTTTATGTGCTGCTTTTATACATGGGGGCCCAGACCATAGAAAATTATCTCTTGACACCTATCGTTCAGCGCCAAACGGTGTCATTAGCTCCTGCTGTGGCGCTGATCATCCAGTTAATGTTGGCCATTCTGGCAGGAGCGTTTGGGATTGCCTTGGCTTATCCTGTGGCTGTTGTTGGCCAGGTTCTCGTTAATGAGCTATACATCAAGGGGTTTCTTGAAAAGGGTTGATAACAAATTATTGGCGGGTAAATTTTTAAAATAGGGTGGAGTTATATCCTTGTATATAACTAAAAATAGAATCCGATGCATGTACGGTAGGCAGAGATTTTATTAATATAAATCATGAAGAGAACTGAAAAGGGATACCAGGGAGACAAAAAGTTCGGAGGTTGAGATGATTCTCAAATATGGTACTGATGTGGTGAAAAATAATGGCGAAAAGGTGGGAAAAGTAAAAGAGGTTGTGATTGATCCTAGGACAGACGAAGTTAGCCATGTTATCCTTGAAAAAGGGATTATTTTATTGAAAGACAAAGTTCTTCCCATTAGTCTTGTGGAAGACGTAAATGAAGAAAGGGTGAAACTTTATCCATTAGATCATTCCTTAGATTCATTGCCAGATTATGAAGAAGAACAGTTCGTCGAAATTCGAGATAATAAGAAGCAAAGACAACCTGTTGCCGGGAGTCCTCCTATTCTGATTACATATCCCCCTGTTAGACCGTATCCTGTTGGACAGCATATAAAAGATGAACATGAGATGAGGGTAGTTAAGAAAGAAATAAAGAATATACCTCATGATGTCCAGCCAATCCAAGAAGGGGAAAAAGTGGTCACGCTAGATGGTCATCATATAGGGGATGTGGAAAGGCTGATCCTTGACCATCAAACAGACAAGGCAACACATCTAATCATTTCAGAGGGTGTATTATTAGTTGAAAAAAAAGTTGTTCCCGTGGAATGGATTAATGAGTATGATGAAGATGAAATCCATCTGGCAGTGGATAGGCATGTGATAGAGAACCTTCCAGAGTATCAGAGGGAAGAAAAACCAAGTATCTAAACACCAATATCTTCGAAAAGAATCATTTTAAAATTTGGTGAAATAGAGTGCAGGGAGATTTATCCGCAATGGAAGAGGAAATAAGAAATAACGTGAATTTGAAGATAGAGTTTTATAGTGAAATCTCATCCGTGGGTGATGATGTCAGAGAAGAGGTCAGGGACCGGCTTGAGGATTTAGCAGTAGGGCATACTGACATTATTGGAGCTTCCCTGGCAGTGGAGGATATAGCGGGTGAGGAACCCCCATTTCTGTATGAGGTTCGCTTGGTACTTTATATGCGCCCCGAAAATATCGCTATTGTTGAAAAAGGGGAAACGATCAGGAAAACCATTACAGACACACTCTCGGCGACAGAAAGGTTGGTTCGCAAAGAGAGAACCCGACGTAAGGAGATAAGTCATCAGCCTGTTAAAAAAGAGCCTGATGAATTGTATAAAGCATCTCCGAAAGAATTGTATGAAACATATACGCCTTCACGCGATCCTCGTTCCCTTCTCGACAAAGGGCGATCTAAATTGGCTTCTGAAATGATGATGGAAGAGGAAATGGAACAAGAAGCAGCCTATTACATCACGGACATAATCTTAGAATATGCAGAAGGTAAAATCAGCGCTTCGTGAATGGGAACGGTGAAAATTAAAACACACACACTGAATTGGCTTAAAATCCTGTGTGTGTGTTTACCTTACGAGGAGAATGGTGATAACCGCTTGTGAAGAATATTATAAGCGAAGCGATAAGGCCCATCTTATGTATATAAGAGGATGCATTAGAAGGGACAGATTAATCAGGGGGATCCCAGGAAAGGAACTTGTTAAGGATTAATAAATTTTGCTTGAAATCAATATCCTGATGGTTGGTTAATTCAATGTCCACAGCAGCAATCCCTTTCTTGGCTGCCCAATCAATCAACTGCCCGCTGAATTGGCATCCGGTATCAATCGGT
Source organism: Anaerolineales bacterium (assembly GCA_046483045.1). Lineage (GTDB taxonomy): Bacteria > Chloroflexota > Anaerolineae > Anaerolineales > UBA11858 > B10-G9. The sequence goes on along the minus strand of JAWODY010000012.1, from coordinate 7,310 downwards.
GGATAAGGATAAGTGCTTATAGAAGCGAACTCTTCCGCTAGATCGAGTGAGCGAGAAGTTGCGGGTCTTCCCCCCGCAAAGATCCCTAAGGCAGCGCTGTGGTAGCTGATAAGGGCATCTACGTTATGAGCTTCGATAAAAAAGATCAATGCTTTCACCTCTGGCTCAGAGGCCGGACCTGTTCCGGCTGTGATAGGCAGGTAATTCCAACATCCTTCATGTGACCAATCTGACCTCCAGTGATTGGGGAAATTACGGTTGAGGTCTACCCCGTGTTCATTGGCGCGTCCTTTGATGCCATGGGAGCGGGCTTCCCCGTCTGGGTTTAAGGAACGTAAAATATATAAAGTTTGATCCGCTGGTACCAAGTCTGGGTGATCTTTGAGATATTGAATTAGCGCGTCTGCTAAAGCGATCGTATTCCATTCATACCCTCCATGAATGCCAGCGATAATTAATCTTTCTGTATTTCCGCTTCCAAATTGAAAAACCTCCAGGTACCGGCCTTCCACAGATTTGCCAATGATAATCTTTTTTGCAATGATTTTAGTAGGGGTGGGCTTTATAGGAGACGGTTTGGGTGTCTGGGTAATTGGTGTCGGGGTGGGTATTATAGGCAGGGGCTCAGGGGTGTTAGTTGCTGTTTTGGATAGGACGCGTGTATTTCTTTGGTCAGCCGGTACGGGTGAGGATAGGGAACAAGAAGTAGGCTCTAGATGAGTAAGGTAATAGGTAGAAAAACTGACTATAAAACCTAAAGCAAGGATCCAGGGCCCCAGAATCCAGATGGGAAATCTACGCTTGGGAGGAATGGGGTCGCTGTCAGATCGTTTCAATATTCGGATTCCTTTTCATTTCAGAAAGCGAGCATATGGTAAGACAATATACTTTTTAATATATGCTGTTGCCCATAAGTACCAGATAGCAAAACCGGTTTGAAGAAAAAATATCACTAATACCAACTAAGAAAATCCCGGTGAGCGTTTTCCTCAAAATACAGTATAAAGACAAGGGATGATAATGGCAAGTGAATATACAAAAAAAGGTTGGCATTGAGCCAACCCAAAACTTTTGTACCCCCACTGCGATTCGAACGCAGGTCTTCGGCTCCGGAGGCCGACACTCTGTCCACTGAGCTATGGGGGCATGTGCAACATTTTACCAAAGGGGGAGATATGTTACAAGGCACTTGTTGTAAATGCCCGCATCCCCCTTTGCGCAGTGAAGTAATTATGTCTCAAGTATTATTTTTTTGCGGCAGATCTGTGTCTGATTTGGGTTCTCACCGAGTTCCCGGATCACTTCGTCCGGGCGTCCTGTTGCTCCCGGGAGGTGAGATAGATGCATCTCTACAAGCTGTTTAGCCTTTTCACCTGACGGGATAACTTCTAATGAATAGATTAATGGTCTGAGGTCATATGATTTTCCTTTTCGCTCCCTTTTGATCTGCTCCTGGTGCAGAATATCTTGTAGGTGTTGATCCAGATCGGTTACTTCAGAAAAAAAGGACACATGGTAGAGGGCGGATCTAACCAGGTTTGGGAGTTTATCCCCGTGAATATCAGAGATTTCCTTTAGATGATTGATTCTCAACCCCGGAGGCAAAGCATCCTGAAGGCTTTTTTGGATCGTGTTCAATGGATAATGATCCTCAAGCCAAAAATCACCTATTTCGCCTGTGCTGAGGAAACCCAAAGGGAGGGGAGCTGCCAAATTCAGTTGGGGTCGGGGTGTATACCCCTGACTGTAAGAAAGGGCGAGGTTCGCTCTCCGGAAAGTTCGCACCCAGGCCCTGCGCAGATCCAGATGTCCCGTGTACTGCATGGATTTTGATTTTGAGAAGTGAATCCTAATCCGTTGGGTTTTCATATGAAGTGTCTTGGATTTACTGACCTTTTTGGGGGTTTCGTGATGGAGGATTTGATCTCCGCACTTCAGGACACATCCAGTGCTCACCAGGATGCATTCTACGGGGCTGATTATAGGCTGACATTACACCACATGCATAGCATTGCTCGCGACAATCTGGACGCGTTTTTCCCTCTTTGCTCCACTTGTAATCCTCTTGGAGAAAAGATTTTTGAACTCCAATGTCGATGTGATCCCACGGGAATATCTCATCCTGCGAGCGTTGGCGGTGGGCGTAGAAAGCGGGATCTAATCCTGTCTCTTGAAAGGCGTCCAGCCAGATTTGGAAATCAAAATGTTCCTGCCAGGCATCAAATTTCCCACCCTTTTCATAAACTCGGCGGATGACTTCTGCCATCCTGCGATCTCCCCGAGAAAGCCAGGCCTCATGGATTGTATTTTGGGGATCATTCCAGTTTAGTTTCAAACCCCATCCCCTGAGCTCTTCTTTCAGGTACTCTATTTTCTCCTGAATTTGCGCTTCTTCAAGGCACGGCACCCATTGAAAGGGAGTATGAGGTTTGGGAACAAACGTGCTCACGCTGGCATGGACTTTCGCTCGCTGTCCTATCACCTTCTCTCCCACATCTCTGACGGCTTTGGAAAGATCAGCGATCGCTTTTATATCGGACATGACCTCTGAAGGGAATCCGATCATGAAATAAAGCTTGATCGTATGCCATTCACGTTTAAATATTTCTTGTGCTGTTTGGAGGATCTGCTGGTCGGAGATAGGTTTGTTGATCAAATTCCTCAGGCGCGCAGTCCCAGCTTCAGGCGCAAGTGTAAATCCACTCCGCCTTTTTTCAGCCAGAGCATCAATCAGAGAATCAGAAATGCTTTCGATCCGCAGTGAGGGTAGAGAAATCGCTATATGTTTTTCAACAAACGCGCTTTGGGCAGACTTGACGAGTTCCACGATATTCGTATAGTCAGAAGAAGATAAAGAAAGCAGTCCAACTTCTGAGAAGCCTGTCTGAGAGACGATCTTTTCCATGCTGTTGATAATTTGCTGGACAGGTCTTTCCCGGACGGGACGATTCACAAAACCTGCGTGGCAAAAACGACATCCCCGAGTACAACCTCGCATTATTTCAACAGAGGCGCGGTTATGGACGATGTCAATGTACGGCACAATGAGGTTGGTGGGAGGAGGCGGTAGTTTGGCAGTGATCCTTTTTTGGATCCGGTCTTTCGCGGATGGTTTCCGTTTTTCAAGATGGGAAAAAGTCCCATCGTGGTTGTATATAGGGCGGTAGAAGGATGGGACATAAACCCCGTTTATACCATTTAAGGATTGGAGTAGCGTGTTTTTGAGACCGCCATTCCTTTTCCATTTTTGGAATGCGTCCGTAATTTCCAGGATGACCTCTTCACCTTCTCCGATCACGAAAGCATCAATAAAGGGAGCAACAGGCTCCGGATTAAAGGTGGCGTGTCCTCCTGCGATGATCAAAGGCTGGTCTTCTTTTCTCCGGCGGGAATCCAAAGGTATATTTGCCAGGTCCAGGGCAGTGAGGAAGTTTGTGTATATAGTTTCATATGGTAGCGAAACGCCGATGATGTCAAAATCAATCAAAGCATGTTTTGTTTCTAATGAATAAAGCGGGATCTGGGCATCTCGCATGGCTTTGATCATGTCGGTCCAGGGCAAAAACGCACGCTCCGCAAGCAGATCCGGACGTTGATTGATCATTTCGTAAAGGACCGTCCAGCCCAGATTTGACATCCCCAGATCATATACCTCGGGGAACAACAACGCCACATGGGTGGTTGTTTTCTCCCATCCTTTGACGACTTGATTTAACTCACCTCCTGTATATCTCCCAGGTTTCTTTATCAGAGGGAGTATCTTATCTAGCTCTCTTTGTATTGCCGTAGGTTTCATCATTAGTTTTCAGGAAATGGTAAACAAAATCTAATTCTAAAATAAAAAAGGTTCCGAAGTGATTACCCCGGAACCTGTTAGTGAGTGTCGGGGGGGGGTTATTCAAAGACCCAGCGATCTACATCTCTTTCCCAATCAATTAATTCGGAGTCATTGAACCAGAGAGCAACTTCCTTTTCGCCATTCTCCGGTGAATCAGAGGCATGGGTGAGGTTTAACCCGATTTCTAATCCTAAATCATGCCGGACCGTACCGGGGGAGGCTTCAAGAGGGTTTGTCGAGCCCATTGTCTGTCTCACGGCGGCTACCGCATTAGTCCCCTCCCAGGCCATAGCCATCACAGGGGCTGAGGTTATGTACTTAAGTAAGTATTCGTAAAATGGCTTACCTTTATGGATTCCGTAATGGGATTCCGCTAATTCTTGATCCACCTGGATATATTTTCCAGCGATCAATTTTAATCCGCGGCTTTCAAGGCGGGAGATGATTTTTCCAATTAATCCCCTTTGTACAGCGTCTGGCTTGATCAGTACTAATGTTTTCTCCACAAGATCCTCCATCTTGATATGCAGTTTTGAGCAGTGTTAAGTATACATGTTCTTCATCGAAATGAAAATGGGAAAGGTCAACGAAACAGGACCGACTCTCTAGGGAGCCGGTCCTGTTGGGTAACGAGAAGCAGCATGAATGATCGTCTTTACCTGAGTAAATCTTCTGCTTTTGAATATGCGTCCAGCGCCTCCTGTAATTTATCAATGCTCATATACGCATCTCCAAGCGTTTTAATGATCGAAACGTTCATGGGATGTTCGTAGGTGGCTTCAGAAAGTTCATCGATGACTTGTTCAATCTTTTCCTTTTCTTCGATCATATCTTCATAGATTGATAGTGCTTCATCGATATCCCCAGAAGCCATCATGTTTCGTGCATTCTCGAGTGTATCCTCGACATTAGACACTTCTTCCGGTTGGGACTTCTTTTCCTCTTCCTTGGGATATTCTTTTTCTTCTGGGACCGCGCTCTCGGGTACCCTCAGGGTAACTTCTGAGCGCAGGATCTCGATTGTTTGATTATCCTTAATTTCAGGGACATCTCTCAGGTCTTCAATTTTCTCAAAGGGTCCATTTAACTCTCTGTATGAGACGATGCCTTCTGCAATTTGATAGCTGATTCCAAGGATCGATTCGAGTTGAGATATTGCAGCAACATTGATGTTTAGTTTCTCTTTCTGAGTGGTATCTTCTTCTCTATAAGCAGACAACCATTGATATTCGCCATCTTCTGCCTGTCCCTCAACCTCTTCTACTTCCTGTTCTGCTTCCGTTTCTCCAGATAACCATTCGGGTATTTCCTCTTGGTCATCTTGTGTTAAATCACCGGTCAACAGATCTCCTTCTAGAGGGGAGGTAGCCAACATCCAAGGTGGAGTTTCTTCCTCATCAGGTCCTTTTTCCTCAGAATCAGATTCCTCGCTGAATGGTGTTTTTGTTTCCTTTTCAGAGGCAACACTTTCTTCCCGCTCCAGATCAGCTAACCAATCTCCTTCATCGACATCGAAATCATTGGTTTCCTCAAAGGATTTTTCAGATTTCAGCCTTTCTTGTTCCTTTTCCAGCTCAGCTATCCAATCTGTTTCATCATCTGTATCGTCTTCTTGAATTTCTTGTTTTTGAACTTCAGCGGCCCTTTGTTCGTTTTCTAGTTTATCCAACCACAACATAGCGGTCGAGGTTGGATCCTCTTCCTTCTGGAGGTCTTCCATCCATTCCGGAATCTCATCTGAATCAAGTTCGTCAGTATATTGTCTTATTTCTTCCTTGACATCTACATCTTCACCTTTTTCTACCAAATTCCTTAACCAGAGTACAGCAGTTTCTTGAGGGTCTTCCTCTTCTTTGAAATCCACCAGCCAGTCCGGGACCTTTTCTTCCTCGTCAACAGGAACGCTTTCTTCAAGCTCATCTTTTTCTCCAAGGCGTTTCAACATACCTTCCGAAAAGCTGGATTCGGGGGACTCATCGCTTTCTGGAGCATCTTCCGAGGATATGAATTCCCTGGCTTGATCATCAGCTGTTTCGAGATCTACCAACCAATCAGCTTCTTCTTCCTCATCTTCAGCCTCAACCATCTCCTCCTTTTTAGAGATAAAGCCTTCCTGGATATCTCCTGCGTCTGGTTGGGGGGGCATCTCTTCGCTGGTTTTTTGAGGTGAGATTGATTCTTCGACGTCCAATTCTTGGGAAAGGGATAAACTATCCAACCAGGCTTCGTCTTCTTCTATATCCTCATCAAAACCAGATATGGGAGGGATTTCTTCTTCATCTTCCGCATCTTCCAGGCTGGGCGTGGATTCAATTTCTTGCTCCTCAGGAGGAATTTGAGCGGCTTCTGTGTCTTTTTCTTCTTCCTTCTCGAGTTCACCTAACCATTCGGGGAGCTCTTCTTCGGTTTCCTCGGTTGTGGGGATGGGCTCTTCTGATGTCTGCATGCTTGGTTTGTATATTTGCTCTTCAAAATCCTGGTCAACGGGTTCTTGGTCCTCAAAGACCGTTTCTTTATCTTTGGTTTCCAATTCAGCAAGCCAATCAGGTAGGGTCTCCTCTTCAGCCTTTTCCATTTCTTGACCCGTCTCCCCGGTGATTTTTTGGGGAGGTTCTTCTTCTGGATGAGTTTCTTCAAACTTCTCCACTTCATCCGCTTTTTCAGGTTCCAATTCAGATAACCAGTCAGGCATTTCAGCCTCGGATATCTCTTCTTCCATTTCCTCCGGTATTTCTTCTTCTTCAATTTCAGAAGGTTTGACATCTGCCCTTTGTTCAGCGGAGGTGACAAAACTATCTTCTTCAGCTCCTTGTCGTTCCGCTAAACTTTCTAGCCAGGCAAGGGTTTCTTCCTCCTCGTCAAGGTCGGATTTTTTAGGGAATGTTTCTGATTCCTGTGCTGCATCCGAAGTAATTGTGTCTTCTTTGTCTTCACCAGCATCCATAGCAGCCCTTTCAGGCCTCTCGGTAGGTTCTACATCCTCCATCCAGTCAGGCATTTCTTCTTCCTCTTCGGGGGAAGTTTCTCCTTCTGTTGGATATGTTGGATGAGATCTTTCATCAGTGGTTGAGTCCTGGATTTCGGACATGGGTTCATCTTTGCTAACAGCTGGTTGTTGAGCTTCTTCGTCTTCCTCTTGTAACCATCCCTGAATATCCTGTTCTTCATCCATTGCTTCGGAGAGAGGTTCAGAAAGAGAGGGTTCTGGTGCCACATCTGAAGTGCCTTCCGAAATTTCAGCTGCCTTTTCTTCGGGTCGTTCCGAATCCGTTTTTGCTTCTTGTTGGGGTTCTTCCTCATCAAGTTCCGCTAACCAGTCCGGGAATGATTCTTCTTTCTCCCCAATTTGATCAGATACTAATCCTTCACCCATTTCAAATTTGGATATCGGGTCTTCTTCGAAATCTTCGGGAGTTTCTACCTGGGAAACTTCTGAAGGCTCGTAATCCTGTTTATCACCAGCTTCATCTGT
>JAWODY010000048.1:0-50596 GCA_046483045.1 Anaerolineales bacterium | reverse complement strand
ATCGTTCCCTAAATGCTTCCACAAGATTCGCGTATCACCAATTCTGTGCCAAGGATGACTTGTCTGGGGGGAGGTGAACCGTTGTCTATGATGTCAATTAATACATCTACTGCTTTGACGCCGAAACGGCGAATGGGTTGGCGGATGGTGGTCAGCGAAGGGACAGCTGTCCGGGAAGGGGGCAGGTCGTCAAACCCGACCAGGGCGATATCCTCCGGCACCGATAAGGAGTGATCTTTCACAGCTCTCAGCGCGCCGGCAGCCATCGTATCAGAGGCAGAAAAGATCGCATCCACCTCCTGATTTTTCAAGAGTTGATTGGCTGCATGGTATCCACTTAACTCTGTGAAGTCCCCCTCAACAACCAGTCCGTCTTCAATAGGGTAGTTTCGTTCCCGCAGGGCCTGACGGTACCCCTTCAGGCGGTCTAATCCTGCGGACGTGTTCCTGGGGCCGGAGATCATCCCGATCTTCTTTCTGCCCACCCGGATGAGGTGAGCCACAGCGTTGTATGCTCCGGATACATTGTCGACATCAATATAATTTGCTTCCGGTAGATTGAGAGGCCTACCTGCGACCAGAAAGGGGACTTCCCCGTTCTTGATCTTAAAGAGGATATTATCGTCAATCCCGGTGGCTTGGACGATGATCCCGTCCACTAGTCCTCCCCGGGTCAAGCGGGGGATGAGTTTCTTTTCCAGCTCTTCGGTATGGAAAATAAACAGGGAAAGCGTGTAGTCGTTTTCATTACAGGCGTGGGCGATACCCTCAGTCAGGCGCGGATAATAGGGGTCTGTAAAGAAGTTATGGATGCTGTTTGGGAAAACAAGACCGATGTTTCCTGTCTTTTTTGAAGCCAGGGAACGGGCAATAAGATGAGGGTTGTACCCCAATTTATCGATGCAGGCCTGGACTTGCTGGCGCACATGATCACTGACATGGGGGTAATCGTTGACAACCCTTGAAACGGTGGCCCTCGAAACCCCAGCCTCTTTGGCGACATCATCCAGCGTTACATGTTTCACAGACCCTTCCTCTTTTCATCGTATTGGAAGCGTTTTCAATTCCACAATACCTAATTGGGGCTGATATGTCAATGATTAAACCCTAGGGGGGTGACATTTGTCACGGGTACTACCTGCAGAATGTCATAGGGATTGTAAGCGCTTTCAGTTTGGTGTCCGTTTCTGCCCCCTGGTAGGTCCAGCCCAACGGAGCATCTGGGCCCTGCAGGCGTTCGTTATTCCCCCTTTTAAAAGCTGTATTTGAGCAGAGGTCAGCGGGCGAAGGCCCGGAAAGGGTTTTCTTGGGTCAGGGCAGAAATGGTCTTTTCTCCTAGCCCTGTTTCTTCCAATGCCGGCAGAAATGTATCACTTAAATATGTATAGGGTTTTGCCTCACCTCCCCCGGGTTGGGATGGATCGTACCAACCTCGATCATGACTGAGCAGAAGATGGCGGCCGTAACCGGCATCCACAACGCGAGAGATTCGATCCAGGAAATACCCATCAGGTGTTTCTTCATTCCCTATGGAGTCATACTCTATCCATGCGCCCTGTTGGGCGATCTCCAGGTGGAGAGTAAAGTCCTCTTCAGCCTGAGTGTGGATCCACAGGAATCGATCCGTGCTGTACCCTTCTTCTTGAATGATCCTGATTTGATCTTTGACTACGCTGCCCTTTATCGTATGACTTCCGATGAGGGCACCCGTTGTTTTCCCTGTGCGTGCGGCGGCCCGCAGGATCTTTGTTTCCGTTTCGGTTAAGCCGTCATCTCCCGCGCTGAGCTTGATCCAGCCGGCCTGCACGCCTGATTCTTCAATCTCACTGGTCAGTTCAGCAGTCATCCAGTCCTGGATGAGCTCAAGCGGGGCATCATGAGCCCATTGCGGAATCCAGGGTTCTCGATAAATCCCGGTGGGAACAACCACTGGAACTCCGGCCTCTTCGGATACAGCCCGTACAATGTCCGCCCGACGGCCCACGCCCACGGGCGTGCATTCCACCAGGGCAGTGACACCTGTCTCCTTAGCTCGGACCAATTGGGGTGACATCTTTTCTACTACGTCCTGGGTTTTTGCGGCTTTCCAGTTTTCTTCCTCTATTGGGCTCAAGTCTACAAAGATATGTTCGTGGGGGAGGATCATTCCCAGTTGGTTCTCTCGATATGGGCCCAGAGTCGTGATTAATTTTTTCACGGGCGTCTCCTTTTGAATGAAAGCCTGGCAGTGTGCATCATGCTCTCAGAATCGCCCTGTCCCATCAAGAGCGTCATGAAAGATGAGCATGGAAATCAATTTGAGGTTAATTTGAAGCATAAATAAAAAATAGCCTGCACGGATGCAGACCATTTTCCATCATGGGGAAGTAGCGATCCTGATCCTCCAGATGATGATTAGTAGGGCGGGTGGGAGTCGAACCCACACGGATATACCGGGGGATTTTAAGTCCCCTGCGTCTGCCAATTCCGCCACCGCCCCTCACTTAAAGCATCTTTAATTGTACACAGTCCGTTTCATGGGTCAAGGTATGATCTTTTTTTCCCAGCTAGAAGAGGATATTCGCCAATTTTGGACGGTATTCTTTGCTCAGGGGATGCTGGTCTCCCAAAAGCTCAAAGATCCCCACTACGATCTCTTTGGCTTCCCCATCCCGGTAGCGTTTATCCCTCCGGAGTACGTCCAGGAGCCCATCTAAAGCAGCGGGAAAATTACCCATGGCGATCAAGCGGACTGCGCGCTGGAAGACCGCATCGATTTCCGCTCTGGATGAAGGGGGTCCTTCGCTGTTCAACTGCATGGCTTCGGCCAACGGAATCAGAGTCTCCGCGGATTTGTATTCCGGGCTGGGGGGGAAGTGCTCCAGGATGACTTGAGCCTCATCTCCCTCACCTTGGGCTAACAGGCTCTTAGCGAGCAGTAAAGTTGCCCCGGGATGGTTGGGTTGTTCTTCCAGGATCTCCCTGCAAACCCGTTCGGCTTCAGGGTAATCAGCGCTGTGGAACAAGCTTTGCCCTTTCTCCATCAACAAACTTTCCGGTCCCGGTATGATTTGGCGCACGAAAGACCGGATCTGTTCGCTGCTTTGGACGCCCCTCAACTCGCCGATCACCTGGCCATTTTGAAAGGCTTTTATGGCGGGGAGCTTGTGGACCTGATAGCGTCTTGCCAGTTTTGTGTTTTCATCCACATTAACTTTCGCCAGGCGGTATTTCCCTTGATTCTCCTGGGTTAAACGTTCCAGGACGGGCGTTATCCTCTGGCAAGGGTCGCACCATTCTGCCCAGAAATCGACGATCACAGGCTTCTTTTGCGAGTAGGCTAAAACCTGGTAGTCAAAATTTGATTCGTCAACGTTCACAATGTGGGGGGAAGGCATATCATTCATAATTAGGCGGACGGGTGAGTTCCCGGTTGACGCACCTCTAAGACATCTCCGTGGTGATTGATGGAGATTTGAAACCCGGTCATCCCCAGGTAAGCTCGTGCTTCTTCCGGAATCCCTGTTTCTAAGACTTCTTCGAATTGTTGATCGATGTTCTTCAATTGTTCTTTGAGCATGGCCTGGGAAAAGATGTCATCTTGTCCCAGCATTTTCGCTGCTTGTTCACTCAGGATGTCCTCATGCCCCTGGATGAGCTCGCGCATTCTCCTGAGGACCTGCCGGTCCACTTTTTCAGCGGGGATGTGGCGTTTAAAACCTTCGTCATCCACGATATAACATGGATCCCCTCCCACGTAGGCGGTGGAAACGGGTTGATCCTGCTCATCGACCACTAAGCCTGCAAATAACGGTTCGCGCGACATGCTATGTGTTTGGGGGGACCCACTCCGGCTCCGGCGTAATATCCTCTTTCGGGGTATCCCCTGGATCCTCTAACCCCGTGCTCTCCACCGTGTTGATCACTTTAATCCTCATGTCACCCTCAATCATCATCTGGCAGGAGAGACGGACGCCTGAGGTGTCCTTTTCTTTCCATTTTTCTTTTTCTGCTTTCGTCATCTGGGCCGGCTCTCCGGATAGAAATTCCACCCGGCACGTAGTGCATTTCGCATACCCTCCACAGCGGTGGAGAATGTTGATGCCTGCGTCTTCAATTGCCCTCACTAATCGTGTCCCGGCTTCCACATCGAATGTACCATGCTCTTCAATGGTTAATCTTGGCATTGGGGCTCCTTTTAGGCTGTAATCCATGGTCCATCAATCTGACCCTATTCTATGATTAATTTTGCCTGCCTTCAATGGCACCCAATAGGATTCCGGCTGCGATCCCCATCCGGGGATCAAGTTTTTCCTTGCTGTTCTCTGAAAGGTCAATTTCCAGGACGTACCGGAGGAGATGAAATCGCTGGCGGAAGGTGGCAACTGGATCACCCAGCACCTGAACACGATATGTTTGAGGAAGGAGGGAGCCGAGGATAAATCTCCGCAGCAGTGCGCTGCCGAGGCAGTCCTCTTCGATGGTGCCCAGTTCCTCTTTGGAAGGGGTGAGTAAGTGCCATTTGTCCCGCACCATGGAGCGAAAACCTTTCCGCCTTATGATCCCCACATGCACCTGGGTAGTGGTATCTATTACATCATAGGAAGCGGCGAAATCGATGACCTGTCGAGCTTGAATGAGGAGTAGTTCTTGAGATTTATCTTCATCGCTGTACACGCGGATGTCCTCTTTAAGTTTGAACATCTTCTGATGGCTAAAGAAGACCACTTCATCCTTTGGATTGTAAACGTAAAATTTATTCGCAAAGGAAAAGAATTTCCTTTTCAAAACATATTTTGGGTATTGAAAAGCTGAGTGCATGTTATCTTCCAAGATGAAAGGTTTGTGAAAAAGAATTTGGGTGTTTATATCCCACTGATGACATCGACGCTTGTTCCAGCGTTGTCATACATCATTTTTTCATGGGGGGGGACATAAGGAAGCGTCCAGCGGTAAAACCATTTGGCTGCTTTGGAGGGAAGGTTGATGCAGCCGTGGCTGCGTGGTTGCCCGAAGTCATTGTGCCAGTACGTGCCGTGGAGAGCGATGCCGTCCTCGGTGATGTTAATCACCCAGGGTACCCCAGGCAGGTCGTACCCATTGTGGGCTAAATTCCCCCTGGCCATATGTCGGGACGGGCGCTTATAGTTTGTGATGTGATGGCCTGAGGGCGTTGAATAAACACCTGTGCTGAATTTCGACCCGGTGGAAGCTTTTACCATGTAAACCGGTTTTTCCCATTCGAAGGCCACGACCATTTGTTTTTCGGTATAAACTTTAATTCGTTTCGCATAGCTGGGGACATCGGGCGAGATCATGGTCAATTCATGGTGGGGGATGATCCGGAGATGCCTGGCAGGGACAAAGTATTCTAGATCCCATTTGTCTTCCAGGATCTGGTAATAAGCGGTCCCGTCATGTGAGTAGGTGATGTCTTTGATCCAATGGGTGGTTTCGTAATATAAACGGTAGGCAATGCGGTAGATGGCTCCAGGTTCCCAAAGCGCGTCTGTAAAAGGAACGGTTACCTCCGCCAGGACCCCGTAATCGGGGAGGTCTTCGACCACCGGGTTTAAGGAGGTCTGAACAGGCTGAACGCCACCCGAATGGGCGAACCCCTGATTTCCAATTTTGTACCAGATGCGGTTATGGCTGGGCTCCCGATCGCCAATTGTCACCTGGGCGATGGGGAGGACATCATCTTTCCATTTCAATTGTCTTTCCTGACTGTCCAGACTCGGTTTGTCGAAGAGCGTGACCCGGTCGTATATGACTCTGCCTTGGAGTTGAGGGGAAAGGTTTCTGAATGATTTAAATTGGGTACCCATCAGTCCCAGGAGTCCCGCTCCACTGACATTTATAAAATCTTTTCGACTGAAAGTCTCTTTGTGAGTCATAAGGGTTTAGTAATGAATGTTTACCACGGTCCCCACGGAAGCCCACTGGAATGCCCATCGGGCATCCGGGGTGCGGAGATTTACGCAGCCATGGCTCATAGGGGTGCCGAAATTATTATGCCAATATGTGCCGTGGATGGCGTACCCTCTGTAATAGTACATGGTGTAAGGCACGTTCGGCAGGTAGTAACCTGGTCCTGCCATGTGGTCGTAACGGAGCTTAACATAAATCCGATATCGTCCCGGAAGGGTGGGAGTCAGCCAAGTCCCCGTGGAGACGACGAATGTTTTCACGAGTCTAGTTCCCTGGTATGCGCGTAGCCGCTGTTCGGAAAGGTCTAAATCAAACCACCGTTCATTTGAATACACACCTGCGGGTAAGATGGAGTTCCTATTCGCTGGCGTAGGTATTTTCGTTTTCGTTGGCTTGGGTGTGGTGGTGGGTGTGATGGTGGGTGTGTTGGTCGGGGTCGGGGTTGGAGTCGGTGTGTACGTCGCTGTGGGCGTAGGGGTGTAGGTCGCTTTTTGTAAGGGGGCTTGGCTTTCCCGGGTGGATGGATGGGGCGTGTGTAAGGGAGCCTGCAGTGCGGATGAGAATTCTGGAGTCCACAGCCATACCAAGACCCCGATCACCAAGATCAAGATGCTGATTGACCAGGGTAGGAAAAGGGGTCGATTTTTAATCAGGGCGTCTTTGGTAATCGCCAGGGAGAAACGCGTGTTTCCTGATCGCTGAGATTGGGGGTCGGATCGCAGGCGCTTTGCTGCCCAGTGCATTCCCTTTCGGGCCCGTTTACTGGATGGGTTGATTTGCAAAACTTTTTTCAGATAAGCCGCACTGGCATAAGGTGAAGAAAGCGAAGCCAGGTAAAGCCACGGTTCTTCGTGTTCGGGGGCGTGCTTGGCTGCCTCCCACGATTTTCTGCGGGCAGATTGTTTATCACCTCTTTTCAGTGCCTCTCTTGCCTCTTGAAGGGCCTCCAAAGCAGGCTCAGGTAAGGGAGTTCTCATGGTTTATTGACCTGGTGAAATTTCCTCACGGTTCAGGAAGCATAATATACCTTCTGCGATGCCTTGGGCTACTTTGTTAGGCTCTTCTGTCAATAATATCCGGTCCTGGTTCATAAAACCTGTCTCGATGATCACAGCCGGTGTGTTTGGATGAACTTCTTTGAAGGCATGATAGCTGGTCATGTCTGCCGTTGTTTGATTGATGAAAGATAGGCCTGTGGCTTGAGTGTACCTGTTTTTCATGCAGGCGGTGAGCCGGGCGGCTTGCTCGGGGCGTTTGTTTTCGACGGTTTCTGCAATTTTATAACCTGAGGCTTCGTTGGGTAAATACTGGCATGTGTCCGCGTGAATGGATATCAGGGCATTTGCCATGTATTCATTCAGCTGATCGTCATATTCCTTCAGTAAATCCACTTCTACTCCCTCCGCCTGAAGGAGCTGGCGGGTGAGTTCTGCGACATTGTAATTGATGTCCACTTCCCGGTGTCCGCCCAGACTATCCGGACAAATTGCGCCTGAATCGTGCCCCCAGTGGCCGACTACAAGCCCCACATGAAGGGCTGAGTCAAGGGTGGGTGTGGTGGCGGGAAATCGCGCCTGTTCACTTTCTGGTTGGAAAGGAAAGCTGATCCCTGTCGAGGGCCAGGTCGTAAAAAGGGTCGCGGTGAAGACCGCTACCAAAGAAACCGCAAATATCCCCTTAACTGTGGAAAGGAATATGTTCTCTGTGGATGGTTTTGTGTTCGGGTCGGCTTGTGTTTTCATGATTTTTTTGTCAGGTATTGTCGTGTTAACGCTCGTTTACCTTCCCTATTTTACCTCAAAGTACCTCGAGAGTTAATTTTATCACTTGTCTTCAGCTGCTTACTCTCATAGGATATTAATAAATTCATTAGGATGAAGGGATTCGCCTTTTTAAAATCCATTTCATCCGGATCCATTTTTAGAGGATATGTGCATCCTCACGAACCCAGTTTCTTTGCCTCGCCTCAGGTATATGTAATATGTGCAAGAATATGACCATTGAATTGACCAGGGAAGATAAAAAGACGCTCTTGAAGATTGCCCGGGAAGCGATCCAAAAAAAAGCCCGGAATGAGAAGCTTCCTGTCCTGGAAGTGGATTCATTTGCCCCTCCCTTGAGGAAAAAGAGAGCCAGTTTTGTGACCCTAACAAAACGGGGAGCTTTGAGGGGGTGTGTCGGGACGTTGAAAGCTGAGCAGCCTTTGGTGGAGGATGTCCAGGATCGAGCACTGGCAGCTGCCTTCCACGATTTTCGTTTCCCACCAGTAGGCGCGGAAGAGATCGGGGAGATCACGATCGAGGTTTCCGTGCTTACGAAACCACGCACCTTGGATTACGAATCGCCAGAGGATTTGGTCCATGAACTGAAACCGGGCCTGGACGGCGTTGTCCTCAGCGACGGCTACCACAAAGCCACATTTTTACCCCAGGTCTGGGAGAAACTGCCGGATGTGAAAACGTTTCTAAGTCGTTTGTGTTACAAAATGGGGGTCAAACCGGATCTGTGGAAGGAAAAAAAGCTGGATGTGAAAACCTACCGGGTCATAAAATGCAGCGAGGATGATCTATCCTAGGCGGACGAGTGTTTGGTTTTGATCTTCGATAACTGTCTTTTGGCCGCCGGCGAATTCAAGGATCGTTTCTTCCTTTTCATGGATCACCGTCAACCCTCGGTATTCAAGTTTCACCGGCCAGGGATAAGGGTTCCCCCATCTAATAAAGACTTCGTGATTGTTGTGGATATCTACCCCTAACACCTTGAGAAAGAACCCGATCGGCACAGCTCCTGTGATCCGGTACGGTTGACCTATCCCTTTTCCCGATTTTGAATCGTACGCGCCGTAAAATGACTTACTGTTGGTCATGTTTTTGATGATCAACTTCATGAAATTCTGAAAAAGTTCTGCTGCCAATGTCTGGGCCCCGTAAGCCAGGAGCCCATCTCCAATCATGCTGTTCCAGGAGGGGAGGAGCGTTGGGTTTTTCGGCTTGATACCTGATCGGAGTCCATAGGACCCCCAAAATGCTTCCTCCGACCCAATCTTCCTTTGGATGAGCGCTTGGGCTTGTTCCGGGAGGGCAGTTTTTGACCACAGGGGAAGCAAGAGCAGGATGTCATCCGTCTGAAAATTCGCTGTCTCGACGCTGATCTTCACATCCTCAGCGAGGTTGTAAGCGACGACATATTCCAGGTATGTGTAAATGTGTTTGCTTGTAGCTTTTCCCCGATTGTGATTCCAATAAATTTGATGGATGGGGATGTTTTCCACCCAATGTTTCTGGTCTTCTCCCTCTCCGTGGAGAAAGATCTTGGTCTTGGGAGACAGCGGGTGGGGGCTTTGGAAATGAAGAACCAGCCGGGATGCGTGAGCAAGTTTTTTCTTGAGGATCATTAACCCCGGCCCTTGCCCTTTTTGTAACTCCTCGCCTACAGGAAAATGGTGGGAGGTCCGGTCCCAGCGTTGGTATTGGGCCTGTTCAGCGCTCCAGGATCTATGGACGAAGTCCGTTAAGGCCTGTTTCCGGTTTTGCAGGACTTGGACAGCTTCTTTTTCTTGGATCCGGTCACAAATCTCTAGAAGATTATCTATTTCAGCGATGAGCAGAGCGCATAACGCCGGGGATTCTGCATAGGGGATATGGGGGAAGTGAAGCCAGCTGTCCCGCCCGGGGTTCGCGGGGTGCGCGCTGCATTCTACCTGGCGAACGCGGGACCATTCAGGAGCACCATCGGCGTCCCGATCTTGCCTTTTACTGAACCATAAATCAAGGTAACCGATTAAAGCCGGGTAAGCGCTTTCCAGGTACTTGAAATCTTGGTTTTCTTTAAACACCTTCCAGGCTAAACGCAGCAAGAATGGGGAAGCTAATAAGTCAGCGTCTTCTTTGCCAGGAGGACTTCGAAAGCCCACAAACCCATTTTCTTTGTAGCCTTGTAAAAAAGGGTTCAGGAGGGATTCCAGGAGGTTAGGAGAACCTGGACTGACCAGATCTGCGAGAAAAACGGATTCCAGGGCCGTGAGGCCCGGCTCTTCAGATGGGAGGTTTTTTTCGGGGCCGTTGTCAGACACGCGGCCGATATCAAGGCGCCTGTCTTGAAAGTAATAACGTCCCTTTTCGTCTTTGTCGAAAACCGATCCAAAACCAAGTTTTTGTGACAGTGCGCAGGCCAGGTCCCACATGGGATCTCCGGTGTAGATCTGCAGCTGTCCCTCCCAGAGGTTTTCTGTGCGGGCAAAGGCTGCCTCCCAGGTTCTCTTCATTATGGATTGGGTGAGTTGAAAAGATTCCTCCGGGCTATTCAGACTGGATGAAACCCAGCGAAGTGTCTCCGATCCCTGGGGAGGTAGATCGAACTCTAAAGACAGATTCGGAAAAACCCCCATGCCTTCCCGGGGCCCACCGGTGAGGAAAAGAAGGGGATGCAAATTTCCGGATTTCCCAGACAGGACGGTTCGACCTTCAACCCTGGACGCCTTCATAGACTGTCCTCCTCCAAGCGGGTGTAGGACAGCAGCCAGGTGGAATTGGAAACGTTGATTTTCCGAGCGGGTGTTGGTCATCGTGAATGCACCCGCTGATACCTGACGTTCCGGGACCCAGTAGGACACGCTGGCCTGGAGGTCCTTCCAGGGTTCAAAAGATATTTTTAAGAGATTCGTGGTGAAGGAACGAATGAGGGGAGGGGCAAAAAAGCATTCAGGATTCCGGACTTCGTTTTCTTCAGTTTTGAAGATGGGAAAAATCTGGTAAGCATGAGATTGCAAACCAAATCGAGTCAGAAAGGTCAAGGCAGGTGGTTGGACATTCTGTGAGGTCAAGCACCAAATATGGTCTTCCGGGAAGGAGCGGCGATTTAAACGGGGGTCAGCGCTTAGAGGAATACCACCCAGAGCGCTGAGTTCTATGTGCCAGTCTCTCATGATCTGCATTGTAAGGGCTGCATCCGGTTCGGTCAATTGTAATGGTCTTAGTGAGCTGAATGGATAAGACGCCCTTTTCTGGGGGATCTTTTGGCGTTAATATTGCACCTTTATAGATACCCTTCGAGTTTATATATTGACCGAATCCAGGGGGATTGTGTGCTAGAATTAGCTCATAATTGTGAACAACTACTTGGCCATTGTTTAGGCACGGCAGCTACCTATGACAGAGAAAAATCAAGAATCCCCTCAAGATCCCCGGAAGCGCTTCAAAGATCTTCTTGATAAAGTTGAAAAATCAGAGGAAGAGGCGCAAAAACTTGCTCAACTGATGGAAAATGATGAGGCAGGGGGTGGCGAGACCCGGGTGGGAGATGAGGAAGCAGGGCATGAGGATATGGATACAACCCCTTCCTCACCGCCTGGAGAATCCCTTTCCCGGCCTGGAGAACACCCTGCGCAAGGGGGGGAGTCATCTGAAGGGGTGCGGGAGAATCCCCCTGCTGCGGATCAGGTCACGGTGGATCGAATGCAGGAAGATGGAGGACCAGGGCCCGAGCAGGCATCTGCGGGGAGCGAAGAAATTCGGGATCCAGAGCCCGGTATCAAAGAAGAAGAGGACCCCTATGCAAAGGGCGAATATGAGGGGTTGGCAGAGGAAGATATTCCCCCAGGAGAGGAAAGCCCATCCAATCTGGAAGCGGGCGATCCCGCTCCGGACCAGGGAACTGAAGGGACAGTGGAAGAGGAGGATCCTTCTCTCCAGAAGACGATCTTTTTTGAGGAAACGCCCTCGAAACCACCTTCTTGGGTGGAACCCCCGGGAGTAAAGGAGCAGGGGAGCCTCGATGGTGCCGAGGATGAGTTCCCTGAGCCTGGTGAGACGGAGATCATAGAGGAACCTGAACCTCCGTCTAGACTGGAAGAAACACCGCCTCCGCCCCTGGGTGAAACACCTCACACACCTCCGCCTGCCCTGGACACGCGGGGGATGCCCCTGCCCAGGCGTATGGATGAGCCCCAGCAGAAAGGGAAGGAGACTGCCTCGCAGGCGCTGCCTGCGCACTCCGGGGAGGTTTCCCCGTTGGCCCAAAAGTGGAAAGGCTTCAAGCGCTGGTGGACCTCTTCAGGTCCAGGAAACTGGAACTGGAGCCGGGGCCTGGGTTGTTTCCTGCGGATGGCTGTAATCGGTGCCTTTGTTTTCGTCATCCTGGCCATTGTCCTGGGCTCCTTTGGCATGTACCACTACAACCGGGTTGCCAGCAGCTTGCCTGATGTGGATAACCTGCGGGAGCAGGCCGCCCAATTTGAGACCACCCGCATCCTGGACAGAGAAGGGGGGGAGTTATATGAGATCTTGGACCCGAATGCGGGGCGCAGGACCTACGTTCCTTTAGAGGAGATCTCGCCTTACCTGGTGGCAGCGACGATTGCCACAGAGGATTCCCATTTTTACAGCCACCCAGGATATGATATCTTTGCTATCGCCCGGGCATTTTGGTCAAATCTGGTCAGCGATGAGATCGTCTCGGGCGCTTCCACGATCACCCAGCAGCTGACCCGGATCCTGCTTTTTTCCCCGGAAGAACGCTCGCGCCAGACCTATATCCGTAAACTCCGGGAAGCGATTCTCGCCGCAGAAATTACCCGGCGGTACTCCAAGGATGAAATCCTCGAATTATATTTAAATGAAATCTATTACGGTAATCTGTCCTACGGAGTGGAGGCTGCTGCGGAGACGTATTTTAGAACCTCTGCAAAGAAGCTTGATTTAGCGCAGGCCTCCTTTTTAGCCGGGATCCCTCAACTTCCCTCCATATATGATATTTACACGAATCGGGAATTGACGTTGAACCGCCACGAGCAGGTCCTGGTTTCGATGTATCAGGCCAGCCAGGAACAGGGATGCATTTATGTCAGCAACAACCAGCAGGGGATATGCATCAGCGCGGGTGACGCTGCCAGCGCGGCAGAGAAAATAAAAGAATATGAGTTCAAAGCGCCTCAGGGTGAAATGCGTTACCCGCACTGGGTGAATTATGTCCGCTCTCTTCTGGAAGACCGCTATGACGCCCAGACGATTTACCGTTCCGGTTTCACAGTGCACACCACACTTGATCCCACCCTGCAGGACATGGCGCAGGAAATTGTCCGGGAAAAGATTGACAGCTTAGATGACAGGCACCGGGTTTCCAACGGGGCCTTGGTGGCTTTGAAACCATCCTCGGGTGAGATTCTGGCCATGATTGGTTCCGAGGATTTCAATAATGAGGAGATCCAGGGGGAGATCAACATGGCCCTCCGGCCCCGCCAACCAGGGTCAGCGATCAAACCCCTTACGTATCTGGCATCGTTTGAGGCGGGCTGGACACCCGCCACCTTGATCTGGGATGTGCCTTCGGAGTTTCCTCCCTCGGGGGATCCGAACGACCCTCGCCCTCCTTATAAACCGGTGAACTATGACGAACGCTTTCACGGTCCGGTCACCGTACGGGACGCACTCGCCAATTCGTACAATGTGCCCGCGGTTAAGACCCTGGATTTTGTGGGTATTTATGATGATCCCTCGACCCCGGAAGAAGAAGGACTGGTGCCCTTTGCGAGCCGGATGGGAATCAGTACGTTTAATCGGGATGATTATGGCCTGTCCCTGACATTAGGAGGGGGAGAGGTCACGCTCCGGGAATTGACTGCTGCCTATGCTACGATGGCCAACGGCGGGCGGCAGATCCCCCTGGTGGTGATCACGAAAATCGAGGATTATCAAGGAAATGTGGTGTATGAACATCAAACCCCGAGCGGGGAGCAGGTTATCCGCCCCGAGCATGCTTTCCTGATCTCCTCTATTCTCTCCGACAACGAAGCCCGCACGCCGGCGTTCGGGCCCAATTCCGTACTGAACCTCCCTTTCCAGGCGGCTGCAAAGACAGGGACGACGAATGATTTTCGAGACAACTGGACCATGGGGTACACACCGGATCTGGCGGTTGGAGTCTGGGTAGGGAACGCGGATTACACGCCCATGCAGGATACGAGCGGTTTGACCGGTGCGGCTCCCATCTGGGCGGATTTCATGGTGCGAGCCATGCAGGAAGTCACCGGCGGGAACCCCACACCTTTTGTGAAACCCGCAGGGGTGGTAGAGCGGGTGATTTGCGCCATCTCCGGCACGTTCCCCTCCAAATACTGCCCCCGGCAGCGGAGTGAATATTTCGCCGGCGACCAGCTGCCCGAACCTGCCGAAGAGGATTTGTGGAAGAAAGTCGAGATCGATACCTGGACGAAGGAATTAGCTTCCGCGGCATGCTCCCGGTATACGAAGGAAGAAGTGGGGTTGAATGTGGATGACCCCTGGGCAGTTAAGTGGGTCAAGAACACGTCCAAAGGTGAGCAGTGGGCGAAAAGCATGGGTTTCAGCAAGGATCCCTACATCGTGCGCGACAAGATCTGTTCCCAGAACGACCCCCGGCCGATCATCGAGTTCGCCTCCCCCCGCCACGATGATGTGATTTCCTCCAGCGAGTTGCAGATCTTCGCCAAGGTGGACGCCACCGGGTGGTTTAAAGAATTCAGGTTGCAGTACGGGTTGGGCAAAGACCCTGTCCAGTGGGATACGTTAACGAACCGCAACAACCCGGTCTCTCAGACCGCTGAAATCTACTCCTGGGATGTGAGTGAGATCTCCTCCGGCTGGGTGACCCTGCGCGTGTATATGAAGAGCACGGAGGGGGGATACGCGGAAAAGCGGATCCATCTCAACATGCAGGTGCCAACTCCCACGCCGACGCCCACGCCCACCCCGACGCCGACTCCTACGCCCACCCTCACGCCAACACCCACCGCCACCCCCACGCCGATGCCCACAGCCACCCCCACGGCCACCGATACGCCGACCCCCACAGCAACCCCCACGGTCACGCCAAACTCTGAAACATCTACAGCTCAAGCTGCTACTGCAGACGCAGGTGATACGTAGGTTTTATATTATTGATATTAAATCAAGGGCAGCTGGGGGGCGTCGTACTGCAGGGGGTCCAGGGACAGGCGTTCTCCCAGATTATCCCGGGTCACGCTTTCATCATCCACCAGGCGGCGGAGGTGGCGGTATTTCAAAAAGTTCCAGCTTTCTTCCACGCGCTCCCGGAGGGGGATGTTCTGGCTGAGCTTGTAAACCACCAGGTGGGCCCGGCTGCCGGGGAGCACAATCCAGGGGTCAGGAGGTGGGTCGGGATCCAGTAGGATGATTTTCCCTAAAATCCCAGAAGCGGAGATGAAGAAGGTGTGGGCAGACCCCTGGTCGTCGTCCCAGGTGAAGAGGCTAACATGCCCCCGGGAAGATTTCCTGTTAATCGAGAAACCCAGTCGTTCCCCCAAGGAGGTCAATAAGCCCTCCATCTCCCGGATGTCCTCCAGCCGGGCGGATGGGGTTTCGTTTTTCTTTAACTGCCAGCGATCCGTTCCCTTTTCGACCTTTTCTGCATAGGACTTGAGGCAGTTCTCAATCAGTTTCGCATGGGGTGTCAGCAGGCCCGGGTAATGGATGTACATGTCATTTTCCAGGGTAAGGCGGTCCATGGGACCGTCTGCCGTCACCAGGCGGTTGACAAGCTTTTTTTCCACCTCATCCGAGAGCGGGGATACATCCAGGGAACTTTCCTGATGCCACCAGGTATTGGAATCGGGGTAATGTAAAAATCCCTGCCGGTAGGCGAATGTTTCCTCTATTTCTTCGCGCAGTTCAGCGTAGATCTTGGAGATCTCCACCTCGCCGGGGGTGTAAAAAGCTCCTTCCTGGTCCACGGCCCTTAATCCCGCCGAGTACAGGGGCAGGGTGTAGCTGGGTTCGCCACGTTCGGAAAGGTGGCTGTAACCCGCGTTTCGCAGGACTGCTTTCAGGCTTTCTGGGGGAAATCGTTCCGATTCCTCCCTGCGGGACCAGACAATTTGGGCTTCTCTGCGGAAGTTCTCGAGGGATAAGCTTTGAATCTGGAACCGGGAAGCATGGCTGGCGGTGATCGTTGAGGTCAAAAATTCAGGGCTGACATCAGGCAGAACCGCAAAGCAGGAAGTCTGGTAGGTCAGGAAGGAGTGGAGGTTGGCGAACGTGTTTTGCAACGCCCGCGTGTGCCAGCCCCAGTCCGTTTTTTGAAGGCTGAGGATGTTTCGGAGGGGGGCTGCTGTTTCCTGCCCCCACAACCACCCGGCCCACAAAGCTGAAAGGGACCAGAAGGCGGGACTGGGTTGGGGGACCACCATGACCGCAGCTCCAAATGTCTCCTTGATTTCCTCTGCAAGGTCTCTGAATCGGCCCGGGTACACGGAGATCCCGCCCTCTACGGACGGCAGATCCGGCCAGCGGGTGACCTTTACGGGTACTTCTTCGCGGTCCCAGACATCCACAGCTTCCTCCAGGGCGCGCCAGACGTTGTTTTCCCGGTGGGTGGCAAGCGAAGAAAGTTTCAGGGTGGATTTTTTCTCTGGGGGGTGGGGCCAGAGGTTATTTGCCTTGTAAAAAGCGTACAGGAGAAGAGCGCTGATATGGCTGCTTTCCTCCGCTGAGAGGGATAGGCCGGAGAACTTATTGATCAGGGTAAACAGGGCGTATACCGCCCTGGGTTTATAGAGCTGGAGGGCTTTTTCAGCGTGGGAGCGGATGGGGTCATCGGGAGGAGCTATCCGGGTCAATGCCCGGGCGTAATAAAGGCTGTTTCGTTTGTGTTCCTGGGCTTTGTCCACATCCTCTTTGGAGGTCGGGTACACACCCTGGTTATGGCAGTGGGAGCAGTGGCACACCTTTTGATCCGGGGCTGTCCCTTTTGCCTTCCAGATGAAGGCCTGAGCGCTGATCTTCTGCCCGCAGTGGGGGCAATCAGTTTCGTATAGGGATAATATGTGAGGTTCCAGGCGTTCCTCCCCTTTGAACGTGGAGGCCAGAGTGGCCAGGGCGGAAGTTAAATCTGAAGAGGATGGTGCCCGGGCAGCATAGGTAACCAGGAATCGGGTGATGGGGTTGTTGATGGCAACCAGCACACGGTAGCCCCCCCTGGCCGCTGTCAGCAGAGATTGGGGAGAGCTTCCAACGGGGTCCAGGATCAGGTTGGGGTGGGGATAGGCCCTTTCCAGCCAGATGCTGAGAGTGGAAGGGGACACATGGGGTAAGTATTCTTCCAACGGTGAGGGTTGATTCGGGGTTTGTCCGGCGATAAAGGGGATACTGTCCATGTTTGTCCCCTGCGCATTAGGTTTGCTTCAATCCTTGTGCTTATTCTATCTCAGATTTGGGAACGGAGATCCAAAACGTGAGAGATCCACCCGCTCAGTGATGTTCCACGGTGTGCAGGAGGGCGAAATTCGGCGGGAGCATCTTGTTGATCGGAAAACCGGCGATCAGGAGCACTTCCTGGCCAGGCTGAACAGGGGTGCCTTCAATCACAGCTTCATTGACATGGACCAGCATGTCCTCCAGGGAATCCGCGTGGGGGATGAGGTAAGGTGTCGTCCCCCAGAGCATAGAGATGTAATGGTAGGTTTTTTTGAGGGGGGTGAAAGCCAAAATGGGCACAGTCGGGCGGGCTTTCGACATCAACCGGGCAGTCCGGCCGCTCTGTGTGAACACGGCGATGGCTTCCACATCCTGGTCTTGCGCCAGATCCCGCGCGGCCCGGGTGATGCTGACCGCAGCGTCATGTTTGCTGTCCTCGGTGAGATCAAAATGGGTCTTCCCCCACACTTTTATGTGCTCTTCTGACTGGGAAATGATGGAGGCCATCATTTCCACGGTTTTGACCGGGAATTTCCCGATGGCTGTTTCCCCGGAAAGCATCACAGCGTCGCTTCCGTCCAGGATGGCGTTG
This sequence comes from Anaerolineales bacterium, assembly GCA_046483045.1. GTDB lineage: Bacteria > Chloroflexota > Anaerolineae > Anaerolineales > UBA11858 > B10-G9. The sequence continues at coordinate 32,908 of JAWODY010000048.1, read as the reverse complement.
GCCACGTCTGTGGCTTCCGCACGGGTGGGGCGGGGGCTTTCAACCATGGAGTCCAGCATCTGGGTGGCGATGATCACGTAACTGAGATGGCTGTTGGCCAGGGCGGTGATCCTTTTTTGTTCAATGGGTATCGTTTCTGCAGGCATTTCGATCCCCAGATCCCCTCTGGCGACCATAACCCCATCCGAAGCATGGACGATTTCGTGAAGATTCTGGAGGGCGTCGGGATGTTCAATTTTGGCGATGATGGGTTTGTCGGCCTGGGTGGAGTCGATCTTGGCGATCTCCTGACGCAAACGTTCGATATCTGATGCGCTATGAACAAAAGAGAGAGCGACGGCATCCACATTGTGCTTCAGTCCAAATTTAAGGTCTTTGATGTCTTTTTCCGTCAGCGGCTCCAGTTTAAGGTCCGCCCCGGGGAGGTTGACCCCTTTATGGGGTTTGAGCGTTCCTCCCAGCACGACCTCGGTGATCACCCGGTCCGGTTCGATCTCTTTGACCACGAGCTCGAGTTGGCCGTCGTCCAGCAGAATGCGTCCGCCTATTTCTACGCTGCTGGGGAGATCCTGGTAAGGAACGTGGATCTCCTCTTTTGTACCCGTGATCTCCCGGGTTGTGATGGCCAGAGTTTCCCCCTCGATGAGTTCCACCTGGTCGTTTTCCAATTCTCCGGTGCGGATCTTGGGTCCGGAAAGGTCTTGCATGATGGCCAATGAGCGGTTGAGTTCTTGGGCGGAATTTCTCAGGTATTGAATGGTCCGGTGATAAGTGGGGTGGTCCCCGTGCGAGAAATTCAAGCGGACGACATCCATCCCGGCTTCCATCAGCTGCCGGATGGTTTGCTGATCGTTGCTGACAGGTCCGATGGTAGCGATAATTTTTGCGCGGCGTTTCATGGATTCAATCCTTTTATCCTCTCAGAGAATCTGAACCGGGAATTCATGCCGTTTTCCCTGAAAACATGGAATTAAATATAATGATATTCTTTCGCGTCTCGCCTGAGCTGGTCCCGGAATTTGGGGTGTGCGACGTTGATCAGTGCCTGGGCCCTTTCCCGGATCGTCTTCCCGTACAGTTCCGCGATCCCGTACTCGGTGACGATGTAGTGGACATGGTTCCGGGTGGTGACCACGCCCGCTCCTTTTTTCAAGGTGCTCACGATCCGGCTGTGGTCTTTTGCGGTGCTGGGAAGGGCAATGATCGGCACACCGCCGTCGGAACGGGAGGCGCCGTAGATGAAATCAAGCTGGCCGCCCACGCCGCTGTAAAGTTTGGTTCCAATGCTGTCCGCACAGACCTGACCGGTGAGATCAACCTCAATCGCAGAGTTGATGGCCACCATGCGGTCATTTTGAGAGATGACGAATGGGTCGTTGACATATTCCGTGCGGCGAAATTCAATCAAGGGGTTATTATGCACCCACTTATACAGCCGCTCCGTGCCCAGGATGAAACCGGCGATGATCTTCCCAGGATGGAGGGTTTTTTGGGTGTTGGTCAATACCCCGGCTTCGACCAGATCGATCACCCCATCCGAGAAGAGTTCGGTATGGATGCCCAGCTCCTTTTTGTCCATCAGATGGTTCAGGACTGCGTCCGGAATAGCGCCGATCCCCAGCTGCATGGTGGCCCCATCCGGGATTAAACTGGCGATGAAAGCGGCGATCTTGTCCACCTTTTCAGAGGGTTTCCCTCCTCCCATGGTGAGTTCGGGGAGCTGGTAATCCACGGGGACGATGTAATCGAGCTGGTTGATGTGGATGAAGGAGTCCCCCAGGGTGCGGGGCATCTTCTCGTTTACCTCAGCGATGATGATCTCCGCGGATTCAGCGGGACACTTGCTTAACCCAACCTCGACCCCAAAACTGCAAAACCCGTGTTCGTCGGGCGGTGAAAGGTGGACGAAAGCCGCGTTGAGGGGGAGGTGTTTTTCCTTGAAGAGCAGGGGGAACTCTGAGAGCAGGACCGGGGTGAAATCCGCTCTCCCGTTTTGGACCGCTTCCCGAGTGTTGTGGCTGATGAACATGGTGTTCACACGCAGGTGGCCTTCCATCTCGGGGCTGACATAATCCGCGGAGCCCACGGTGAGCGCCTGGTTGATCTCTACGTCTTCCAATTCTTGGCCCCGATCGACCAGGGCTCCCAGGATCATTCTGGGTACAGAGCAGTTGCCCGTGAGGAAAATCCGGTCGCCGGATTTGATGGCCTGTACCGCTTCACTCGCGGATACCACTTTTTCGCTGTATTGTTCCGTCCAACTCATATTCCTATCTCCCCTTCAAGGCCTGATTGAGCAAATCTTTGACGATTTCGCCTTTATGCGTGTAGACGCCGCGCTGCAGGGCTTTGTTTTCCTTGAGGGCTGAATCTATCCCCTGTTTGGCAATTTGCTTGATCAGGGGCCAAGCGGCGTTGTTCAATGCATGGGTGGCGGTCCTGCCTAATACCCCGGTCATGTTGGGCACGCAGTAATGAATGACATCTTCCTCCACATAGGTGGGGTTGCTGTGGCTGGTAGGCCGGCTGGTCTCAAAGCATCCCCCCTGGTCGATGGAGAGATCGATGATGATCGAACGCGAGTGAAGTTCTTTGACCATGTCTTGGGTGACGATCTCCGGCGTGGGAGCGCCGGGGACCAGGATGGCCCCGATCAAAATGTCGGCGTAGGAGCAGACCTTTTCAATGTTGAAAGGGTAGGAAACCAGGGTATGCACGCATCCTTTAAATTCTTGATCGATGGACTGCAGGGTGGCGAGGGAGTTGTCGAGCAAGTACACATTCGCTCCCAGGCCCAGAAATGTGCGGGCGGCGTTTTGGCCCACAATTCCTCCCCCGAGAATGGCCACGTCAGCGGGAGGGACGCCGGGCACACCTCCCAACGCAAACCCTTTCCCACCGTAGTTATTTTGAGCCAGGGTCGCTGCGATCTGGGGCACCATCCGTCCCGCCAGCTGGCTGATAGGGACCAGAACGGGGAGCTTGCCGTCATCTTCCTGGATGATTTCATAGCCGATAGCGGTGATCTTTTTCTTTAAAAGGGTCTTGATCTTGCTGGGTTGACCTGCTGTGAGGTGCAGGAATCCCATCACCGTTTGTTCTTCCCGCATCCAAGCATATTCTTTCTGGGTAGGCGGAACGACTTTTATCACTAAATCTGCTCGACCGTATACCTCGTCTCCGCTGTAAACGATCCTTCCTCCAGCTTCTTGATAATGGTGGTCGCTGAACCCGCTTCCCATGCCCGCTTCGTGTTCCACGAAAAGGGTATGACCTTGCTCAGTGAGCAATTGCACGCCCGCGGGGGTCAACCCCACCCGATATTCCGAGTCACGGCGTTCTTTTGGGATGCATATATTCATAGAGGTATCTCCGTCATTTAACAGATGCTCAAGTCAGTAAATGAACAAGTAATCCCTTTTGGGCGTGTAACCGGTTGTGTGCTTGAGGGAAAAGCGCGGAGTGAGGGCCGTCTGCGACTTCATCTGTGATCTCTTCACCGCGGTGAGCAGGGAGGCAGTGCATTACGATAGAATCTTCTTTTGCCAAGGAAACCAGCTTTTGATTGACCTGGTAAGGTGGGAATACTTTACGCCGTTTTTGAGCTTCTTCACTCTGTCCCATACTGATCCAGGTGTCAGTATACAAAACGTCTGCATTGTCTGCCGCTTTCTGGGGGTCATGAAGCAGACGGATGGATGCTCCACTTCCCTGAGCTATTATTTGGCCTTCCTGGATGGCTTGGGAGGGCATGTCATAACCCGGGGGATTGGCGATCGTAAAATGAGCGCCCATCTTGGCGCAGATCTGCATCAAGGAGACCGCGACGTTGTTTCCATCTCCAAGGAAGCTGACATTGACCCCTTTCAATGTCCCTTTCTTTTCCAGGATGGTCAAAGCGTCCGAAAGCGCTTGGCAGGGGTGGTTATAATCACTCAGCCCGTTGATCACAGGGATACTTGCCCACCGGGCGAGTTCTTCAACGTGTCTATGTTCGAAAACGCGGGCCATGACCGCGTCCACATATCCGGAGATCACGCGGGCCACATCCGCGATCGATTCCCGCTTTCCCAAACCGATTTCAGCGGGGGATAAATACAGGGCGTCACCCCCTAAATGGCGCATGGCCATATCGAAGGATACCCGCGTCCGCAAGCTGGGTTTTTGAAAGATCATGGCCAAAACTTTCTCCTGCAAACGAGGGGTGTTTCCGTTTTTTTTCCACTCTTCTTTTAAATGCAGGGCAAGGTCCAAGATCGTCTGCAGTTCCTGGCTGGAATAGTCCGGAATGGTTAAAAAATCTTTCATGGAAATCTCCTCCAAAGGCTCTAGAAACTGGGTCACCAAAGGTAGTATATCACGAGATGTTTTTGAGAACTTTCCTATCTTCAACTAGAAGAACTGAGTAGGTAAGACTCCTTTTTTGAACGTATTGTTTCGCCTCTTCCGGCGTGGTGATGGGGCGAAAGCGATGAGCTGAAAGATCTGAGAACCAATTGCAAAATCGTCAGCTTGTGTGTATGATGAGGTATAGAGAAGGGGATCTCAAGATCGGTCATCAAACAGAAATGGAAGTATTCCTTCCCCGAATAAGCACATAATCGAACATCCAATACATTTATTAATCTGAGATTATGATAGTATTTTTATGAATCGATAAGGTATATTCAATGTATGGCAAGCAGACGGGGAAGGGCCGTGGGTTACCCTTTCAGGTGGAGGAATGGACATGACAGCGAGCATATTGATCGTTGACGATGATAAGGCGATCCGGGAAACCTTAGAAGATATCCTGAAAATGGAAGATTATAGGGTGGAAACGGCGTCTTCTGGTGAGCAGGCATTGGACGTGTTTAACGAAAAGCAATTTGACCTAGCAGTCCTGGATCTGAAAATGCCCGGAATCAACGGCATGGAGGTCATGCGCCAAGCCAGGCACCAAACTCCGGACACCAAAGTGATTATCCTCACCGGTCACGGCTCTATGGAAACAGCGATAGAAGCCTTGCGAAGTGGTGTGAGTGACTACATCATTAAGCCTTATGATCCTGAGGAGATCGTGGCCAGCATCGGACGGGCGCTGTCCGAACCTGCTGCGAAAAAGCGTAAAAAGATGCTCATTGAGCAGCTGGAATCCTCATTGGATCAATTGAAAGACATGGAAGGCATTACCACGCCGGAGATTCCCGCCCGACGGGTGATCTCGCTCCCGGAAGGGATCATGGTCGACCTCGAGAGGCGAGAGATGTGGCGGGGAGGGGAGCGGGCGCACCTCACACCTACGGAGGGGAAATTATTGAGCGTTTTCCTGGAAAACAAGGGTCGGGTCATGACCCACAAAGAGATCGTTTACCTCGTCCAGGGATATGAAACTGCGGAATGGGAAGCGCCGGAAGTCTTGCGACCCATGATCAGCCGTTTGCGTAAAAAATTAGCCACATTCCCTGGGGTGGATGAATGGATCCAGAACGTGCGGGGCACGGGGTATGTCCTCGACCCGAAAATTTAAACCCAGAACCTCGAAATCAGAAAAAACCTTCCTCAAATGGAGGAAGGTTTTTAAATTAAAGAGCGGGTGACGGGATTCGAACCCGTGCATGTCAGCTTGGGAAGCTGATGCCTTACCGCTTGGCTACACCCGCGTATTTATGTTCTTTCCTTTGCTGAATTATTATATCAGAAATGAAGTGGGGAACAAGGGGGCGTTTCAGGCAGCGAGAATTTAATGTATTCCTTGATACCCGCTTTGTTCAAGTAAATCCTGGGGAGGAAGCGTAGTCCAGGTTTCAATGTCCGCTTGAGGATGAGAGTCCAGATAAGATTGCACAATATGGTACCCGATCGTGTAACCAGTCCAGGTAGGTGTGCTCTGGTCTCCACCAACCATAAAACGCGTTTTCACAAGGGTATTCGTCGTCTCGCCCTCGTTCTGGATTTTTTCCCATTGGACCTGTTCTTCCTCCGCGGAGAGCGCGTTGACCCAGGGGACTTCCATGTGTGGGTAAATGATGTGGGCGAAAGAATCTGCCCTGCCTTCAAAGACCAGGTTTTCAATCAATGTCTCCTGATCATCCAGCTGATAATAACGATCCGTCCACGCGCTGTGATGGTACTCGTGGGCGATGATATAAGGGACCCAATTTTTCCAACCTGGGGCGGGATTGACCTGAAGGATGATTTTCCCTGCGCCAAATGTCCACCCATTGACACCATGCATCTTCTCCTGGATGAACCAGTTGCTGGGGTCAGCGGCGATGATGCATACAGTGGTGTCTGGACCTTCCAGTTTTTGAGCAGATTTCTGTAAAGCCGCTTTGACCACCTTCTCGATATCCGATTTCTGTAATTGGTGTATGATCTCTTCCAGGGCGTCCAGGTTCTGGATGGGTTTGTCGAAAATAGAACCGGGCGGGGGTCGGTATTCATTCCCGGCGCATGTTTCCCAATTGGGTTCTAAGACATACATTTCCAGGAGCGCTTCCAGATCCGGATCTTCAGCTTCACGGGCAGCGTTGATATAGGCAAGCATGTCCTCATACACCGGGACCACCGAGAAGGTCTGTTCCTCCGGTGTGGGTGTGGAGTAGTTGCAGGAGGTGAGCCCGAAGAGGATGATGAGTATGATTGTTAGAGATAACCTTCCCATATCTTTCATGAATGTTTCTTCTCTGTTTTGAGATGGATGATGTTACAAACTAACACCTGGCTGGTGGTACCTCCGGGGAGTTCTCTCAGTTGTTTTAATCAGCGAAAGCGTCTGTTAATAATTTATCATAAAGCTTTGTGGATTTCATATCTTGTTTTCAGAAACAGAGAGGATTCCAACCTCTGGAGAAAGGGTAAATGAACTTATGCTAATTCCTTTCCCTCGCTCTTGAATGGGAACGCCTGGCCCCTGTCGTGGATCGTTGTCAGGGATTATGAATCCAAGAACTATATTCCTTAAAGATCGATAAGGGCGATTCCTATAACTATCAGATCAATGCAGTTCCTGGTAAAATTCGGGTAGGATTACGTGAATAGATCCTGCCTGGATTCTAGAATGGTGGTGTTTGATGAGAGAACCAGTTGAGAAGAAGCATCCCGAAGAACGGAGATTAGTTTCCGTACTTTTTGCTGATGTCTTGGGCTTCACCCAGCTGGCTGACCAATTGGATTTTGAAATCGTTGGTGATCTGATTCGGGGTTTATGGTTGAAATTAGACCAGGTGATCGAAAAATACGGGGGCTATATCGACAAACATATGGGCGATGCGTTCATGGTCATCTGGGGAGCGCCTCGGACGCAGGAAGATGACGCTGAAAGGGCTGTATCGGCTGGTCTGGAAATATTATCCGCTCTGGATGAGTACAAAATGGAAGTGGATCATCCAGCAGCTAAAAATCTCCGCCTCCGGGTTGGGATCCATTCCGGTTTGGCATTAACGGGGTATGTTGGGCTGGGGGGGGAATACACGGTGATGGGGAATACCGTGAATATCGCCAAACGCATGGAGGAGCAAGCGGATCCAGGCTCATTGTACATCAGTGAGTCAACCTATCATTTCGTCCGGGGGGGATATCGCATCAGAAACCTGAACCCCATGCAATTACGGGGTATAGAGGACTTAATCCAGGTTTATGAGGTGATCGAATGCCTGGAGCAGCCCAGTAAGCTCCGGTATCGCAGTGTGGGAGGGCTGGAAACCCTTATGGTTGGGCGGCAGAAAGCAATCATTTTTTTGGGAAAACTATTCCGACAGGCAAAAAAACAGGAGCAGCCTACGCTGGTCCTGGTCACGGGGGAGGCTGGTATAGGCAAATCCCGTTTGCTGATGGAATTTGTCAGCCAGCGGGAGGTAGAGAATCCGCACCTAACGGTGATGTCCAGCCGTGCTCTTCAGCAAACGAAGCAGGTTCCCTTCTTTTTATGGAAAGAGTTGTGGTCCAACCGTTTTGACCTGAATGAAGATGATGAGGAGGAAAGCGCCCGGGAGAAGATCATTCACGGTGTGCGCACTTTATGGGGAAAGCAGCTGGGGGAGATTTCTGCTCTGGAAACTGCCCATTTCCTGGGGGATCAAATTGGCGTGGAATGGCCGGAAAGTCCTTACCTGAAACCCTATCAAAGCAATGCAGAGAAACGAAAACAGCGTTCCTATGAACTTCATGGGGAGATCCTGTTCCGAACTTTGATGAAGGGTCCCCTGATCCTGATGCTGGATGATCTGCAGTGGGTCGATCATGCCAGCCTGGAATTGCTAAAATATCTATTGGAGGATTGTCCGAAAAAGTTACCCATCCTGATTCTGGGAGCGACCCGACCGGAAATATTTGATGAGTATTCTGACTTGAATCGGAAAGCAGAAGTCATCACTCTGGATCCCCTTCCTGCCTCCAGTGAAATTGTGAGGGAGGCATACCCTGCCTTGGAGTCCGCACCGGAGATGGTCTTAGAGGAATTAGCACAGCGTGCGGAAGGAAACCCATATTACCTGGAAGAGCTGGTCAAGAGGTTGTTTCAAACGGGATATGATGGGGTTTCCGAGACCGAAATATCGGGTGAGATGCCGCCCTCTTTGCAAATGCTGCTCCAGGCCCGCTTAGATGCCCTCTCCACACCAGCACGGGCAACCGCTCTCTTCGCATCCGTGATAGGCCGCGTGTTCTGGAGAGGTGCCGTGATGTCTTTGATCCTGGGGATCTCAGGGGTGACGAAAGTCTTTAACATCAGCAGCAAAGATCTGAATAGGAATGTGGAAGACTCTTTTAAAGAATTGATGCGGACGGAGTTAGCGTTTCCGCGTGTGGGGAGCGCGTTTTCTGGGGAGCGAGAATATATTTTTAAGCACTCCATGCTCAGAGATGTCGCCTACCGGTTGATTCCGAAAAAGCACCGCGGGAAGTGCCATAAAGTTGTTGCAGAGTGGTTGGCTGAAAGGGCAGGCCCAGAACGCAGTGTGAGTATCGCCAATCATTATGAGCTGGCAGGTATGATAGGTCAAGCGCGAGAATATTATCAAAAAGCAGGGCAATATGCACGATCTCAGGGGAATCTCCAGGAAGCTTTAGAATTTGAACAGAATGTATCCAGGCTTGCCTGAGGGCAAGTCCTGGGTTAGGTAAGAAGGAAGATGGATACTTATGGATGTGTATTTACATGATATCCCGCTTCAGAATGCCAGAGAACGTTTTCAAACAGGGCTGAAGAAAGCGGGATTGGATGGGGTTTTAGGGGTGGAAGAGATACCTTTGGATGAGGGTGCCTTGGGGAGAGTGCTTGCTGAACCGGTCTGGGCAGAAATATCTTCTCCCCATTATCACGCTTCAGCGATGGACGGTTTTGCGGTGCAGTCTCAAGACACAATAGGGGCTCTGGAGACCGCTCCGAAAACGCTTGCCTATCAAGATCAGGCAGTGTATGTCGATACGGGGGATCCGATTCCTGAATGGGCAAATTCGGTGATCCCCATTGAGGATGTGGAACCTGTGGACGAAGACGGCGAGATGGCAGAGTATGTGAGAAAACCCTCAGCGATCCGGATCCGAAGCGCGGTTTCACCCTGGTCAAACGTGCGTCCCATGGGGGAGGATATGGTCGCCACGCAGCTCGTTATCCCGGCCGGGCAGGTCCTCAGGCCCGTGGATTTGGGGGCCATAGCAGGCTGTGGTCATGACCGGGTCATTGTCTCCCGCAAACCGCGAGTGGCCATTTTGCCTACAGGGACAGAACTCGTCCCTGTGGGGGAGCTGGTTGGGGAAGGGGAGGTCATCGAATATAACTCCATCGTCATGGCTGCCCAGATCCGGGCCTGGGGAGGGGAAGCAGATAGGTTTTCCATTATCCCGGATAGTTATCAAACCATTAAGGTTCAGGTGCTTAAAGCGGCGCAGGATCACGATTTGATCCTGGTCAACGCTGGTTCCTCAGCAGGTTCCGAAGATTACACAGCGCAGGTGGTGGAAGACCTGGGAAAGCTGCTGGTTCATGGAGTAGCTGTCCGGCCTGGACATCCCGTGGTCATCGGTTTCATCCCTGCGGAAAAGGGGGAAGTGCCCCTCATCGGCGTTCCCGGCTATCCGGTATCGACTGCTTTGACAGGAGAAATATTCGTAGAATCACTGCTGGCCAAGTGGTTGGGTCGGTTTCCCCGGGACCCCCAGGAGATCGAAGCTACACTGACAAGAAAGATGACCTCACCTGCAGGAGAGGATGATTATGTGCGCGTTGCAGTGGGTGAGGTCGGGAATCGTACCCTGGCTGCTCCTTTGGCGCGTGGGTCTGGGGTGATAACTTCTCTGGTTCGGGCAGATGGGATCGTGGTGGTACCTCGTGGGTCACAGGGGTATCCTTCAGGGGAAAAAGTGAAAGTCCGTTTGTATCGTTCTCCGGAAGAGATTGAAAAAACAATCTTTGCCGTTGGGTCTCACGATATCACCCTGGATATCCTGGCCCAGTTCTTAACCAGGTATGACCGGCGTTTGGCATCTGCAAACGTCGGCAGCCTGGGCGGTTTGATAGCACTCAAACGCGGTGAAGCGCATATAGCCGGCGCTCATCTCCTTGACCCGGAGAGCGGCGAGTACAATCTGCCCTATATCCGAGAGCACTTGCCGGATCGAGCCCTGCGGGTGATCACATTGGTGGGGCGGACCCAGGGCCTTTTTGTTAGACCAGGGAACCCGAAAAGCATCCATGGTATCCGGGATCTGGTGAGGGAGGACGTTACCTTCATCAACCGCCAGCGGGGGTCGGGGACCCGCCTGTTATTGGAATACCACCTCAAGGAAGAAAAAATTCACCCACAAAATGTGCGGGGATTCAATCAGGAGGAATTCACTCATCTGACAGCGGCAGCGGCGGTGGCCTCGGGAAGAGTGGATTGCGCCTTAGGAATAAAAGCTGCCTCTGAAGCGCTTGATCTGGATTTTATCCCCTTGGATCATGAACGCTACGATTTGATCATCCCGCTTGAATTCGCAGAAAGTGATCTGATAAAGCCGGTTTTCCGTTTGTTGAATGATCCAGTATTTCGGGAGACGGTCAAGGGCCGGTCGGGTTATGATATCTCCAAGATGGGGGAAGTGATAGCGGAAATAAGTTAGGGGATGGCAGATCTCTACAGACTGGATGTTTTTCCGATTGGTTCATGAAACATCCATGGCTTTCCCATCCTGAAGCTGGGTTTTTCAATGGTATAATTAAGGCAGGAAATGGGTTGTGATTAACGGATGTGGAGGGGAATCTACGATGACTGGAAAAGCTGCTGAAGACAAGAAAACATCTTTGGGCTGGTTGTGGTTGTTCTTGCTTACTATACCCCTTTACTTTCTTTTGCGCTGGTTTATTAAATGGATGCTGCTTCCAAATTATGAGCGGATTTCTTCCATTGAGATTGAAACTCCTCGGGTTCGAACGGAGTATAAAACCATTACGGAAGACGATCTGACCAAAATTAAAGGTATTGGGCCCAAAATGGACCAGGCCCTCCGTTCAGCAGGAATAGGAACTTTCCATGAATTAGCTGTGGTACAGGAAGGGAAATTAGAAAGCATTCTTGAGGCTGCGAATGCCAGGATCGTGGATCCCAGCACATGGAAGGAACAGGCGAGATTGGCGGTCCGGGGAGCGTGGGAAGAGTTGGGAGCTTTCCAGAATCAATTATAAAAACTACGGGAAATAGAGAAACCCTGCAGATGAATGGATCCTGCAGGGTTATTGTTTTAAGAAGGGCTGCAAGTTACCGGGAAACAGCCAGTTTGACCATGTCTCCCTCTTCATTGAACGTGACTCGCGCATAATGGCGGTGGGTTCGCATCCCGCCCTTCCCAGGGAAAGAAAAGCATTTACTCAGGGTGACCACTTTCCTTTTGGAAATTGTTTTGGCGTGGGTTTTTTTCCCCAGATCTGATGTGGGACAACGGTGTCCCTTTCCCTCGCACCGGTTTTCCTCTGTGCTGATGATCATTTCAGCGTCTTCCATGCCAGGAAGATAGTTTTTGACGACTTTTTTGACGTGTTTTAATGTCTCCGTTGGGATGTCCGTGGAGAGGGAAGAACGATCGCAGACCGTTTTTACAATGGTGGGAGCTCTCTTTGGACGCAAGACCGTTTTAGCCTGTTTTCTTTTTGCTTCCGTGGGGCTGGCCAGTGGGTCCCCAAAAAGGTTGAAGGAAATCAGGGTTTTCTGATCCTCCCCATCCAGATAGCCTTGCCGGTTATGCATGATCTTTGCCATGCGGACTTTGGCTCGCTGGAGTGCTTCGCCGCTGGTGTATCCTTCCGTAATAGATTTCCAGTAACTCTCTGCTAATAAATCTGCAGCGATAAGGGGGGCGCCGATGGATCCATACGAGGTCACTGTGGAGCCCACCACACTGAAGCTGCCTTTGGATAAGTAAGAGAGGGCAATGGATTCATCGACCGTTCGTCCGTTCAGGTGTATGCCGTAACATGCTTCGGAAAACACGAAGAGGGGAGAGTCTTCATAGGCATTGATGTCCTCCGGAGAAAGGGCTACGGGGTAGTCCGGCCCTTTACTGTGATTTGTGAGGTCTTTTTGTCCGTACCAGGAGGTGTCATTTTCCACACCATGCAGGTTGAAATATCCCAATCTTGTCACAGGAACAGGTATCTCGTGTTGTTTTCCATAAGGTGGGGAGGTGACGACATCCACCTTTTCATGAATGGGGTTGAAGACGATGTCGGAGGCTTTTTTCCATGCTTCTGCCGCATATCCGAAGCTCTGGTTTGGTTTCCGGGAGTTTGTAAAATACTTCACCAGCTGCCGCCAGAATGACTGCCACCAGGTCAATTTGGGCTCACCTTTCCCCATGTGGTGGCCTGCGATTTGCCGCAGCGTATCCAGGAGGATGCCGGGGTCATTTCCTTTCCCCCCTGGAATCCTGCCAACCGGCCATTCGGGGATGAAATAGTTTTCGTCTTGCGTGGCATAGGGGTTGTCGGAAGGGACATCTTTATCCACATCTTCCACCGGGTTAGGTAGGTGATGGTATGGGACAACCTCTGGTCCTCCGACGATCAAGAGAGCCCCAATCATCAATCCCTTCTTGGCCAGGGCGCGGTCCAGATCGGTCAGGGCCAATTTTAAGGCCCAAGCGTCATCTGCCAGGGTGGGTTTTAATCCAAAGTTTGCCATACTAGATGGGTCGTCCGCAAAGAGAGTGATCGAACCCCAGCCGGGTTTCAGCCGCACGGATCGAGATACTTTTTTCATCTCCTCTTTGATGATTGAGGCTGTCTGCGGTCCGTACTTGTCCACCAAACCGTTGTGGGTTGAGAAGACCACGTACATCGGGAAACGACCATCGGAGCGCAGCACTGCTTCTTTACCCAGCTTTTGGGCTACCTTTTGGAGCTCATCCTGAATGGATTTCAGGGTTTCTGGGGGGCTTTCCCGTTCGTCCGGCCCTTGTTTGGTGCTGGTGTCTTGACCAGACTGGAATCCCTCCTCCCTTTCTGGATGGGATGATTTCTGAACAGCCTGTTCTCCTTCCGGGAGTTGATTCCATCCCAGGGACGCACCTACCTTGGCGGGAACGCGAACATCCATGTGGGCAGCCAACTTTTCAGGCCACAAATTGCGGTAGGGGTAGTCCTGCCCCCACAGCCGTTTTGCGACTTGCCCTGCTACGTCCTGGGAAGCGGCCTTATGGAGCATGCTGACCCCTTTCTCTGACTGGCCGGATTTTATGGATGTGTCACCTAAGACCAAAGTGCAGGCCAAGCAGGAAGGGAATTTTGATTGGTAATGTGCCGCGAGATCTTGAATGGCGCTGCTTGGGGTTTCGGGATCCGCGAGCATGATTTCTAGGTGCGTCACGGCCAGCAGGGTAGAGTCGGGATCTGCTCCCAGGACATCATGTAACCCGTGCTGGGCAGACTCCAGGTCGTCTTCTTTCAGATGGCCGCGCACCAGGGCGATATCCCGGCTCCAATCAGGAATGATCTCGTCCATTTGGGGGCTTTGAAAAGGGCGGGCTTTGGGGTCTATGGCATGCAGCTCCCCCCAGCAGCGTTCCTCTTCGGGATGGCCCATTTGATTGGCCAGAAGCACCCTCAGTGTCTGCGCTTCGACGAAGGCGGGATCCGATTTGCATAGGTCATCTGTGAGGCTGTAGGCTTGCTCGTACCGTCCTTCTTTCCAAAGTGCTTGTGCATGTAATAGCTGAAGGGAAAGGTCACCTGGGTAGACAGCCAACCATGCTAGAGCTGCCCTCCGGATAAAGGTGGTTTCATCAACTGCAAAGGCGATCTTTGACAGTTTGATGAGGTAGTCACGGGGCCAAGGTGTTTCTGGGGATATTGGGGAGAGGGATTTTTTATTCATAGGAATCCGGTTGGTGAGTTAGGTTAGGGTTTCCAAATCATGTCGAGCAGTATTTATGTGAAGGCTTTTTTCTTTTCTCGAGTTCCATGAACCAGGTTCAAGGTAACCAACACCCCTAATTGACGGTGAATGCGTAGGTTGTTGGGGGCTAATTTAGAAGCCTGGCGCAGCATACGTTCTGCGCGTTCGTATTCCTTGAGTTCTTTCAAGACTTTCCCGGCGTAGAAATAACCCATGGCTTCATCCGGAGCGAGTTCGATGCTTTTATTCAAACGTTCCAAAGCCCGATCATATTCACGCCGGTCCAGGAACGTACGTCCGAGTTCGAGGAAGGGTTCATGGGATTGCGGATCCAGTTTCTTGGCTTCGTTTAGGTAGTGAACCGCTTGATCAAGTTGGCCTTCTTTCCGAAGTAAGCGGCCTGCGAGAAGGTGCAGCTGGGCTTTCTGGGCTGCAGTATGTCCCACATCATCTTTGGAGAGGATGGTTTTCGCTGTTTTAATGGCTTGATTTGTCTCCCCGCCATCTGCCAGGGCTTTGACCAGGGCTGTTACCACCCGGTATTCATCTGGGTAGTGGCTGCCGATCACTCGTAATGCATCGATCGCAGCGGTGATTCCATCGATTTCTTTTATTAATTCTGCTTCCTGAAGCTTGAGATTCAGGGATTCTCCATCAAATGAAATCGCTTTTTCGATGACATCCAGGGCCTGTTGGGGTTGATCTTGTGCTGCTAATGTCTCTGAGAGGAGAGCTAACACCTCGGGGTCTCCCGCATCTTGCTCCATCAGGAACTGCAGCTGGGATTCCGCTGCTTGATACTCACCTCTTTCCAGGCAAATCTCAGCCAGCATCATCCGGGCATCTCTGTGTCCGGGCGAACGCTCCACAGCTCGTTGAGCGCAGGTATAGGCAGGATCCAGATCCCCGATCGCCCGGTGGCACCGGGAAAGGGTGGTCCACGCCTCTACTTGGTCCGGCGCAAGTCTCGCCGCTTCTTCCAAAAACTCGATTGCGGTATCCGGCTGGTTATAGTCAAGGAGGTGTTTCCCCAATGACAGATAGTGTCCTGCGTAGGAGGGTTCAAGTTCGATGGCTCTTTCAAGATGATTTATGGTTTCTTGAGGATCGGGACAATACGCTGCGGCGAAAGCATGCCAGCGGGGCTCATCCTGCCATACTTGAAGCGCATCTTTCATGCATTGATGAGCGGTTTTCAGGGCTTGATTGTTTTCAGCGGTTATCGCTTTCAGAACAATGTAACTGGGTTCATTGAGATCAAAGGTACCTTCGAGAACCTCCAGCGCGGAATTTGCGGCTTCCAGCGCTTTCTGGGGGTTGATGCTGCTTATGGACATCGCGACTTGGGCGTCAAACTCTTTGCAGCTTCCCATTTTTTCTAGATTGCCGATGGCGCGTTTTGCCGCTTGATCCATGTGGTGATGACCGCGCAGGGAAGCCAGCAAAGCGGCCAGGTCTTCCGGGTCCTGGGCAAATTCTTCAAGGGCCTTCGATGTCTGAGGGGTGGGTTGGAAGGCAGCCAGCCCCCTCAGCTCCCATTTCCGAGTCAGTCTTGTATCTTCTGTCACCTTTTTAAGAGCAGCGAGTCCCTTTTGAAACGCGGTTTTAGTTTCATTTGAGAGGGCCGCGGGGCCGGGTGCGTGAACAAGGACCTTCAGCGATCTAGCAAAACGCTGGATTTCCGCTCTGCGCACCAGGGCACGGACAAATTCGAGTTGTGCTCTGAGATCATGGGGATATTCCTGGGAAGCTTCTTGATAATAAGCCAGAGCTTGATCCCAATCCTCCAGATCCTGGAATGCATGTGCGAAGCCCAGGAGGTGAGCTGTTCTGAATAGTCGGGAAGGATATTGATTTTCTTGGCTGTCTTCAACCGCTTCTTCGAGAATGGATCTGGCCTGGGTAATGTTCCCCTGCCGCGCTAAGATACGGGCTTGTAGAGCTGCTAGGCGGGGGGAAGCAGGCTGATCTTCATAGACTACGTTCACAAGCTGGGCTGCTTTGATTTCATCCCCCCTGTCCAGTGTCAACTCACCAAGCAGACAAACGGCATCACAAAGATCTTCTTTTTCACGGGAGTAATGGGAGAGCAGGCGCTCTCGTTCAGGCTCCAGGATCTCCAGGGCCAGTTCCGGTTGAACGGAAGCTGATGCTAAATCAGCTGCCAATGCTTGGGCAGCATGGAGATTTTCTTGTTCTGAGTCCGCATCTCCTGAGTACCCCCCGACCGCTTGCTTCGCATGCTTGAGCGCTGATGTATAGTCCCCAATCTGGCGGTAAACCAGGGAGGTTTTATAATGCAGGGTGGGATCTTGGTGGTTGAGATCCAAGGCGTTTTTCAAGCTTGCCAGCGCAGCTTGGAAGCGTTCTTCTTCAACCAGGAAATCAGCCTTTTTGACCCTCCAGGCGGGTTGGTTGAGATCCGCGGAGATCGCTTTATCCAATAAGTCCAGAGCTCGATCTGGCGCTCCGTTCATGACATGCCCATCAGCCCAACGAGCCCAAATCTTGGGCAGGAGTTTGTTAGCTTCAGCATTTGCCTGGCTGACATTGGCAGCTTTCTTCAAGCAATTCATGCCAGCTTCCATATCTCCCAGTTGGAGGAGTTCATCTCCAGCCTGATACAAACCTTCCGCGGAAGCGTGGTCCAGGGAGCTGATCTGGGAAAAAACCTCCTTGGCCTTTTCAGGTTGCTTATTCAACCGGTGAGCTTTCCCCAGCTTGATATAGGTTTGGGTCCTGTCGGGATCTAAATTGATGATTTCCTCCAAAGCGGGGATGGCTTGTGAGGGTGATCCCAATTCAAGGGCAAAATCCGCAACCCAGTTCAGGTTGTCCAAATCATCGGGGGCGATATCTAAGGCGTCCTCCGCGGTCTCCAAAGCGTTGTTCTTCAATTCAGCTTCCGCGAAGGCTTTCGCTAAGGTTTGAGCGAGCGTAAGACTCCTAGGATTTTTGTGGAATCCCTCTTTTAATGTGGCCAATGCGGTCTCCGTTTGGCCAAGATTTAAGGCTGTATTTCCGAAGCCGGTGGTGATCCGCGGCCCCCAGCCGGGGTCTTTGCTGAGTTCGGAATCCATGACCTTTTGGAAATGGGATAAAGCGCGCTCAAACTCTCCGTTCGCTGCATAGGCCTCAGCAAGCAAAGCTTGGCCTTTCCCATTTTCGGGTTCCATCTCCAGCGCTTGATGGAGAGATTTGATGGCGATCTTGGGGTTGGCTCCAATGCGAAGGTGAGCATCCGCGTAATCCAGGTATGGATTCACGCTGGAGGGCTGGGTATCGACAACTTGAGCGAGGTAGGGCAGGGCACCGCGGGGTTCGTCCATATCCAGTAGGACCCGGCCGTAAATATAATGTGTTTTCTGATTGCCGGGGAAACGTTCCTTGAGATCGCGAAGGGTGTCCCGGGCTTCATTCAGGTGCCCCAGCTGATAGTAGGCCTTTCCAAGCTGGTAGCCAATTTCCTGCTCGGTGAGCCGATCAAGTTCTTCTTTGCGGGAGCACTGAGCAGCTGATTTGAATGCCTCTAAAGCTTTTGATTGAGCGTGGCGTTCGTCGTGTATTTTCCCTAACGCAAGGTGAATTTTGGCCCGTTTTTCTGCAGCGTTGGTCCCCATCTTCAACGTTTGAATGGCCTGTTCTTCTTCCCCGTTCTCCAACTGGCCCTGGGCCATGGCAAGCCAGGGGTCAGGGATTTCTGGGGATAAATCCATAGCCTTTTGAAGGTGGTCAAATCCTTCATCTGTTTTTTCGAGGGCGATCAATGATTTCCCCAGTGTGGCGTGAGCAAGGCCGTCATCGGGGTTTTGTTTGAGAATGTTTTGACACGCTTTCTGGGCCCTGTTTGGCTGTTGGGCATGGTATGCGCAGGCGGCGAGAGCGTGCAGGTCTTCATGAGGTAAATAGGGCGTGAAGTTTGATTTAGCGTCAACGGTTCCCTGTAACTTTGCCAGGACCCGGGATCGTTCTTTGAGCGCAGATTCCCATTCCTGGTTGTGTTCCAGGTAGGAAGCAAATTTCCGTCGCAGATCAATATCATCGGGGCGTTTGAGGACAGCCAACTGGGCATTTTGGATGGCTTGTGGGTGATCTCCCACCTGATCATAAGAATTGGCTAATGTGACCAAGGCTTTTTGATGGTTGGGGTAGGCTGCAAGGGTGGATTGGGCAGCTCGAATGGATTCCTCGAAGCAGCCGATCTCGTAAAGGATCTCGGATAGGGACACGGGTGCGGGGCGGTCTTCGGAGATCAATCCGGAAGCGCGCAAAGCGATTTGACGCGCTTTCTCCGGTTCCTCCCTGGATAACGCGAAGGATGCTAAGGCAGTCAATAAACCGGGATGACCGGGATATGGTTTTTCTATTCCTTCGATGAGGTTTTCAGCTGCAGCGTAGAATTTTTTCTTGGTTAATGTCCTCAATAAAACGCTGATCGAATCAGCGTGTTTTTCCAATTCCTGGGGGTTTTTGACGGTGGTGATCACATCCTCCCAGGCCTTTGACGTCAGCTGGGGGGCCTCAACCTGGGTGCAGTTGGTGTTGATCTGAGCGGACAACGCCCCTTTCATTTCCTGATGAAGGGAGGAAGCGCGCTCAAGCATTTGCAGCGCTCGGCGGAAATCTCCCGCCGCCCGGAGGAGTTGGGAATCGCTGATCAGATTTTCAAGGGTTGCAGAACGGCCCGTCAGGGAAGCGGAAAGGGTTTTGGCGATCTTGGAGGCTGTCCCAGGTTGTTCTTCCCCTAAGATCTCCAACCAATGGAGTTGTTTTTGGCGAGGGAACAATGAAAGATGCCTCTTGAATCGTTCCCTGACCGCGGTTGGGGAGGATGGCCTGGAAAGCAGGATGTGAATTCCAAGGGCTCCAGGAAGCCTCTTCAATAGGGCTGTAGGGGAATCAAGCAGCTCATAGAGACAGATGTATGGCCCTTTCCAATGGGAAGGGGGAATGGACTCTTGATGGAGTTCATCCCAGGTCTTTCCTGCCTCATTTTCCTGTTTCAAAGCTAAAGCCAGGAGAAGGGCCTGGGTAAGATTGGGCACGGAAGGGGACTCTTCGGTAAAAGCCTGATACCTTTCGTATATTCGCTGGCGGAGGTCCGGGGAAAGATCGTTAAAATTGGGCAGCGGCCAATCCAGGGTAAAGGGGAGTTCGATGTTCAACGAGATCACTCCCAGACGGGCCGGGGTCCATTTCTCCACTTGGCTGCCGATTTCTTTTTTCGCTTTATCGCGAAAGTGTTTTCCCTGCAGCGCGTTCCATATTAAGGGTTCCCTTTTTAGGGCTGGAATCGCCCAGGTCCAGGTGTCCTCAGGGAAAATATCTTTCAATGAACTGATCAGAGTAAAATCCTGTTTTGTCATGTTAATCCCGTTAGCTGAGGCCGAGGTATAAGGTTAATCCAATGCCGAGTAGCATGGATAGGGATCCACTTATGATCAAAAAGACGCCGATCCCTTTCGTGGTCCGGATAAGGTCACTGGTCGCTGAAAGCAGGGAGGAAGCATTTCCGACGAGCCCCGAGATGTCTTCAGCGATCCCCTTTTTGGCCAGCAGAGATACTTGTTTGCTGATCGTTCGTGTATCCTGTCCGATGGAACGTGAGACGAGGACAGCGACCCCGGTTGCGAAGGTAACCAGGCCAATAAGGAACAATCCTGCAGCCATCGCAGATAAAAGTTGTGCAATTTGGAAGACCGTCATGGTGGAACTCCTTTTCTCGTTTCTTGTTTTATGTGCAAGATGCATGCCGCTGACGGGATAAAGGGTGTGGCCGGATCCGTGATCCAGGGTCAGTGAGGGCAGCGGAAAAGAAACACCCCGGATGAGCCAGCTGGAAATCGCCAGGGGGAAGGTGTCTTTTCACTTGCTATTGACGAAATACCTTCTCCTCGGTACAATTTTGGTTGCGTTTTAGCCTTCGTCACTGGGAAGTGGCGGTCTTTTTTTGAGAGAGGTGTGTATGGTCGAAGAATCACGAGAAGAAACACCTGAAGTCCTTGAAGTGGAAGAATCCACAGTGGAAAGGGTAGAGGGTGAAAGTATCTCCTTGAAAAGCACCATGGCTCAGATTGTGGAAGGGGGGGAGGTGCATGCGACCAACAGCGCAGCCGGGGCGGTCAACGCGGACAGCGTTACCTGCACCCAAAGCGCCCTGGGAAGCGTGACGTCAAACTCCCTGATCCTGAATGACAGCGCAGCTTTGGTTGCTCGTACAGAGCAAGCTCAAATTTCCCAGTCAAAGCTGGCAGTCATGGCTGCCAATACTGCTGTGTCCGATGATCTCGAAGTGGGCCTGCTGGCTTCCCGGAAAGTTGATGCGAATCAGATCAAAACCGGGATATTGCTTGCCAGAAACGTGGAAGGCCCCGTGGAGGCTGGAATCGATACCCAGGAAGCAGTCATATTTGGGATTTTAACCGGCGTCGTTGCTGGGTTGATCCTCACCGCTAGCCGCCTTTTATTTGGAGGAAAGCGCAAAGAGTCTTAATTAGAGAAGTCAAACTCCAGAATGCTGGAGGTCAATTAGAGGAGCGAGGGTAACTGTCTTATCAGATTAGTGAGAGGCGCTCCGAGGAAGGAAAAAAATGGAACGAATCGTCTTAAACGCGTCCAAGCGTGATGTCACAGGAAAGAAAGTCAAAGCGCTCCGACGTGAAGGAAAACTCCCTGCTGTTATTTACGGCAAGAAGGTCAACTCAACGCCGATTATCTTAGATTACAAGGAAGCCCGGCAAACGCTGGCTGAAATCGGTGCCAACACATTGATTACGATTCAGTTGGATGGAGATGAACACCTGGCTTTGGTGCGCGAGACCCAGCGGGAAATCATCCGCAGAAATCTGCTTCACGTTGATTTTCAAGCTGTTTCTCTGGATGAAGAGATATCAACAACTGTTCCTGTTTCAGTGGTGGGGGAAGCGCCTGCTGTCAGTGAATTCAACGCCTTACAGGTGATCGAATTAGAAGAGTTGGAGGTGGAGGCTCTGGCGAAACACCTGCCTGATAGGATCTCCGTTGACGTGTCGGGCCTGGAAGAAATTGGCGACAACATTTTAGTTCGAGATTTAGCTGTCTCAGAAGATGTGAAAATCATGAATGACCTCGACGATATCGTAGTTGTTATCGCTGCGCCCACAACGCTGGAGATCGAGATTGAAGAGGAAGAGGAAGCGGAACTCTTCGAAGAGTTGGAGGAACCGGAAATCCTCGAGGAATTGTCCGAAGAGGAATTGGCCGAACTCGAAGAAGAGGCAGGAGAAGAGGAAGAAGAAGCTCCACCCGATTACATGAGAGGATAAGGAATCTACCATCCCCTGAGCGTGAAAATTATCAGGGGATGGTGTATTTAAAGGAACGCAGGGGATAAGGAGGGAGATGACCTTAGGTAAAGATGGAATCCTGAGCATACTTAGCGCTGCTTTGATCCTGGGGATAAGCGGCTGCCGGGTAATGATGCCCCAGGGTTCCCAGGGGACACAGACACCCGAGGCGGTCCAGCCTTCCACGCCAGAAGCCGTGGCTGAAATAGGAGGCCAGGGGGATTTATTGAGGCAGTGGGCCTTCGAAGCGGAAGCCAGTTCCGAGTATACAACGGATGAATGGGGGGCAGCACAGGCCGCTGGTCCACCTGACGCGCCAGGATGCGGAGATTACCAATTTTCCTGGGCGTCCGCAGCCAGCGATTCCATCGCGACCTTGTCCCTGCAGTATGAAACCGCAGTCTACCCCACAGAGATCACGATCGTCGAGAGTTTCAATCCGGACCAGGTCGTAAAAGTCGAAGTGCAAACCCTGGAGGGGGATTTTCAGGTCGTCTACGAGAGTGAACCGACTCAGGTGGACAGGCCCTGTCCTTACTCCTTAACAGTGCCGGTTCCCGAGTTCGGGGAGTTAGTCGATGGGGTGCGGATTACCGTGGATCAATCTCAACTGGGGTTGGGTTGGAATGAAATTGATGCCGTCCAATTGGTAGGTCGAACGGGAGAGTGATCAAGGAGAACTGGACAAAAGTTCAATAAAATCCAGGACAATTTTTGCCGTTGCACCCCACAGAAGTTCACCGTCATAGGGTGAAAAAAACACCACCGGATAGGGTTCATAACCTTCTCTATTAGGACTCCAGGTTTTGACTTTATGGTTCTCGGGATCGCTCAACCATGCCAGGGGGATGGTGAGAATTCTTTTCACTTCTGACGGTGAGGGCTGGAGGGGGTACGGCCATGGCAGGATGCCCACAATGGGGGTGATTTGGTAATGGGTGACCGTCACGATGTCGTGAAAGCAGCCAAGGACATTCACGTCTGCTGGTTTGAGTCCAATTTCTTCCTCGGCTTCCCGGAGGGCGGCTGCGATCAGAGTAGGATCATTTTTTTCAACACTTCCCCCTGGAAAAGCGATTTGTCCGCTGTGGTCGTCCTGATCATGTTCAGTGCGTTTGATAAAAATCAAGTGCCATTCATGCTGGTTTTGAAAGAGGGGGAGAAGGACTGCAGCTTGGGAAAGTTGCAAATCCCGATTGGGGGCTGTCAGCGAGGGTTCCAGAAAGGAGGATGGGCTTGACTTCCGGACATGCAATCGGTCCTGGATCTCTGCGGGTGTCAAGGTGACGGTCATTTTCCTTCTAGTTGTTGGCTGATCCAATGTCCGGTAAAGAGCAGTAGGATACTGCTGAGACTGCTGAAGCCTGCCCGGATGGGTCCGATCCTGAGCAGTGAATAGTCGAAATATGCTGCGAACAAGTGCCCCAACGCGAAACCTGACCAGGATAGGAAGAGGTACAAGAAAAACTTTCCTCCCCCGCCGCTTTTCCAAAAGTGGAAGATGGAACCGTACAGGGAGGCGAGCAAAAAACTGAAGAAGAGAGCTGGAGTTGTCATGGTGAGGTACCTTGGATGATGCCGCCGCCCAGACAGACTTCCCCCCGGTAAAAAACAGCGGCTTGTCCGGGGGTGATGTCCCGGAGAGGTTCTGGAAATTGAACTTCCGCCTTCTGGTCCGGCCAGGGGGTAACTGTCCCTTCCCGCGCAGAGGCTGTGTAGCGAATTTTTATCTCAGCCTGGAACGGGGCTTCCGGAGCAGACCCGGAGATCCAATGGACATCCCTGCAAGCCAGGGATGTCTGGCCCAATTCATCGCGGGTGCCGACGAGGAGTGCGTTACGTTCCGGGTCCTTACCGAGGACGTAGTGGGGGCGGGGCGGGGAGATGCCCAATCCTTTCCGCTGCCCGATGGTAAAGAAGGCGAGACCCTCATGTTCCCCTAGTTTTTGACCCTGTGTGTCCAGGATCGGGCCGGGATGATGCACCGTGGGCTGATTTCGGAGGAGAAAGTCGCGATAATCATCTCCCCCCAGGAAGCACAGATCCTGGCTGTCCGGTCGATGGGCGGCAGTGAGCTGGAACTCTTTGGCCATCCCCCGCACCTCTTTTTTCGTATAGCCACCAAGAGGAAGGAGGGTGTGCCTCAAATCAACCTGGGACAGCATGTAAAGCACGTAGGATTGGTCTTTATCCGGGTCCACACCCTTTAACAATTGAACCCTGCTGTATGGGTTTTCAAGAAGGCGGGCATAATGACCGGTGGCCATGTAATCTGCTCCCAGGGCGCGCGCTCGCTGGTACATGAAACCCCAGCGGATATGGCGGTTACATGTTAAGCATGGGTTCGGCGTGATCCCTTTTTGATATCCCTCGATGAAAGCTGAGACGACGGTGTCATGGAAGATCTGTTTTGCATCCACAGTGTAATGGGGAATCTGCAGTTGACCGGCGATAGATCGTGCATCTCCTACGGCGTCCGTCGTGCAGCAGCGGTTGTCCAACCCCAGATGTTCCTCGCTCCACAAACGCAGGGTCATACCAATCACTTGGTACCCTTGTTCTTTGAGAAGGGCTGCGGTTACAGAACTATCAACACCGCCGCTCATACCGACGACCACACGTGGTGATTCCATTTTATTTTTCAAGGCAGTTCTCTCAACCGTTTGACAACCACAGGTAAGACTTCTAAGAAGGCATCTACCTCGTTTTGATGGGTGTCCTTACCCACAGTGACTCGTAAGGAACCCTTCGACCACCCGCGGTCAAATCCCATGCTCAACAGCACCGAAGAGGGTTCAGGGTTTCCTGTTTTGCACGCAGAACCGGAACTGCAGGCGAAACCCTCGACGTCGAGCGCAGATACCAGCAGGTTGCCGTCCAGCCCCTTGAACGCGAAACTGGCGTGGTTGGGCAGTCTGCGTTCAGGATGCCCGGCAAGTGTGCTGTCCGGGATGGCACTCAGCACGTTTGAAATCACCCGGTCACGAAGGCTCTGCGTGTGTATCAGGCGCTGGTCGGCCTCCTCATATACCAGCTGGAGTGCTTCTGCCATGCCTACAATGAGGGGAACGTTTTCTGTCGCCGCTCGTTTCCCAAATTCTTGGGAGCCTCCGGTTTGAACCGGGATCAGGGGCGTGCCTTCGCGGACATATAACGCGCCCACCCCTTTGGGCCCATAAAATTTATGCGCCCCGATGGATAACATATCCACTTTCAAATCATCCATTTTCAAAGGGAAGTGAGCAGCCCCTTGCACAGCATCTGTGTGGATAAGTACATCCCTCTCCCTGCACAATGTGCTGATTTCAGAAATGGGGTTCAGGGTGCCAATTTCATTGTTGGCGTGTATGATGGATACGAGGTCTGTATCAGGGCGAATTCGCTCTGCCACGGATTCGGGATCCACCCTGCCGTATTTATCCACGGGAATGTATTCAAGATCAAAGCCGAACAAGCGCTCCAATTGTTGGGCGGTGTTGGTCACTGCATGATGTTCAACCTCAGAAATCAGGATGTGGGTCCCCTTTCCCTGTTCTCTGGCGGCAAGAGCTGCCCCCCGGAGGGCCAGGTTGTCACTTTCTGATCCACAGGAAGTGAAGATGATTTCCTTAGGTTGACAGCCAAGGTATTCAGCCATCGATCTGCGGGCTTCCTGCAGGGCTGCATCTGCCCGTTGGCCGAACGTGTGAACAGAGGAGGGGTTCCCAAATACGTCCCAAAAATAGGGCTGCATGGCCTTCAGAACCTTTTTATCTACTGGGGTGGTGGCAGCGTGATCTAAGTACACATCAGACATGTTTTCTCCTTCCACAGCGATTATAGCATGCAGGAGAAGGGATGGTTTCTTTTTAACGATCCGCTAAAGGAAGGCTGAGGAGCGGAGTCCTGGCTTCCGCTCTGCGTAGAAAAACGTGGTTTTGACCCCTTTTTGAGACCTCTTTGTTATAATACATTCGTTGATAAAATAAATGGTAAGGGAGGATTCATGGTGTTGGATATCAAGTTCGGAACCGATGGGTGGCGTGGTCATGTGGCGGAGGATTATACCTTTGCAAATGTCAGACGTTGTTCTCAAGGTTTTGCATCTTACTTAAAGAGTCAGGGTTTGGAGGGTGAATGGGTCGTTGTGGGGCATGATCGACGCTATCAGGGTGAGAATTTCGCTGCTGCAGTTGCTGAGGTCTTGGCTGGAAATGGTTTCCATGTATACTTAACGGACGGTCCAACACCTACTCCCGTTATCTCATATTCCGTTGTGGCTAAAGAGGCGGCAGCTGCGGTCAACGTCACCGCTTCTCATAATCCCTTCACGGATAATGGTTTCAAAGTGCGGGATGAAAATGGCGGGGCTGTCGCACCTGAAGGTTTACGGGAGATTGAGGAAAATATTCCTCCTTCTGAGGAGGAGGTCAAGCGCACCGCGTATTCGGAAGCTGTGGACCAGGGCTTGATCATCATGTTTGACCCTGACCCTGAATATATCTCTCATATTGAAGAATTGATTGATCTAGACCCCATTCGGGAGGCTGGTTTGAAGATCCTGGTGGATCCCATGTGGGGTACCAGCGCAGGGTGGTTTCCACGCTTATTGGCGGGAGGATCCACGCGGGTGATGGAGATTCACGAAACCAGAAATCCGCTTTTTCCTGATATGACGCGACCGGAACCCATTCCCCCTAATATCAACGCAGGGTTAAATGCCACCGTGGAGAAGGGGGCGGATGTATTATTGATCAATGATGGGGATGGAGACCGGGTGGGGATAGGAGATGAGAAGGGTAACTTTATTGATCAGCTTCGCGTTTACGGTTTATTGGCATATTACCTCTTGGAGGTGCGAGGGGAACGAGGGCCAATTGTGAAAACGATCTCCACCACCACCATGCTCGAGAAGTTAGGAAAAATATACGATGTCCCGGTTTACAACACAGGAGTTGGGTTCAAATATGTCGCTCCCAAAATGCTGGAAACGGACGCGCTGGTGGGTGGGGAAGAATCAGGTGGATATGCCTTCCGCGGCCATGTCCCGGAGCGAGATGGTATCCTGGCGGGATTATATATCCTGGATATGATGGTCAAATTAGACAAGAAACCTTCCGAATTAATTGAAGTCCTTTTTGAGTCCGTTGGGGCGCATTATTACGATCGGATCGACACCCCGTTTGAAGGGGATCGGGAACAGAAAAAGAGGCGCATAGAGTCCGCTGATCCTGATATGATTGGGGGGTTGAAAGTCACAGACTTGATCACCATTGACGGTTACAAATTTACCCTTGAAGATGGGGGGTGGTTATTGATACGTTTTTCTGGGACCGAACCGATCATCCGTGTGTACTGTGAGACTACCCATCAAGACCGGGTGGATGAGATTTTGAAAGACGGGTTGCGGATTGCTGGATTGGATGTGGACGCATTGTGAAACTGGTTGATACCCACTGTCACTTAAATTTTGAGGCTTACGAGGAAGATTTGGACCAGGTCTTAAATCGTGCCTGGGAAGTGGGCTTGGAGCGCGTACTCATCCCGGCGCTGGACTTGAGGTCCAGCAAAGAGGTAGTGGAACTGGCGGAGAGGGATCCCCGCTTGTTCGCTGCGGTGGGCGTTCATCCCAACCGGGCTGAAACTTGGTCGGCGGAGACTGTGAACGCGCTGAACGAGCTGGCCCGGCACCCAAAGGTCAAAGCTATCGGGGAGATCGGTTTGGATTATTTTCATGACCGGGCTCCGCGTGAGGTCCAAAACAAAGTCTTTTCCCGGCAGTGTGCTTTAGCGAGGGAGTGCAATCTGCCCGTGGTGTTGCATGTCAGAAATGCTGCTGAGGGGGAGCGATCTTGTATAATAGATTTATTGGAGGAACTTAAAAAGTGGCCTCAAGATACGGAGGAGGAAACCCCCGCGAAGGGAGGGCGCGGTGTGGTGCACTCTTTTTCTGGAAACGTTGAAGAAGCCCGGCAGGTGATTGCTCTTGGTTATCTCGTGGGCATCACCGGACCTGTAACATTTGAGAAGGCGAAAACCATGCAGGACGTAGCGGCTTTCTCTCCGTCGACGTCCATATTGATCGAAACGGATGGTCCCTTTCTAACCCCTCATCCTCACCGTGGGAAGAGGAATGAACCGGCTTATGTTAAATATATTGCTGAGAAAATCGCTCAATTAAGAGCATGTTCTGCACGAGAAGTTGGCGAGGTTTCAACAGAGAACGCGGATTGCCTGTTTCAATGGAGATAAAGATTTGGAAAAGGTAGCATTTTTAGATTTTATTGATCATCAAATAGCGAAGATTGACCAGAGGATGCTTTCCCGTTCTGAGGGGTACAACCCGGATTTGGGAGCGGCCCTGGAACATTTGTTGACATCGGGGGGGAAGAGGATCCGACCCGCAGTTGTGATTCTCACTGGAACGCAGCTGGGGGCAGATGAGGGTCCATTGGTCTCATTGGGAGCTTCGATTGAGTTATTACACACCGCAACCCTCGTTCATGACGATTTAATCGATGGCTCATTGCTCAGGCGGGGGATCCCCACGCTGAATTCAAATTGGTCGCCTGAAGCCACGGTCCTCACCGGAGATTTCATTTTCGCCCAGGCAGCGGAAATCGCTTCCGAGATTCGATCCACAGAGATCATGTCATTGTTTGCGAAAACGTTGTCGATCATCGTCAATGGTGAAGTCAGGCAGCTGTTCAGCGAACAAAAGGTGACCAATCGGGAAGAGTATTTCCGCAGGATCTATGAAAAAACAGGATCACTTTTTGTACTGGCGGCTCACGCGGCTGCTTTGATCAGCTCTGCGGATGATAGCCAGGTGGAAGCGGCGAAAAAGTATGGAAATGAGCTGGGGAAAGCATTTCAGATTGTGGATGATGTCCTGGACTTTGTGGGGAATGAGGAGCGATTGGGAAAACCGGTAGGACGAGACCTGTATCATGGGGTGCTCACGCTGCCCACCTTGTATTACATGGAACAGAACCCGGGTGACGAGGATCTAAGAGATCTCCTGGATGGGAAAAGGGATAATCAGCTTGTAGTTCAGGTTGTCGAGAATATAAGATCCAGCGGGACCATAGAACGAGCCCTGGATGACGCTCGCGTGTCCGCAGACCGGGCAGTAGAAGCCCTGCAAGTCTTCCCCGAGGGGAAAGAAAAGGAAACCCTGAAGAAGTTGGCCCAATTTGTAGTGGATCGGGACGTCTGAGGGAAGCCGGTATTCGTGAAGCCGCCCACTTAGTGAGTTGAAGTGGGCGTTTTTATTTAACTGCGTGTCCTGCCTTAAATCATCACAGCTTTTGACAGGTAGGTTAGAAAGTCTTGCAGATTTTATTGTGCGGGGAGATTATAAAAATTATAGATCGCTTCGGATAATTTCCCCACCAGGAGGGAGGCGTTCTCCCAAATAATCTGCACAGGATGATCCAGAAAGATGACCAGTATGTATTCCCCAGCAGGTGAGTATACGATCCCTGCATCCCCCAGTGTGTACATGATCCCGTTGAATGTCGTCCAACTGTGTTTATGGGCGATCTCCGTTGTGTCAGGGACGCCGCCGGCAATTAAGTGGGCGATCTTGTTCTGGGAGAGGTAATTAATCATCGTCTGACATTCTTCCTGCGTAAATTGATCTGGGAAAATTGCTTTGAGTGCCCCACCCCCCGTTTCGGAACACTGATAAATATCTTCCAGGAGCATACCCATATCGGAAGGCGTTGTCTGATTATAGGGGTCTGGGTCTGTGTTGACATCGTCCCTTTGATTGGCCGGTGTCTGGAACCGTTGTAATAGGGGAGACCCCAGGCCAAATTCCCCGGCTAAAAAGGTGTTTTCCAAACCTAATTTGCGCATGTCTTCTGTGATCTCTAAGGGGGCTAAATTGGAATCAATGACCCGCTCCATAACCCAATCCGCATCCGCGTTGCCGGACTGGATGATCATTTTTTGTAAGAGATTCAAGACTTCCGTGTCTTCGTCAATCTCAATCCGTCTGAATATGGAGACCATGATCGGTATTTTTGCAATGCTGCCGGCGGTGAACGCCACATCCGGATTGGTGGGTATTTCTTGTCCGTTCTGATAGGCGAAATGGATCTCTTCCGTAGCGTCCAGGTGGAACATATATAATCCGACAATACCGTCAAATCCATCGATATCAATGGTTTGTTTCAGGAGTGTCTCCAAATTTTTCAGAGAGGGACGCGGTGGGTTGGTGCGGCTTTTGGGGAGGTTGACCCTGCGGTTATTCACGGAAAACAAAGCGTTTTCGATCGCGGTAACCGCCTGATCTATGTCCAGTTCTGTACCTTCCTGACCGGAAATGAACTTGACTGTCCCCGTTTGTGGTTTCGCTGCTGTGGGAGGTTTATCATAGCGGGCTGAGATCTCATCTTTCAAGTATGTTCTTAACCTTTCTTCGGAGTAATCGGCTCGTAAAGGGATGGCACTCTTACTCCTTTCCCGGCCCCAGAGGTAATCCCAAAAGCCTAACCAGAAGGGTTGATTAGTCCGTTCTAAATCAGCAGCAGCTAACATGCTTTCCAGGTCTAACTCAAACCCCACAGTGGAAGGTTCTAGGTGGATGATCGCCTCATCATACCGCAGTTCTACAGGCTGGGAATACGCCTCCAAGAGCTGTTGGGCTGCTTCCTTGCGGGTGAGTCCAGCCACAGGCACATTTGCGACCTCCATTCCTGAGGGATATTGGGTCCTCAGTCGACTGAATCGCACTGTTTGAAACGTTGTCAGGACAACAGCAGCTATGAGCAAAAATACCGCAATCCATCTTATCGCGGAGAAAGACCTTCGTCGCAAAATACCTCCTTGTAGCTTAGCATTTTCACAGGGGTAAGTCTATCACAGGTTCGTGTTCTTGCCAAATCGTCCCTTTCATACCTGGATCCCCCTAAAAGGTGGAATTAATCGCGCTTTTTGGGGAAAAACTTCTTCATGTGAATTTTGTTTGTGCGATATTTTAATAATAATTGTTTAAAGGAAGAAGTATAGGGATAACGTCACATCTTGATCTTCGACCCAGAATGTATTAATACTCCACCAGCCATTAAATTAAAACACCAGGATGATGATTTACACAAACTGGTGTTTTGGAGAGGAGGGGAAGATCAAGATATGAGATCAGGAGGTAGGGGCTTCTGGGATCTCTGCGACACAGTTATCCTTGCCAAACTCTCCTGGGATATATTCATCCGCTTCCCATTCGTTGTACCATTTTTTACCATTGAGAAGGTAGCGGAATTCATATTTTTTTCCCGGTTCTAAATCCAGGCTAACCTTGAAATCGCCATTTTTTAGCTTTTTCATAGGTGTGTCTGTTCTGCTCCAATCGTTGAAGTCTCCAACCAGGTGAGCAGTTTCCACTTCGTAATCGGGTTGTTCATTTTTTCCTAAGCGGAAGGTCACTTTATACACGTCGCGGGTTTTTATGTATCGTTTTTTTAGCATAAGCTTATGAAATCTCCAGCGATTTATATGACTTTTATCCTCAGCTGAAGGATATTTTATCATATTTTTAACTTAGCTGGAGGGTTGAAAAATGAAAAGGGTTACGAGCAAGTTAAATTTAGATTAGTAACCCGGATTCTACATCAATCGGACAGGAAATTAAATGCCTTCGAGGGAATAATGATCGTTTCAGGGCAAAATGAGTGGTTTTTAGCCGATCTCCGATCATTTTTGGAGAGGAAATAGCATTTTTGTCCTGCTGGAAAGAAAAATACTCATCTGTATTCAACTCCTATTTTTCACCCAATGGGTGAAAGGAAGACAGTCGAATTATCACATGTTAAAATGCTGTGTTAGAGATCATTATGCCCAAGGGATGTTGATTTGATCAACAAAATTGAATTCTCAGCCAGGAACCTCACCTCGAATGCAGGATTATTTCTGCTGCTTGAAAATACCAGAAATAATGGGATCTTTGACCTAATCGATCACGTTCGGGTCTTTGAGAACCAATCGACCAACAGGATCAAGATGAATCACATCAAGACCATGCTCTGCGGCAATTTGATTGGCGTCGACAAACTGGAGCGGCTAAAACTGCTGCAAAGCGATCCGGTGATCAACGAGTTTGACATTTCGGTTAAAGAACCAGAAACGGTATCGCGTTTCCTGGGACACTTCAGCCACAAGACGACCCAGATGCTGAGAGAGATCAATTTCAAGGTATTCCAAAAGCTCCTGAGGAGGAGCAAGCTCAAATTCATCACTATTGATATTGACAGCAGTGTGGTCAATGTGGAAGGTCAACAGGAGGGGACAGCCAAAGGGTACAATCCCAAAAAGCCAAGCAACCCCTGTTTTAATTTGATCTAGCGCACCTTTATGGGATGCCGCTACCAGAAACATATAAAGCGAATCATAGCAAGGATGGAAGCTAACCAGCCAAGGAAAACTTTAATTGAGATGTGGAGTGAGTAAAACAGTTACGTTAGACCGAATAGTTCTTTGGGCTTTCGACCACCAGTGTTTTGCTTCAAACGGAAATGGAAAAATGGCCCCCCTGTGTTAGTATACAGAAATGGAGGCCAAAACCATGACAAAGAAACGTAAAAACTACACCCCAGAAGCAAAAATAAGATTGTTGAGAGAGCACCTTATTGAGGGCACACCGGTATCCGAGATCTGCGATCGGAACCAACTCCAGCCGACCGTATTCTACCGGTGGCAGCGTCAGTTTTTCGAAAAAGGAGCGTTGGTTTTTGAAAGTGGGAAGGATCGCGAGACTGCAGCTTTGAAAAGAAAAGTATCCAAACTAGAAGAAAAACTGGCCACAAAGAACGAAGTTCTGGGTGAGCTGATGGAAGATCACATCGAGCTAAAAAAAAGTCTTGGGGAGATCTGAGCGGGCGATGGTCTTCCCAGGAAGAGCGTGATCGCGTGGTGGACTTTGTGCAGAAGTGGACCTCGAAGGACATGATAACTCAGGGACAAATCGTGACCAAACTTGGCCTATCCCCCAGCAAGTTTCACGATTGGGTGAAGCGCTACGGAAACAAAAATCAACATAATGCGCCCATTCCTCGTTGGTTTTGGCTTATGGAAAGCGAAAAAGAGGCGATCCTTGAGTATTACGAGGATTATCCAGAAGAAGGATACCGGCGGTTGAGTTTTATGATGCTGGATGAAAATGTGGCCGCTGTGAGCCCCAGCAGCGTCTACCGGGTGCTGAAAAGAGCCGGGAAGCTGGGTCGGTGGTCAAAAAAGATCCCAGGAAAGGGA
>JAWODY010000044.1:0-75697 GCA_046483045.1 Anaerolineales bacterium | reverse complement strand
TACTCAATGATTTCTGTGACCACGCCCGCGCCAACGGTGAGACCACCTTCTCGGATCGCGAATTTGCCGCCTTCTTCCAGCGCCACCGGCACGATCAGCTCAACTTCCATGTTCACGTTGTCTCCAGGCATGACCATCTCCACCCCTTCCGGCAGCTGGATCGAACCTGTAACGTCGATCGTCTTGATGTAAAACTGCGGCCGGTATCCTGAGAAGAACGGCTTGTGCCTTCCCCCCTCCTCCTGCTTCAAGACGTATACCTCGGCCATGAAATGTGTGTGCGGCGTGATGCTCCCGGGTTTGGCAACCGCCATTCCCCGCTCCACCTCGTCCCTGTCCATCCCCCGCAGCAGCAGGCCCACATTGTCCCCCGCCTGCCCTTCGTCCAGGATCTTGTGGAACATCTCCACGCCCGTCACCACCGTGTCCATGATATCGTCCTGCAAACCCACGATCTCCACCGGGTCGTTGGTGTGAATCACGCCGCGCTCAATGCGCCCCGTGACCACTGTCCCCCGCCCTTTGATCGTGAACACGTCTTCGATCGGCATCATGAACGGCCGGTCCGTCTCTCGCTCCGGCTCCGGGATGTACTCGTCCATCACCCGCAGCAGCTCCCGGATGCTCTCATACTCTTCCGCGTCCGGATCTTCGCTCTCGCTGTTCAACGCTTCCAGCGCGCTCCCCTTCACGATCGGCGTCTCGTCACCCGGGAACCCGTACTCGTTCAACAGCTCCCTCAGCTCCAATTCCACCAGCTCCAGCAGCTCCGGATCCCCCATCTGGTCCACCTTGTTCAGGTACACCACCACACTCGGTACCTCCACCTGCCGCGCCAGCAGCAAGTGCTCCCGCGTCTGCGGCATCGGCCCATCACTCGCCGCCACCACCAGCACCGCCCCGTCTACCTGCGCCGCGCCCGTGATCATGTTCTTGATGTAGTCACGGTGCCCCGGCATGTCCACGTGCGCGTAGTGCCGGTTCTCCGTCTCATACTCCACGTGGGATATGCTGATCGTGATCCCACGCTCTCGCTCTTCCGGCGCTTTGTCGATCTGGTCGAATTCCATGAAGTCGCCGTAGCCCAGCATGCTCGACACTTTCGTGATCGCTGCCGTCAACGTCGTCTTCCCATGATCGATGTGCCCGATCGTCCCTACGTTCAAGTGCGGTTTCGTTCGTTCAAATTTCTCTTTCGCCATAAGTGCTCTCCTGAATTAACCCTGTGTTCTAATCTCCTCCGATAATAACTGATGATTAAAATTCCTGGTCCATATATTGTATCAAACGCCTGCGACGATCTCTTCTGATAATTTCTCGGAAACTTTTTCGTAGTGGTCAAATTCCATTGTGAAAGCTCCCCTGCCCTGTGTGGCAGATCGGAGTTCTGTGGCATAACCGAACATTTCCGCCAAAGGTACCATAGCACGCACTGCCTGGGTTCCTCCGGGACGAACTTCCATTCCCAAGACATCTCCCCGCCGAGAGTTCATCTGGTTGATGATCTCGCCCAGGAAGTCTTCCGGGATGACCACTTCCACGAACATGACCGGTTCCTGTAAAACGGGCCGGCCGCGCTGGATTCCCTTCCGGAAAGCCATTGAACCTGCCAACTTGAATGCCAAATCGCTGGAATCTACCTCGTGATGTGAGCCGTCAAATAATCTGACTTTCACATCCGTGACCGGGTAACCCGCCAGCACGCCGGACTCCGCTGCGTTTCGGACACCTTTTTCCACAGCGGAAATGAATTCACGGGGAATCGCTCCTCCGTATATATCGCTCTCAAACTCAATCCCGCTGCCATCCTCGCCGGGCTGCAATTCCATGACGACATGCGCGAACTGCCCATGACCACCCGATTGTTTAACGTGGCGGTATTCAACCTCGGGAACCGGTCGGGTGATCGATTCTTTATAAGCCACCCGCGGTTTCCCCACCCGGGCCTTCACTTTAAATTCGCGCAGCATGCGGTCAATGAGCACTTCCAGGTGAAGTTCACCCATCCCCGATATCAAGGTCTGCCCTGTATCAGGATCCGTGCGCACCTTGAAGGTGGGATCCTCTTCAGACAGCTTTTGCAGAGCGGTGGATAATTTATCTTGATCCGCAGTGGTTTTGGGTTCAATAGCCACGGAAATGACCGGGTCCGGGAAGGTAATGTTCTCGAGCAGAATAGGCGCTTCTTGGTCACACAAAGTATCTCCCGTAAAGGAATTCTTCAAACCCAGAACCGCGGCGATATCACCTGCATGTGCTTCTTCAATATCCTCCCGGCGATCGGAGAACATGCGTATTAATCGACCCACGCGCTCCTTCTCATCTTTTCCGGGGTTATAGACACTCGATCGTTGGGTAATAGTCCCTGAGTAAATTCGGATATATGCCAATCTGCCTACATAGGGGTCGGTGACGATTTTAAACACCAACGCGCTCATGGGTTCGTCATCGGAAGCTTCCCGCGTGATCTCCTCCTCCGTTTCCGGGTCCAATCCCTGAACCGGAGGAATATCAAGAGGAGAAGGTAAAAAATCCACAACGGCATCTAAAAGCGGTTGGATGCCCATACTCTGCAAAGCGCTCCCGCAATAAACAGGGGTCAAATCGTTGTTGATCACTGCTTGCCGCAGGGCTTTTTTTATCTCCATCTCCGTGATTTCTTTCTCTTCTAAGTACTTCAGCGTAAGTTCCTCATTCGTTTCCGCGACTTTTTCAATAAGTGAACCGCGCTTTTCTTTAAACTCATCCAGCAGATGGGAAGGAATTTCCTTTTCAACGGCAGCACTGCCTTCTTCATTTTCCCAGACAAATGCTTTTCCGGAGATCAAATCCACTACCCCGGAAAACTCTTCTTCCACCCCAATGGGAATCTGAACGGGGACCGGATTCGCGCCCAGGCGTTTTTGGATCATTTCTACTGACCGGTCATAAGATGCTCCCACCCGATCCATCTTATTAATGAAACAGATCCTGGGGACCTCATAAAGGTCCGCCTGGCGCCAGACTGTTTCACTTTGAGGTTCCACACCCTGTACGGCATCAAAAACGACTACGCCTCCGTCCAGGACCCGAAGCGAACGCTGCACCTCGGCAGTGAAATCAATGTGCCCCGGCGTGTCAATAATATTAACCAAATGTTTCTGCCATACGGCAGAAACCGCTGCAGAGACGATCGTGATCCCCCGCTCCCTCTCCTGCTCCATCCAGTCGGTCACGGTTGTGCCATCATCAACAGACCCCAATCTGTGCGTTTTTCCTGTGTAATACAAGATACGCTCAGTGGTTGTGGTCTTGCCCGCATCAATGTGGGCAATGATCCCTATATTTCGAAACCGCTCCAATGGATATTTCCGGGTCATGTTCACCTAAGCTCAAACTAAAACATAAAAATTAATATCGGAAATGTGAGAAAGCCCGATTGGCTTTCGCCATCCGATGGGATTCTTCCTTCTTCCGCACCGCGCTCCCTTCATTTTTAGAAGCGCTCAACAACTCATCAGCCAGACGTTCTGGGAACTGCTGACCTGTCCGGGAACGAACGGATTCCAAGATCCATCGTGTAGCCAACGCAAACTGGCGGTGGGATGGGACTTCCATCGGGATCTGATATGTCGCTCCTCCGATCCGACGGGGACGAACCTCCATCCGGGGAGAGGAATTTTCAATAGCCTGTTCAAAGACTTCTAACGGATCCTGGCCAGTCTTCTCTTCAATGATGTCAAAAGAATCATAGACCAATGTTGTAGCGAGGTTTTTCTTGCCCCGTTTCAGCACATGGTTAATAAACGTTTGCACCTTGACATTGTTGTAACGAATATCAGGGCTTATTTCTCGCCTATCTGCTCTTCTTCTTCGCATCCAATTTCTCCATCTGACTCTGTCTTAAAAAGGTCTCTGAAACATGTACCTCGCACTGGGG
Source organism: Anaerolineales bacterium (assembly GCA_046483045.1). GTDB lineage: Bacteria > Chloroflexota > Anaerolineae > Anaerolineales > UBA11858 > B10-G9. The sequence continues at coordinate 71,778 of JAWODY010000044.1, read as the reverse complement.
AGAGTTACGGCTGTTTCGTACCGTATTTGGAACGACCTTGCTTTCGGTCATCCACCCCGCTGGCGTCCAACTTACCGCGCACGATGTGATAACGCACACCGGGAAGGTCTTTCACACGCCCACCGCGCACTAAAACCACAGAGTGCTCCTGCAGGCCATGCCCTTCTCCCGGGATATACGCCGTGACCTCAATGCCGTTCGTCAAGCGCACACGGGCGATTTTCCTCAGGGCGGAGTTCGGCTTCTTTGGGGTCATGGTGCGGACCACAGTACACACCCCGCGTTTTTGAGGAGCACCTCTTTCCTGCTTAATCCGTTTTTGCTTCATAGAGTTAAACGTATACCGCAGGGCAGGTGCCTTGCTCTTCTCTTTCTTTTCTTCTCGACCCTTTCTTACCAGCTGATTAATCGTGGGCACATCTGCCTCCCAACACTCTTCTAACCAATTTTCAATATACAAGGCCATCTTTTCTAATGATGGCCTTGATTTGCTATCACCGTATAAACAGCGTATCGAACCCATGCCCAATTCTCTTTGGGCGACGATTTAGGATTTTATCATGCGAGTATGTGATAGTCAAGCCACATAGATACAATTTCAAGCTCAATTCTCCAATTAGAGTCTTATTCACCGTCTGCCCAAACCCAACAAACCTGTACTCATGCGCGGGATTTGAGTTCGACTATCTTCCTTGCCAAAGCTGATCACCTCGCCGTCGTCTGTGACAGCTTCGATAGCTAGACCCAGGCTCTGCATCTCTTTGACCAGCACGCGGAACGAGGCCGGGATCCCAATATCCTCAATAGGCTCGCCTTTGACGATCGCCTCATAGGCCTGTACTCGCCCCACCACGTCATCGGACTTCACCGTCAGCATTTCCTGCAGGGTATAGGCTGCGCCGTACGCTTCCAGAGCCCAGACCTCCATCTCACCAAAACGCTGCCCACCGAACTGAGCTTTTCCGCCCAGCGGCTGCTGGGAGACCAGACTGTAAGGGCCCGTAGAACGGGCATGGACCTTGTCCTCCACCAGGTGGTGAAGTTTGAGCATATTCATGACGCCGATCGTCACCGGATGGTCGTAAGGTTCACCGGTCTGACCATCTCTCAAGATCTGCTTACCAAAGATCGGTAGGGGCCTCCCGGTTTCATCAACCACTTGATTGGCGCGGTCCAGGAGTTCTTCATAACCCAACTTTTCCAGATCGCCTTCTGTCTCTTCCTTGAGCGTTTTGATCCACATCTTCAAACAAGCCGCGACAGCACGCTCATCTTGCGCTTCCCGCTCGGAAACGGGGATCTCCCGATCTTCAAAGAAAACAATTTCCTCTGGGTCATAGCCTTTTTCGCGGAGCCATTCCCGCAGCACCGAACGACGTGCATAGGTGTGATCCGTAACGATGCGATAGACATCATATCCTTCGTCGCCAAGCCAGTGCTCTAAGTACAAGCGCCGGGCCTCATCATCATCGTGAATGTCCGCCGGTTCATAATCAAAGCCGCTCAACCACTCCCAAGCCCTTTCTCCGGCTTCCTTCCAAGCCTCATCGATCATCCAGGCTCGTGCCAGCTCCGCCTCAATTTCGCTCTCCTCCGCGCCGTCAAAGACTGGCGTGATGGCCCGGAACCCAAGTCGTTCTGCCGCCCACCCGAGGTGGGCTTCTAATATCTGCCCGATGTTCATCCGCCCAGGAACGCCTGTGGGACTGAGCAGCATGTCCACAGGAGTCCCATCCTCAAGGAAAGGCATATCCTCTTCAGGGACAACGATGGAAATCACACCTTTGTTTCCATGCCGACCAGCAACCTTATCACCTGCGGTCATGCGCCTTTTCTGGGCCACAAAAACGCGGACCATCTTTTCCACACCCGCAGACAAATCAGTATGGTCCTCCCGCGTGAACACCTTGACGTCAATCACTTTTCCACGCTCTCCGTGAGGCATGCGCAGAGATGTATCCTTCACATCGCGGGATTTTTCCCCGAATATCGCTCTCAACAATCGTTCTTCCGGTGAGAGTTCTTTTTCCCCCTTGGGAGAAATCTTTCCGACGAGGATATCGTTCGGTTCTACTTCCGCCCCAACCCGGATGACGCCCGTTTCATCTAAATCCTTCAATGCCTCCTCACCCACATTGGGGATATCTCTCGTGATCTCCTCAGGTCCTAATCGGGTATCCCGGGACTCAACCTCATGTTCCTCTATGTGGATCGAGCTGTACCTGTCACTCTTCGTCAGGTGATCGGAAATCACCACTGAGTCCTCAAAGTTCGCTCCCTCCCAGGACAGGAAAGCCACAGTCACATTTTGACCCAATGCCAGGTTTCCATTCACCGTAGAGGAAGAATCCGCAATGACGTCCCCTTTCTTGACAACCTGCCCTTTACTGACGATGGGACGCTGATCAATGCAAGTGCTCTGATTAGAACGCTGATATTTCCACAATTTATGCTCGTGGATTTCATTGTCCTTACTGCGAATGACTATTTGATTCCCAACCACAGACTCGACTTCTCCGTCCTCTTCAGCCAGCAAAACCTGCCCGGAATCCAGAGCAGCGGGTTTCTCAATCCCCGTTGACACACTGGGGATGTCAGGCTTTAGGAGGGGCACACCCTGGGCTTGCATGTTAGATCCCATCAAGGCCCGGTTTGCATCGTCATGGGACAAGAAAGGAATCAATGCAGCGCTGATACCCACGATCTGATTGGGGGCCACATCGATATAACTCACATCATGCGGGTCGACAAAAAGGAAATCCGAATGGTGCCGGGCAGAGATCCTATCCTGGACAAACTCGTAATGGTCGTTGATGGGTGAGTTCGCCTGGGCGATGTAATAACGGTCTTCTGCATCCGCTGCCAAGTACTCCACTTCCTCGGAGACAAAGGGTTCCACCGCGATTTCTTCCACTTTCGCCTTTTTCATGGCTTTAACCATGTCCTCTGTGATCCGTTCCCCTTCCTTCGCAATGATTTTATCTTTTTCAGGATGAACCACATCTTCCTGCAGCATAGCGCCCACAACCTCCGGATCCTCGGGCGAGACATCTTGTTTCACCTTGCGGTAGGGGGTTTCGATAAATCCATAATCATTGACCCGGGCATAAGATGCAAACCTCCCAATCAAACCGATATTCGGACCCTCGGGGGTCTCAATGGGACAAATGCGTCCGTAGTGGGATTGGTGCACGTCCCGGACATCAAACCCCGCCCTCTGACGGTGCAACCCTCCCGGTCCCAAGGCTGATAAGGTCCGCTTATGACGGAGCTCGGAAAGCGGGTTGGTCTGATCCATGAACTGGGACAGCTGACTGGAACCAAAAAATTCCCGCAGGGATGCCACCACAGGACGGATGTTGACCAGGGAAACCGGTGACATTTTTTTCTTGCCGCGGATTGACATCCGCTCCCGGATTACGCGCTCCATCCTCCGCAAACCAACGCGAAGTTTGTTTTCGATGAGTTCATCCACCGTCTTAATCCGCCGGTTGCCCAGATGGTCAATATCATCCGGGTCTTCCATGCGGTTGTTGATCTGGATCATGCGCCGGACAAGGTGGTAAATATCCCATTTCGTGATCGTTTGATGGCTGATGGGAACTTTCTCATTGAGCTCATACTTCTGGTTCAGCTTGTATCGACCGACACGTTCCAGGTTATACCTGCGGTCGTTAAAAAGTTGATCCTCTAAAAATTCCTTGGCGTTCTCAACTGTGGCTGGATCCCCCGGACGCATCCTCTTGAAAAAATCAATCAACGCCACTTCAGCGATCGTCATTCCCTCTGGGACTTCCCAGTCCGGTTCCTGTCCAAAACAGGCAGGGATGAACATGCGGTCGGGATCTGTATCCACGTCTTCAAAAAGGGACATCAATTCTTCGTCTGTGCCCTCTTTAATTGGCGAATCTTCAATTCCATCGTCAACGGCTGCCAAAGCGCGGAGGAAGATGGTCACCGGAATTGTACGTTGGCGGTTAAATCGAATGGTCAGATAACCCGTTTTTCGGGTCTCGAATTCCATCCAAGCGCCGCGGTCGGGGATCAGTTTGGCAGTCGCCAGACGGCGTCCCGTGGAGCGATCCACTTCCGCCTCAAAATAAACGCCCGGAGAGCGGATCAACTGGGAGACGATCACCCTTTCCGTGCCATTAATAATGAAGGTTCCCTTGGGGGTCATCTCCGGGAATTCACCCATGAATATTTCTTGTTTGATAGGTTCAGGTACCTTAGAACCAGCGAGCAGGACTGAAACATACAAAGGAGAAGAGTAGGTCAGGTCTCGCTCCACACATTCCTGCACGGAATGCTCCGGCTCTTCAAAACGGTATGTCAATCCCCACTGTTCAGCCTCCGGTGTATGGGAGGGGAAATACAGCCTCATCTTTTCGTTATACGATTCAATAGGTGAAATTTCATGAAGAAGATTCGCTACACCCTCTGTCTTCAAGCGCTTGAAAGACTCCAGCTGGACCTGAATCAGCGGGGGAAGGGGATAGCTATAATGGGTGCGCGCGTAATTTTTGGCCTTATCAACCTGAGCCATAGAAATTACTCCTAATGTTCTCTAATAGTTTGTGTTTACCTTTTTACTTTTGAAAAAGGTCACTGCGGGTTCCAGCTTTACATGAAGGCAGTTTCCTGCCTGCTTACAAACTCAAATCTATCTCAATTAAGCCTAAACGTCTTGGATTTAAATATCTCGACCCAGACAAGAAATTATAATAAGTTCCTTGCATTTGGTCAAGATACGTCGGTACATCTTCTTTCCCCCTTATTAATAAGCACGGACACGATTTCTTCTCCGGTTCCCATACTTAAATAAAGTATACTACATAAAAGGCCTGAATATCAAATGAGGAAAAATTTATTCATGGAAAACTACAAATCAGGATTTATCGCTGTCATGGGGCGACCGAACGTCGGAAAGTCAACCTTGCTGAACTCCCTTCTCCAACAAAAAATAGCTGCGGTGTCCCCAAAGCCCCAAACAACCCGCTTCCAACAATTTGGCATCCTTACCTTAGATCGGGCCCAATTGATTTTTATAGACACAGCCGGTCTACACCACCCCCATCACACCTTAGGTGAATATATGAATGAAGGAGCTAAAAATGCCCTCAAAGACGCTGACATGGGGCTGCTGATCGTCGATGGCAGCGACATCCCTCCCCGGGATGAAGACCGGTTGATTTTGGAAATCCTGCAAGAAATTGAGCCTACACCTGCCATGGTCATCGCTATGAACAAAATTGACAAGCTCACCTCTCAACAGGTTGAGGAACATGCAAATGCATACCAAGGGTTGATACCCGATGCAGAACTTATCCCCATTTCCGCGACCCGTGGAGATCATTTAGACCAGCTTACTGACACACTTCTCAAATATCTCCCGGAGGGCCCTCCCCTTTTTCCTGAGGATCAAGTTACGGATCTCTTCGAAAGGGATATCGCGGCGGACATGATCCGGGCAGCTGCCATGATCCATCTAAAACATGAAGTTCCCCACGCCGTTGCAGTACGCATTGATGAGTTCAAAGAACGGAATGATCATGGAGCTTATATTTCTGCCACCCTTTTCGCAGAACGCGAATCTCAAAAAGCCATCGTTATCGGCAAGAATGGGAGCATGATAAAAAGGATCGGGATCACCGCCAGAAAGGAAATTGAGGAGATGAGTGGGAGGAAAGTCTACCTGAAATTGCGAGTAAAAGTACGCAAAAACTGGCGCAACGATGAAAATACCTTGAACCTTTTGGGGTTCAAAAAATGAAACTTTATCTTGTGCTGGGATTCTCAGGCTTGTTTGCGATCATCAATGGGTACGCTGTTTATTATGGGCAAAGGAAAATTAACTACATCACCAAGCCGGTACCAATTCTAATCCTGATCATCACCCTTTTCCTGCTTCCTTCCCAAACTCATCTGACCAGGTGGTTTATTACAGCATTATCACTTTCAGTGGCAGGAGATATATTTCTCCTTTTCCAAGAACGATTCTTCCTCCTGGGGTTGAGCACTTTTTTAGGGGCCCAACTTTCTTATATCATCGCCCTCAACAAAACCCTCCCTCCCCTTCGACCACCGCTGATCTTTCTCCTCCTCGGGGCAATTTCCCTCACCAGCGCACTTTACGCCACTCTTTATAAAGCTTTGAGAAAACGAGATCAGAGATCGTTTATCCTGCCCACCCTGCTTTACGCGCTCAGCCTCACAGGGATGTTATCTTCCTGTCTTGCTGCTATTATTCGACCCACCTGGAACCTACAGAGCAGCTTCTTCGTATCCCTCGGAGGATCCTCCTTCTTCCTCTCAGACGCCATGCTCGCCTGGCACTGCTTCATCAGCCCTCTCACAAACCGAGATATAAAAGTGCGCCTTACATACTACCGCGGCCAGATAAGCCTGGTTTTCGGCGTAATTCTCCAATCACAAGCCTAACTTAAAAGCCCTCTGAAGCGTGAGAGACATCGCCAAAGATGGAAGGTTGGGACCATCCATTTATCCGATCATTTGTGTTAGATAATGCAGGGTGTCAAGGGAGGACTTCAAACGTCACCGTTTGCTGATCTATGTTCCCGGCTTTATCCAAGGCTTTGGCTTTCAAGGTGAATGTGCCTATTTCCACATCCCAGAGTAAGACAAACGGGGGCTGTTTCCGGGAAGCTACAAATCTTTGGTCGAGGTAAAACTTCACCTCCTCCAAATGCTCCTCATCCACTGCTTGAACCTGGAAGAGAATTTTTTTTCCGGGCTGGTAGGCATACTGACGACCCTCGTACTCTTCGGAAAAACTCACTATCGGCGGCGTATTATCCACGGACACAATAGTGGAAGCTTTGTCTACTCGCTGGCCTTCTCGAACCACCACAAGTTGTAAAGCATACAACCCATTCTCAACCTGGCTTGTATCCCATGTCCCAAGGGTATTCCCCAATCTGGGTTCAGCGCTTCCCTGGGCAATCTGCTGCCATGTCTTGGGATTCAGCCCCTGTCCAAATTGGATATAGTAAGAAAGGACCTCTTCAGGAATCGCCCCCTTCACATCCACCTCTCCTTTGACAAAGGAAAAATTTTCCGGGGTGGAGATTTGAACCTCCAGCGACTGATTTTCCTGGCTGCTGACATCGTACTGTTGAGGGGGTGTGGAAATCCCCTGCTCCTCTGCCCATTTCCTTGCTTCAGGGGGAACGTTAAGATATATTCTCTCCTCTATCAATGCCGAGGGTGTAAACACAGTAGCCAGCTGGTTCGTTTCACGGTTTACTTCCAGCACCTGATAGAGATTATCCCGCTGCGTCGGTTGATTTCCTTGTAAAAAGATCTCGCGGACAATATCCGGACAGTGGTCTGTGGGTAACAAGCCCGAGGGTGAACAAACTTCCAGGGTCATCATCTCATCCGGAAGCTCCCAATCCAACAGAGGTTGGCCTTTTAGCGCGGATTGAGTCAGGGCCCGCCAATAACCAGAAGCCACTTTAGAAAGCCCCGCCCGAGACACCCCCTCACCTTCTCTTTCTACTCCCATCCAGATAGCAGTCACCAATTGAGGTGTGTATCCTACCGTCCATATCTCGCCCTCCTGGGTGGTGTTTCCCATCTTAACAGCGGCGGGGCGATCAATTTCAAACACATTCTGCCTCCCCATACTCGGCCTGCGGGCCTCACTGTCGCGCAAGACATCTGTGATCATGTACGCCAATTGATCGCTGATCACCGCACGGCTGACAAGCCGGGGATTTGCTCGCCATACTGCCCCAGACAGGTCTTCAACCCGGCTGACAATGACGGGTTCCAGACTCTCCCCCCTTTCCGATGAGGGCCACCCCCACAATACGCCCTGATTCCCAAAAACCCCAAAACTCTGGGCGATATCCAGGACATCAACACCATGGCTCCCGGGGAACATTTGACAGTCTGAACAGGGAATGTTTGGGATCTCAATACCCAGTTGAGAAAGGATGTTTTCAACATTGCCAGGTCGTAAGCTCTTCCAGAATTTCAAAGCCGGCACCAAGTAATCATTGGCCATAGCCAGACGGAGACTCACCGGTCCGTGAAAAACACAATCCCTCTCACATCCAGGATGAAGGTCTTCCACCTCCAAGTCCTGGTTCTCAGGAGGTATATCCCAGACCAATGCAGCCGGCTCGTATCCCTGCGCAAAAGAAGTCAAGTAAATGAAGGGGGTTAGCAAGGTACCGGGAGGGTGCTCAGTAAATAAATTGTGTGATCCAGTAGGGTGTCTGCCAACCATGGCCAGGATCTGTCCATTTCTGGGATCCAGTTGAACAATGTCCACGTGCAGCAGTTCATTATCCTGGAGAATGGGACCAGGATAATTCGGCAATAAACGGGCAGCCTCACATTCCTCGCTCAAAGCGGACTCGCCACCCTTATATTTCATTAACCCCGCCTGCAGAGAACATTGCACCTGCGCTTGTAATGCACCATCAATGGTGGATACGATTTTAAAACCACCCCGCTTCAATCGGTCCCTTGGAATTTCATCATCCAACTGACGAAGCACATATTCCACAAACGCAGGAGATTGAGAAGAGGACTTCCCTTCCGGGTTGAATTCCAATTTAAACTTCCGGGCTCGATCCCCCTCCTCTTCTGATATCAGATCTTCCCGGACCATTTTTTCAAGGAGATCCAGCTGCCTTTCTTTGGCGGCCTGGGGTGCGTCAAAAGGGTTCAAGGCCGGCGCTTCTGAAACAGCGGCTAACACAACCGCTTCCGCCAGGTTGAGCAGGTAAACCGGTTTTCCAAAATAGACTTCCGAAGCAGATGCCACGCCATAGGCCCAGTTTCCATAATAAACACTGTTTAAGTACCACTCCAATACCTTCTCCCTCCCGTACTGAGTGGAGATCTGGCTGGCCAAGATGCCTTCCCTGACTTCGCTCCATCTCCCGGACGGTTCCTGCCAAAGAAGGAGGTCGGAGACCAGAAGCCGCGGGATCGTCTCCTCTTCACTCCACAAACCTGAAATCCGGGGGGTCGGTCGTGAGAAAAATAGCGGGTCCGTGGCCGCGAGTGTGGCTTTGATCATTTCAGGAGGGATATCCGATCTCAAAGCCTGCTCACTGAGATCTAAGACCGCATAGTCTCTTTTCTGGACGACAGGGTTTTCAAAAGACCAAAGGACCTCTTCACCATCACGAGCATAAATCCTCGTGGGCTCCATAAGTTGGCCGTGATAAGGATTTAATAAAACGGGAAGCTTTTCTACGGAAGGTAAATCCTGGCTGATGCGTGTGTAAAGAAGCACCAGACCGACAAGAAAAGAAAGCAATGCCAGGCTGAATATGAGACCAAAACCAAAGGCGGCTTTTCCCAGCAGCGAGCCAAGGTTTTTATTCTTTCGGTTCATCCGGGAACGGATGAGAAGAGGGATTTTTGTCATATCCAATCACGACCCCGTCACCCCTTAAGAAAAACAAGAGTAAGGTGCTTTTATCATAAGGGAAGCCTTGGCGCATTTCCGCTGAATTCAAGATCATCCATGATCAGTGACATTCATGCGCTCAACTTTTGAATCCACAGCGTGCAGGAGTTCTTTTGCAGATTGTAGCGTATGCTCACTCACGCCGCCAAGCATCTGGGCAAGTTCTCGCAGCCGTTCCTCACCTTTTATAACATGGACATGAATGAGGGTTCTTTGATCCACAACTTGCTTTGAAACCTGATAATGTTGTTGCCCAAAACTTGCCAGTTGTGGCAGATGGGTAATGCAGATGACCTGATGTCCCCCAGTCAACCTGCGTAGTTTCTCTCCAACAACCGCTCCAATCCTCCCTCCAATTCCCTGGTCGATTTCATCAAAAACCAGGGTTGAAATGCGATCAGCTTTGGCGAGCACATGCTTGATAGCCAGCATCAATCGCGCCATCTCTCCACCCGAGGCGATTTTGGCTAAGGGCTTAAAGCCCTCTCCCGGGTTGGTTTCAATCAAGAACTCCACTTCCTCTAATCCATTTGCCGTGAATTTCACCCGCTTGTCAGGTCCAATCAATACCCCCTGCGGGTCGGATGTTTGGCGAAAGGCAACTCGAAAGCGCGATTCTGCCATCCGGAGATCCTCTAATTCGCCCTCAAGCTCACCTTCCAGGCGCTCTGCTGCCTCTTTCCTGTTTGTCGACAATTGTTTCCCTTTTTCCGCCAGATCCTGCAAAACCTGACTCTGCTGCTTTTCCAGCTCCGCTATTCGTTCACTCCGATCGGTAATCGTCTCCAATTCCAACTTAGATTGATCTGCATGGTCCAAGACAGCTGGAATCGTCTCCCCGTATTTCCGTTTTAAATCCCTGATAAGAGCCAGGCGTTCTTCTACCCTTTCCAACTCCTGAGGATCGAATTCCAAAGAATCTAAATAGGACCTCAGTTCAAGGTTCAATTCCTCAAGTCCATCAGACACATCCTTCGTCCTTTCCGCCAACTCTTCCAAGGATGGATCCGACTTGACCATCGCGGTAACTGCGTCCAGAAATTGGCCAAATAAATCCGTGATCGTCGGCTGGGAAGGAGGCGCATCTTCCAAAAGCATCAGGGCTTCCTGGCATCTCTCAACAAGTTTTTCTGCGTTCGCCAACCTCTTTAGCCTCCGGGACAACTCTTCATCTTCCCCTCTCACCAAATTTGCAGCTTGAATTTCATCCACTTGAAATTCAAGCAATTCCAAACGCTTTTCAGCCTCTCGATCCAGTTCCCGCAAACGCTTGACTTCAGAACGGATCCCTTTCAATTTCTGGTAGGCATCTTGATAAGAAGCGAATTCATCTTCATTCCCCGCATATCGGTCTAACAATTTCAGGTGCTGATTTACCCGCAACAGCGAGAGATGGTCGGATTGGCCATGGATATCCACCAGTTGTTCTCCCAAACGAACCAGCAGCCCCACATTGGCCCGGTGACCGTTGACCCTGGCAACATTTCGACGATCCCGGCGCAGCTCCCTGCTCAGGGTGACATATTCAGGGTCATCCAGCATGTCTTCCTTATTAAGCAGAGAGTGGATGGGCTCCCTCACAGCCTCTGGGATGTGAAAAACAGCTTCCACTGCGGCGCGCTCGCTCCCGCTTCGCAAATTCGTCATGTCCACACGTTTTCCGAGCAGCATATCCAAGGCCCCCATGATGATCGATTTCCCAGCCCCTGTCTCTCCCGTCAACACGATCAGCCCCGGATCGAAAAGCAAGTCCAGTTCTTGAATAATGGCAAAATTCTTGATGTGCAGTTCAGACAACATATCAACTCGTAAATCTGTAATATATGGTCGACGTGATCATGACAGCATAGATAACAATCCACACAAAAGGGAAAAGGCCGTTCACAGCGAGCCATCCAAAATTAAATAAGGCGCTGAAACTATTCAACCCCTGGACAATGATCATCGGCAAACTGGCAATAAACGCTGTGGCTCCCACCACTTTATACAATAGCGGCGATCTGCGGTTGGAGATAGCTTTCCGGACCACTGTCTCGATCATCGTCCCGGCAACAGGTGTGAGAATTATGGTAAAGAAACCCAAACGGACAGCGAGTAAACTTCCTAGAAAAGACAGGGTGCTGGTGATCAAGACCCCAATCATATAGTCATGCCATTTTACAGTGATAAAGGCTTTTTGTTGATCGCGTACACATTCCGGACACCGATAACCGGTAGGTGTCTGGATGGCACATTTCACACAAATGGGCCGATCACAGCGATTACACCTTAACTTCGTCTCTCTCTTAGGATGAAAAGCACAGATCAGGGTCGACGAATTTTCAGGCATCCATATCCTTTATTGAAGGGTTCTGATCCATGTAAGGGATGAGATTGCGATAAAAATAACCTGGGTCCTGGAAGCGGATGAAGTCCACAGTGTGTTTGCTGACACTGACCACTACTTTATCCTTATCATTTAAATAGACAGGGTCTTGTCCATCAATGGTGAGTGTCGCTTTGTGTTCTGTTCGCGTGGTAATGGACACAGTTGAACTTTGATCCAGAACAAGAGGCTGCTCAATGGAAAGATGGGGTGCTACTGGAACCAAAACGATATTCCTCAATTCCGGCGCCAGGATTGGACCGCCTGCTGCCATAGCATACGCAGTGGATCCCGTCGGGGTTGCTGCAATGATTCCATCTGCTATGTACGTGCTCAGGTGCCGTTCATTGATATGGATTTTCAATTGAATAGGACGGACGATATCCCCCCGGCTGACGACACCCTCGTTAAGGGCATCCCATTCTCCCAGCAGCGTATCATCACGCCAATGAGCTATATCCAGCATCATCCGATTTTCAATCCAATAATCCCCATCAAATAAACGTGCAAACGTGCCTTTCCATTCATCCTGACTGATTTCTGTCAAAAAACCAAATCGGCCTAAATTAATGCCAAGGATGGGAAAATTCTGGGGCCCGCTGATGTGTCCAGCCCGGAGCATGGTACCATCCCCTCCCATGGCAATTAACACATCATGACTTTGCTGTTGTATTTTTCGCTGAAAATCAACCTCATCAACTCTCCCGATGACGACATCTTTGCCTTCCTCTTTTAAATACTGGATCACTTTTTCAGCAAAAATTGAGGCGTTGTGATTTTGAGGATGTACAATAATGGCTATTTTGTTAATTGTCATCATATTTATATCCGTGAGAACGTATGATAACCAGCCAACTCAGGAAAACAATCTTTACCACCAGGAGAATCAGAATCTGATCCATCACCGTGGTTCACCAAAACGCGGTTCCCCTGCTAAAGCCCTCCTCCGCTTCCGTCTGAAACCAACCTTGACGGCACCCCTTCCTTTAAGGAAACAGCCTGCAACTTTGAGGCCGAAAACCCTTAGAAGGGGATGTCGTCTTCATCCACACTTTGTCCGCTGGATTCTGGTTCCTCAGCTTGGTAGGCTTGATCTTCCGCCCGGGTGGAAAGAAAGACAACCCGGCGGGCAGTGACTTCAAAAGATGCGCCCGGCGTCCCATCATTGCGCGTCCATATCCGCGGACCACCCGTCTCAGGATCAGGTCGTAAGCGGCCGTCTACCAGCACCCGACTTCCCTGCTGTAAATATTGATTTACCGCCTCCGCTTGGTTTCCCCACACGGAAACCCGAAACCAGGTCGTCTCATCCACTTGCTGACCATTGGAATCTGTATATCTGCGGTTCGTCGCGGCAGAGAAATTGGTCACAGCCTGCCCTGATGGAGTGTAACGCATTTCTGGATCCCTGCCCAAATTCCCTACAAAGATAATTTTTTGATACATAACTCCCTCCTCCAAAATAATTAACTCACGCTGTCCAAGCAAAAACCGTCCAGCACATTCTCCCTTATTATATCAACTTCAACAACTAACCCGATTGATTCTCAGCGCTTCTGGATGGAGGTCTCTTTCCTCTTCTGTTATTCCTGAACATCCCCACAGAAGAGGGCCTACCCCCCTCACGGAGAAACCTCCCTGACGGTGAGATTTAAAAAACTAACGGTGACCGCAGTGTCTCCTTTCGTCCGCGCAAAGACACCGAGAGTGCCTTCAGAAATCTCCGTGTTCGTGACAGAAAATTGATAGGCATCGTTTATATATAGACGGAATTCCTCCCCCACAGCCCAAACGCCCAAGCGGACTTCACCGGGCGCAGAAGAGGGGACGCTTGAACTGATCATCCATGGTTGAAGTACTACTGCACTTTGATCCAGCACAAGGAGCAACTGCACCTGCCCGTCACAAGACAACGCATACCGGTAATACCCGCCAGCGACCCTGAACATGAAACCATACTCATCTTTACCGGAACATAGACTAGGGCTGGCAGTGATTTCCGCATAAAAATCACCAAACGCTTGTTCCTCCAGAATGCTGGTTAGGGTCGTTTTTGGTTCCCTGATGATGATATTCAATTCCCCGTTTCCAATATTGACTTCTCCCCTCTCCGATGAGGGAACAGTCCACCCCCGGTTGAAGTTAAATCCATCCCGGTACAATACCTTCCCAAAGTCAGCGGTGCTTTCGGGGGTAGGTGTAACCTGGCTGGTAGGTATTGGCGTTGGGGTCCGGGTAGGAGGAAACCAGACCACTGTATCTGTGGGGCTCATGGTGGGAGTGATCGTTGTGGAAGGGCTGGGCTCTGGCTGAACCACATTTACACAAGCGGTCAAAATAAAACACAGGGACCCGAAAAGAATGCGTCTCATGAGTTTAACGCCGGATGATCTGATCACGTTCAGGCCCCACGGAGATAAGGCGGACAGGTAATCCGCTCAATTCTTCTACTTTAGCCACATAGTCTTTTGCCTGTTCAGGGAGATCCCTCCACGCTCGCACGCCCATGACATCTTCCTCCCATCCGGGTAAGTCCACATAATCAGGCTCAAAAGGTGACAAATCCCCGGGTCCAAGCGGTAATTCCCAAACCATTTCCCCGTCTTTTTTGTACGCAGAGCATATACGCAGGGAATCCAGACCGGATAAAATGTCAAGCTTTGTTAAAACAAGCTCCGACAAACCATTGATCCGGGATGCATACCGCAGGAGCACTGAGTCCAGCCACCCCACGCGCCGGGGTCTTCCGGTCGTGGTTCCATATTCATCCCAAAAATGCTCTCCTGTCCCCCGAAGGCGCTGCGCGATGTCTTCGAAAACCTCTGTCGGAAAGGGTCCCTCCCCCACCCGCGTTTGAAATGCTTTCGCCACTCCGATGACCCGATCCACGTTCCCCAACCCGATTCCCAACCCGACCAATGCACCAGGCGCAGTGGGCGTGGAACTGGTCACAAAAGGATAAGTGCCGTGGTCCAAATCTAGGAGCGTGCCCTGCGCCCCCTCAGCCAGCAAGTTTTTGCCCGCTTGCAGAGCTTGATCACAGATGGACCCCACATCCGCCACATAAGGAGAAAGTTTTTCAGCGTATGTTTTGTACTGATCCGCGATATTGGAAGCGTTGAGGGGCTCCATATCGTACAAATCTCTGAGCTGTACATTGATCCCTTCAATGTGCTTTTCGACAGATAACCGAAAATCCGAGGGATTTAACATCCCCTCCATACGCAGCCCTGACCGGATGACTTTGGTCGTATATGCTGGGCCGATACCCCGTTGGGTCGTGCCAATTTTCTCATTACCCCGGGCCTTCTCTCTGGCTTTATCCAAAGCACGGTGTCCAAGGGTGATCAGATGGGCAGCAAAGGAAATCTTGACCCGGCCAGGAGATACATCTACCCCTGCATCTTTTAAAGCACCCATTTCTTCTAACAAAGCCGAAGGATTGATGACCATACCATTCCCAAGCAAGCTGGTCGTATGAGGCTGGATGATACCCGATGGGATAAGATGAAGCTTAAACGTCCTCTCCCCAACTGTAACCGTGTGACCAGCGTTATCTCCCCCATAATATCGAGCGACAAAATCTGCTTTCTCAGCTAAAAGGTCAACCACCCGCCCCTTCCCCTCATCTCCCCATTGTGACCCAACTAGAACCGAAAATGACATGATTATCTCCTGATAGGATTTATGTGATATAACTCACCACGGTTCTTCACCGTTTTGTTGATTTCTATTATAAAATTAGATCAGCAAACCCATTCTAGCACAAGAATATCCCTTCCGGGAAAATGGCTCTGAGGTATGTGAAGGAGACCTGTATGCAGAAAGAGACTGTTTTAATCACGGGTGTTTGCGGCGAAATTGGCCAAGCACTCCTTGAATCTTTAGCAAAGCAAGAAAAGAAGACGATCATCACCCTGGATTTAAAACCTCTGCCCTCAACATTAAGTCAAAAAGCAACCCATATCCAGGGGGATTTAACAGACCCTGCTATAATCAAACAGCTCTCGCAAAACTATCAATTCGATATCATCTTTCATTTGGCTGCCTTGCTCTCTACAACAGGGGAATATAAACCATTTTTAGCTCACGAAGTAAATGTAGGAGGGACTGTCAACCTCATCAACCAGGCCGCTGAGCAATCTCAACAGCGCGGAAAAGCGACAAGGTTTCTATTCCCCAGTTCCATCGCCGCGTACGGGCTCCCAGACTTAAATACAAAAAAAGAATATTTCCACATCAAGGAGATGGAATGGAACGAACCCATAACCATGTACGGCTGTACAAAACTCTACTGCGAGAAAATCGGACGATATTTCAGCAAGCATTACCTCCAGCTGGATACAGCAGAAACGGTTCGTCTTGATTTCCGCGCTTTACGTTTTCCCGGTTTGATCAGCGCGTTCACCATGCCAAGCGGCGGCACAAGCGATTATGGGCCTGAGATGATCCATGCGGCTGCCCAAGGTGAACCATATGCATGTTTCGTTCGTCCTGATGTTCGCATACCTTTTATGGCCATGCCCGACGCGGTCAAAGCTCTGCTTATGCTGGCTGCTGCACCCCGAGAAGGACTGCACCGCAATGTCTACAATGTGACCAGTTTCAACCTTTCGGCGGGTGAATTTAAAGATATGGTCGAAAATGCGTTTCCAGGCGCAGAAATCACCTTCGAACCTGATAAAAAGCGGCAAAGAATCGTCGACAGCTGGCCTGCTGATTTAGATGACAGCGCGGCTCGTCTTGATTGGGACTGGAAGCCAGATTACGATGTCAATCAGGCATGCAAAGAATATCTGCTGCCGAACATTCGAGAACGGTACAGTTAGCCGCATCCCCTCCCCTACCCATCTTGCCCGATCACGGAACACACCTTATACCAAAACGTGTTTTGTTCTTTTATTTTATGTTTGTTTGCATGTAGTATGATTGTTGAGGAACTGATAAAGCAATTTTAAGTTTTCTAAATGTAGGAAATCATGAAATCAGAAAAATCTATAAGTCCAGGTCCGGTTGCGTTCTTCGGTTCGGGGGAAACCGCCCCCAATGGGCGTAAAGTATTTCAGGCGTTATTTGAAAGGTTACCCTCTTCCCCCCGGATTAGTCTGCTGGAAACGCCAGCTGGGTTTGAACTGAATTCTCCTGAAGTGGCAGGCAACATCGCAGATTTCCTGGAACACAGTTTGCAAAACTTCAATCCCCAGACGAATCTCATCCCGGCTCGAAAACGGGGCACAGATCAAAGCCCCGAGGATCCGGAGATCCTGGCCCCCATTTTGACATCAGACATGATTTTCATGGGACCCGGCAGCCCAAGTTATGCCATCCGGCAGTTACAATCCAGTCTGGCCTGGGAATATTTCACCGCTCGCCACCGGTTAGGAGCGGGGATTGCCTTAGCCAGCGCGTCCACCATAGCTGTTGGTTCATTCGCTCTCCCTGTATATGAAATATACAAAGTGGGAGAAGATATCCACTGGTTAGAGGGCCTGAACTTTCTTGGCACCTATGGTCTTTCCCTGGTTTTCGTTCCCCATTGGAACAACAAAGAGGGAGGTGAATCATTGGACACCAGCAGATGTTTTATGGGAAAAGCCCGGTTTCAGCCCTTGAAAGTGATGCTTCCTGACGATCAAACCATTGTCGGTATCGATGAACACACGGGATTGATCATGGATCTGGAAGATGAATCATGCGATGTGATCGGGCTGGGAAACGTCACCATCCAGAAGGGAGAATCCGAAAAAAAGCATCAGGCAGGAAACACGTTTTCCATCTATGAACTTGGAGAATTCAGGATACCTGAAGCTTCTGAAGGCATCCAAAAACAGATCATGGAACTCGCCTTAAAAAAAGAGGCAGAAGACGTGCAGGGGGAGCAAAAACCCAATCAAAAAATAAAAAAGCTCTTAGACAAAAGAAAGCAGGCCCGAGAAAGAGAGGACTGGGAAGCCTCAGATCAGCTTCGTGAGAAAATCGTCCAACTCGGATGGGAGGTTCGAGATACTCCTGACGGTCAAGAGCTTGCGAAACTGTGATTCCTTCCAGATGACACGCCAAGGATATCCGGATATTTCCCTGTTATGAGGGTATTATTCTGAAAAAATCTCAAGTATCAGGAAAAAACAAGTCAGATGTTCTCAAACCCCACCACCAAGGGTGGAAAACTCGTCGGTTTTTCTGACTAATTACGCTGAAATTTGTTTTTTCTGCAACCTTTTTCATGCCTTCACGTATGTATATATACACAGCAAAATGCAAGGAGCAGGTACGTGCCTAAAGATGACCAATACTGGATTACCCGAGCGCTAGAGGATGATCCAGACGCATTTTCGGAACTCGTCGATGCATACCAGAATCAAGTTTTCAGCGTCTGTTATCGAATGTTAGGCAGCCCTACAGCTGCAGAGGATGCCGCTCAGGAGACCTTCATTCGAGCTTATCAAGCGCTTGCGAGTTATGATCAAGATCGCTCTTTCGGGACCTGGATCTTATCCATCGCATCCAACTATTGCATTGACCAAATCCGGAAACGGAAAAAGACTTTGCTTTCTTTAGATAACGAAAAATATGCCTGGTTAGCGCCTCCTGCGAAAGGACCCAATCCAGAAAAGTTCACCTTGAAAGAAGAGAAAATGAAACAAATTCAGCGATTATTAAAGACATTGAATGAAACAGACCGGGCTGCGATTGTGCTTCAATTCTGGCATGATTACTCATATAAGGAAATTGCCGACACTCTCTCCCTCACAGAAAGTGCGGTAAAAAGCAGGCTCTACCGCGCCCGACGCTCAATGGCTGAAAAATGGCAGGAAATCCACGAGAACAGTCAAATTCAAGCCTCACCCCATGCCTCCTCCCAAAGGATTGCCCATGAATCACCAACCGTTTGAAAGATGGATATACCAGGAAGCAGATCTTGACAAAGATCAAACAAACAAGTTAGAAGAACACCTCAAAACCTGTCGGGGCTGTCGAGAGCTGCGCCAAAGCATGAGAGATGTCTCCCGTCTCTTCACGTCCAGCCCCACGCCCAGACCTCAACCTGGCTTTACCGAGCGCTGGAAGGACAGGCTGAAACAACGGGAAGAAAACCAGAGAGTCAAATTTACAGGGATAACGCTAGGGATCATCATCGCTTCTACATTCCTCTTAATCTCCAGTGTTGGCGGACAATTTACCTCCATGATTGATTCTTTTCCTCAGATCCTTTTCCACACCGTGACCCATTTCGTCAATTGGCTTTTCTTCTTAAACCAAGTTACACGTATTTTGGAACCAATCATCCAGGTAGGGATAAAACTTATCCCTCCTGCCTGGTATTTCGTGTTTAGCATAGGTCTCAGCGGGGTGCTTATCGCATGGTTGTTCAGCATCTCAGAATCCTTGGTCTTCATCAGGAGGTACAGCGATGAAAAGGCTCAATAAACTTTTCCTGTGGGTTATCTTGCTTTTTGTCTTCTTGATTCCGATCTCCACCCACGCATCTGATTTAAGAGAAGACAAGGTCATCTTTGGCGGAAATTTCACGCTTCTCTCCAGAGAAACTCTGGACGGTGACCTGGTCATATTTGGCGGCAATGCATCCGTGGAAGAAGACGCCACAGTGAATGGAGATGTGGCTGTCCTGGGGGGGAGAGTGCAAGTCAACGGTATCATCCGAGGTGATTTAGTAGCCTTAGGCGGATTCGTTGAGCTGGAATCAAAAGCCGTGGTTTTAGGCAACCTGACTGTCCTGGGCAGCAATATTGAACGATCTAAAGAAGCTGTCATCCAGGGGACGATGGTCACGCACTCGGACATACCCACCGAATTTACCCTGCCATCTATCGTTCAATTATCAAGAGGAACCTTCCCCCGGACCAGGTTGTGGCGTAACCCCTTCCTTTCCCTGAGCTGGTTCTTTTTCAAAGTCTTCATCTGGGCTGGATTGGCCATCCTGGCGACTTTGTTTTTAAAAACACAGGAAATCAGGGTCAGAGAGGCGGCTTTTTCCCAACCCGTCATCTCCTGGGTTGTAGGTTTCCTCGTGGTCATCTTACTGCCTGTGGTGGTGATCGCTTTGCTGATCACGTTACTCCTGAGCCCACTAAGCATCCTGGCTGTGCTAATCGGTTTTGCAGCCTGGGCTCTGGGATGGGTTTCTCTGGGCTTTGAAGTCGGCTGGCGTTTGACCAAGAACGCGGAAAGTAAGTGGGATCCAGCCCTGGTAGCTGGTTTAGGGACCTTTATCCTCACCGCAATTTTCAACGGATTCAGCAAGCTTGTTCCCTGTTTTGGCTTTTTCCCGAAAACCATCGTTGGGATGTGGATGTTAGGCGCAGTCATCCTCACGCAATTTGGCACACAGCGATATCCTCGAGCATTAGAGCCCGTCCAGACTCAAGGAAATGACGAAGTTCTCCCGGATGATATGGAACCAGCTCCCGAGGTGAACGGAGAGGGAAGCGAAGATTCCTAGGAAAAATCCAAAGAATATAAAGACCCTGAAGTCAAGCAGCTTCAGGGTCTTTTTGATTAGAGATTAGAGGGTTGAGAGGATCTCTTTCGTTGAGGAGAAAGCTAAAGGAGGCAAAGCATCCAGGTTGAAAAAACCAGCCTGTAAAGCATCATCCCCCGCTGATAACTCCCCGCCGAGGATCGCAGCCTTGTAAACAATAAGAATATGTGCTCCTTTATCATATTCTTGACCGCTGAGCACCATCCACAGCTCCTGGAGCCGAACGTTCAGATTCGTCTCTTCAAAAACCTCACGGAGCGCAGCGCCTTCAGGGTCCTCCCCCGCATCAACAAAACCTGCGGGTAGCATCCATTTCTCACGGAAGGGTTGATGAGCCCTTTGAACCAGGAGAACATTTCCTGCCTGCATAACGATGGATGCCACCGCAACTTTCGGATCAGGGAAGAAAATCCAATCACAATCTGGACAAACCGGTCTCACCTTGCCCGCTCTTTCCATTTCTTCCAGTCTCGTCCCACAACGAGGACAATAATTCACATCCTCAGCTAACATCCCCATCCGCCTTCGTCATCCAAAATCTGACCAGGAGAAGGATCACCACCAGGCTAAGGAGACCGATTTCAATAAATCGTATTACAGGCAGACCTTTTGTCTCTTCAGGGATGGGAGAGGGAACAGTCTGGGTCGGGGGAGGTGTCGTGGGTGTCGGTGGGGCAGCGGTGCCTGAAGGTGTGGGGGATTCTTCAGCAACATCCAGCGCTTTGGCTTCCCCTTCGGGTTGTTCCACGCCTTCCACCATCTCTCTCTCCACTCCTTCTGTTTTCTCCATTATCTGGGGTTCTTCAGCCAGCTCCAACTCCTGCTCCTCCCCATTCCTTTGATCAGTATCTGGGGCACTTTCCAGTGCTTCCTGCTGTACCGCAGGAGCTGCAAAGTCACCTGTTTTCAAGGGGAAGACAAACCCTCCAAAATCCAGGGCCAGAACAGCAACCAGCAACACGGACACCAAAACAGTTGCAAAGCGGAGGACGGGAAAAAAGGACTGTTTCTGGCATTGGGGGAGCATGTCTGGGGTAAGGACAAAATCCTTTGGTGCAGAGAGGCGAGGCGCTGTGCGCAGAATACGTCTGGTTTTCTTAATGCTTTGCAATGCCGTTCGCAGACCCCATTCTGAATCCAGCCTGCTTTCTAAACGAATCCTCTTCCGTTCAGAAAGTTCCCCATCAATATATTCAGAAAGCAGCTGCCAATCCCGACGAGAAATATCCATAGCATTACACCTCACTCTCTTGACGTAAATCCACCGGTAAAAGTTCCGCAAACCCCTTTAAACACTCTTGTAAACTATGCCGGGCTCGGGCAAGCCTGCTTTTTATCGTCCCCAAGGGTCGATCCACGATCTCTGCAGTGGCCGCATAATCCATTCCCTGGATGTCCACCAGGACAACGACCGTCCGAAATTTATCATCCAAGGCATTCAAGCAACGCTGAATGGCGTCCGACAATTCCGAGCGCTGCAAAATCTCCTCTGGTTTTTCTGCCGGGTCTTCCATCCATTTCGGAGAATTCATCTCTTCCCCGTGGTCATCTTCAGGTTTCAAGGCGGTAACCGGCTGACGCTGCCTGCGCCGGAGCTCATCATAACAAGCATTAGTCACAATCCGCAGCAACCAACTTTTAAATGATCCCCCCCGATACGTATGTAATTTTTGATATGCTGATATGAACGCTTCCTGGGTGGCGTCCTCCGCAGCGTCCGGTTCACCGATCACCCGATAGGCCTGGTAATAAACCATGTCCTGAAATTCCAAAACGATCTGATTAAAGGAGTCCAGATCACCATCAAGCGATTCTTGGATTAGGTGGGATAGTTCCATAAGCAAAACCCTTATCGAGACAAAGAGAGAAGAAAACAGCCATTTAGATTCTTATCCTGCTGGTATACTTTGTCAAGTACAATAGAGTGATATATGCCCAAAAGGATCCGTGGAGGACTATGTAAATGACCACCAAACAAAAAATAGCGCTCTCCTGCCTTACACTTCTCCTCACGTCCTGCTTGATCTTGAGCGTCTTGAGTATATTTATTGCGGGGTTCATGTTGGCTCAGACATCAGAACCCAAAACACCTTCCCCGCTGTCTTCCATTATACAATTCAACCAACCTTTCCTTCTGTGCTGTCCACTTATTACAGAAGGCGGTGCACAGGTTATATCCCCTGGCTTATACCCCCAATAAACCCTCCCATGGAAACTACCCCTCAAAAGAATATAAATGGTCCTCAACCTCTAGACAAAACGAAGATCCGCGCTTTGTGTTTTGACGTAGACGGAACGTTATCTGACACAGACGACCAGTTTGTGGAAAATATCACCCGGCTCCTATATCCATTTCGCCTTTTGTTCCCTGGTCGGGACCCACATCCTTTCGCCAGACGACTGGTGATGATCACAGAGACACCTGCCAATACCCTCTATGGGATCCCAGACCAGCTTGGAATTGACGATGAACTCAACGCGCTGGGCAACGTCATTTATCAACTCGGTTTGGGCCGCTCACCTTCCCCCTTCCAGCTTATCGAAGGAGTTCATCGAACGCTGCGCATCTGTGGTAAACATTACCCGTTATCTATCGTGAGCGCGCGTGGGAAGCGGAGCACAGAGAGGTTTTTATCGCAATTTGAGCTCCGTGATTTTTTCTCAGCTGTAGCTACTGCGCATACAGCAGAACATACAAAGCCGTACCCGGATCCCATCCGTTGGGCAGCAAAAAAGATGGGCGTGCTGCCAGAAGAATGTCTGATGATTGGAGATACCACAGTGGATATCATCGCAGCCTGCCGCGCTGGTGCTCAATCTGTGGGAGTGTTGTGCGGTTTTGGAGAAGAACAAGAGCTCCAAAAAGCGGGTGCAAACCTGATCCTGAATACAACATCTGATCTGCCTGCCCACCTTTTCGGATCCCACCCTCACCCATGATCAGGATGTATGAAATAGATCACACCTTAAACCTTGAATTGTTGTGGGCCCGGACCTGTTGTCAACGATAGAAGCGTTATTCAAGTACTGGTGGCTCCACAATCGACGTCCGGTAGAATTCCTACCATTTTTTCCAGACCCCATAATCCCAGAAATCAGCCCTTCAACTGTGAGAGAAGCTTCTGGTAATCTTCAATGTTAGGGGGGTTCAAGGAAATGATATCTTCAACTACTTGGACTGCCCCTCTTGTATCCCCGTCGTCCAGCAGCATATCCCCCAAAGCGTCTAATTCTGCAACGGCTTTTTGTTTATGACCTTGCCCTTGATAAAAAGCCGCTAAGTTCTTCCGGACATCCATCTTTCTGGGGTTTTCCTGTTTCAATTTTTCCAGGTAAGAGAGGATCTTATCGCCCTCCTGTGCCGGATCAAATAAGCCCATGTACCGTTCCATCTCGTGATTGGCTTTCCTTTCCTCTCCCAAACGGTAATGAAGTTCAATAATCTTCTTACTGGCCTCCTGGTCTTCCGGGAACCCATCGCGGATCTTTTTATAAACCTCAAGGGCAGAATCCCAATCCAGGCGTTGAGCATCAATATCTGCCATCCGGTAGAGGATGGTTTTCTCCCATTCGTCGTCAAAGGAAAACATGGATATCAAGTCAAGGGCTCTTTGGTATATTTTATAGGCCTTCTGCAATTCCGCTAAACTATAATACACATCCGCTAAATTGATATACTCATGAACAGCTTGATCCTTTTGCCCATATTCCTCAAGCAAATCGATATAGCGCTGTCGAACATCAATGTTCAGCGGGGCAAGTTCAATGATTTTCTTGTACAGAGAAAGAGCCCGTTCAAGCTTATCCTGCACCATATAAACATCTGCAACAGCGAGATATTTCTTAATAGCTGCGGATTGTTCCCCTTGTTCTAACAACAGATCGCCGATGGTTATATGAAGGGGTAAAAAGGTGGGTGAGCCCCGCAGGGCAAGGAAGGCTTTTTCCATCGCCGCCCCATAATATCCATTTTGGGAAAGCTCTTTGACCTTTCGGTGCGCGCTGACAACCATGCTTCTTCGACTTTCAACCAGCTCATCCACGACAGGAAGAAGGTCTGGTTCATCCTTGGCTTGTTCTCGATGATCTTTCAAAACTCGACGCCAATCCTTTCGGATGAGAAGGTTTCGGATATGCTCACATAATTGAACATGGGCCTCATCTTCCTCCTCCGTTTCTAGGTCATCAATCATCGCCTCGTAAAGTTGAAGCAAATCATCTCGCTCTTCTTTGGGTGCTAACTTCGTATCCGCGATTCTCAAAGCTTCTAAATATTCTTTGCTGGCATCCCCCCAGATCTCTTTTTCTTCCTTAATTTTCGCCAGCAGCAGTCGGGACCCTAATCCAAATTCTGTATTGGTCACCGACCGGCGCAGATTCCGTTCCGCGCTTTCCAACCTTCCCGTCTGATAGTAAAGATAGCCTAAATTGTAGAACACTGCAGCGCTCTCATAACCCAAATTAACCGCTTTCTTCAACTCATCCACAGCTTCACTCATATTCTCCGCGGTTTGAAGTTCTATAGCTTCACTGACATGCAGCTTTAATAAGCTGTTATCCCCGGTAAGTCCTTCCTCAGACGAACCATCATCCAGAAGGTCATCAATGTCTCTGCGGTCTGCATCAAAGGTTTTTCTTGGAACTAAACTTTCTTCAAAAACAGTTTGAGCCAACACCTCCAACGACCGCTGGATGGATTCTTCGATCGGGGTATCTTTTTCCTCAGGCTCCTGTTCTTCGGGGACTTGTAATTGCAGAGGGTCTCCTCTCTCCTCCTTCTCTTTCACTTTCGGAGGTTGTTCAGGAAGGGGGAGTGGCTTCCCACGTCTAATCATGTCTCTGGCCCGAATAGCGTGGATGTTTTCAGGCATGATGTTAAGGGCCCTTTGAACGGTCTCAAGCGCTTTTTCTGACCGGCCTGTTTTTTGCAAAAAACTTGCCACCTTGATATATTCGGTAATAGCCCTTTTCTTCCAGCCCAGACGTTCATAAACCATGGCCAAACGGGCATACGCCCGGATTTTTAATGGGTCAATTTCCAAGGCCAGTTTCCAATTGTGGATTGCTTTTTGGATATCTTCCCTTTTCAGATATAATTCAGCGGCTTCCAAAGCCAAACTTGCGGCCTTTTTCTTTTCCCCTAAATGGCGAGCGATCAAGACCATTTTTTCAACAGGAGTTGGATCACCTTGATCAATTTCAGACACCCTTTGATAATATTTTCGGGATTCTTCATATTCCTTCATTTCGAATAAAGCCAGCCCTAAACTTTTCAGAGCATTGGTGTTATTGGGTTTTTCTTCCAATGCCTGCTCAAAATAGGAGGCAGCTTGACCCCAATCCTGATCCCAGGCAGCGGAATGACCTTTTGAAATAAGTTCCTGAAATCTTGTCTCACCGTCCATCATCATTTTGACCCTCTTTAACATCCTCACGTTTCTCGGCGCTTGAATAGTCCTTTAATGCTCCCCAATTTTCCCCAAACCGGGCTTCTGTCAGAAGGGGAACGGAGAGTTCAACCGTGTCTTCCATGGTTGTTTGCACCACTTGAATCGTCTGATCAAGTTCGTTCCTTGGAGCTTCAAAAACCAGCTCATCATGTACTTGGAGCAGCATCCGAGTTTGTAAGTTTGAGTCCTCTAAGACATGATAGACATCCAACATGGCTTTTTTCATGATATCCGCAGCTGTCCCTTGGATGGGTGCATTGATCGCTTCCCGCTCTCCTCTTTGCCGTATATTATAATTTGTTGTCGTTTTCAATCGAGGAAAATAACGTCGACGACCAAATAGAGTCTCTACATACCCCTCTTCTTTAGCCTTTTTCCGAACGCGGTCCAAATATCGTTTTACACCAGGAAAACGGGAAAAGTATGCTTCCCTGAAATCCTCTGCTTCAGCCAGCGTAAGATCTGTGCTTCGGGTAAGACCAAAAGCACTCATGCCATAGATCAGCCCAAAATTAATCGCTTTCGCCTGTCGTCTCTGCTTTTTTGAGACCTCCTGCAATGGAATCTCGAATATGGCTGCAGCAGTTGTGGCATGGATATCTTGATGTTCCTCAAACGCGCTGAGCATTGCTTGATCTTGGGCCATGTGAGCAACCACCCGGAGTTCTATTTGAGAGTAATCCACAGCAATCAGCAACCATTCAGGTGAGGGTATGAAAGCTTTGCGCACCTCTCGTCCAATCTTTGTGCGGATAGGGATATTTTGCAAGTTGGGGTCAGAAGACGCGATCCTTCCCGTGACCGAACCGGTCTGGTTATACGAGGTGTGCACCCTTTTGGTATCCGGATTTATCTGATCCTGCAGGGCATCGACATAGGTGGATTTTAATTTCGACAACTCGCGGTAATCCAGGACCCACCTGGGAACAGGATGATCATCTCCCATCTCTTCTAACACATCCGCTGCTGTGGAATAATAACCACTGGCTGTCTTTTTCGTCCGATTTGGCGGATCCAAATCCAGCGTTTCAAAGACTGCTTTCGATAACTGCTGAGGGGAATTTAAGTTAAACGTCTGACCCACTTCCGCAAAGATTTTCTCTTCAAGAGCCTGCATCTCCGCATCCAAACGTTGGGACATATCCTCCAAAAAACCCCGATCAACGCGGATCCCCCGCATCTCCATGTCCGCCAATACAGGAATCAAAGGCATCTCCAAATCAGAAAATAAACCTTTCCCCTCTACCCTTTCCAGCTCCTCTTCCAGAATCGGCTTCAACTGCAGGACAACGATGGCGTCATCCACAGCATATTTTGCTGCTTCTTTTATGCCTACCTGGGCCATGGTAATCTGATCTCTTCCTTTCCCGATCAACTCTTCAATATCGACCATTGACCGGTTCAACCGCACCCAGGCTAAGTTCTTCAATCCCAAGTTGCGAGAGGAGGGATTGATGACCCATTCCGCGATCATGGAATCAAAACTAAGCGGTCCCACTTCCAATCCATGCCTGAGTAAAACGATGTAATCATATTTCAAGTTATGACCCATCTTGGGGACGGAAGGGTCCGACATCACCGGGCCGAGGACATCGAAAACCCGCTCCATGGGGAGCTGATTCCCTCTCTCGGGTTCATGACCAAGAGGAATGTAATAACCATGACCGCCGTCAACAGCCAAGGAGATCCCCACCAGTTCCGCCTTCATTTGATCTGTAGAAGTCGTTTCTGTATCAAAGGATATCACCGCTGCGTTTTGGAGAACCTCCAGTAAATCCTGCAAACCCTCTTCGTCATCAATGATCTCTACGTATACAGCTTGGGGATGCTGCTCTCCATTATCTCCACGCTCGGTTTGCCGCGCTTGCTCAGCTGAAAAGAACGACAATTGCTGCCCCTCCTGCTCTTTACCATAAATCTTCTCGACCGTTTCCAGGCGGTCCTGTAAGGTCCGGAACTCAAGTTCTTGAAATTTTTTTCTCACTTGTTGGGGGTCAAATTTTTCAGGTTTCGCCTGTTCCAGATCTAATTCCACAGACAGGTCGTTCACAATGGTCGCCAGTTTTTTGCTCAAATAAGCATCCTCGCGACCCTCTTCTAACTTATTTCGAAAACGGGTTTGGACTTCATCAAGGTGCTTATAAATCTCATCCAATGATTGATATTTTTTCAACAGGGATGTAGCTGTCTTTTCACCCACACCATATACCCCGGGGATATTGTCAGAGCGATCACCTGTGAGGGCTTTATAATCAATGACCTGTTCAGGCCATACCCCCATCGTTTTTTTGACATCTTCGCGGAAGTAGTCTTTTGCCTTCGAAAGAGACCTGCCCGGCAACTTCACGATGATCCGATCATTTACTAACTGGAGCAAATCCCTATCTCCAGTGATGATCTTCACTGTCAAGTCGTGGTCCACCGCCCAATGAGCCAGGCTCCCCAGCACGTCATCCGCTTCGTACCCTTCCTTTTCAAAACGGGGGATGTTAAAGGAGTCAACCAATTCCCGGATGCGGTCAATTTGAGGGCGTAAATCTTCCGGCATTTTGGTCCGGGTCGCTTTGTATTCTGGATAGAGATCATCCCGGAATGTCTTCCCTTTATCAAAAACCACGGCCACGTAATCCGGACGTTCTTGTTCCAGAATGCGCAGCAACACGCTGGTAAACCCATACACCCCTGCTGTGGGTTCCCCTTTACTCGTCAACCATCGCTCAGAGGCCGTACCGCCTCGAGTAAGAGCATAATATGTCCGGTATGCTAAGGCGTGTCCGTCGATCAAATATAAGGTTGAAGACATTCTTGTTCCTCGTTAAATGACCTCTGGGTTTAATAAGTGAAGGTCAATGTGTATTGATAGTATTATATCCTTTCCTTCACGACCCGCCCTTAAAATAAAAAGCCTGCTTGAAATTGACGGGATATTCGCCATACAAAAGCCCTTCAATCTAAGAATCTAGTTTAACACGCTTTAAAAAGGGGGGCAAGCCAGGGCATTTCTTCACAACTCATTCATCTTACCTTCACAATTTCTCCATAATTTCTGAGTATCATAAAAGCAGTTCAAGAAACTATTCTTTGAAACGTTAGAGATAAAATAAAGGAGAAACATATGAAAAAGAAATCACTACTCATTGTCGGTATCACCGTTCTGGGGTTAGCCCTGTTTGGTATCAGCAGCGTTCTAGCGCAAGAATCTACACCCCCCGCGTTTCCATCCAATCCTGTTGGACGTGGTCCTCGCGATCAGTCTGATGGTCAACGCGGAGGAGGAGATGGCTTTCTCAAGGAATATATGCCTTACGCTTTGGCCTCTGAATTCGGGCTCACCCTGGAAGAATTAGACGCCCTACACAAAGAGGGAATCACTCTCTGGGAGTACGCTCAGGGAGAAGGGTTAAGCAGCGAAGAATTCCAGAACAAAATGATATCCGCCCGCCAAACTGCCCTTCAGGAAGCCGTCGCGGACGGGGTCCTAAGTCAGGAGCAAGCTGATTGGATGTTAGATCGCATGAACAACTTCGGCGCTGGAAACCGTGAATCCAATCTGGGAACCTGCGTGAATGAAAAATTTGAAGGTAGAGGATCCAGGCAAGGTACGCAACGGGGACGAGGTGGAAGGCATTGGTAATTTCCAACTCCTAACACGATGAAACAACAAAAATGGGTAGTGACATACACTACCCATTTTCGTTATAATCCAACTAGATTTCATCAAATTTCCTACCCACTTGTTTAAAGCCTACCATGTCGAAAATATTGATCATTGAAGATGAGCGAGAATTAGTCAAGGTGCTCCGCTCCTACTTGGAAAAAGAAAATTTCAGCGTGCTTTCCGCATATCGTGGTGACACTGGATATTCTTTATGGGAGAAAGAAAATCCGGATCTCGTCCTCTTAGATCTTAACTTGCCGGGCATGAACGGCCTGGATATTGCCCGCAAGATCAGGCAGCAAGCACAAACACCCTTGATTATGATCACTGCTCGAGTTGAGGAATCAGACCAGCTTGTAGGTTTAGAAATTGGCGCGGACGATTACATCACAAAGCCCTTCTCCCCACGCATCGTGGTCGCGAAAGTGAGAGCTCTCCTCCGCCGCGCGCAAGCTGAAAACATCCCCAAAAAGAAACTGACCTTAGGCGATGTAGAAATAGACATCGATTCACACACCGTTACGAAATCTGGAAGCTTCATCGAGCTTACCCCCACGGAATTCGATCTATTCCGGACACTTGCTTCCCAACCCGGTCGTGCGTTCTCCAGAAAACAGTTATTAGAAGCCACCCAAGAGGTTGCATATGAAGGATATGAACGGAGCATCGATACGCATATGAAGAACCTGCGAGCAAAAATTGAACCGGACCCCCGTTCTCCAAAATATATTGAAACGGTGTTTGGCGTTGGATACCGAGCTAATCGGGAGCTAGGATAAAAACGTATGAGATTACGATTATTTTTGGCCTTTGTACTTATCATCCTCATCACAGTCATCACGGGAATTCTCATCATTCGCCAAAATACGGAGGAGGAGGTACGTACCTTTATGTTCCGCGGCGGGGTGATGGGTTTGAATGTTTTGGTTTCTGATTTAGAAGATTGCTATCAAGAGAAACAGAGTTGGGTTGGGTGTTCGGATCTTCTGCAAATGACAGGTGGAGCGGAAGGAAATATGTCCAGAGGGATGGGCGAAGGCAGGATGGTTAACCACTCCCCCGGAAATAGGGAACGACAGCACATTCAGCTTTTAGATAAAGAAGGCGTTGTGATCGCGGATACTCAGGACTCAATCCCCTCCCAACCGAAGGACATTTCCTCTTTACAGGGGTTGATCCCGCTCCACGACCAGGGAGAGGTGGTTGGATACCTACTGCCTGAAAATCAATTTCCCTTCACCCAACAACAAGAGTCATATTTGATCTCCCGTTTGAACAAAGCAGCGATCACATCAGCTGCTATCGCTGGCGTGGTCGCTCTCTTTTTAGCTAGTTACCTATCCTACCCCCTCCTGCAACCTGTACGGAAGCTGACCGCTGCTGCAGAAAAAGTAAAGCAGGGTGATTTGGAAAAACGTGTTGCGATCAAAGGAAACACAGAACTGACTACCTTGGGAAAAGTTTTCAACCAGATGGTGAGCTCACTGGAAAGCACAACTGAACGCAGAAAGGCCCTCACCGCGGACATCGCCCATGAACTACGAACGCCTTTATCTGTCCAGCAAGCGCATCTTGAAGCTCTCCAAGACGGAATTTACGATCTGAATCTGGAAAACCTGCAGCCCATTCAGGACCAAAACCAAACTTTGATCCGCCTTGTGGACGATCTTCGCACGCTGTCTTTGGTAGATGCCGGTGAGTTAAGATTGGAACCCACGGAGACAGATCTCAATCAGCTTGTTGCCAAAGTTGTCTCCCGATTCGAACCTCAAGTTCAGAAAAAAGACCTCCAGATCGACGTTACCTTCCCCCCAGAATCACCGCCGGTCACCATTGATCCTCAACGAATTGAACAAATCCTCATTAACTTGCTCAGCAACGCGGTTCGCCACTCGCCAGAGGGTCATATCATCCAGATAGAAATCAAGATGCACACGGAATATGTGAAACTTACTGTTCACGACCAGGGAGAAGGGATTCCAGAAGAAGAAATACCCTTTATCTTTGATCGATTCTATAAATCAAGTGCCTCAAGGAAGCGAGATGACGGAGGTACTGGTCTTGGCTTATCCATCTCCCAAAAATTAGCTCAGGCTCATGGAGGAAATCTGGAAGTCCAGAATCACCCAGAGGGGGGTGCTGTGTTTTTGCTGACAATACCCAATCCAATAACCAAAGATGCGTCTTAGGGAGAGACCATGCCCCAATATATCGCAGCTCTTGATCAGGGAACGACGAGCACCCGGTGCATTATCTTCAACCGGGCAGGAGAAATCGAAGTCATCAGCCAGAAAGATCACCAACAAATCTACCCCCAACCGGGGTGGGTTGAACACAACCCGCTGGAAATCTGGGATAATGCGAAATACGTTCTACAAGAAAGCCTGAAAAAGGGGGGTTTGAAAGCTGAGGACGTGGCGGGATTGGGGATCACAAACCAACGCGAAACAACCATTATCTGGTCAAAATCCACAGGGAAACCTGTCTGTCCTGCCATCGTCTGGCAGGACACGAGAACGGATAGGTTCTGCGATCAATTAGCAAAGGAAGGGGGTCAGGATCGGTTTAGAGAACTCACAGGGCTTCCCATTTCTACCTATTTTTCTGGACCGAAAGTGAATTGGATTTTGAATCATGTAGAAAGTGCTTCAAAAAAAGCGGGCCAGGGAGACCTGCTTTTCGGGACCATTGACAGCTGGTTGGTATGGAATTTAACTGGTGGGCCCCAAGGGGGTCAACACGTCACGGATGTCACCAATGCTTCCCGGACAATGCTTATGAATTTAGAGACGTTATCCTGGGATAGGCAGATCCTGGATGTCATGGGAATCCCTGAAAGCATGCTCCCCGAGATACGATCCTCATCCGAGATGTACGGTAAGACGGTCACCCCGTTTTCCGGCATCCCCATTGCGGGTATTCTGGGAGATCAACAAGCCGCATTCTTTGGACAAACCTGTTTTGACCAGGGGGAGGCAAAGAACACATATGGAACCGGCTGTTTTTTGCTGCTTAACACAGGTATAAAGCCGATTATCAGCAAATCCGGATTGATCACCACAATTGGCTACCAAGTTGGAGGACAAGAACCGGTCTACGCCCTGGAAGGTTCCATCGCTATCGCCGGGGCTTTGGTGCAGTGGCTGCGCGATAATATCGGGATGATCGAGAATAGCTCAGAGATCGAAGATTTGGCCAAAGAAGTGAATGATAACGGCGGGGTGTATTTCGTCCCTGCATTTTCTGGCCTTTACGCCCCGTATTGGCGCTCCGATGCCCGGGGTGTCATCGTCGGTCTAACCCGGTATGTGGAAAAAGCCCACATAGCCCGGGCGGCATTGGAAGCGACTGCGTATCAAACCTCGGAGATCCTCGAAGCTATGGAGAAGGATGCTGGCGTGAATTTGAAACATCTCAAAGTGGATGGGGGCATGGTGGTCAATGAACTCATGATGCAGTTTCAAGCTGATGTATTGGACGTGCCTGTGATCAGGCCGACCATCACAGAAACCACTTCTTTGGGGGCTGCTTACGCAGCTGGATTGGCATTGGGTTTTTGGGACGACTTGCCAACCCTGCGCAAAAAATGGAAAGAGGACCAGCGGTGGACCCCAAGCATGTCAGCCGAACGCCGCCAGCAGCTCATCCATTCCTGGAACAAAGCTGTGAAACGATCTTTCGGGTGGGTAGAGGAAGCAGATTGATTGCCCAATCTTTCTGCTCTGGAAAAAAGGTTAGAATAAAATTTAGAAGGACCCAAGGCAAAAGAAAAGGGTTAGATTCCATGCTCAGCTCTGATGTTTCCCAATCAAGAACACCAAAAAGGAAATCTCTCAAGGTGTTTCTGTGCATCGTGTTGATATTGACCCTTACCAGAGCCGCTGTTCAGGTATCAGCCCAAGGATCATCCCAACGAACGCGGATGATCACCGTGCGGTACACAGAATATGAATGGTGGGTGTCCCGCTGGTCAGACAACCTCACGGTATGTAAAGTTTATATCGATCACGAGGGAAAACCGACTAGTTTGGAGATTTACTACCAATGCGAAAGCGATGTATATCAACGTTGGTTAGAATCCACCCCTTGTTCAGAGTCAACGAATGAAGATTCCCATACCTGTCCGGGGTATTACTTGCATCTGGTAAATACCGCTCCTCGAGAAAAGCAGGTGAAGGTCAAACTCCCCTCCCCTGAAGTTTCCATCGAAATCACCCACTGCAAATCCCATCAAAAAGACTCTGTGTGTTCCGAAATACCTCGCTTGTTCATTCAAGCAAGAGAACCGCTCCCTAATGAACACATCTTCCAGATTCAAGGTCAATTGAACAGGACCCCTTTTGTTTGTCAGGGATCTACCTGTGAGGTGCCGCTCAGACTCACAACAGAAAGGGGGATATCGCTTTCATTTTGGGCAGATTCTACCTATGGCGACAGCAGTACGCATTACCAGGGCAGAGTCCGCCTGATTAGGAAATCTCTTGCGGAGAGTAAAGACCAAAAAACATATCAAGTTAGTCTAATCAGCGACCAATATGAAAATGAAAGTTTCTCATCCTGTTCGAAAGTATGGCATGCTCTTCCTTCACTGGGTACACCTCCAGAATGGCTTTCAAATCCCAAGACAGAGGAGGGCTTAGCCACCGATGAACCCCTCACTTATCTGGCTGGAAAACTGATTTCATACGGTCTCGCGGACGCAAGCGCCTGTCCGGATGGGGGTTTATTGTCGAATGGTTACGCTTCAGCTTGCGGCTTAAGTGAAAGCCGAACAATAGTGACAAACTGGCAAAACAAATATGATCCTTATATCATTCGCGCAGCTCAAGAGGTTGGCATTCCCTCTCAACTCCTGAAAAGTGTCTTCATCCAAGAGAGCCAACTTTGGCCGGAAAATATGGAGGGGGATTACTCAGAACATGGACTGGGACATCTCACCGAATGGGGTGCGGACACCACTCTGTTGTGGAATAATCATTTTTTTGCAGAATTCTGTCCTTTCGTACTCAGTGAGAAAACATGCAAACTCGGATATGGAAACCTTGATGAAAAGGAAAAAATTCTCCTTCAGGGAGTTCTCCTAACAAAAGTCTCCCTCAAAGGCCGAGAATTAACAGAAGAGGGTCATTTCAACGAAACATATGATCATATCTTGCTCTTCGCTGAATCCCTCCTGGGGCAATGTAAACAAACCAAACAAATCATTTACAATTACTCAGAAAAACAACCATGTGATGTTTCCAGTTACGAGGATTTGTGGCGATTTACCCTCGTCAACTACCATGCTGGATCTTGGTGTTTGGGAGAAGCAATTGAGCAGGTCATATCCGAAGAAAAACCGGTTTCCTGGTATTTTGTCTCTTCGGCATTAAATGTGAATTGTCCCAACGCGGTGGAATACATCACCAAAATAACCCAGGAAAGAGGAATCCATCCATAAATCTATCCCACAATCCAGGGTAGGGACAATTTACCTAGTTAGCAGAGCTACTCGCGCTTCACTAATTCTCGAGCCAGGGTTAAAAACTCCTCCCATTCCTCAGTAAAGAAATGCACCGTCAAATTATTTAACTCCAGATGGTATGTTTCTTCTCCATCGGGTTCTTCCGCCTTCCAAACCAAATAATTTTCCGTTTCAACAACCGTTTCTGTATTCAAGACCTGTTTTTCTTTTTCGTCGCTCATAATCCAAGCCTCCTGATGATGAGTAAGTTACAGACCGGGGAGAACAATCCAGGGGTTGACAAACCCTCCCTGAAACCGGACTTCAAAATGGAGGTGAGGACCTGTCGAATTACCTGTGGATCCTCCCCTTCCGATCGCCTGCCCTTTTGATACGCTTTGCCCACATCCAACACTCGTTTGGCTGAGATGGGCGTATAACGTTTGATACCCATTCCCGTGGTCTATAATGACCACATTGCCATATCCCCCTGTAGCCCAACCGGAGAAGACTACCACCCCATGATCTGCGGCGAACACCGGCCCTCCAGGTTTTACGCCCAGGTCAATGGCTAAATGCCCCGACCAATAATCATTGCCGGAAAGATAGTGGCTGTTTGTGGGCCATCCGAAAGAGCCGCTGCCAACCACCCCCTGATAACTGCCAGGACAGACACCACCCCCATAAACCCCTTCAGACACACCCGCTGATCCGCGAGCGATGGCAGGGATGATCCACTGCTGGAACTCGCGCTCCCCTCCCGGGATCATGACATGGGTACCTGGTTCAACGGTTGGGTTTGTGAGGTCCAGTTGGTTTCCCGTCCAATTCAAGATTTTCTCAGGTTGGGTGTCAAACCTTTCCGCGACATCATCAATTGAATCCTCCTCCTGCCATTCATAATAAATTCCGTCAACGGGAGGGATGGTCAACTCCATCTCGGGCACAAGAGCATGAGGGTTATCCTGGAGGACATCATAATTGGACCAGAGGATCGTTTCAGGTTTAAGGTTGAATTTTTCAGCGATACCAAAGACAGAATCATACGGTTCTACGATATAGGTAATCGCTTCCCTGCGATTTTGATTGGGAATGATGGTGTCCAGATGAGCAGCCCGGATTATTGGCTGGGGTGCAGATCCAGGATGAAATTCCGGGGTAGGATAGACCTTTTTTACCCCGGATTCCTCAGGAGTGGGTGTCATTTGTTCCCCCTTTTCCATCTGAACGAGGTTTGGCGACCGATCCTGTTCAACCACCAAGTATCCAGCCCAAATAACCAAAATAAGCGCCATCAGCCAAAAGATGGCAGCGATCCCCTTCTTCCAAGGATTCGACAAGAGAGAAATGAAACGATCCACTAGCTACTCATTCAACGTGGTCAAGAACTCTTCATTGCTTGATGTTTCACTGATTCGCTTGATGATCGATTCGGTCGCGGAGGCCTGATCCATACCCGCCCCGTGGGGAGGATCCGAGACCATTTGATCGTACATCCGACGCATCAGCCATACCCGGGGGGTCAGATCTGGACCTAGGAGAAGCTCTTCTCGCCGCGTTGAAGAACGAGAGATATCAATCGCTGGGAAAACACGGCGCTCCTGAAGAGTCCGGGAGAGGTGAAGCTCCATATTCCCCGTTCCTTTGAACTCCTCATAAACGACATCATCCATCCGTGATCCCGTGTCAATTAAACAGGTCCCTATGATCGTTAATGAACCCCCCTTTTCAATGTTTCGAGCTGCACCAAAGAAACGTTTAGGTGGATAAAGTGCAGAAGGATCAATACCCCCCGACAAGGTCCGACCAGAGGGAGAGACAACGAGGTTATAAGCACGGGCCAGCCTGGTGATGGAATCCAGCATGACAACCACAGTCATCCCCGATTCCACTAACCGTTTCGCCCTTTCCAAAACCATTTCAGCCACACGAACGTGGGAGGACACAGGTTCATCGAAAGTAGAAGAAATGACTTCAGCGTCCACAGAACGGTCCATATCTGTGACCTCTTCCGGTCTTTCTCCAATTAAAGCGACGATAAGATGAACATCTGGATTTTTCTTCGAAATAGCATTTGTCATTTCTTTGAGGATCGTCGTTTTCCCCGCCTTGGGGGGTGATACGATCAAACCTCTCTGACCCCTTCCTACGGGGGTGATCAAGTTGATTAACCTGGTAGAAATGATGTGGGGTTCAGTCTCAAGGTCAAAACGTCTGTCGGGGAAAATCGGGATCAGTGATTTGAACTCAGGTCTGCGTTTAATTTCTGCAGGCTCCAGACCGTTTACGCTCTCTGCCTTCAGCAAACCATAGTGGCGCTCGGAGTTACGAGGAGGACGGACATGTCCAATCACAAGGTCACCACTCCGCAGATCAAAGCGCCGAATTTGGGATTGCGAAACATAGATATCATCTGGCCCGGACTGATAATCCGCACCCCGTAAGAAACCGATCCCTTCACTCATAATTTCCAGGACTCCCCCCCGGACTTCTCGGCCTTTTTCTTCTGCTTCAGCTCGTCGTATCTCTAAGACGAGTTCTTCTCTTTTCATCCACCGGGAACGTGGAATATTCATGTCTTGAGCAATTTGGCGTAAATCACCCAAAGATTTATCAAACAACTCTTTTGCTCTCATATAGATTTACTCAATTTTGACTCAGTTAGGGTGAAAATCTAGATAGATCCTGTTTGCACGCGCCCATTACTCTGCACTATTCTTTAACGACCATAGTGGGGAGCGAATACAAACACTTAGCTTCTCTAAGGATTGGGAAAGAACGCCCAAATTATAGCATGTCCCAGTCTTGTTTGCAAGTTGATTTAAAGGGTTGCACATTCCCCCTCAACCCGGCACACCTTCTTGATTATGATTGTAACACTACTCCCCCAAAAACCGCCAGGTTTTGGATCAGCTCAGGATCGCTCCACCGCACACCTATCCCCACTCTCTGACCTCTTGGCCAGGGACAGCGGGGAAAATGATTTCAGGGAAGCTTGAAACGATGCTCCGTGAAGCCCTACATCATGGAGACAACCCATATCCAGCAGAAGGCCAGACTTCTGAGTTTTGGAGATGGTATAATCTCATTCGGCTCGAATTCAATCTAAAAAGTTCATAAATGAGATTATTATGCTGCTAGAAAAGTTATCAGGAATCGAGGAACGATATCAACAAATCAATCAACAACTCCTCCAAGTTGGAGATGATTACCAACGAGCTGCGGAATTGGGAAAGGAAAAATCAGATCTTGAACCCCTCATAGAAGCCATCAACGAATATAAAGACACTTTAGCCCAACTTAAGGATGCCCGGACCTTATTGGATGTTGAGGATGACGAAATGAGGGAGTTGGCGGAAATGGAAGTCCAAGACCTTGAGACAAAAATTCAGGGATTGGAAAACCGGATCAAAAAGTTGCTCTTACCCAAAGACCCCAGGGATAAACGGAATGTGATCTTAGAAATCCGGGCCGGGGCAGGTGGTGATGAAGCGGGTTTATTTGCGGGGGATTTATTCCGGATGTACAGCAGATATGCTGAACGGCAAGGATGGAAAGTGGAAATCCTCTCCCTCAATGAAACGGGCGTGGGGGGGATAAAAGAAATCTCCGCGATGATCAAAGGGAAGGGCGCTTTTTCCAAATTAAAGTACGAATCGGGCGTCCACAGGGTCCAACGCGTCCCAGAAACCGAATCACAAGGACGAATCCATACCTCAACAGCGACCGTAGCTGTGCTTGCTGAGGTGGATGACATTGAAATCGACATTTCACCCAATGAGATCCAAATGGATGTCTTCAAAGCAGGAGGTCCAGGTGGGCAGAGCGTACAAAAAAACGCCACAGCCATCCGGCTGACGCATGAACCCACCGGGATTGTAGTGCAGTGCCAGGACGAACGCTCCCAATCCCAGAACCGGGCCCGGGCCATGAGCATCCTCAAAGCTAGGCTGTACGAACTTGAAGAGCAGAAACGCCGTGAAAAACAGGAGAAGGCCCGGCGGTCCCAGGTGGGAACAGGGGGGCGCTCTGAAAAAATCCGGACCTATAATTTCCCCCAAAACCGGGTCACGGACCACCGAATTAACTATTCCTCTCACCAATTGGATGCTGTCCTGGACGGGGAAATTAATGAGTTCATCGAGGAATTATCCACAGAGGACGAAGCGAAACGCCTTGCTGAAGCTGGGCTGGAATAATATACATGTGAATGATAAAACCACCTTGGACCGCATTCGCCAGCGAATAAATCCCCACAGCAGCACTCCTTACCTTGATGCCCTGGTCCTCCTCAGTCACATCCTGGAGCGGTCCCGTTCTTGGATTCTGGCCCACCCAAACGCCCCTTTATCCTCCAGCCAGCAAGAAAAAATCCGCATGGCTCTCCGAAAGCTGGAGCATGGGGTCCCTTTACCTTACATACTAGGAACGTGGGAATTCTATCAATTATCTTTTAAGGTTACCCCTGATGTCCTCATCCCCCGTCCCGAAACGGAAATTTTAGTGGATTATGCCAGAGAGTGGTTGGGATCCCACCCCTCACGCCGATCCTGCGCTGACATCGGGACAGGTTCTGGCTGCATCCCCATTTCCATAGCCCATCACATCCCAAACTCCCATTTTACCGCCGGCGATCTCTACCGGGAAAGCCTAAAAATCGCCCAAATGAATGCTTCCAAACACAAGGTACGTGAGAATATTTCTTTTTATCAAGGTCACCTCATGCAGGCCTTAGGTGGGACATTTGATCTCATCACCGCAAATCTCCCTTACATTCCCAGGTCAAAGCTGGTTTCGCTTGACGTCTACGGCCGGGAACCCACCCAGGCCCTGGATGGAGGGCGAGAGGGGCTGAAGTACATTTCCTCTTTGCTGCATTCCGCCCCTCAGAAGTTGAAGAAAGGAGGTCTGATCTTAATCGAAATGGATGAAACGCAAGGTAAAAAAGCTTACCTTTTAGGAAAAAAATGCTTTCCCCAGGCAAAAATTTCGGTCAGCCAGGACCTATCTGGACAAGACCGTTTATTGATCATTCAAATAAGGGAATCATGAACACAAAAATCATCAAAGCCAGGAATCCAGAATCCATCCCCACTGCTCAAGAAATTATCCAGCAGGGAGGAGTAATCGCTTTCCCAACAGACACTGTATACGGGGTTGGCGTCTCTGCATTTAACAATCAGGCTATACTTAAACTCTATGACCTTAAAGAAAGGTCCAAAAAGAAAGCAATCCCGATCCTGATTGCTGAGACGACCGAGTTAAAACATTTGGCTGCCCTCCAGTCCCCTGAATGCCAACGATTGATGGACCGCTTTTGGCCCGGTCCCCTGACCCTGGTCCTTCAAGGAAAAGACACACTGCCCCCGGCACTCTCGCCAGAATCCACTGTAGGTGTCCGAATCCCCGCAAGCCTTTTTACCAGGAAACTCCTTCGAGCCACCGGTCCCCTGGCAGCGACCTCAGCAAACATATCCGGAAAACCCAGCGCACGCACAGCGGCAGACGTGATGGAACAGTTATCTCAAGGTATTGATCTGATCATTGACGGGGGTGAAACACCTAGCAAACGTTCCTCTACAGTTGTGGACTGCACCACTGAGCGCCTGCACATCCTACGCCAAGGTCCTATCCCCGCTGATGAGCTGAAAGAAATCTGGGAGGACAGTTAGGACTCCTTGAAATCGTCAAATCCTTTTTCGTAAAGTGGCGGATTCTTCTTTATTCCTTGCCCATTACCCAGTTAACTCAATCAATGATGATTTCATCCAATGGTCGTTTGGGGACATGGTGTATGCCTTCCTCATCGCGCCAGTATTTGATATTCCCCTCAGGCGGGAGCGGGTCAATTTTCACCTCTTCGTTGGGGTTCCCCAGTGCCAAAACAAACAGAATTTCATAGCGATCAGGTATATCCAGCTCTTCCCTCAATCTCTCCCGTTTTACAGAGGCAATAATGCAACCGCCCAATTCTCGAACAGCAGCTCCCAGCAACATACTCTGCACCGCGATCCCCGCATCATATCGAAAGGAATGAGACAACCTCGTATCTCCCAGGAACACAATATAAGCGGCGGGTCTTTCCTCTTCTTCCGGCCCTTGCCAATCTTTTATATAACCCGCCCACCCCAGGCATGGAAATACTTTTTCCCTTTCGGATTCAGATGTTACCAGACGATACTTTAACGGCTGCAGGTTTGCCGAGGATGCGGACAACCGACCCAAATCGACGAGTTCATGAAGTGTCTGAGAAGAAATCCTAACATCGGGAGAAAAGCGGCGGTAGCTCCGATTCGATTTAATTAAACTTTTTAACCAAGCCCTTTCATCCATCGATTACCTCCATAAGCAGAATAACTCATCCCCTTCCCATCGTTTATCTCAGATAAGGATAACACAGTTCAGAAATACCCAATGTCAGAAAGGGTCTTTCAGAGACTTTCTAATGGGTTGAGAAAAAAGGAACCACAAGGTAAAATTAGTCACTCTTGTCCACAAGGCTACGAATACACCGCAGGTTTCAGAGCTTGAAAGAGGGTACTTTCATGAACAAGCAGGGTCGTTTCACCGGCATCTTTGCCTTCACCCTGGTATCCATAGGGCAGGCGATTTCATTAGTGGGCAGCGGGATGACCCAGTTCGCCATCACCATCTGGGCCTGGCAGGAGACCGGACAGGCAACCACCCTGGCATTAACGGGCTTCTTCAGTTTTGCTCCCGTCGTCCTTATTAGTCCATTTGCCGGGGCCCTCGTTGACCGCTTGAATCGAAAACTGGTCATGATGTTGAGCGACTATGCAGCAGGTCTGGGTACGATCGCACTGTTCGCCTTATTCCTCTCTGACAATCTTCAAATCTGGCACCTCTACATCCTGGGAGCATTTGTGGGGGTGTTTCAAGCGTTCCAATGGCCGGCATATTCAGCAGCGATCACCATGATGCTGCCCAAAGAGCAGTACGCCCGAGCCAATGGCATGCTGGAGCTGGCCCGTTCCAGCTCCAGAGTGTTAGCTCCTGTGCTGGCCGGAGCTCTGATTGGTCTTTCAGGCTTGTCCCTTATATTCATCATTGACATCGTGACCTTTCTGTTTGCCATCGGAACATTACTCCTGATTTATATCCCCCAACCCGAAACGAGTCCTGAAGGGCGCTCTGGAAGCGGCAGCTTATGGAAAGAAGCGGGATTCGGTTTCGAGTATATCTGGAATCGACCCAGCCTATTTTGGCTGCAGATGGTCTTTTTCTTCCTCAACCTTTCCGCCATGTTTGGCTTCACAGTCATGGCGGCTATGATCCTGGCTCGAACCCAAAATGACACCGTGACCCTGGGCTCGGTCCAATCCGCGGGCGCGATCGGAGGGGTGGCAGGTGGATTATTACTCAGTATCTGGGGAGGTCCAAAGCGAAGAATTCACGGGGTCTTATTAGGTATGATCGGCGTAAGTATCTTTCACACGATCTTGATGGGGATAGGGAGGAGTATGACTCTTTGGGGAATCGCTTCCTTTTTCGGGGGATTGATTATCCCTATGATCAATGGGTCCAATCAGGCCATCTGGCAGGCCAAAATTCCTCCGGATGTCCAGGGCCGTGTTTTCTCCGTGCGGAGGTTGATCGCGCAAGTCACAGCCCCTATCGCCATGCTTCTCGCAGGCCCACTGGCAGATTATGTATTTGAACCGGCAATGGAAGAAGGAGGATCCTTAATCCCCATATTTGGGGATATTGTTGGCACTGGGCCGGGGGCAGGTATGGCCTCAATGTTTATCATCGCAGGCATCATGGGGGTCATAGTAGGGATCGGGGGATATTCCTTCCCTGTGATCCGGGACGTTGAAATAATCCTTCCCGATCACGATGCGGTGGATTAAGCTAGAAAAGCTTAACGTGCAGTCCCGAGACCAAAACGAATCACATTCCTGTCCACAAAACCCGGTAGAAAAATAAGAGACCCCCAGTCCAATCCCGAAAGAAGAATGGCCCTGGCTTGCAGGCCAGTGTTTAATTTGATATAAGGATCACAGTTCTGAGAGGAACCAAGTAGGAGCAGCATCCATATCCAGAGTATCCCGCCATCCAGCGCAGTACCGGTAACAGCCGGCTCCAGCAATCATCGCTGCATTATCTGTACATAAAAACAGGGGAGGTATGTGAACGGGTACCTTAGATGCGGAGCGGATGGCCCGGCGCAAAGACTGATTTGCTGAAACCCCTCCCGAGATCAAAATCTCTTCCGCCTCAAACTCATCTGCAGCGTCGATCGTCTTGGTAACCAACACATCCACTACCGCCTCCTGGAAACTGGCTGCGATATCCGCGGTAGGTAGAGGACCCCCTTCATTTTCCAGTTTTCTCACCTCGCGTAGCACAGCTGTTTTCAACCCGCTGAAAGAGAAATCGCGGCTTTCCCCCAACCAAGCCCGGGGGAAATCAAACGCCTCTGGATTCCCATTTTCCGCCTCAGTTTGTATGGCAGGCCCCCCCGGGTAGCCCAGATCCAAAAGGCGGGCCACCTTATCAAAAGCCTCACCCGCTGCATCGTCTAGGGTTCCCCCCAAACGCTGATAATCCAGATGGCCCCGCATCAAAACCAGTTCAGTATGACCCCCAGAAACAATCAATGCTAATAGTGGGAACGTTGGGTATTCAGGAGTCTCATCCTCCTCTCTCCGCAGCCAGGAGGAATATAAGTGCCCTTCCAGATGATTGACCCCCAGGATCGGCAGTCCGCTGCTCAGCGCCAACCCTTTGGCCATAT
The DNA here is from genome assembly GCA_046483045.1 of Anaerolineales bacterium. Taxonomy (GTDB): domain Bacteria; phylum Chloroflexota; class Anaerolineae; order Anaerolineales; family UBA11858; genus B10-G9. Next base: position 28,150 of record JAWODY010000044.1, on the reverse strand, counting down.
TAATGCCGACAACAAGGGCTCCCGGCAGCCCAGGGCCGCGGGTAACAGCGATCCCATCTAAGTCCGTTAACGCCAAATGGGCATCCTTTAAAGCTTGATCGACAATGGAATATATTTTTTTTATGTGCTCCCGGGAAGCAACTTCGGGAAAGATGCCCCCGAATTGAGCATGCAACTCAACCTGGGAGGCCACGACGTTGGAAAGAATGTTCCGGCCATCCTCGACCACAGCAGCTGCAGTCTCGTCACAGGACGTTTCAATTCCCAAGATCCTGGAGAGAGGGAGATCAGATTCTTGTGAGGAGTTCGTCTCTTTTTGTCTTTTATCCAATTCCTTCTCCTTCAGCTGTACCTCAGCGGCGATCCCAATGATCCATATCTAATACCAAATCCAGAGGATAATCAACGAGGACTTCCATTTCCCCATCCGGCCGAACCCAGACCGTATTCTCAAGCCGGCATCCCATGTTCCGATCCGGATAATACAAACCGGGTTCAATGGTGGTAATCGTTCCTGGCGCTAGACGGTCTGCTTCCGTGGCCCCCCGGCTGAAACGCGGCCTCTCGTGAACGTTTAACCCCAGACCATGACCCAAACTGTGGACATAGCCTTCTTGCAGCTGGCTGTCCTGACGGATCGTTTTATGCCCTAACTCTTCAAATAATTCACACGTCCTTTCCTGTAAATCAGGCGCAAAGGCATCCACGGACAGTTCTGAGAGAATTTTTTGATAAACCTGGAGGACATCTTCATAAAGCGCCCGTTCCTCCTCAGGAGCATACCCCAGGCACCATGTCCTGGTGAAATCATAGAAATACCCCCCCCTTTTTTGGCATGGGAAGATATCGAAGACAATCATTTGTCCCAGACGAAGGACATCCGCATCTGTTCCTGTACTATGGGGGATTCCCGCATCTCGACCTATCGCAAAGATAGCTCCTTCCGGATTCTCCGCGCCAAGCTCTGCCAACCAAAGGTTGATCTTGGACTTAACATCATTGACACAGAGGTGCTCCCCATCATCCGTAATCAATTCCTCATCCTCATTCACATGTGAGGAGGTAAGGTAATCTGCCACCCTTTGCACCACTTCGGTGGTGACCTGACCCATTTTACGCATTTCCTCCACCTCCCCCTCACCCTTCGTCGCCCGGGCTTCCAACAAAATGGAGTTTGGACCTTCTCCAATAAAGTTCAGTTCTGGGAGCATGTCCTGCAACACTGAAAACACACCCCAGGCACCACCGAGGTTGACCTTCCCGTATAAAACAATCGATCCTTGAAGGAGGTCTAACTCCGTTAACATCGCTTCATACATCCTGGCTCTCGCCTGCAGGTAATCTCCGTCGGCCTCTTCAAGTAAATCTTTAAATTCATATGTGGCAAGATTCACAGTCTGGAAACCGGTTCGAGCTGCCTCTTCTCTTTCCATTGAGTTGTGAAATAATACGGGTCCTTCCCCTTTCTTCTTTATAAACTCAGCGTGAGTCAAATGGCTCACACCGGTGAAATAAACCATAGCGGCATTATGCTGGGCAGGACCTGAAACCCAGATTGCATCGAAATTATTTTCTTCCATTAAGCGATCGAGATCATCTTTCATCACTTGCTCCCGTTGTTTGTAGGATGCGGATTAAGTCCGGATCTTGGTAGGGAAGAACGGTGCGGGGATCCAGAATCACCCTGTCATCTTCCACCCGGGCGATCACCGGCACATCCGCTTCACGGAGCGCTTTTAAGTAGCTCTGAGGATGCTCCATTTCCAGGGCAAGGCCATAAGTGGGCAAAGTTTCACCCGGTAAACTCCCTCCCCCCACCTTAGAAAGTGTCTCAAGAATTGTACCTTTCCCCAGTTTCTTCTGCCAATTTTTAGCCCGTTCATGCAAACTCGCTCTGTCCGCAGAAATCATCTGCCAGACTGGAATTTTATCTTCCGCCTCCCCTCTCAAATAATGCAGCAGAGTAGCAGATAAACCAGCCAAGGCAGTTTTATCCGCACGGATTGCGCGAGCAAGTGGCTCATTCTTCATTTTTTCAATCAGATCACGGCGACCCAAAATGATTCCGGCTTGAGGGCCGCCCAATAATTTATCACCCGAGAAACAAACCAGATCTACACCAGCCTGTAAGGATTCCTGGACCATGGGTTCGTGCTTTAAACCATAGGGTGCTGTATCAAGTAATGCGCCTGAACCTAAATCGTCAATCATTAAAAGGTTCGCCGCATGGGTAACGTCAGCAATTTCCCTCAGGGCCGGTTCCTTTGTGAATCCCACAAAAGCGAAATTTGAATGATGGGCCCGCATGACCGCTGCTGTTTCATCCCGAAAAGCCTCTTCGTAATCAGAGATATGGATTCGATTTGTAGTCCCTACCTCAATCAGTGCTGCTCCCGATTGTTTCAGGACATCCGGTATTCGAAATCCACCCCCTATTTCAATCAGCTGGGAACGCGCGATTACAACCTCCTGGTTTTTTGCAAATGTTTGCAGGGTCAATAAGACTGCAGAGGCATTATTATTGACCACCAACGCTCCATCCACATCAAACAGTCTGGTAAATAGTTCTGAAGCGTGGTCTAAACGCGATCCTCGCTTCCCTTCCTCCATATCAAACTCAAGGGTCGAATATCCCCTCCCTACCTCCCTGATTGATTTTAGCGCTGATTCGCTCAGGGGAGCTCGGCCCAGATTCGTGTGGATGATAACCCCTGTGGCATTAATCACAGGATAAAGGGTAGATTTCGTCCAATGATGCAAAAGTTTCCCTGTCCTGGAAGTGATTACATTAAGATTTGGGATTTTTTTTTCCTCTTGCCTGTATAATGTCCGAATTTCATCCAGGGTCTTACGCAGCCCCTCTACCACTAAACTACGCCCATATTCCTCTACCAATCGGACGCCTTTGGATGATTGAAGGATGGTATCGACTGATGGAAGGGATCTCAGGTCATTCATATTTTTCATACTCCACAACGAAAATGTTAATCATCAGTGTACTTACCGGGATGCCACTCGCTCCTGGCCCTGAGACGGAGTAAGAGTTCCACCATAATTAAACCCACCGCCAGAACAACTGCCAGGCTCAAAGTAAGTACCTGTCCTTTATTCAACCAAATAAGGGCCGCGAAATATATACCTACCCAAAGCGATTCTCGAACAATCATCCCAAAATTGAAATGGGTCTTTGTGCTTAGTAGGCGGTTAATCAATCCAACGACCGGGGATGCAGTGCCCGTTACAGCGACCACAACAGCGCAAAAGAAAAGCCACCGATGGTTGAGAGTAGGTTTTGTTTGTGTCATCAGAAAAATGATACCCGCCCACCCGGAAGCGCCCATCAAGATCGCAAAGGGTAGAATGTTTCCTATGGTTGGAGAATGTCGGTCATTCATAAATTCAATTTTAACATAGTTCTCAAAACTCTCACCTCTGAGGAGAAGAGTGAATGATATTCATCATATCGAGAAACGACAGCTCTGGGAGATCATTAAATATTCCAATTGAGGATGAAGGATTGGAGTTTACACTCCGATGAAGGATTCCGAGGATAATGAAAAATGTGCGAAGAGGATAAATAACTGCTTAGATTCAACAAGCTGTAAAACAAAGACAGCCTTTGATGATTATTCCGACTTTAATGTTTTAAGATTCAATATATAACAGCATGTTTCACCCGAAAATGCATGGTACCCATTTAGGTAAACCCATATTTATGGCGATAAGCAAACTCATTGAGCAAAATCTTAGTACTAAGCTTTCTTTAAGATTGACAACCTTAAAGATTTGATTTTTTTTAGAGCCATTTTGCAAGAAAGCCTTCTTTTTCCATTAGAATTTGTATAGAAACATCCCCCCATTAGGGATCTTTTATATCAGGGCTGACACCCGCTTTGATCAGAGGAAATCAGAGCAGGATCCATTATTCTTAATTCATAAGTAGCGGAGGAGATAGGTCCATGGAGGCAAAGCAAGCTTGGCGATCTGCTGTTGGTCAACTGCAATTGGAAATGCACAAATCAGCGTTTGACACCTGGGTCCGGGATGCACAATTGCTCGATGTTTCAAAAGGAACTTTTCGGATCGGTGTCCAAAATGCGTACGCACGAGATTGGTTGGAAAGCCGTTTGAAGAACACAATCATTCAACTACTCACGGGAACCCTTGACAGGAACATTGATGTAGAATTTGTGGTCATGCAAAGTATGGAGGACGAAGAGGAAAAGGAAAGGTTAAAAACAAAATCCAAAAACGGAAAAGAATCATCATCTACCCGGTCGGGAAATGGATCCGATCATTACTCCATCAACAACCGTTATACATTTAAAAACTTCGTCGTAGGTCCCAGCAATCGTTTAGCTCATGCAGCTTCTTTGGCTGTCTCCGAAAAACCAGCCCAGACATACAACCCCCTCTTCCTCTATGGGGGCGTCGGGTTGGGAAAAACGCACTTACTTCATGCAATTGGGAACATGGCCATGGGGAATGGGCTTGAAGTGCTATATGTCTCCTCTGAAGAATTTACAAATGACTTGATCAACGCCATCCGGAGCCACACAACCCAAGCCTTCCGGGAGAAATACCGAAGAATTGATGTCCTCCTGATCGATGACATTCAATTTATCGCCGGAAAAGAATCCACACAGGAAGAATTTTTCCACACTTTTAACACACTACACGGGCAAAACAAACAGCTTGTGATCACTTCGGACCGCCCCCCGAAAGCCATGGTGACCCTGGAAGAACGTCTAAGGTCCCGATTTGAATGGGGGTTGACAGCAGACATCCAACCCCCAGATTTCGAAACCCGGATCGCCATCCTGCAGTCAAAAGCCGAAAGAGAAGGATATCAGCTTCCAGATCATATCATCGAAGATATCGCTCATCGCTTCCAGACCAATATCCGGGAATTAGAGGGAGCTATGACACGGATCATGGCTTATGCTGATTTACGGGGGATGGCTCTTGACAATGAACTAGTAGACTCAGCCCTTGCAGACTTAATGCCAGAAGTGAAAGAAGTCGACCCCGATTTGATTATCAAGACCACCGCGGAGGAATTCGAGATCACTGAGGAAGAGATCATAAGCCGCAGTCGATCTCACCGGATCGCTCTCCCCCGCCAGGTCGCCATGTATATTCTCCGGGAAGAGGCTGAAATCTCTCTACCCCACATCGGGGAACTACTTGGAAACAGAGATCACACCACGGTGATGTATGGTCATGAGAAAATCATTGACCTACTTGAAACGGATAAAAAGTTGAGGAGAAAAGTCCTCAATATCAAAGAAGCATTATACGGACCGGTAAGAATACCTGTGTAAAGACAAGATAACAAGAAAACGATAAACCTGTTTTTCGAGGGAAAAGCAGGTTTATTTATTTAAGCGATTTACCCGTTCGTGAATCCAGGCCCATGCTGCCTGTACAGCTTTCCAGACTTCTTTCCCCCAACGATACCATGGGTATTCTATGTCTTCTTTCTCCTCTTCAGGCTCAGGCCAAGGATCGAGGTCGAGCATTTTCCGCAATACATATCGACCCAATAGTTTTAGGGTCGCTGCAACCGGGGCGGCCAGAAACAAGCCCAGAATACCAAACAAATTTGATGCGACAATGGCGAAAACCAGTACAGCAGCGGGATGGATGCCCAAAGTCCGACCCAAAAAACTTGGAGCAATGTAATTATCGATGATGAAATCAACCACAAAAGCCATACCCAGAACCAAGACTGCATACTGCCAGTTGACTAAACCGAAATAATTGCTGGGCTGAAGTAAAGTGACCAAAGCCATCACGATCGCGGTAACAAAGGGGCCAATATAAGGGACAAACCTTGCCAAACCCGTCATCACTGCTAAGGCAATGGCATACCGCACACCAAGGGCAGATAAAAGAATGGAATAGACGACGAAGACCAAGACAAAGATAATAACCTGACCCCGTAAGAAAGCGTTCCATATCCGGCGCAACTCCCTCCCCAGGCGGCGAATATCATAATTATATTCCGGAACATCAGGGGTTTCCAATAAACCGGGGACCCTATTTGCATCCGATAAGAGAAAATAGGATATGGCAACCACAAAAAAAATCTTTCCGATACTCACTGCTGCACCCGTCGCTAAGGAGCGAACGATCACTCCAGCTTGTCCAAGTAATGGCTGTAAGGTGTCAATGAGTCGATTGGCGATATCGTTTAGGTTAATTATTTCCCCCAGCAACCCGTATTGTTCAATAAACCCTTCCAAGGTAGAAGCGAGTTGAGGTAAGTTCCCAATCACTTCCTGCAGTAAGCGGACCAAACTCTGCAGCTGTTGGGCAACTGCAAACCCAGTGACAGTGAATATTCCACCCAGCAAGATGATTAAGACCAAAAAAAGAATTGTCGTGGCCAACCTCCACGACAAACCCAATGATTTGTTCAAAAAAGAAACGATAGGATGAAACAAATATGTGAAAATGAAAGCTAAAACCAGAGAGGAGATAATAGACCGGAAATACAGCAAGACAACTGCTGCGATGGCAACTAATGTCAACCCCACAACAATCTTGGTGGTCGACCCCCACTTGGGGGACTCTTGTTTCGGTGATGCAGTCATGAAATACCTTTTCTCACCCCGTTTAAGAAACAAACCGTTTAGGTTTGGAACCTTTTCATTTTTTAACCACGCACCACGTAACCACAGGCGATGTCAGTTGGATTGCAGTTTGGCTTTGACAATTATTCGCTTATTATTCACCATGTACGGATAACAAGATATCAATGTCGCTATCGAGTCCTTTGTCTGCTCCAGGAACTCCACCTGAGTGGGCTCTACGATATGGGTTTCGGTGACCACGTAAACATAATCCTCACGTTCGGTGAACATGATCACTCTGTCCCCCGGCTGGAGTTTGTCCAGATCCCGAAAAATTTCCCCGTGAATATCATTATGTGCAGATAGTACTACATTTCCTTTTTCGCCCGGATTGGCGGAATAGATCGCATGGCCCACCCCTTTTTTCAACTGTTCAAACCCATCCCCTTCAACCACGGGGACATCTTTGTCTAGGGCGGGGATCTGGAGCCTGACCACATGCTTCGGACCCTGGGTAGGAATAGGGATTTCCGCATAAGATTGAACCACAGGCTGGAGATGCTCAGGAATTTCCTCTGTATTGGGGCGGCTTCCACCTGGAGAGTCAGGGGGTGTATGACCTGCAGGAAGAACAACAGCTTTGATCAGCGGTGTGGGTGTTAGAGTTGGCTGTTCCAAAGCCAGGGCGACTTCCCGATTCAATTCTTGAATGATTTCCAGGCCGTTGAAGAGGACAAATATCAAACCTATCACAGCTATAACTTCAATGGCCAGTAAAAAGCCGTCTACCACCTGTTTTCCATTTTCACTGGAAGGGTCCCCAGAAGCGTGCTCTCGTTCTCCCCCTGAAGAGGTCGTATGGATGTCATCCCAAGAAGTCTCCTCCTCTTCCGAGACCACCGTAATAATTCGCCCCGTTTCCCGGTATCTTTCCAGGCGTTCGTGACGAACTGATCGTTTCTTTTCAACCAGAAGACGTCTCAGTTCCGATATAGATAGATCATGAGGTTCTTTTTTCATAGCCACAATCCAATTATAATCTCAGCCTGTTGATATGCCAAGTGATGTTCGATTCCCGGTCGTACAGCGCTTATTGATAAGAATAAAACCCTCTGTGAATTTTAAAAGTATATTTGCATTTGCACTTGAATAGAACAGGGGTTAACCAATCATTAATGGATTTCATATAGAGTGATGCAAATGGCATGCCAAAATGATCTTGTATTCTTCCAGGGATGAAAAAGCCTCACCGTGCTACAATAAAAATGGAAAACCAATTGTTGAAAACGATGAAAAAAGGAGAGAAAATTGCTGAACTCCAGAAAGTCGAAATTGGCTCAAATACTAGTTGAGCACTCGACCCGCATCGAACCCGGCGATCGTGTGATCATTGAAGCCACCACAGCAGCAGAACCACTGATACGCGCTTTATACAGAAGGATCCTAGATCACGGAGGTCACCCTCACCTGCTCATGAAAATTCCTGAGCAAGAAAAAGAACTATTTACCTTTGGGAACGAGAAACAACTAGCCTACGTAGATGAGTTTCAAAAACATGCCTATGAGCAATTTGAAGCCAGAATCCGAATTCACTCGCTGACAAACACCCATGCCTTAGATAGTTTTTCCTCCCAAAAACAATCGCAAAGACAAAAAGCGAAAGCACCTATTTTATCCACCCAAATGGACCGCGGAGCGAAAGAGGTTTTCAAATGGGTGACCACGCTGTACCCCACGAAAGCTTACGCCCAAGAAGCCGGAATGAGCCTAAACAAATATGAGGATTTCGTTTACCGCGCTTGCCACGCAGACCAGGAAGAACCCACAGCTTTCTGGAACCAGGTACGAGAAAATCAAGCACAAGCCAAAAACATATTTCAAGGCCAAAACCAAATCCAACTTTCCGGAGCAAACATCGACCTCACGCTCTCTGTCAACGGGAGAACATTCATTAATTCATATGGTATTCACAACATGCCAGATGGCGAAATATTCACAGGCCCTGTAGAAGATTCCGTCAATGGATGGGTAAGATTTTCCTATCCGGCAATCTACAACGGGGTGATGGTCAAAGGGATTGAACTCACGTTCGAAGAAGGTAAGGTCGTCCAAGCCTCAGCTGAAGAGAAGGAAGATTTCCTCATTGAGATGCTGGATTCCGACGCTGGGTCGCGTTATCTGGGGGAATTTGCGTTTGGTATGAATACCGAAATACAACGTTTTACAGGGAATATCCTTTTTGATGAAAAGATCGGGGGAACCGTTCACATGGCACTAGGAGCAGGTTATCCACAAACGGGAAGCGAAAACAAAAGCATGATCCACTGGGATATGATTTGTGACATGCAAAAGGATTCCCAAATCAAGGTAGATGGAGATCTGGTTTACCAGGATGGTAAATTTCTTTTCTGAAGTTTTGGTTTTTTGAGATCCGTTGATTGAGATCGGGATCAACAGATCCCAGAGGAAGGGTTTACAAACCCTGGACCCAGGCCAGGTCATTTAAAATTCTTAAGCACCCCAAAAGCCCCGTTTGACAGAGCGCACATCTTCCGCTGTGATAAATGCTTCTTCATCAATCTCACGGACAAATTCCTCCACTTTCGGTGCGTACTTCCTCCGTAAGGTACACCCCAGCACGCTGACCATACCGTCCTTCCCACGGGCGAGAAACTCCGTGACCGCGAAATCTTTCTCCCGCAAACGCTCCATGATCGCCGGACCCCGGTGTGTACTGACAATTCTCAACTCAACAAAGCCAAGGGCCATCCGCTCCTCCAACCACATGCCCAGGATGTTTCCTGTTGCAAATCCAGCGGCGTAGGCGATCATATTGAGAGTGTTTTCCAGATTGGTGAGGACATACGTGATGATCACCACAAATATCGCTGAGCGAATGAAACCAATCACCCACACTTGAACCTTCTTCCCCCGAAAAGTGAACAGCATCCGGAGGGTATCCAGGCTTATTTCAAGCGCCCTTAAAATGAAGATTAAAAGGGCAATCATCATCGCCTCTCGCGTAAATTGGAAATTGAAAACTGAAATCATTTGTACTCCCTAAAAAATGACAAGGTAGTTGGCAGGATCTCGTCCAACTACCTCACACCGTGATTCTTTAACTTAATTCTTGCTTTAAACCGTCCCGTCCATGAGCTCAAAATACATATCTTTTGCGTACTCTTTGACCATCCGCCGCATGCAGAAAGTCGGTGCCAGGGTCCTAATGGACTCCTTCATGCGTGAAATCCACTCTGTAGGTATATTTCCTGCTGAACGCTGATAATAGAGGGGGATGATTTCATTTTCAAGAACATCATATAAACTCTCTGCGTCTTTTTGGTCCTGGAGGTCCGGATCCTCGTAATCAGTTTCATCCCCGATAGCCCATCCATTTTGACCGTTATACCCCTCCCTCCACCAACCATCGAGAATGGAAAAGTTCAATACGCCATTCAATGCAGCCTTTTCTCCGGAGGTGCCGGAGGCTTCATTTGGGCGTCGGGGTGTATTCAACCACACATCAACCCCCTGAACCAAATAACGAGCTAAATTCATATCATAATCTTCTAAAAAGACTAATCTGCCCCCATTTTCAGCTTGTTTTACTTTTCGATACACATTTTGAATTAATAATTTCCCAGGCTTATCAGCAGGGTGTGCTTTCCCTGCAAAGATAATCTGTACCGGCATATTCGGTTTATTCACAAGTTTCAGCAAGCGATCCATATCCCGCAATATCAAGTCAGCTCGCTTATAGGTGGCAAAACGCCTAGCAAATCCAAGGGTCAAAGCGTAGGGATCCAAAAGGGCTCCAGAGGCCACAACCTGGACAGGATGGACACCCTCATAAAGCCACTGATTCCGCGCCCTTTCCCGCATATAAAAAACTAATTTGCGCTTCAAATGCCTGCGAACAGCCCACAGCTCCTCATCAGGGATCGCCTCCACTCCCTCCCAAACTTTTGGGGCGTCAATCCTCTCCAGCCAGTCCTGACCTAGATAGCGGCCATATAAATGCCGCAAACGGCGGGCTAACCACGTCCCTGTATGAACGCCATTTGTGATGTGACTGATCGGCACTTCATCAACCTTCTGATCAGGCCAAAGATAATGCCACATTTTTCTCGCCACCTTTCCATGCTTCTCTGAGACACCATTCTTGAGTTCCGACATTCGCATGGCTAACACAGGCATGCTGAAGGTTTCTCCCCAAGAAACTTCATGTCTGGCGAGATCGATAAATTCCTCCCGATCCAGCCCAAGTTTCTCCCGATATTGAGAAAAGTATTTATCCATCAACCACAAAGGGAATTCATCACTCCCCGCCGGCACGGGGGTATGGGTGGTGAAAATTGTTTTCCCTTTGACGATCTCTTTTGCTTCCTCGAACGTTCGCCCCTCGCTGACCAGTTCGCGTGCCCTCTCCAGGGCAAGAAAAGCTGAATGACCTTCATTCATATGCCATATGGATGGTTCGTGGCCCAATTTTCGGAGAGCACGCACTCCACCCACTCCCAATATGATCTCCTGGGAGATGCGAAGATCCAAATCACTTCCATATAAACGGGATGTCAATTCACGATCCTCAGACGTGTTCCCATCCACATCGCTATCCAATAAGTAGAGTGGAATCCGCCCTACCTGAATCTTCCAAATTCTCGCCAGCACCTCGCGACCTGGGAGGTCGACGCTAACCGTTACCGGATTATCCTGGTCATCTTTAATGGAGATAACAGGCAGTTCATCAAACTTTAATCGGACATAATGAGCTTCTTGCCAACCATCTTCTGAGATTTTTTGTGTGAAATACCCTCGGGTGTAAAAGAAACCCAGGGCTACCAGAGGTAAACCCAAGTCGCTGGCTTCTTTGATATGGTCTCCGGATAGGACACCCAAGCCCCCGGCATAAAAAGGAAGTGTTTCGTGTAAACCGTATTCGGTTGAGAAGTAAGCGATCTCTTCATCCATAATATGGCTGTGATTTTCCTCGTACCAGGTATCTTTTCGTGCCATATACTGGTCAAAAGCCGACATCGCCCGGTCATAAAACTCCAAATAATGATTGTCAGTGGTAACCGCATTTAACTTGGCCCTCTCCACATTTCTAAGGAAAAGAATAGGATTATGATCATACTTTTCCCATAAATCAACATCAATGCGCTTGTAAAGGCGCTGGACATCAGGATGCCAAGTCCACCACAGGTTATAAGTCAATTCCCCCAAGCGATTTATCCGTTTGGGCAAACTGAAATGGTTCAAAGTTTCCGTTTGATATTTTTCCATATACAAAATTTCCTTTGGCGTTTTTCAGTCAAAACCTTATCAGTTAAATCAGAAAAACCGGGTAGATTCTACCACTCACCACCTAAAGCGTAAACATGAACCACACTATATGCGATAAAATACACTAACTACTGAGACAAAAAACCATTATGAGAAAATCAATCCAGCTCTTCATCACCTGCCTGCCCGACACATTTCGCCCCTCTATTGGAGAGGCTGTGCTTAACATATTCGCTAAGATCGGGGTCGAGGTAAACTTCCCTCTGGAACAGACTTGCTGCGGTCAACCCGCCTTCAACGCAGGGATGCGAACACAAGCCCGGAAGCTGGCTATCCATACCATCCAGTCTTTTGAAAAAAGTCATGACCCCCTTATCCTCCCTTCTGGATCCTGTACGGCCATGCTCAGAAAAAACTACCTCGAATTGTTCAAAAACGACCCTGAATGGCTTCCGCGCGCTCAACGGATAGCCCAAAGGACGTATGAATTCACAGAGTATCTGGTGGATATTGTAGGTGTGACGGAACTGAATGCCAGTTACCCTGGCCCCGTCACCTATCACCCATCATGCCATCTGCACCGAAGTTTGGGCATCGAAAAACAACCCCTTCTCCTGCTTTCCCGTGTCAAAGACTCCACAAAACCGGACCATTACCTCGAGATCAAGGATCTTCCCAATGCGGAAGAATGCTGTGGGTTTGGCGGCGTTTTCTCTGTAGAACATCCTCAAATATCCAAGGAAATGCTCCAGAAGAAAATCAGCCATATCCAGGAAACAAATGCACCCACCGTGGTCACAGCAGACACAGGCTGCCTTCTCCATATAGCGGGCGGCTTACACCGTCAAGGGAAAAAACCCCGCGTCGTTCACATCGCTGAGGTCCTATCCAGCGGTTTTTAATGATGGATCATCAAGCCTAGAAAAAAGAGTTCTCATGCCTTCACCCTTCCAGCAGCAAATTCAACGTGCTATTAAAAATGAGAGCCTACAGTCTGCCTTAGATAAAAATGCAGCGAACCGGGCTCGTGCTCGAGCATCAGCTTATCAAAGCCTATCTGAGCCTTTTGAAACCCTTCGTCAACGCGCGCACAGGGTGAGAGAAGACATTATGGAGAACTTACCCACCCTGCTATCCACTTTTATAGATAACGCTGAGGCTGGCGGCTTTACCGTCCACCGGGCTGCAGACACCGTCGAAGCTCAAGGGATCATCCTAAATATATGCCGGGAACACAGGGGGACCCTGGTTGCGAAATCAAAATCCATGGTCAGTGAGGAGATCAAACTCAACCCATTTCTGGAATCAAAAGGCGTCAGAGTGGTTGAAACAGATCTCGGTGAATACATTGTTCAACTGCGGGACGAACGCCCCTCTCACATCATCACACCCGCAGTACACCTGCAGCGTTCTGAAGTCGGAAAGACCTTCCAGGAAAAACTGGGAATTCCTTACACAGAAAATGTTTCCACTCTGACCAATGCAGCCAGAAAACAGCTTCGTGACACATTCCTCAAAGCAGATATTGGGATTTCAGGTGTAAATTTCGGCATCGCCAAAAGTGGTTCTCTCTGCATTGTGACCAACGAAGGCAATGGGAGGATGGTGACCACACTTCCTCCTGTTCATATCGCCCTTATGGGGCAAGAACGATTGGTAAGGGACCTGAATGACCTGGCCCTGATGCTGAACCTGCTTCCACGATCCGCCACGGGACAAAAAATGACAGTGTACACACAAATCCTCAACGGACCCAGACTATCCCTGGATCCGGACCAGCCCCAGGAGCGACATCTGATTATCCTGGATAACGGGCGTTCCGCTTTGCGTGATTCTTCCCTCCGCGAAGCTTTATTTTGTATTCGCTGTGGGGCCTGCCTGAACGCCTGTCCGGTCTTTCAGGAAATCGGGGGGCACGCATATGTGGGAAACAGGGGAAAGCACACACCATACCCCGGCCCCATCGGATCCATTGTCTCTCCCGGATTGTTCGGTCAAAAAACCTTTGGCCATCTGGCCCAGGCCAGCACCCTGTGTGAAGCATGCTATGAAGCCTGCCCGGTGAAAATAGATTTGCCGAAGTTGCTCCTCCGCGTCAGAGCCGGGGGCCTGGCAATCCCGCCTACCGCCGAGGACCGACATACCCCTGCTGGGTTAAATCCCCTGACAAAATTAACCCTTCGTGTGTTTACATGGCTATCAAAAAAAGGGTCCCGTTTTCATTTTGCGCAAAAAGCCTTGGCCAAGGTGGGGAGCCTGATTTCTTTCACGGGCTGGATCCATATGCCTAACTTCACGGGATGGGGGGTCTCTAAAGATCTCTTACAGCCAGCGAAAAAGCCGTTTCGAGATCTTTTCCCCTCTCTCCAAAAGGAATTAACAATTGAAAATGAACAAATTAAAAAGGCAGGGAAATGGAAAAAGGAACCCCAGCCAGATGGTTTTCCCCAGGATTTCCAGAACGCTACAGATCAATTCCGCCAGGAACTTGAGAAATTGGGGGGACATTTCATCCCCTGCAGACCCCACACACTCCCGGAAAAGATCCTTGAATGTATAAAGGAACAAGACACCCAAAAAATTTTTTCCTGGAAAGCGCCCGGTCTTCCCCCTCGGGTCTTATCTTTCCTCCGGGAGCATAGAATCAGCGTAGTTCACCAATCTGACCCACAGATAAAAATTGGATTGACGGGAGCACAGGCGGGGATCGCGGAAACCGGCACTTTGCTTCTGACCTCGGGAAAAGATCGACCCGCAACAGCCTCCCTGCTCCCCCCCCTTCATCTGGCGGTCCTGGACGCAAAAGATATCCACGGAACTCTGTCTTCGGCTCTGGGTGATCCCGCCGTAATGAAAACTTCAACGATCAACCTGATCAGCGGTCCTTCCCGCACCGCAGATATCGAAATGACCCTGGATATCGGGGTGCACGGGCCCCGGGAAGTATTTGTTTTTTGTGTTGGACAATGAAGAATTCAGGATGCTCCCAGTAATTCGATGACAGCATCCATAATTCGAAAAGCCACCTCCGATTTCTTCATTAAAGGCAGCTCTTCTAGGCGACCATCCTTCCACAACAGCAAAACCCGATTGGTGTCCACATCAAACCCGGCATCAGGCGCCAAAACATCGTTAGCCACGATCAAATCCAAATTTTTGGCAGTTAATTTATCTTTTGCATTCTCCTTCAAATGATCCGTTTCCGCCGCAAAACCGACGCTTATCTCTGGCGCGCCAGATCGGGATTTGTGTTCCGCTACAGCATGCAGGATGTCAGGGGTAGGTTTTAATGAGATATGAAGCGTGTCTTGATCTTCTTTTTTAATTTTCGAGGAAACACGTTTTGCAGGCTGGTAATCTGCCACAGCTGCTGCCATGATTAAAACATCCGCTTCCGGTAACACATCAAGGACAGCTTTCTCCATCTCTTCCGCTGTGGATACATGATGAACATTCGCGCCGACGGGCACTTTAAAGGCAGAGGGCCCGGAAATTAAATCGACGTCCGCTCCCAAATCCAGAGCAGCCCGGGCAACAGCATACCCCTGCTTTCCCGAAGAGCGATTGGTGATTACCCGGACAGGATCGATCGGCTCCTGCGTGCCTCCTGCCGTGACGACAATCTTCTTCCCCGACAAAAGACCTTCTCTGGCCAATGCCATGCGTATATGCCCTAATAATTCCATAGGCTCAAGCATGCGCCCTTTACCTGCTAAACCGGAGGCAAGATGTCCTTCCGCCGGGCCAAGAATCCTCATCCCTCTTTGCTTTAAGATCTGCAGGTTTTCCTGGGTCGCTGGATTGGCGTACATCCCCCCGTCCATAGCGGGTGCGACCAACAGTGATGTGCGGGATGCTAAGGCACAGACTGTCAGTAAGTTATCCGCAATCCCCTGTGCCATCTTCGCTATTGTATTCGCTGTGGCTGGAGCGACCAGGAAGACATCATTTTCCTCTCCCAGCTCAATGTGCAAGACATGTTCTCCCCCTTCCCAAAGGTCTTTTTCACGATACGCTCTTCTCCCGGTAACAGATTCAAAGGTAATCGCATTTACCAATTTGGCAGCTGCATCCGTAAGGATTACGTCCACCAAGGCCCCTTTTTGAGTCAAGCGAGAGGATAACGTAACCGATTTATACGCCGCAATGGAGCCCGTAACCCCGAGAACCACCCTTTTCCCTTGAAATATATTCATGAAATTCTCTCCCAGCCTTTATGATTTTTAGGGATTTTCATCACTTTATTTGTTCATCTCCCAGATGATCCGCAAACCTTCCAGCGTTAACCAGGGTGCAACCACGTCGATCACTTTTGTTTCCCGGGCAATGACTTCGGTCAACCCACCGGTGGCGATCACCTTCATCTCCGGACCTAATTCCTTCCGAAACCTCGTTACCATGCCTTCTACCAATCCCACATACCCAAAAATCAGACCTGACTGCATGGCGTGGGGAGTATTTTTTCCAATCACTGCTGGAGGATGGGACAAATCCACCCGGGGCAACTTGGCTGCCCTTTGAAAAAGGGCATCAGCTGCAATGCTGATTCCCGGAGCGATCGCACCACCTAGATAATCTCCCTCTTTGGAAATCGCATCGAATGTCGTCCCCGTCCCAAAGTCGACCACACAGGCAGGTCCTCCATACAAGGCCTGAACGGCAGCAGCATCCACAATCCGATCCGCCCCCACAGATCGTGGGGTTTCATACAAAATTCGCACCCCTGTTTTCACACCTGCATCGACCACTAACGGGGTTTGATCAAGGTACTCTTGACTAGCCTGGGTAATTTTTCCCGATACCGGGGGCACAACCGACGCCATACACACGCCAGTCAGCGATCCCGAATCAAGGCCTCCATGCTCAAGAAGCCCTAAAATCTGCAGCCCATATTCATCCGGCATGCGGTCATGATCCGTTGAAACACGCCACCGAGGCCCAAGTTCATCCCCCTTATAAATACCCATCGAAATATTCGTATTTCCAACATCAATTGTAAGCAACATACCCCACCTCGCCTTTCTACATCATTCCAAAAGTACATTATCGATCAGGCGCGTTTCACCCACAAAAACCGCCATCGAAAGCAAACCCTTTTCAATCTCACCCGCTTGCTCCTTCAGTATCTCCGGATATGCACAGGATACATATTGAAGTTCAGCCAAAGCCTCTTCATTCACACGATTGGCAACGATCTCTCGCAGTTGATCCGCGTCCCTCACCCCCTGCTGAAATGCCTTTTTGGCCTGGAATAAACCCTGCGATAAAGAGAGAGCAGCTTTTCTTTCTTCTTCATTGAGGTATTTATTTCTGCTTGACATGGCCAACCCGTCCGGTTCACGGACGATAGGACAAACCACGATATCCAGTGGATAATTCAAGTCCCGGACCATCTGTTTGATGACCACAGCCTGCTGGGCATCTTTCTGACCGAAATAAGCCTTCTGGGGTTGAACGGCGTTAAACAGTTTCGCCACCACAGTTGTCACCCCCTTAAAATGTGTCGGACGTTCAGCACCCTCCAGGGGTTTCGTGACTTCCTCCACCAAAACCCAACTTTGATAACCTTCCGGGTACATCTCTTCATCTTCGGGAATCCAGACCAAATCGGCGCCTTCTTCCTCCAACAAGGAGATGTCACGATCGATATCCCGAGGATAACTTTCCAGGTCCTCCTCAGGGGCAAACTGGGTGGGATTGACAAAAATACTCACCACTACACTGGCACATTCCTGGCGTGCCTGCCTGACGAGAGACAAGTGCCCTTCATGCAGGTAGCCCATGGTTGGGACAAAGCCAACCGGTTCAGCTAAATCCTTACGAGCTTTTCTCAGATCAAAAAACGTTTCCACAGATTTCATACATGTTCCTTTTTCAATTCAACTAATGACTTAACCAGATAAGTTAACACCTGATTTATGGGTGTGGATATATCCTTCTCTTGACCTGCACGAACGACAGCTCCACACATGGCTTCGATCTCCGTTGGTGCTCCTCGAGAAATGTCCTGGAGCATGGAGGAGCGATTACTCGCGGTTCTCCGAGCTACATCTTCTGCATAAGCCAAGGGGTCATCGAATCCAACTTTAATACCCCGAGATCCCGCAACCTTCTCCACCTCCCGCACAGCAAGCGCCATTAAATCCAAAGCGGATTGACTCTCCAGGAGTTTCCCGTTCGGGACGCCAAAAATCGCTGTAAGGGGGTTAATGGCCACATTGATGAGCAGTTTTCTCCAAATCAATGAATCCACATCAGGGGCGATTTCCACTTTAAACCCGGCTTTTTTCAAACCTGCAATCAAAGGAGGTAATAGGGGGTGATCTTCAACCGATATGATCCCCTCCCCGCCCGGCCGGACATGACCGGGTCCTAGCAGCGTGGCCCCCATCGTCGTCACCCCTTGCGCAGCTCGCTTCTCCCCCAGCTGATCTGCTATGAGCTCCCTGTTCCCCAAACCATTTTGGAGCGAAAGTGCGACACCTTCAGGATCTAATATCTCAAAAAGTTGCCGGGCTGCCCGTTGTGTTTGCCAGGATTTAACAAGCACGAGCGCATAGCGGGCCTGCCCCACCTCAGCGGGGCTTTTCACTGCCCGGGCTGGGTATACCACTTCCCCTTCGGGGGAAGCTAAACGAATCCCGTGCTCCCGTATAGCTTTGACCCCCTCCTCCCATGTCCCCAACAGCATGACGTCCATTCCCGTTTTTGACAACTGAGCCCCAAACAGGTTCGCCAACGCGCCCGTTCCTATGATGAGGATTTTATCCACGGTCATCCTCCTCAACCCGTGCCAAGAACAAATCCCATTCCTCTTCTGGAATGGAAAACGTGTGTTTTTCTTCAGGGAAGAGCCCTTGCTCCACTTCCTCTTTATAGGACATGAAAGCCTGAGACATTTCCTGGTGTAAAGAGGCGTATTGTTTCACGAATTTGGGAACAAAAGCATCATAAAGGCCCAGCAAATCATGGGTGACCAGAACCTGGCCATCACACCCTGCCCCTGCGCCTATGCCGATGGTGGGAATCTTGAGCTGACCGGAAACAAAATTTGCTAAACGGGCTGGCACGGATTCTAATACGATCCCAAAACAACCAGCTTCTTCCAGCCGGAGGGAATCTTCAAGCAGCTCATATGCTGCTGCTGCTGTTTTCCCCTGCGCTTTAAAGCCCCCTAACTGATGCACACTTTGCGGTGTGAGACCGAGATGTCCTAAGACGGGGATACCCGCGTCAAGTATGGTCCGGATTTCCTCCAACCTTTCCTCACCACCCTCCAACTTGACAGCATCCATACCGGCTTCTTGCAGGAAACGTCCCGCGTTCCTGACCGCATCTCCCACAGAGGCCTGGTAGGACATGAAGGGCATATCGCCAATCAACAAAGCCCGGGAGGCTCCCCTGGAAACCGCCCGGCAATGGTGGAGCATTTCTTCCATGGTCACAGGCAGCGTGTTCTGGTACCCCAGCACGACCATGCCTAAAGAATCCCCGACAAGAATGGAATCAATCCCTGCTTTATCCACAGCCACAGCTGTCGGATAATCATACGCAGTGAGCATGGTCAACAGGTCTCCCTGCGCCTTTTTGACACGGAATGTGCTGGTGGTAACTTTGCTTTCAGATGGGGACGAAGACATGGTACCCTCCTTGTTGGGGTAGGGGCCGGAAAGGGAAACTTTTCAGTTTGTCATGATTCTTGCTGTCTCAGTTCAGCATCAAATCTAAGCAGCAATATTATTATTATTCAAAGAGAAAAAAATTACAAGATGACCGGTATCCATTTGACCGTTTTCAATACCTACGTTTCGTAGCCATGCTCACTTAGAAAAGAGCCAAATTTTCGGATACATAATGCCTTTTCTTGTTCCAAGAAAACATCGCGGTGTCGACCTATCTTCCCTTCAGAAAAATGGGTCCCTTTCAGATCCGAGGGACCTTTTTCAGGCCTGTATTTATCCACTACACTGGCAAGGGCTGATTCTTTTTCCCCAATGCCTACATATCGAATTAATTCATCTACTTTTTCCTCGTAATTCAAAAGGAAATCTTCATATCTTATGTTGTAAATGGAATCCAAATTTAACCATCCTTGACCAATCCGAATATATAAATCCATGAATTCTATAGCTTCCTCAATGGAAGTCAATGTAGAAAATACATTCGTTCTTCCTTGGCTTCTCATAAATTGACCATATTCATATGCGGATAACGCAGCATCTCTGGGGTCACGGTATATATATGTAGGTTTAATCAACCCGAGTTTAATGAATAAATCAGCTAAAGGTTTTCGACCTGCATGATTCTTAATAACATAGCTCTTTTCAAAAATTAAAGGAAACATCACCGGCAAAAGTCGATGGAAAGACAATGTCCCCTGAAGAAAATACCCCGCTGTAAGCAGTTTCTCTAAATAGTATTTGTCACGGATAACCCCTGTATCTACCCCCCCAGCAGCGACCACTAGATTATGTGTAAGTTCAAAAAACCATCCAGATCCAGCCCGGGGCATACCGCTTGATAAAATTAATGGATTCCTCATCATCTTCCATCCTTGTGGGCGTGTATATCTCCGAGCAGTTCTTTCTTCTCATTTTCCGGTAAAAAAGCCACCTGTAAAGAATTTTTTTGTGCCTGTTTGATTTGAGTGGGGGAAAGTCCCGCCGCAGGCGCAGCTGAATTATATTCATGGCGAAGGTCTATCCCGCTGATTCCTGGGTCATCCGTATTAATGGTAGCTAAGATACCCTTTTCAAGAAAACGACGAAGAGGGTGTTCCCGCAGAGAAGACACCACACTCGTCTGGAGATTGCTGGTCAGGTTAATTTCAAGACCAATCTCATCTCTTTTCAACTTTTCCATCAGTGCGTGGTCATGAACCGCGCTGATCCCATGACCGATGCGGTCCGCTTGCAACTCTTCTATCGCCTGCCAGACGCTTTCCGGTCCTGCCTCTTCCCCTGCATGAATGGTCGTCTTCCAACCCGCGGATCGACCTTTCTCGATGTGGGCACGGAAAAGTTCACCGGGGTAGTTCACTTCATCACCTGCTAAATCTAAAGCCACAATCTCTTCCTTTTTGCCTAATAAGGACTCTAGCTCCTCCCAGGCTTTATCCACGCCGAAAGTGCGGCTGATGATCCCGATCAGATTTACTTTGATATCAAACGTTTTTCTTCCTTGTTTTATCCCTTCGACCACTGCAGCTACAACCTTTGCAGGATCCAAGTCATGGGGTTGGGACATAAATAGCGGGCTGAAACGCAGCTCGACATAATCCAGCCCTTCGTGAAAAGCATCCTCCACATTTTCAAATGCGACCCGCCGGCAGGCATCATAATCAACCAGGACCCCGATCATCCATTCAAACTTATCTAAAAAATCCATCACCCCCGAAACGGGCTCCACTACTTGGACATAAGGCCGCAAATCCTCAATGTTTTCAACAGGAAGCGGGAGGTTATGCTTTTCCCCCAAATCTAAAATTGTTTCCAGGCGGACATTCCCATCCAAGTGGCGATGCAGGTCAATCAGAGGTAAATTGGGATCAATCATAGTAATAGTCACTTTTGTCGATATGAAATACAGTACCCTATTTTCTTTTCCATCAAGCTAAATTATAATAGGTCACAAGTGTTATGTATAAAGGAGATTTCTATGAAAAAGGCATTTAATTTCACGCTGGGTGCAATTTTAGGTGGAATCGTAGGCAGTATTACTGCCTTACTTCTTGCCCCTTCTTCTGGAGAAGAGCTGTTGAATGAACTGGAATCAAAAGCGAAAAATATTCAGATAGAAATTGAGGAAGCTGCTGCAAAAAAGCGCATTGAGCTTGAAAAGCAGCTTGATGATCTAAAAAAACCAACCTCAAAAAAGGCAGAAGGTTAGTCCTCTCTTGTAACCCTCCCCACACCAGCCCAGAACTCATTGCATGGCGATCATGGGTTGTGATTCATCAGGAGCCAAGGATACCTGGTTCCGACCCTAACGAGATTCCCTATTCTTTTTCAATGATTTGATACTCGTAGGAAGCCTTTTGCCTGGTGTATCTTGTTGTACCCGTGACAACTAGAATTTGCTTCTCAATACCCCGTCCAAATTGGAGAGGCACACTTAATGTATTGTCCCCGGACAGGTTAAGATACTGGACGCCTGGAGATTCCCCTAATTGAATGAGTGCGAGTCGGTATGATTGGGGGAGTTGATTCTGAACACGCACAAAACCATCCCCTTCCCAATCTTCACTTCCATCTTCAAAACCCGATCTGTAACCAATTTCGGGGATACTCAGATCATCAAGCAAAAAGCCCTCTCCATTCACAGCTGCATCTGTTATATATTCAAATCGTATATAAACCTGTTTGCCAGCATATTCCGAGATGTCGATTTCCTCGTAGATCCAACTCCCATCCCCGTTGGACAATCCGTTGTACGCCCAACCATAACTGTTGCCGGAGGGATCCTCATCCGTTCCTGAGGGGGTTCGTAAAATCGTCCAATTCTCGCCGTCCGCAGATGCCTCAACATAGAGATAATCATAATCCTCTTCAAGATCGAACCAAGTCCAATATCTCAATGTCAAAGGTCCAGAAACCTCTCTGAAATCGAACTCTTTCGTCAATGTCATGTCAGATTGATCACCCTTGTTGGACCAATATGCATATTTACCCGAACGCGGATCTTCAGGGAGAAGTGGAATATATTCTTTTCCTGTGAACTGCAATAAATAATCTCCCTCACAATTCACATGAATATAATCCACGCCGTATTGATGCACATCCCCAAGTTTGACCTCCGTAGGGCAATGCCCGATGGACTCAGTCATCTGAAAGGAGGGGGCTTCCGGATAATTGCTGTACTGAAACCTATCATGTTGGAAACTTTCATCTATCAAGTAATTCGTGATAGCCCAATCAAGAAAGAAATCGTCCCCATCCATAAATGGATCGCCGGAGGGATCTTCTACCTTTAATGAAGCAAGCACGCTATCTAAACTTGTCAATCCATTTAATTCATTGGAAACCAGCGCTTGAGTGGCCTGGCTGCCAAATCGATCAAGGAAGTACGTTACAAACAGAAAAGAAGCCCCATAATGTGGGGGCGTCTTATGCGGATCATTTGGCCAATCATTTAATTGCAAATCGGGGTTCTGGGCATATAGGTAATCAAATCCACCCACAAACCGATAGCCATTAATCAGGGTGGCTAACTCGGAAAAACCCTCATTCAACCAGGATGATTCGTTGCGATCCCGGTACCAATGGATCATATGTTGGAACTCATGGGCGAGAACGCTATACGTATATCGTTCGTCTAAACTCACGGTGTCAGCATTAAGCATAAACGTCTCATGAGCATTGGAATATTTGTGAGCCAGTGGGTGATATTCATCCACTGAAGCGAAATATCCCGCCACATTTCCTCCCAGCCCAGTTGCGTAAACGATATATAGGCGAGGATCTTTGTCAACACCCGGCGTCCATTCGCTTCCAAAGAAGGCTCTGTTGGTGGGATAGATCACCTCTTCAAACTCTTGCGATAATTGTCTCAATCCTCTTTTGGAATAATCAACCCCTTCCTCTATCCAAAAATAAGCGTGGTCAGTGACCGCTGCCAGGGTCGCTTCCACCTGAAAGCTTTCCGCTGTGTCCATATTGATAACCCAAAACTTTTCCCTTTCCCCTACCTGCCGGTTCGTATTCTCCACGGGCAAGTACAAGGGAACATGTTCTTTGTTTCCCAGGCGAACAGCAAGCTTTATGGGATCGTTGATAGGGATGATCTCATTCCGTAAGGTGTTTAGAGTCTTTTGACTGGCCGTTTCTTCACCATCTTTTCGCCCATCATGGGATGGGTTCTCCTGCGTAGAAGCAGGTTGGGTTATGATACGTAATTCCTGTCCTCCACCCTGACTACGCTCCTGTTTTAAAAGGTGAATGTTATAACCCACCACCCCTGCAGCAGCGCACAGGTAGACGGTAAGCAACACACCCAACATAATCACAATACCGATAAGGAAACGGTTTTTCTTCATGATGAATCCTCTCCCGTCTTCTGCCGGGCGCGGAAGATTCTACCAGCCGCAGTAATCATGCCAAACATAATCCAGGGATTGGGAATTGCAAACGAATCAAACGAAAAAGAGTCAACCACAAAAGCCACGACGCCAAGGATAGATACTGTGCCCCAGAAGTGTTCGCCTTCATCATCTGAGAGCCATAAATACAAACCGGCAGCGAGGAGGACAAGTAAAAAGGTAATAAATATCCCCATGCCAACTAGACCTGTCTCTGCAAGTATGCGGAGCAGAAAGTGTTTTGCAGTCAGCACCCTTGAACCATTTTCCCGTGGAACCAGATGTCTAAGCAATTCAGGCGTCTTGGCTAAATGCTGGAAAGGAAGCATCTCAGGCATGTAGATCGTAAAATTTCCCAAGCCAACCCCAAGCAGGGGAAATTCCTGATAGATATGATATGCGGTTCGCCAATATGCGATCCTGGATCCAAATCCAATGTATGTAAAATATTCCCATAAATCTTTATCACCTGTCAAATCCCAGTATTCCCAAATCCTGGAAATGTAACCACTCCGCGTCCCCAAAAAATAAAAGGAAACCATAAAGATGGCAATGCCAAGGAATACCAACAGTACATGAATTGGTTGAATATTCTGAAAGGCCCCCCCACGATACTCACTCGAAGAATGCCCCTGAATATCTCGTCGGACAGCGATAGAATCAAACAGTTTTAGAAGAATACCAAAAAGAATCAGCCCCACACCAATGATCAATCCTGTCCGGGATAAAGTAAACGCTAAAATCCCCATCGTCCAGATGAAAAGGAATCTTTCCAAAGTAACCCACTTCCACCGCCATGCAAATACGGAAAAATTGGTTAAGGATGCCCCCAATAAAAAAGGAAGCCAAATGACCACAATTTGATCAGCAAACGCTGTAGGCTCATATGTCATCCCCAACACCCGCGTTGAATATAAACCCCGCGTGGATATGAATCCCTGGATCTTGTTCATGACCTCGAACCAACCCGGGATGAGGCCCAAGATATATATGGCCTGAAATGTCCCCCACACCAGAACTAGAATCAACCCCATATACATCCATCGGATGGTTTTCTGCAAATCGCTCTCACTAGTAGGGATCAAGGCTACAGTAAGGTAAATACTGATCGCCAAGCTGAGGGTGATGAATGTCCGTAACTCGCGAGCAAACACAGATACCTCCCGCCATGGCGATTGAATACCTCGAAAATAAGGGATAAAGGAGGAAATCACTGCGCTCAGGAGGAAGATAAGGATAATCAAGATTGGTTTAGAAAGGGGGTTTGAAAAAAATCGGGGGAGTGTGACCAAGATCACCAAACCCAACAAAGGATACACAAGCAGCGGTCTGACGACTGCGGAATTTCCCCCGAAACTCGGCGGGAAAAACGGGAAACTCGTGACCGGAAGACTTACAAAAAATGCCGCAATCAAGACATTTCGTATGATCCGTATCAATTTGGTCATCGCTCTTTGTTACCCTTAATTTCTGTGAAAATCATAAAACCCATTAGGTAGATAATCACGCCCAAACACCCACCTAACAGAGCAGCCAGTGCATCCGGGGAAACGGAATGTATGCTGACCGGGAAGGGTGCGTTTTCAATATACAAACTCGATGACAATCCTTTTGATTTCTGGGTTTCCTGAACGAAGCGCTCCGTAAGGGCTTCCTCTTTTTGTTCTAACTCCATGAGGGTTTCTTGATTTATTTCCTTTTGAGTGGACAAGACACCAAGGAAACTCTCAATCCACGCCATATACTCCACGCTTCTTTCATCCGCCTCCGGGAATTGATCCAACACCTCTGTCCATAAAGGAGTATGATCTGCAGGACCGGTAGTCAATCCCCACAACTCCCATCGCAAGAGTGGATCCAGTGTTTGATCCTCGTCCATTCGCGATATGTTCGATTGGAACTCAGTTAATCCCTCTTCTATTCTTTCGAATTCCGATAACTCCATTTTTAAACCAACTTGCTGAACGTTCAACGCCCGCAACTCACCATCCAGGCTAAAGGCGCTATCTGCCTTTGAAATCAAGCTGGAAGCGTATTCGACAAACTCG
The DNA here is from genome assembly GCA_046483045.1 of Anaerolineales bacterium. Lineage (GTDB taxonomy): Bacteria > Chloroflexota > Anaerolineae > Anaerolineales > UBA11858 > B10-G9. Next base: position 2,162 of record JAWODY010000044.1, on the reverse strand, counting down.
GAACTCCATGTTTTGACTGCTTGAGCCGCTCGCTCTGGATCTGATAACGAAATGGTCAACCGCCAAGTTCCCATATCTCGCCATGCGATGCTTTGCAAAGTTTGAAACTCTTGTGGAGAAATCTTCATCCAATATGGGTCTACCTCCCGGAGGGCAGCGAGGGTTTCTTTGGCAACTATTTCAGAACGGGCCATGGATTCCAATTGGGATAACTGCCAATTTTTGTAATCATCAATGTTGAACGGCTCTGTTTTTGCATACGTTGCCATTGAAGAGACATCAAATACCCGTTTAATTTCTATTCCAACGTAAACCGTGGTTGAAGCCTGATGTTGAGAAGGCCATATATGGATCCCCCCCCATGCAACCCCGGCGGAGACGATGAAAGCAAGAAATATAAGGTACCACTGGTTCATAATACTTATAATTTTTTGGCGCACAGTCCACTCAGTCATGATTTATCCTTTTCTTATCCAACCTTTCATCGGAGCAATCTCTGCCGCCGCCACCAATTCCAAAACGGTGTAAAGATTTTCCTGATCCAGTATTTAACTAACAACCAAGAAAACCAATCTCCTCCGTCTCTGCGATGGATTCTCAGCATCTCATCCCAGCATCTTTCATCCGCAGTGATCGTCTTTGAATCGCCATGAATCCGAAAGTTCGCCCAAGTATGCCCTTGATAATACTCCAAAGAAGTAATTTTCGCCAAGCGGAGCCATAAATCATAATCCATCGCAAAGTAGAGATCGGTGTCCAAGGGAGCCACTTCCTCCCAAAGATTTGCACGCCAAAAAGCCGCTGGCTGTGGGATATACACCCCTCCCCGACGCAAACGCCTATACGAAGTTTGCTTTGCGTTAAACTTACCAATCACCTTCCCCTCCGCATTGATAAAATTAAGGTCCCCATACACCATGCCCACGCTGGGATTCCTGGAGAAAAATTCAACCACTTCCTCAATTGCTCCAGATTGATAGGTGTCGTCGGAATTTAGCCAGGCGTAGATATCTCCAGAAGCCTGTTCAAACCCTTTGTTGATCGCGTCCGTTTGACCTTGATCAGGCTCCGAAACCCAATAGTCTATCTGATCCTCATATCTCTTAATTACATCCAGAGACCCGTCTGTAGAACCTCCATCTACCACGATATACTCAATGTGAGGATAATTTTGATAGATGACAGAGCGGATGGTTTCCCCCAGATACCGAGCCTGGTTATATGAGGGGGTAACAATGGATACCAAAGGAGCTTTCACCAACCTTTCCATTCCTCCTTTTCATAGAATCCAAAAAGTTGATTTTCTGTTGCTGCTAGAATCCGATCCACTTCGGATGTCGTCAATCGATTCTCCCAATTTTTTAAATTGGCCCTGCTGTCCAATTGGACCGCATGCTCATTGCCCGAGGGAAGTTGTTGGGGATTCCCACGCCGTGTTGTCTCCATGATCTTCTGCTGTATCTGATCAGTAAATTCCAGCCCCAGTTGCTCAAACATATTTGAAAAATTTATATAAGGCTGAAGAGAAAGATCTTCATGTCTGAATATAAAACAATCCTCCACTTCCTCCCTATAATTGGCAACAACGGAATAAATCATCTCCCACAGCAATATCCCTTGCCCAACGATGTCATCCTCCCGGGTATTCATGGAAGACATTCGATCTCGAAACTTGTCAAGGTGGTCGCGCATCAATAGCGGTTGATCTAAAAGATGATTAAAATCAAAAGACCAACCCAAGCGTTTTAGGCTGCTTACGAAGGCGAGCGGATGCCTGACGCAGATGACAATCCGGCTGTTCAATTTCCGGGAAAACCAAGGTGCGGAAAAGACAGCAAAAGGGTCCTTAAGTAAAGGGAGATGGTTTAACAACCCAGCTCGCAAGAATAAGAATTGGTCTCTCCCCATCTTTAATAGTTCCTTCCATGAGTTTAATTCCTGCAAGGCAGCCCAGGTGCGATATCGGAACTCTACCGTATCTTGATAAGCATCTAAGAAGGCACTCTCATTTTCTTCACAAATATAGGTGTACCAATGTTGAACGGGAGCTGCCAACACGCCCAAAGAATGGTGAAGGTGCAATGGCTCGCTGATATAGGTGACAGAAGGTGAAGAGGAAAGGACCCTCCCCACCCAGGTCGTACCTGTTCTATGCGCACCAC
>JAWODY010000031.1:0-19351 GCA_046483045.1 Anaerolineales bacterium | reverse complement strand
CGGCAGATTCTTCTCCGCCGGGAACCGGATCAACTCCAGAGAGGGCCATTCTTTCCGCAGCGTCTTTGTGTAGAAAAAACGGATGCCGTATAAGGCCACCCGACAGGAACTTCTTGATGCCTCCTTTTCATTTCTCAGGTAGAGAAAATACTTCCGAATCTCGTCTTCTGTGATCTGATCCGGTGGCTTCTCCCAGTACGCTGCCAGCTGGTGGACTGCACGCAGATACCCCTCCTGCGTCTTTTCTGCATAGCCGTGCAGCTGCAGATCTTCCGCCATTCTTTTTCTCAGGGTCGACATGGCTATACCTCCTATGTTTGAAAGGTTTGGTATTAGGAAATATAGCCTTAGTTTATTGAGTTGGACAGGATTCAGGTTATTCTGCCGCTTCCATTTTCCCCCTGCGCGAAGCGCTTAGTTCAACACAAGTCTTTCTAGTATTCATAACCACAGGCTTTGTGGATCTCTCCTTTTAGCCTATGATTCTCCCACCCACACCCAGCGGCACCAATGCAGCCTTATGGGTTGGCATAACCCCAAGAGGAGCCATCTCCATACACACCCTGATGCGTATCAGGGTAGCCGTATAGGCCTAGGTAAGGATTGTACATAGTGGCATAACGGTGCAAGATGTAAGACCATTGACCTACGCCTCCACTCTGACTCTTCGTCGATCCCCTGAATTGCCAACCCAAATATGTGCTGTAGGATTCCCAGGTATCAAGGCTTGTAATCGTGTTCCCATTGTAGCACCAGTAAGTCGAAGAACTGTAACGATACAGTAATTGACCATAAATATTTCTTGCCTCGGCGCCATCGGTGCGGATTTTGCACCCTCTAGCATTCACCACGCCATCCGACAGGCTCTGCCGTTTATCCTGTACTTCGGCATCCAAAGCCTGGATCGTTTCCTCGGAGACGCCTTGCTCGCGCAGCGCACGCACATAAGCATCAATATCGCCAAACTCCACCTCAACAGAAAATGTTCGTGTCTCAATGGGATCATATTTGCTGGTTTCAAGGGCGGGGCGCAAGTGAGCCAATTCTTGCTGAATCTCCGCCTCTGAATACCCTTGATCCTGCAGCGTATGAGCGTAGCGTTGGAGATCTTCTTCTACAACACCGCCGAACTCCATTACAAACGAAAAGGCTTTGACCTCAGCAGGGGCAGCCACGTCTGCCTGACTAATGCCCGTAAAAGCCGTTCCCAGTACCGCAATCAATAGGGTAGAAATGATAATCAGGAAGTAATGTTTCTTGTTCATATCGTCCTCCTTTCTTATTACAATTTAGCATAAACAAATGCTACAACATGTCATAAAGGTGTCGCATTGTGGTCGCTTGTGCGTCGTTTGTTATTTCTCGCAGCGGAACAAGTCTATAACCCCATCCTCGTTTCGTGTGAATATATCTTCGATATCCCTGCTTTACTTCGTCAAGTTTTTCTCTAACTCTTTTGATCACCCCCCTAACTTGATCATATGTCCCAGATGGTTCTTCCCACACTTGCTTTAACAATTCCTCCGGACTCACGTATCGGTTTTGATTACGGGCAAGATACAATATCAACTTAAACTGGAGAGGAGATAAAATGACCTCATCGCCCTCCACCGTCACAAAATTTGTACACGAGTTAACAACTAAATACCCACATCTAATCTTTTTTTCTGGCAAATCGTCGTTGTTCATGCCCATCGCTTTTTGTCTCAATATAAATTTTGAGAATTTAAAAAGCCATGTCTACGAAGATACAACGTTAGCATGCTACATAATCGCCCAATATATTGCAAAATCAGTAATTTTTCCTAAACTATATTATCTTGACAATGTTAAATTAGTACAGATGTTCGATTGTTAAGAAAAGAAAAATGAATAAAAATAGGTAACGTCCCCTCCCCTTCATAGAAAAGGAACGTTACCTTGAATAATTCTAACCGAAATCAAGCACAAGTAAAAGCCCGAACTGAGACAAACAGGGGAACATTTGAACGCTGGGGGATGCCCTACAACGAAGTGATGGATCTGGGAGAAAGATTGCACAATTTTCACGGGCGATTTCATGACTGTTTTGCGACCCAGACGAACAACAAAAGTGGCTATGCCCGGGTATATCTTCAGGGATTGTTGTGGATGGAAAGCAAACGGAACTATACCAACATTGCACGCCGGGTGATTGGGCCGGAAGATGATGGACAGGGTTTGCAGCATTTTATGTCGGATTCTCCCTGGTCGGGCAAGAAAGTATTTGAGCAAATACAAAGCGAGATCACAAAGCGGCCGGAGTTGTCTGGAGGCATGTTGAGCCTGGATGAGAGCGGTGTGGCCTGTTCCGGAAGGCAAAAAGCGGGAGCGGATTGGCAGTATCTTGGCAGAGAAGGCAAGGTGGATCTCGGACAGGTGAGCGTGGGGCTAAACTATTACAAGGATGGTCTTTGGTCCTTGGTAGATGCGGAACTTTACCTGCCGAAAAGCTGGTTCAGCGAGGAGTATGCAGACCTGCGTGACCGTTGGCATGTTCCTCCTGAGCGAACCTTTCAGAGCAAACCAGCACTCGGGCTGGAGATGATCAAGCGTGCGCAAAAGAGAGGATTACCCTTCGAAACGGTCAGCTGCGACAGCCTGTATGGTCGGGACAGCCAGTTTCGGGCAGATTTGGACCAAACAGGACTGACCTACATGGCAGATATTCCCGAAAACGTGCAGGTGTACCTCGAGAAACCAGTAGTTGCTGTGCCGAAAACGCCCTCGAATAAAAGAGGGCGACCGTACTCCAGGTGGAGAGTCGTCAACCGAGCCCAAGAAGTCAAGGTGCGCGACCTTGAGCAGAATCCCAACTTTGTGTTTCAAACGGTGGAGGTGCGGTATACAGAACGTGGGTGGCTGGCTTATGCCTGCGCGGCAAAAAGGGTCTACACGATCACGGACAGGGGTCAGGTCAGAAAAGAATGGCTTTTCATTCGTCAAGAGAAAGATGGCAGAACGAGTTATTCCCTGAGCAACGCTCCAGCTGAGACCAATCTACATACCCTGGCACTTTGGCGCAGCCAAAGATACTTTGTGGAGCGTACGTTTCAGGATGCAAAATCAGAGGCTGGATGGGATGAGCTGGTCGCCAGAAAATACCGGGCATGGAGCCATCACACAGCCCTGGATGCGTTGGCGCTGTGGTTTATCGCTGAGACAAAACTCGATTGGTCTCTATCAAATCCTCGGGATCCAAAACTTGCTGGAGAACTCGGGGTTGATGCATTACCCAATCTTTCCATGGCCAATATCCGGGAGCTTCTGCGTGCAGCTTTGCCCCTGAAAAGATTAACACCAGATCAGGCGATCAGGTTGGTCATCCAGCAATTGATCGACCGTGCCCGGTCTACACAATGTCGATTGCGAGCACAACAGAGAAGCGGGTCCAGGGGTGTTGTTACCTGATTTTTTAGAATAGATGTTTTAATCTAACATTGTCAAGTTATAATAGGGTTTTTTGAATAATTAAACACGTGGTGACAGCACATCCTTCCATCGGGTCCCTTTTTGGAAAAGGGGTCCAGCGCTATACCGGGGAGCTGTGTATGTTAGCGGTTAGTGGCAAAATAAAAGTAGACCACCTCAAGAAGGTAAAATATCGAAGAAATCATCATGATTATGGACAAGAACCAGGCAGTGATCACTATGAAAAAAAAGAGTCCATACGGCGCCGAGAACAAGTCAATCGACTGTATTTTCAAGAAGGAAATTCAAAGCGAGAAATTTATCGAACACAAAATGTGAGCTGGCAATTTATCATCGACTGGACCCAGTCCCCGGATCAAGATTTCCGGTGGATAGCTAAAGCTAATCGAGAAGGATGATCGGGGCTGGAAAAAAGGGCGACGGCGCAAGTGGGACGAGATGCTGGATGAGCGAATTGAGGCCATCCGAAAGGAATTAGAAAACGATCCTGATCAATATTACATTGGACCGACTGCGATCCAGGTGGAGTATCACCGAAGATATCCTGAAGAGGAACTTCCCCCGGTGAGAACGATCGGCCAGGTGTTGAAGGATTTGGATTTGTCCACTCCTTTGAAGACTGGGAGGAACAAAGGAGCCGCAAAATATCTTCGTTATCCTGAACGGACCATATACGAAAAGCTGAGAGAACGTGTGCTGGAAGCGGACTTTGTAGGGGAAAAGTTCATTACTGGGCAAAGTGCTCCGATCCACTTTCTTGGGTACACATTCAAGAAAAAGCCCCGTTTACGGCATTTTATGAGGGTGAAAGGAGAAACGACGGACGAATTCATCCGCTGCAGCGCCTGGTTTTTCGAACAGTTTGAGAAACCTGGTGTGATGAAGATTGATAATGGCATGGCTATGATTGGGGGCCGAAGAGGGAAACGAGCGCTCTCACGCACAATGATGTTCTTGCTGCGGCAGCAGGTGTACCCAATGTTTGCGGTGCCCCGGCAGCCGTTTTCCCAGGCATCGATGGAAGGGAGTAACTCGGTGTTTGGGCGCAAGTTCTGGAATCAATTTGAGTTTGGCTCGGTTGACGAGATTGACCAACGGCTGGTTTCATTCAACGACTGCACTCGGCGATACCTGCGATACGAACCGCCAGAATCCAACAGGAGGGCTGCGAGGGAGTTTACGCCCAAAATCTACTTTCTCCGTCAAGTCCAGCAAGCAGAAAAAGGGGCCCAAGGAAATGTTCACATTCTGGGGGAAACCATTGAAGTGCCTACAGAATACGTGAAATTCTATATCCTGGGAGAGTGGAACCTAAGAGATGAAAAACTCTTGATCCGCTTCGAAGAAGACAAACAATCAACGGTGATCAAAGAAGCTGATTTTCCCATTAATGAAAGGTCGAAAACGAAATGTTCAGATTTATTAAACGGCTAAAAAAGTGGTCTACTTTTATCTTGCATCCAACCGATAACAAAAAACCAGCTCCCCGCTTTGGGGGCTGGTTTCCTGGACAAGGGGAACGGTTGGTTTGAGATATCCCCTTTGGTTGTGTAAATTTATCAATGAGGGGGATTAAAATCGAGCTACCATGGATATGACCATCGATAAAACGATCAAAATACCGATCACTGCCATGATGATTTGTTGAAAGTTAGGGCGATTTCTGCGGGACATAATTCTCCTTCTTTTGAATTTCAATCTGTTCGTTCTATTTCACGGACACATTTTAGCATGAGATGCTGATTAGTCCAAGTGTTCTTTGATGGTTTGGGCCAGCCTGGTGTGGATTTTAGGGGTGGAGGCAAGCTCTTCTAATGACGCCTGACGGATGTTTTGGATGGTGTGGAACTTGTTGAGCAAAGCCCGCCTGCGTGCTGGTCCCACCCCGGGGATCTTTTCCAAACTGGATTGCAGTCCTTTGCGGCTGCGCCGTTTGCGGTGAGATGCGATCGCAAAACGGTGAGCTTCATCCCGCACCCTTTGCAGGAGGTGAAGGCCGGCAGAATCGCGGTCGAAACGCACAGGCCGGGACTGGCCGGGGAGATACACATCTTCGTTTCGTTTGGCCAAACCTGCCACAGCAAAAGCATCCTGCAAGTTAAATTCTTCGATGACCTCAAGGGACCGGTTCAGCTGGCCTTTACCGCCGTCCACCAACAGCAAATCAGGCAGGGTGGAGAAAGATGGGTCAGGGTTGTATCCAGGTTGTCCTTGTCCTTTCATGAGCTCCCGCCACCGCCGGAAACGCCGGCTGATGACCTCTTCCATGCTGGCATAATCGTCAGGGCCGCTTACGCTGCGGATGTTAAACCTGCGGTAGTGGCTTTTCTGAGGGGAGCCGTCTTCAAAGACGACCATGCTTCCCACCTGGGCAGCTCCCTGGGTGTTGGAGATGTCATAACATTCGATCCGCGCGGGCGGGGCATGGAGGTCAAGATATGATTGCAGCTCGTCCAGAGCCCGTTCACTTCTCTCCCGGATTGCTTTCTCTTGATTGCTGTGGGCGGCCAGCATTTCAGCAGCGTTTTCCGCAGCCATCTCAATCAGGCCTTCCTCCTCGGCGCTGTGTGGAATACGCATTTTTACTTTGTCCCCGCCGCGTTTGCTGTCCAGCCATTTTTGAATGATCCGGGCCTCTTCCACCTCTCGGGGAAGAAGAATTTGAGGAGGGACGGAAGGAGCCTGGTCGTAAAATTGTTTGATCACCTCCGCGAGAATGTCCTTATCAGCGGTGTTTTCAGTTCCCTCAACCAGGAAATATTCTCGCCCTGTCAACTTGCCACCCCGGATGAAAAAGACCTGGACGCAGGCTTCATCTTCTTCGCTGTGAATAGCCAGGACATCGGAGTCCTTGTATTCTGTGGATATAATGCGCTGTTCCTCAACGATCCGCTCGATGGCGATCAACTGATCACGGATTTGACCTGCTTCTTCAAACCGGAGTTCGTTTGAAGCCTGATCCATCCTCTCCTGAAGGCGATCCACGATGGGCTCCGTGTGGCCGTCGAGGAAATCAGCCAACTGCCCGATCATTTCGCGGTATGCTTCCTGGTCGATCTCCCCGATGCAAGGTGCGGAGCACAGGTCAATGTCGTAATAAAGGCAGGCTCTCTGGTCTTCCCCAGTAATGGTACGGCTGCAGGTCAGGTAGGGGAAAACGCGCCGGAGCACATCCAGGGTTTGGTCCACAGCCCAGACGCTGGTATACGGTCCGAAATACCGGGAACCATCTCTCTTTACCTGCCGGGTTACGGTCACCTTTGGGAAAGGGTCCTGCCAGTGGATTTTGATGTAAGGGTAGCGTTTGTCATCTTTGAGCCGGACGTTGAAATGAGGTTGGTATTCTTTGATCAGGTTCATTTCCAGAATCAGAGCTTCCAGCTCGGACTGGACGATGATCCAATCGATATCCTGTATGTGCCTGACCAGCTGGGCCGTGCGGGGGTTGCTCTGGGCGCTGGCATGGAAGTAGGACCGCACCCGATGGCGGAGATCGACCGCTTTTCCGACATATATAACCTCCCCATCACCGTCTTTCATCAGGTAACAGCCGGTCTTATGAGGGATCGTATCCAGGATGCTCTGGAGGTGTTCTGAAAGGTCCATGGTGTGGAAATTTTATCACATTGCGGACCACAGCCCCTTTGGAGCGTCTTTCCATCCCTGGGGAAGATATCTGCCCTTAAAAGACGGTTAGATCTTCAATAATTGGTCTTTTTGGAGCCAAAGACATGGACGAGCAGGGAGCAACTTTTCTGAAGTGGAGATGTGTGTTCTCCTGAACAGGCAGATAGGAGGATGTTCCTCCCTCAGGGTGCTTTCCGGAACTTGTCCTCGGCGTCCCTTCTTTGTATACTGAAAATATGACAGCATTTGATGAGCCTATTCCAGAATCATTTGGTTTCCCTCGAACATGGTCTGTCACGGAAGTCAATGCGTATGTCAGGGATTTGATGGAAAGTGACGCCAATCTGGGGGATCTATGGGTGGAAGGGGAGGTTTCCAACGTTTCGCGTCCCAAATCGGGTCATGTTTACTTCACCCTCAAGGACGCTGAAAGCGCCCTACGCTGTGTGATGTGGAAGAATATCGCTGCCCAGCAGGAGTTCCGACTTGAAGGAGGCGATGCGGTTGAAGCGCACGGCAATCTGAGCGTATACGAACGGAGGGGCCAATATCAACTTTACGTCGATTTCCTTCGTCCCCGGGGCGCGGGGAGACTGTACCAGGAGTACCTGCGTTTAAAGGACAAATTGGAGGCAGAGGGCTTATTTGCCTCTGAGCATAAGGTATCCCTTCCCAGGTGGCCAGAAAAGATCGGGCTGGTCACGTCGCCAACCGGGGCTGCGCTGCAGGATATGCTCAATACCCTCCGACGTCGGTACCCGCTGGTGGATGTCGTCCTCTCCCCGGCGTCCGTCCAGGGGGAGAATGCACCCCCGGAGATCGCGGCTGCTCTGGAAAAGCTCAATAAGCGGGAGGACATCGATTTGATCATCGTGGGCCGGGGTGGGGGGTCCATTGAAGATTTATGGGCGTTTAATGACGAGGGGGTGGCCCGGGCGATCTTCGCTTCCCAGATCCCCGTCATCAGCGGTGTTGGCCATGAAACGGATTTCACGATCGCGGATTTTGTCGCTGATGTGCGTGCCCCCACGCCCACTGCGGCAGCTGAGATGGCAGTCCCTGACCGGATGGAATTAATAGCCCTGACTGAGGATCTGGCAGAGCGAGTCAATCGCACCTATATGACTTATATCTCAGACCAACGTTGGATGATTTCAGATCTGCAGTCCCAAATCAAGCGCTTTTCACCGCAGTATGAAATCCGGAATGGAAAACAGCGGGTGGATGAATTAGGAGATCGGCTGCGGAGGACCATGACCAGGTTCATCGGGGATGCCCGCAAGGAATTACACGGGGTTGCCGAACATCTGGAAGCGCTCAGTCCCGAGTCCATCCTTAAACGCGGCTATGCCGTCCTCACAGAGGAGGACGGAACTGTGATCTACAGGGTTTCTCAAGTTGAAGGGGGGGATATCCTTGAAGCCCGTGTGGCGGACGGCAGGTTCGACGTGGTGGTGAAAGAGAACTGAACCCCGGGTGAAAAGGGTCTTTATTTAAACTTTTCTTTAACATTTCTTTTATCTTTCTCATAGACTGTATTTTTATAATGTGATTGTCATGGATGTTGAGCGGGGATATCTTTACCTGTATCTATGTGGAGGATTAGAAAATGAATTTAGAGAATTATACGAAGAAATCACAGCAGGCCGTCCTGCGTGCGCAAAGGATGGCTGAAGAAAACAACCATCAGGAAATTGACAGCGTTCATATTTTGGCCGCCCTTTTGGAGCAGGCTGACGGTGTCGTCCCGGCGATCGTTAAGAAAGTTTCCGGTGGCGTTTCAGGTCTTCAAAGTGCGGTCCGGGAGCAGTTGAACAAACGCTCCAAGGTGTATGGAAGCAACGTACAGGTGGGCTTGACTCGAGAGGCTCGAAATGTGCTGGCTGCAGGGGAGCGGTATACCAAAGGGATGCAGGATGAATATGTGTCCACCGAACACCTCTTATTGGGCCTTACCGAGAGCTCCCTTGCAGGGTTGTTGAAGGAGTATGGCTTGACAAAGGATGCCATCCTGGATGCTATGCGGGATGTCCGAGGTACACAGCGCGTGACCTCCCAAAATCCGGAATCTACTTATGACGCCTTGAAGAAGTATGGCCGCGACCTTACCGGCCAGGCCCGACGCAGCAAGCTTGATCCCGTCATCGGGCGGGATGAAGAAACTCGGCGTTTGATACAGATCTTGTCCAGGCGTACAAAAAACAACCCCGCCTTGATCGGGGATCCGGGTGTGGGCAAGACGGCCATCGTGGAAGGGTTAGCGCAGCGAATCGTCAACGGGGATGTCCCGGATGGGCTGAAACGGAAACGTTTGGTCCAGCTGGACATGGGGTCTCTGGTAGCGGGCGCCAAGTACCGCGGTGAATTTGAGGAACGGTTAAAGGCGGTTTTGAAAGAGATCACATCCTCTGCTGGGGAAATCCTGTTGTTTGTCGATGAGATGCACACGGTGGTTGGCGCGGGTGCAGCAGAGGGGGCGGTGGATGCTGGAAATATGCTTAAACCCCTGCTGGCCCGGGGCGAATTACATATGATCGGCGCCACCACCCTGGATGAGTACAGGGAGCACATTGAAAAGGACGCGGCTTTGGAACGCCGTTTCCAGCCCCTGTTGATCGAAGAGCCCAGCGTGGAGGAGACGATCAGCATCTTGCGGGGACTGAAGGAGCGCTATGAGATCCATCACGGCGTGCGGATCACCGACCCGGCTACAATAGCTGCGGCGACCCTCTCGGATCGTTATATCTCGGACCGGCACTTGCCTGACAAGGCGATCGACTTGATCGATGAAGCTGCAGCCCGTCTGCGGACGGAAATTGACTCCAAACCTCGGGAACTGGATATTGTCGACCGGCAAATCATGCAGCTTGAGATCGAGCGGGAAGCCTTGAAAAAGGAAGATGATCAAGCCTCCCAAGAACGGTTGGATAAGCTGAAAAAAGAAGTGGCGGATTTGAAAGAAGAGCAAAAACAGCTTCAAACCCAGTGGAGCGCTGAAAAGGAGATCATCAGTGAAGTGAGGTCGATTAAAAAAGAAATCGATGAGACCCGTTTGGAAATAGAACGCGCGGAACGTGAGGCGGACCTGGAACGCACAGCCCGACTGCAGTACGGGAAACTTCCCGAATTAAGGGAGAAATTGAAGAATAAAGAACAACGCCTAAGCGAGATCCAGAAAGGGGGCGCAATGCTCAAGGAAGAGGTGGATGCTGAAGAGATCGCCGGCGTGGTTTCCCGCTGGACAGGCATTCCCGTTTCTCGTTTGATGGAGAGCGAAACCCAGAAGCTAATCCACATGGAGGACCGACTGCACACTCGGGTGGTTGGCCAGGATGAAGCCATCAAAGCGGTTTCCAACGCCGTGCGGCGGGCGCGGGCTGGGCTACAAGATCCCAATCGGCCCATCGGGTCCTTCATCTTTGTGGGCCCCACGGGTGTGGGGAAGACAGAGTTGGCTCGCGCGCTTGCCGCCTTCCTCTTTGACGATGAAGATGCTATGGTCCGCATCGACATGAGCGAGTATCAGGAAAAGCATAATGTTGCTCGTTTGATCGGCTCTCCTCCCGGATACGTTGGTTACGAGGAAGGTGGTCAATTGACGGAATCGGTGCGCCGCCGCCCGTACAGTGTGGTGCTTTTTGACGAAATCGAGAAAGCACATACTGATGTCTTCAACACCCTGCTTCAGCTCTTGGATGACGGACGGCTTACGGATGGCCACGGGCGAACTGTCGACTTCCGGAATACGGTGGTGATCATGACCAGCAATGTGGGCACGGAAGCCTGGACGCAGATGGATGAGGATTGGGACCAAGAAGAGGCCCGGCACTACACGCAGGAAGCGCTGCGGGCAACGTTCCGACCCGAATTCTTAAACCGGGTGGACGATATCGTTACCTTCCACCCCCTGACAAAAGAACACCTTTTGGATATTGTCGATATCCAGTTGGATCGCGTCAAAGCTTTGGTCCAAGGGCAGGGGTATTCTTTGGAGGTTACCCAGAAAGCCAAAGAATATATGGCAGATGTGGGGTATGATCCTGATTACGGAGCCCGGCCCCTGAAGCGGACCATCCAGCGTGAACTTCAAGACCCGCTGGCCCTGGACGTGATTTCCGGTGAGTTCAGTGTTGGGGATGCGATTTTGGTCGATACCGATGGGGAAAAGCTTGTGTTTGAAGTGAAAGAAAAAAAACAGGCGGTCAACACCTGAACGAATACAGCATAAAAGGCATGAAAACAGCCAGGGATCCTGATTGATTGGGTCCCTGGCTGTTTTTTTGGTTTGTATTCGTATGTGATTAACTTTCGTGGACGTGACCGTGTTCGATTTCCTCTTCCGTCGCCGGCCTAAGGTCCGCGATGGTGACTTCGAACACCAAATCTTTCCCTGCCAGAGGATGATTGAAATCCAACGTCACGGTCTCTTCGTCTTTTTCCACGATCTGGGCGCTGAGCACGTTGTCGTCAGCATCCCGAAGATCCAGAAATGTCCCCACGTCAAGGGGAACATCCTCGCTGAACTCTTCTTGTTTCACCTTTTGACGCGCGTCCGGGTCGCTTTCCCCGTAGGCGTCTTCCGATTTGACATGGATAGTTTTCGTGGAGCTGATTTCCATACCCGATAGGGCTTCTTCCAATCCAGGGATGATCTGACCGTGACCCTGGATGAATTGGATGGGGTTTCCGCCCTGCGTGCTTTCTATTTCCTGATCATCGACAATCAGCGTGTAATCCAAACTGACAACCATGTCTTCCTTTACTTCTTTCGTCACAGTTTCTCCTTTGTTTATGAGGGTACGGGTGGGGATGATATATCCCGCACCAGATACCAGGTAGCTTCTCGAAATATAAATAATAAATGGTAGGTTCGATCCTTACTGTCCTTGACGAGGATGTGCCTGCCTTTTTCGTCTTCCCACTGCCTGCCCACATCCCGGATCTTCACCTTCTCCTCTCCGAGGTGGAAGCGAGAAGGGATGATCTTTCCCTGCGTTGTGAATCGAGCGGTGACCTGAATTTTTTTCATCCTTTTCGTAAATGCTCCCATAAGAAGGTCAATGACTCCACAGCGAAAGACTTTTTATTGGAGAGTCGTTCGCCTTCCGTCTGAACAACTTTTGCATATGTTCCATCTTTGGTGTCCAGGCCAAACCAGACTGTCCCGACTGGTTTTTGAGGGGTTCCGCCCGTGGGCCCGGCGATACCGCTGATGGACAGGCCGATATCAGCACCTAATCGATGGCGGATGCCTTTCGCCATCTCTTTCACAGTGGCTTCGCTGACAGCCCCGTGTTCTTCTAGGGTTTCCCAGGAAACGTTCAATAGCCTGACTTTCGCATGATAGGAGTAGGCGATGATGCCGCCAATAAAATAAGTTGATGCGCCGGGGATGTTTGTGATCATGTGACCGACCAATCCGCCCGTGCAGGATTCGGCGACCGCCAGCTCCCAGCCCCGATCACGTAATGGGCGGCTGATTTGTTCTGCGATATCTTTTTGCGTCATGAGTACCTTTTCCTCCTCAGATCCTGAATCCCGGAAAACAAATGTCCGACTCAGAAATCCGAGGCAGGGTGTACCTGCTTCTTTTAGGATGTCCTGGTATTCATCTTATCATACATGTTTTTTGTTCAATAGGAGGAGGGTATATGGTGGATGAGGATGGAAGGATTACTGCCCCGGCGTGTTTCGAACCTTTAGATGATTATTTCATACCCCAGTGCACGGCTACTGTGTCCAGCATGAAGCGTTTGAATTCAAGCTTCTTGTACCCGACCGCAGCTAAGTAAACCAGTAATTCCTCAGCTCTTAGAAAATTATCCATCGATTCTGGAAGGTAGGTATAATCATCCTTTAAACCCGCGACCCATTTTCCCAGAGCAGGGATCACAGTGTACAGATAAAAACGTACGGCGGGTGAAAACAGGTTTTGGGTGGGTTTCGTGGTGTCCAGAACCACGAATGTCCCTCCCGGTTTGAGTACCCGGTATTGTTCCCGCAAACTACCCATTAAGTCAGAGAGATTTCTGAGCAGGAAACCTGAAACCACTGCATCAAAAGTGTTCTCCGGGAACGGTAGTTTTCCCGCATGCGCGGCTGTCCACGTCCCTTCTGGTTTCGGATGCTTCTCTTTTCCAATGCGCATCATTCTCAGGGAAAAATCAGCGGCAAAGGGATGGGCAGATGGGTATTGTTTGAGGGTTTCTCGCGCTAAATCGCCGGTACCTGTACCGAGGTCCAGAAGATATCCATCCTGGGGAAGGTTCGTTTTCCTGATCACGAACCTGCGCCAGCGGATGTCCTGCCATCCGGTCATGAGGCGGTTAAGGAGATCGTAGTGAGGCGCAATGCGGGAGAACATGTCCCGCACCTTTTGATCTGACTTGGTTTTTTCGTTTGGAGGCATCCCGGTTTACTTTGTAATCGCACGAGCGTCGGCTTCTTTCGCCACGCGTATGCCTTTTTCCTCATCGACACGGGTCAGGAGCAATCCGCCAGAGATAAAGAAGATTACCAGGGAGACGATCCCCAGCCGGCTGTTCCCCATGGCCTGGCTGACCAGCCCGAAAACCAGAGGTCCGAAGATCCCGGCAAATTTTCCGCTCACACTGTAAAAGCTGAAAAACTCCGCGGACTGCGCCTTGGGTACCATCCTCCCGTACAGGGAGCGGCTCAAAGCCTGACTGCCTCCCTGGACCAGGGCCACAGCAAAGGCCAGCGCCCAAAAGTGAATGGAGGAAGTCATGAAATAGCCCCCGATGGAAATCAGGGTGTAGACGCCTAAACTGAGGTAAATGGAGTTTTTGGTGCCTATTTTTTTTGCTAACCAGCCGAAAGCGAATGCGAAGGGGATGCCCACAAACTGGACCATCAACAAAGCCCCGATCAGGTCGGTCTGTCCGATGCCGATTTCATCCCCGTATTTGGTGGCCATTTTGATGATCGTTCCGATCCCATCGTTGTACAACCAGAATGCGATCAGGAATTTGAAAAGTTCACTGTACTTCTGCACTTTCTGGAACGTTTCGACAAGGCGTTTGAAGCCGGATCGGATGGGGTTTTTGCCTTCTTCGTACGGCAAGATGTGGCGGGGCGGTTCCGGTACATTCCGCCACAGCGGGATGGAAAAGATCAGCCACCACAGGGCCACACTGGCCAGGGAGAGTCTGGTCATCAATTCCGTCAAATGGTCGGGTCCAAACATGATCATTCCCAAATTGACTGCTAATAGAAGGCCGCCCCCCAGGTACCCGAGGGCATATCCCCGGGTGGAGATTTGGTCAATGTCGTCCTTTTTCGCGATATGGGGGAGAAGGGAGTCGTAGAAGACGTTTGCTCCCGCGAAACCGATGTTGCCCAGGACGAAAAGCAAGGAAGCCAAAAGCCAATCACCTGTGGTAAGAAAGAACATCAAAGCCGTGGCGGCAATGCCCACGATGGCGAAATACGTCAAATAATGCTTTTTTCGCCCTTTGTAATCGGCCATAGCGCCGAGGATGGGGCTGAGAAGGGCGATCAGCAGAAGGGCAATGGAATTTGTATACCCCCAGTACGCAGTAGACTGCGTTTTGGTGAGTACAGGTTCAGCGATGGTGGAATAGTAGATGGGCAGCACAGCTGCCATGATGGTCGTGGCGAAAGCTGAATTTGCCCAGTCATACATGGCCCAGGAATTGATCACTTTTCGGTAGGCTTTACTTTCCATGATCACACCTCGAGGAGTTTATTAATGTGGGTTCACCGCTTCATTATATTACACAAACATCACCGAGGGAGCGGATTCCAGGGGCTTTTCTTGTCCTTTATCACGCAGTAAGGGTGCTGCTTTAACTTTCCGCTCTGTATGAATGAAAAGTTAGGGGAAAGAGGTTGTTTTCCGCGGATATTGACGTGGATTACCCCCCATGCTATGATTAAAACCAGAATTTATCATTATTTATACTATGTCCTGACTTGCATGGGTGTTCATCGGGGCGAATCATTGCCATTATTTTGTTATCTGCCTTCAATCGGTTTTGAGGATTTATTTTACTATCATTATGCTATAGGCAGTCTAACTTAATTACAACTGGCAGGATAAAATCCTCTATTAATAAACCTCGGAATGACTCAAGGCGAGCACGGACATATCGTGTTCGCCTTTATGTGTTCGGGAGAGGTAACAATGAGTGTGGACTTTATTCTACGAATTTTTGGCATGTTTCTGTTTGGGTTACTCGGGGGCTATCTGGGTGTTGATCTGAGCGAGATCACGACTATCACTGCGGAGACCGGGGCTGTAATTTTAGGGTTGGTGGGGGCGCTGTTTGGCTTGGTGCTGACACCTTTTTTGACCACGCGGCCTCTGCGGTCTTTGAGGTCCATGTTATCAAGAATGGAAACCAGGGCCCTGTCTTCTGGGTTGTTGGGGTTAACGGTAGGTTTGGTCATTGCCGCTTTGTTGTCTTTTCCCCTTTCTTTGCTTCCCTCGCCCTTTGGTGAAATCATGCCCTTTATAGGCGTTTTGCTCTTCGCGTATTTGGGTGTGGCAATATTCGTGATGAGGAAAAACGATATCTATTCCCTGTTCAGCGGTCGTGTGTTTTCATTCTCTGAAAAATCGGAAGAGAAAACCGCGGAGAAGAACCGGGTGATCCTCGTTGACACCAGTGTGATCATAGATGGGCGAATCGCTGATATTTCCAAGACAGGTTTCTTGGTGGGAGAACTACTCATTCCCCGGTTTGTGCTGGATGAGCTGCAGTACATTGCAGATTCTGCAGACGGACTGCGCCGGCAGCGGGGACGGAGGGGCATGGAAATCCTCTCGGAATTACAGGAGGCAAATGCTGTCCCTGTACGGATCAGTGATATCGATGTGGAAGGCACCCGGGAAGTGGATAGTAAATTGGTTATCCTGGCAAGGCAATTGAGTTGTCCGATATTAACCAATGATTACAACTTAAATCGTGTCGCGGAGCTGCAGGGCGTCCCTGTATTGAACATCAACGAATTAGCGAACGCGGTGAAAGCGGTTCTGCTGCCGGGAGAAATGGTAGAGGTGACTATCATCCAGGAGGGGAAAGAACGAGGCCAAGGTGTGGGTTATTTATCTGATGGCACCATGGTCGTTGTTGAGGAGGGGAAGGAGTACATGGATAAGGAAGTCAACGCTATCGTCACCAAGGTCCTCCAAACAGCGGCCGGTCGGATGATCTTCGCTCGTCCCGAAGATATGTAAACGATTTTCACGAACGGGAGTGAGAATATGACTCTAGAGATATACAATACGCTGACGCGGAAAAAAGAGCCTTTTAAAACCCTCAAGCCGAATCGGGTATCTATGTATGTTTGTGGGCCCACTGTGTATGATAAAGCACACGTTGGGCATGCGATGTCGGTGCTTGTGTTCGATGTCATCCGCCGTTACCTTGTATATAAGGGTTATGAAGTTGAGCTAGTCATGAATTATACCGATGTGGACGATAAGATCATCCAGCGAGCCCTGGTGGAGGATGTGGATTCGATCCAGATCGCAGAGCGATACATCGAAGAGTTTAATCAACATTTGGAAGCTTTAAACGTCTTACCCGCTGCTGAATATCCCCGGGCCACAGATGAGATTAAAGAAATCATAAAATCGGTAAAAGCATTGGTAGATAAGGGATATGCGTATCAGGCCAATGGAGATGTCTTCTACCGCATCGAAAAGTTTGACGAATATGGAAAGCTCTCGGGGAGAGACATTGAGGATATGGAAGCGGGCTCCCGGGTGGATGTGGATTCAAAGAAGGAACATCCCATGGATTTTGCTTTGTGGAAAGCTGCCAAACCCAATGAGCCGAGTTGGGACAGCCCGTGGGGGAAAGGGAGGCCCGGTTGGCACATTGAATGCTCGGTGATGAGCTTGCACCATCTCGGTGAACAGATAGACATTCACGGGGGAGGGAATGATCTCGTTTTCCCCCACCACGAGAATGAAATTGCCCAGAGTGAGGCGTTGACGGGAAAAAAATTTGCATCTTATTGGGTTCATAACGGTATGATGCAGCTGTCCGGCGCAAAAATGTCGAAGTCCATGGGGAATCTGGTCACAATAGACGCATTTTTAGAAGAATACGAGGCCAATGTTTTACGGATGATGGTCCTCAATTCGAGCTACCGCAGCCCTTTGAAGTTTAATGAAGAGACCATCGAGCATGCCCAGAAGGCTTTGAAGAGGCTGCGGTCCGCCTTGAAACCAGCTCGGTCTCAGGAGGGCGGATTTGAGGGGGGGGTAGAAAAGGAAGCGGAGAAAGCCAAAGAAAACTTTCAGGAAGCGATGGATGATGACTTTAACACGTCCGCGGCGCTGGCCGGTTTGTTTGATCTCGTCCGGGAAATCAATCAAGCCCGTGACGAAGGGGCGGATGACCAAACACTGGCCGTGGGACAGCGGATGTTGAAGGAACTGACGGACGTTCTTGGATTGGAACTGGAGAAAGAGGAGATCAAGAGCGGGGATGTGGAACCGTTCATCAATTTACTTGTGGAGGTCCGGGATAAGCTCCGGGAATCCAAACAATGGGAGCTTTCTGATAAGATCCGGGACGATCTGGAAGAGCAAGGTGTCATCCTCGAGGACAGCCCTCAAGGAACACAATGGTATTGGGAATAAATTGCTGCTGGTGAATTTAGTTTGGTGCCTTGAACCATTGAGAAGATGAATTAATATAATCTTATGAGTGAATGGATCGTGGGCCGGAACCCGGTTTTTGAAACTCTCCGCGCAGGGCGGAGGCAGTTCCATCAACTCCAGGTTGCCCGGGGAATGGAGGAAAATGAAAGGGTGCGGGACGTGTTCCGACTCGCTGCGGAGCGGGATCTGTCCCCAATCCGTGTGGACAAGAAGGCATTAAATCAACGCGGGGAGAACCACCAGGGTTTGGCTTTGCAGGTGGGTGATTACCCTTATGTGGGGGTTGATGACATTCTCGCCCGGGCTGAAGTCAGGGGAGAACCCCTGCTGGTGCTCTTACTTGATGTGCTGAAGGACCCCCAAAATGTGGGCACCTTGATCCGCACCGCTGAGGCGGTTGGCGTGCATGGTATCGTGCTCCCTTACCGCCGGACAGCAACCATCACCCCCGCAGTGGTGAGTGCCTCCTCAGGCGCATGTGAACACATGTTGGTCACACAGGCGAATCTGGCTCAGACCATCACTTTGTTAAAAGAAGAGGGCGCCTGGGTTGTGGGCTTGGAGGGTGCTGAAGGGTCCCAGACGCCCGATGAGATAGATCTCACCGGGGACATTGCGGTTGTGGTGGGCAGCGAGGGGAGCGGCATGCGCCGGTTGGTTAAGACGTCCTGCGATTTTTTGATGGCTTTACCGATGCGCGGGAAGATCGAATCCTTGAACGCATCCGTGGCTGGTTCCATCGCGCTGTATTTGATCTGGGAAGCACGCAGCTATTTGGGCGGGCGTAAATATTGAAAGTATTGACGGTTGCAGGGTTAGCTGATAGACTTATTCATTGTCGATGGCGCTTGACCTATATCCTTGCAGTGGCTTGGTGGTTCTGTTATAATGCCAGCGCTTCGGTAATGTTGGATTTTAAACTTATGCCGACGTAGCTCAACCCGGCAGAGCAGCCGCCTTGTAAGCGGCAGGTTACGGGTTCAAGTCCCGTCGTCGGCTTCTGACATTTACGTGGCATGGCTTGAGCGAGCGACATACTTGGGCGGTTACCGAAGTGGCCAAACGGGGCTGACTGTAAATCAGCTGGCATACGCCTACGGAGGTTCGAATCCTTCACCGCCCACTTTTAGCTTGCTGGCTAGCATAGAGTACGAGTCAGCACACAGGTACATTAAAAAGAGCCAGCCCTCGTAGCTCAGGGGTAGAGCGCATTCTTGGTAAGAATGAGGTCATGGGTTCAAATCCCATCGGGGGCTCTGTTGTTGGCTGAGATAATCCTCTTGAATGACGCAGTTAAAGGAGAGCACTTATGGCGAAAGAGAAATTTGAACGAACGAAACCGCACTTGAACGTAGGGACGATCGGGCACATCGATCACGGGAAGACGACGTTGACGGCAGCGATCACGAAAGTGTCGAGCATGCTGGGCTACGGCGACTTCATGGAATTCGACCAGATCGACAAAGCGCCGGAAGAGCGAGAGCGTGGGATCACGATCAGCATATCCCACGTGGAGTATGAGACGGAGAACCGGCACTACGCGCACGTGGACATGCCGGGCCACCGTGACTACATCAAGAACATGATCACGGGCGCGGCGCAGGTAGACGGGGC
>JAWODY010000046.1:0-15011 GCA_046483045.1 Anaerolineales bacterium | reverse complement strand
GCCTTCAAGGCCCCCGTGAAATCTCCCGTTGACAAACCTCGTAGATACAATACTGGCAGTGCCTCTTCCAGGCGAGGGGAACGCCGCATGTAGGGCGGCAGGATCTTACTGGTAAAACGATGATCAGGCCGCCGATCATTCACTCGCGGCGTTTGAAACGACACCGGTCCTGCCCCCAAATTCACCGTTCGCTCATGGTGAGACTTTCCGTTTCGGACAACGATGGCATGCCCTTCTTCATCCAGCAAACCTTTCAGCTCTTGAATATATTCTTCTACCTCGAGTTCTAAAGCCAGCTTGATCATCCTGCGAGCCCCCATCCGGGCCAGTTCATCCAGCGGTTGTTGGATTTCAGGTGTTTGCTCATTCTGCTCATCTGTGGTAATCTTATTCATGGCGTATCCCTTTGCGGCCCTTTTTACGTTGTACAGCTTCGCTAGTGCCGCGGTAATGTCTAGTTACCTCCAAGGATACGCCACTTTTTTTATCCTTGCAATCCACAACTTTTGAATATATCCCATCGATGCTGGCTTATTTCTTTAATGGATTTTTAACATGAGAAATCTATTTCTTTCTGAAAAATAATCACTGTGTGTTAAGTCCAGTGAACACGCTAAGGCTTATTAAGTGATTTCTCAAAATGATATAATCTAGGTAATCAATTTTTAATAAGGTTGGGATGGGAAAAAAAAAGAGCGTTTTGTTTTTTTGATAGCAATCATCCGCTAATTGATGAGGACCGTTATCACGCTTACATTTTTGAGTGCGATTCTTTTCAACAAGGGCCCCTTTGTAATCGAAAAGTATGCGCTGAGCGAGTAATGTAAAATCTAAGCACCAGTCGTGTGGAAGTGAGGTAGTATGCATAAAGATAAAAAAATTTTAGATAGGGTTGCGGGATTATTTGAAGGAGAAATCGACATCGAGCAGATTCAAAGCGCGGTCGTAAAGATCCTAGATGCTGTTGGGGAAGACCCGGATCGAGAAGGTTTAGAAAAAACGCCTGAACGCGTAGCCAGATCATATATTGAATTGTTAGCTGGATATAGAACTGATCCTATTGAATTGCTCAATGAAGCTGTTTTTGAGGTGTCTTATGACGAAATGGTAATTGTTCGAGACATCGAATATTACAGTTTATGTGAACATCACATGCTGCCGTTTTTGGGAAAAGCCCATGTGGCTTATATCCCGAACGGAAAAGTTATCGGCCTCTCGAAAATTCCCCGCATTGTAGATATGTATTCAAGGCGTCTTCAGGTCCAGGAGCGGATGACCCGGCAAATCGCTGATTTGATTGACGAATTACTTCACCCTCAAGGTGTGGGTATTGTTTTGGAGGGTCTCCATTTATGCTCGGTTATGAGAGGGGTAAAAAAGCACGAAGCCCGCATGACAACATCTGCTATGCTGGGAGCTTTCCGGTCGAACATGCCCACCAGGCAGGAGTTTTTAGATAATATTTCCCGGGGAGCCAGGCCCGTTCATCTTTAACGAAAAGCGAATTTTTGCGGAGGTTGGGTAAGGGGGAGGTGGATCAGGAGAAGGGTGTTCAATTCTTTCCATACTGGTCGTAGAGATCAAGGTCTTCCCTTACAAAGAAGTTTTCACCTGGGTGAAGGCGGCTGGCTGCCTCCTTTAGGGTCTCATTGGTATGGGGGTTCATCAATTGGGGCATGATTTCAGCACAGGGAATGGAGACATGAGGCTCCGTCCAGATTTCTTCATCAATACCCATTTCATCAAAGATAAGGATGTCCAGATCAATCGTCCGATCAGCATTCTTGTTTTTCTTTCGCACTCGCTCTAGCTCCGTTTCCAGCGGAAGGAGGACATCGAATTTTAACTCTTTCCTTGATAATGGGGAACGGATTTTAATAGCGGCATTTAAATAATCTGGGCCGTCACTACCCACTGCAGGGTTCTGCCAAACTTTCGAACAAGCTAAGATTTCAACGCTTTCAGATAAGGCATGGACTGCGCGGCGGATGTTTTCTTCAGGATCAATATTGCTTCCAATGCCAATTAATGCCAGGTGATTATTGTTCAGATTTTTGACGTTCAATTTCAACTCCTACTGAGCCTGCAAAACGTACAGCTCCGGGCTTTTCAACACGGACGATGGCTTTTACCAAGCCTTCAAATTCCATGCAAGCGTCCGCAATGTCCGTGGCTAAGGCTTCAACAGTGAAACGTTCTGCTGTTTCTGCGATGTGTAAGGCTTCTTTGGCTATCGTGCGATAGTTTAAGCTATCTTCCACTTCATCAGTCTGCCCCACTTTTGATAAATCGCCGTAGAGTTCCAGGTTGATGAGAATTTCTTGTGGTTTTTTGCGTTCCCAATCATTGACGCCAATGATCCCGCGGGCAATGAGGTCTTTGATAATTACCTTATCCATGAGTAATATCCTCCTAAATGAGATGCCTTCCACCGTCCAAGTGAATGATTTCACCAGTTATATACGAGGGGCCTGTAAGAAGAAAAATTAGAGCTTCTCCCAGTTCGTTTAAATCAGCCCACCTCTGGGCCGGCACATCCCCAATTATATCTTTAGAGTTGATATCTGTATTATCGCTTGGGGGCAGGATAGCCCCCAGGGCAAGCCCATTTACAGATATGTTGGGGGCTAACGAAGCTGCCAGGGATTTTGTCATGGCTGCTAATGCTGCTTTGGATATTGTATATGGAAAGTGGTCGCCCTGGGGCCTGATAGCACGCCAATCAAGGATGTTAACGATCCTCCTCTCTTGTTCAGAGGAATGATATTTCGCAAATGATTGGCTGAGTAAAAAAGGGGCGGTTAAATTTATGCGAAGATGCGCGTTCCAATTGTCAAGTGAAGTATTTTCCCAATTGAGGTCTTTGAAAATGGAAGCGCTGTTTACTAACGCGAAAAGGGGATGGTAAGCTAAAGCGTTCTCTATGAGCATTTCAACATCTCCGGGTTTCGAGAAATCTGCCTGGAAAACATGAGCTTCTTGTCCCATAGATTCAATCTCGCGTTTTGTTTCCTGTGCTTCTTGAGGTGAATGGCCATGATGAACGATCACATTGCCGCCTGCCTTGGCCACAGATAAAGCCATAACTCTGCCTAACCTGCGAGACGACCCTGTGATCAGGACATATTTGTTATTTAAATTCATGAATCCCTCCCCGGATTGCCTCTGACCTTACCAAAGAACCAAAGCCCAAAAGCAAGAATGGCGTATGCAAATAACTGCTCGATTCGAATTCCCCATAAAAGGTATGAGGTTTCACTTCGGAAACCAGCGGTGATTAGATGCCCCATGGACGCTGTGATCAAGAACGAGGCGAAGATCTCACCACACTTCGGTTGTGACCGGTGGGTCATATACCAGGTCACTAAAAATCCCATGAAACCGAAAAGAATTTCATAAATCTGGGTGGGATGTCTGGAAGCACCCCATAAGTAAATCCCCCATGGT
Organism: Anaerolineales bacterium; assembly: GCA_046483045.1. GTDB lineage: Bacteria > Chloroflexota > Anaerolineae > Anaerolineales > UBA11858 > B10-G9. The sequence continues at coordinate 11,564 of JAWODY010000046.1, read as the reverse complement.
AATTCTGTCACAGATCCGTAAGCCTTGCCTGAAGCCAGGTGAGAGATTCCCAGGCTCAAATTAAGAACTGCAAGGAGGGGTGTCAGGGAGTCTAAGGTATCTCTAGAAAACATGCTATTTTTGTGAGTAAAAATCAGTCCAGCCAAGAGAGCGATCAGGATGCCGCCGACCGGATCGAGTAAGGTGGAGTTTAAAGAGACCGCAGCTTGCGGGTTTTTCAAGAACCATTGAAGTGTGCTGCCAATATACGATAAACGCGCTCCTAAGAAACCGGCAACAAAAGATGTAAATGCCAAGTTGTATATATTTTTACTGGACGAGGAGGATTGTGAAGCCCACTTTTCACTTAATGTTAATCCGAGCCAGAAACCCGCTAAATAAACGAAGCCCGGCGTTTGGATCGACAAGGGACCTAGTTGGAGAGTTGGGAACATTACTGGCCTCCCTCCAGCATACCATTGAGATGCTTTTCGATTGCAGGAAACCTCATTGGGCCGCCTATGATAATTTTTTCGATGATTCCGTTCCGGTTTATAAAATAAGTAGTCGGTAGTGAGTGAAGGTTGTATAACCTGTTTACTTCGCCTGTTGTGTCAAGGGGTATTGTGAAACTTAAGTTGTTTTTTTCTACAAATTCTTTCACTGAGTTGAGGTTGTCTTCGTGAGTTGCGTTTACAGCCAAAATCACAAGACCTTGCTCTGTGTATGTCTCATAGGCCTTTTGAATATCGGGCATCTCTTTACGGCAGGGGGGGCACCAACTCGCCCAAAGATTGACAAGGACAGGGGATCCACGGTAGTCCACCAGACTGATTTCCTTGCCATCTAATGTGGAGAGAGTGAAATCGGGGGCCAGCAGTCCTTCCTGGGGGGCTGAGATTCGTGTTTGGGAAACCTCAACTGGGTTGGCCCTTGTAACCCAAATCCAAATTGCCCCAAATCCTAAAAGAACAATCGAGAATATGATCCGGTTTTTATTGAGTGTGTCCTTCAATACTTTCTCCTCATCAAATCCAGTTTGTAGCTCAAGTGTAAAGTGCCCAGATGAACCTGTCAAGCATGGTTGAGAAAGCTTACGGTGTACTTATTTTATACTCATAATTTTCTGATTATTGAATTGTAAAATTAAATTAAATTCACTGATGGAGGTTGCGATATGAAAAAAACATCTTTATGACAGCAGGGCTTATTTTAATCATGATTTTTTTGATTCCGGCATGTATGCCGGAGGCGGCAAGACCTGAAAAAAGCGTTGTATATTCCACTTCAACCGCCGGTAATGATAAATTAAAAAATCCAGAAGCTGGAGCGTCCAGTGAGACTGAAACCCCGACAGCAATGGGGCCAGCACAGGATGAACCCACTGAAGAATATGAGAAAGTACCCACTCCCACAGTGCGGAGCGGTTTGGAAGCTACGGATCCCAATTCGGTTCAAATCGCTGCTGGTGATGTTCAGTTGATCGAGTTTTTTGCCTTTTGGTGAACGACCTGCCAGAATATGGCGCCCATCGTGCATGGGCTGGAAGCAGAATACGATCCTCAAATTGATTTTATATACCTTGATATTGATGATCCCGGGACCGAGCCATTAAAAAAGAGTTAGGATTTCGGTATCAGCCTCATTTTTTCCTGCTTGATGAAAGTGGGAATATTATCAAACAATGGTTGGGCCCAGTGGGAAAAGCGAATTTCGGGAAGCATTTGACGGACTTTTAGGGGAGGAGTGAGGAGTTTAAAGAGGACAAATAGCTTCTGAGGGGGGGCTAAACGAGGATTTCGTTGCAAAAGACGAGTGTAACATGACACAATATGCTACTTGACATATTGCGAGGGATTTGGTATCTTTAACCCTGCCCCCCGGGGAGGGGACAGGAGGAAAGATGAAAAAAGATGAGAATATAAAAAAGCGAATTAAAACTATCGCTGGCCATTTAGGTGGAATTCAGCGTATGATTGATGATGACGCGTATTGCATTGATATCATCAATCAGATACACGCTGTTCAATCTGCATTGAATAAGCTTAGCACCATGATTCTGGATGATCATTTGAGTTCTTGTTTGATCAAGGCTGTGAACGGGGATGATCCCAAAGAACGGGAACGTGTTCTCAGAGAAATCGTGGACGTTTTTGAGACCTCAAACAAAGTTTAAAGACTTAAAGAGGAGTATAGTGTATGAAAACTGTGACATATCGAATTCCAAATATATCATGTAATCATTGTGTCAATACTGTCGAGATGGAGGTGGGAGATATAAAGGGGGTAGAAAAGGTGGAGGCTTTTGCGGATTCTAAAAAAGCCAATGTGACATTTGATGAACCCGCTACAGAAAAAGAAATTAAACAAGTCTTAGCGGAGATTAATTACCCGGCAAAAGAAATCTAAATAACAAGAGGGTTGCATGGTTTTGATTGTCTTATGGATCTTGAACACAAAATATTAGAGGTGATTGAAGCTGGATTTAAAATCCGAATGGAAAGGATATGATGACTGACGATAAACAAGTAACGCTGCCTGTTACAGGTATGACCTGCGCGAACTGTGTAGCCACTGTAGAAAGGAACATCAAAAAAGTTGAAGGGGTAAGAAAAGCAAATGTAAATTTATCCTCTGAAAGGGCTTCGATAGCGTTCGATCCAAATTCAGCTCATATAAACGATTTTTTGGAGAAGATAAAGCGGGCAGGGTACGGGGTCGCCACTGGAGAAGCAGAGTTGGTCATCAAAAGACTGAGTGATGACAATGATGCTCGAAGATTGGAGAAGACTTTAATTCAAGTAGAAGGCGTGCTGGAAGCCCAGGTGTTTTTTACTACAGAAAAAGCAAAAATCAAATACATACCCACGGTGGTGAGCCAGTCTGAACTGCGGCGAAGCGTTTCTGACGCGGGATTTGAGGCTGTCATCTTAGGAGATGATCTGGAAGATGCGGAGCGTAAAGCGCGCGAAGCAGAAATTGCCCAACAGCGCCATTACCTAACTGTGGGTTTGTTATTCACTATTCCTCTCTTTTTATTGTCTATGGGAAGGGATTTTGGGATATTGGGACCTTGGGCTTTTAGATCCTGGGTAAAGTGGTTTATGTTTGCCTTAGCAACCCCAGTCCAGTTTTATGTGGGGTGGCAGTATTATGTAGGAGCGTATAAATCGCTTCGGAACCGGTCAGCAAACATGGATGTGCTGGTAGCCATGGGTTCATCTGCAGCATATTTTTACTCGATCCCGATTCTTTTTGACCTTTTCCCTGGTCATGTCTATTTTGAAACCTCGGCGATGATCATCACATTAATTAAAGTGGGGAAATTTCTTGAAGCCCGGGCAAAGGGCAGGACCAGTGAAGCAATTAAAAAATTAATCGGGCTGCGAGCAAAGACAGCTCTTGTGATCCGGGATGGGGAGGAAATTGAAGTCCCAGCTGAAAAAGTCCGGGTAGGTGATATAGTCATCGTAAAACCAGGGGAGAAAATACCAGTGGACGGTGTAGTGGTTGAAGGCCACTCCTCGGTCGATGAATCGATGATCACCGGGGAATCGATGCCGGTTGAGAAAGGAGTGGGTGACAAAGTCATTGGAGCTACCTTAAATAAGTTAGGACAATTTAAGTTCGAAGCCACTCAGGTTGGGAAAGACACTGCTTTGTCGCAAATTATTCGCCTGGTGGAAGAGGCCCAAGGGAGCAAGGCTCCCATTCAACGTTTGGCAGATAGGGTATCCGCAGTTTTTGTTCCGGCTGTGATAGTAATCGCCTTTTTAACATTTATAATGTGGTATTTTTTGATCCCCATGCCAGCGAACCTGGAGATCACTGTTTTCACGAGGGCGTTGATACATACGGTGGCTGTTCTGGTCATCGCTTGCCCTTGCGCTATGGGATTAGCTACCCCAACAGCTGTTATGGTAGGAACGGGCAAAGGCGCTGAAATGGGAGTGCTTTTAAAGTCAGGTAAAGCCTTAGAGCGGGCAGGTAAATTGGACACGGTTATTTTAGACAAAACAGGTACGATCACGAAGGGACAGCCTGAAGTGACGGATATCCTGGTCAAGAAAAAGGGAGATGGGGGGATTTCCGAAAGTGAATTATTGTACTATGCAGCATCCGTGGAAAAAGGTTCAGAGCACCCATTGGGAGAAGCCATTTGGGCAGAGGCGGGAAATCGCGAAGTCGAGATAACGGAAGCTGTTGGATTTCAGGCGATCGTCGGAAGAGGGGTAGAAGGGTATGTAGATGGGGAAAAAGTTTTCGTAGGGAACAGGCGCATGATGGAGGAGCTAAATTTACCCTTCACGAAATGGGAACAGGAAATATCTCGTTTACAATCCGAGGCTAAAACAGTGATGTTGGTTTCCGTTGATGAAACAGTGCAGGGGTTGATCGCTGTTGCAGATACTGTGAAAGAAGGATCTGTACAAGCTATCAGTCGTCTCCAAAACATGGGATTAAAAGTAGCCATGATCACAGGGGATAACGAACAAACTGCACAAGCGATTGCTCAAAAAGTAGGTCTGGACGACGTGTTTGCTGGCGTATTACCGGGAGAAAAGGCAAGAAAGATAAAAGGGCTTCAAGAAGAAGGGAAAGTAGTCGCTATGGTGGGGGACGGCATTAATGATGCCCCGGCTCTAGCCCAAACGGATGTCGGTATCGCTATCGGGACAGGGACGGATGTGGCCATTTCTGCAGCTCAAATCACCTTGATCAGTGGGGATTTAGAAGGCGTGCCAAAGGCGATATCTTTGTCAAGGCACACACTGCGGACGATCAAACAGAATTTGTTTTGGGCGTTTATTTACAACATTATCCTCATTCCAGCTGCGGTTGCAGGAGTATTAAATCCTATCATGGCTGCGGGTGCGATGGCATTTAGCAGTATTTTCGTTGTCAGCAACAGTTTGCGCCTCCGAAATAAAGATATTAGCTAAGAAAGATCTTTTCCTTTTGTGCCCTCAGTAATCTGATAAGGTGTGAATTTGTTTCAGATATAAGGTCTGAAGTTTTCATAGCAGGCATAAGGTAAAATATATAAGTAATCGGATTTGAAAACAAGGAAAGAAATGGCGAAAAACGGCAAAGTTCGTGTAGCAATCATTGGAGTGGGAAATTGTGCTTCTGCGTTTATTCAAGGCGTTCATTATTATCAAGACGCTCCCGAAGTAAAAGATATTCCCGGGTTAATGCATCCTGTCATGGGGGGGTACCACATACGGGATATAGAATTCTCAGCAGCAGTGGATGTGGTACAGGGAAAGGTAGGGAAGGACCTGAGTGAAGCGATTTGGGCAGAACCAAATAATACGGTGAAATTTGCAGAGGTCCCACACCTTGATGTGAAAGTGAGCCGCGGTATGACACATGACGGGTTGGGGTCATATTTACGGGAAAAAGTTGAAAAAGCGCCCGGGCCAACAGATGACATTGTCCGCATATTGAAGGAAACAGATACGGATGTGGTAGTGAACTTCCTGCCTGTCGGGTCTGAAATGGCGACAAAGTGGTATGTGGAGCAGGTCTTGGATGCTGGATGCGCTTTTGTGAACGGTATTCCAGTCTTTATCGCCACCTCTGATTATTGGAGTGAACGTTTTCGCGACAGAAGATTGCCGGTGATTGGCGATGACATCAAAAGTCAGGTAGGGGCGACCATTGTCCACCGCGTGTTGACTAACTTATTCAAGGATCGGGGGGTCCATTTGGACCGCACCTATCAATTGAATTTTGGGGGCAATATGGACTTTTATAATATGTTGGATCGCGGTCGATTGGAGTCAAAAAAGATATCAAAAACCCAAGCAGTGACGAGTCAGGTACCGTATGATTTAGGCGAGGGGAATGTCCATGTGGGACCGAGCGATTACGTACCATGGCTGGAAGACAGGAAATGGGCCCACATTAAATTAGAGGGCAGAGCTTTTGGAGATGTACCACTGCATATCGATTTGAAATTAGAAGTTTGGGATTCACCCAATTCCGCAGGTGTGATCATCGACGCTGTCCGATGTGCGAAGCTGGGTTTAGATCGCGGTTTGACAGGACCCTTGGCGGCTCCTTCAGCGTATTTCATGAAATCACCACCAGAGCAATTTACAGATGATGAAGCCAGACTTCAAGTAGAAGCATTCATCGCTGAGAGCTGAAAAAAACGTTTGTTAATTTGGAAGAATAGGGATAAATTAGGCAGATGGAAAATCAATGAACAAAGATAATGAGCTACATTTTAATAGGGGGGATTTTTTGAATCTATCCGGATTGGGGATCGGAGCCTGGACTTTCTTCCCAACGCTGAAGCAACTGGGAAGTGATTTTCCGGATTCACAAAGGCTGGGTAGGATTTGCACGGAAATACGCCGGGGCAGGGTGAACCTACGAAAAAGGCCTGATTATAATTCGGCAAGTGTGGGAGTTTTACATGAAGATGATGTTGTAGTTTGGCTGCGTGAGATTGTTGGGTCGCGGAATTCAAGGCCTTATCGCAATAATCAACGCTGGGTTGAGACACCTGAAGGGTATATCTGGTCAGCAAGTGTACAGCCGGTGAGAGATGATAGAAATGAGCCAGTTAAAAAATTCCTTGTCCAGGGTGAGAATCCAGGGATGTGGGTGGAAGTCACTGTTCCCTATGTCGAAGCCATTTTAGCGAACCCGCCAGCGCGGCATTTTTGGGTGCAGTACCGCATCCAAAATCAAATCCCCATCCGATTTTATTACAAGCAAATATTGTGGGTGGACGAGATGAAAGAGGATGATGGCGTCGTCTGGTATCGAATCAATGAAAGGTTCGGGTCTGAAGGGGATCTCTTTTGGTCACCAGCAGAAGCATTTCGCCCTATACAAGAGGAGGAAGTATCGCCCATTCACCCTGACGTTGAAGATAAGCAGATCGTGGTGAATATTCATGAGAAAAAACAATATTTATCTTGTTTTGAGGGAGGTACTGAAGTTTATTTTTGCCGGGTTTCATCTGGTAGGGGGAAAAATTCGACACCTGTCACGCAATATGGACACCCTTTTTGGCGTAAAGCAATTTCTTATCACATGGGCGGGAGCACGGATGATGGGATAGGTTGGGACACACCAGGCATTGGATGGACGTTACTTTTCCATGGAGAGGGGGCCGCCATACACTCCACTTTCTGGCACAATAATTTTGGTGAACCCATGTCTCATGGTTGTGTCAATATTCGCCCTGAGGATGCAAAATGGATCTTCCGATGGACCAATCCGCCTGTAGGATACAAAGCGGGAAAATTTGATAATGATCAGAGAGCGAACAGCACGCTAGTCAAAGTTATCAATGAGTAAAATAGGCATCTCAGTGGTTGTCTTAGAAATAGAAAGCAAACTGACTTCTCAAATCGATTGGAGAAATGCTTTATGGGCAGTGCGAATATATCGATAGGTCTTTCCTTCTTAGCAGGGCTGGCATCCTTTTTATCACCCTGTGTATTCCCTTTAGTGCCAGCTTATATCAGTTACCTTGGGGGAAGATCTTCAGTTGGAAAATCAGAAGAGGAAAGGGATCGATGGAAGGTTTTTACGCACGGCTTGGCTTTTGTGCTGGGATTCAGTCTAGTATTCATTATCTTAGGTGTGGCCACATCTGCATTGGGCACGCTGATCCAGGAGGCCAGAGAATGGATTGCCAAAATTGGGGGAATTGTGGTGGTCATCTTTGGCATTCACATGACAGGTATATGGAAAATTCCATTTTTGCAATATGATTTGAGGAAACAGTCGCGACCAGATCAAAAAAGTGGGTACATAGCCTCTTTGTTAATGGGGGTTTTCTTTTCAGCAGGGTGGTCACCTTGTGTAGGCCCCGTTTTAGGGGCGATATTGACCCTTTCCCTCAGTGGAGGTTCTGTTTTGGTAGGCGCTAGCTTGTTGGCCGCATATTCTGCAGGATTAGCTATACCGTTTTTGGTTGCAGCATTGGGAATAGGTTGGGTGAGTGAGGTTTTACAGCGATATGGAAAAGTTATGCATTATGTGGAAGTTATCATGGGGGTTGTCCTGATTGTTGTAGGTGTAATGCTGTTTTTTGGCACATTTGAATCCCTGGCCAGATACGGAAGTTTTATTACCATAGATTTTGATATATAATCTATCAGGACCCTTTATTAAAACTGGTAAAGGGAAGCTTTCAAGAGAGGAGTGGAATGGCGTGTTAACAGTAACTCTTTATATAAAAGAAGATTGCCACTTGTGCGCAGAGGTAATAAACGTTTTAGGCAAGCTTAAGGAAGAGTTTCCTCACCAATTAGTGGTTCTGGATATTGAAAAAGAAGATCTCACTCAAAAATTTGGAGAAAAGGTCCCGGTTGTTGAGATTGGTCCTTACACCATTAAAACTCCTTTTAACAAAAAAACTCTGCGAATGACGTTAGGGGCGGCACAGGACAGGGCGGATCACTTAGGTAATATAAACGACAAAGCTCATCGGAAACGGGTTGAGAGAGGTAAAAATATATCAACCGCTGACCGCTTTTTTTATTGGTTTTCCAACCATTACATGTTGGTCTTTAATTTCTTTGTATTTTTATACGTCGGTCTGGCCTTTTTGGCTCCTATTTTGATGAAAAGCGGTTTAGAACGTCCCGCTGGTTTTATTTACACCATTTACAGCAGATTTTGCCATCAACTTTCTTTTCGATCCTGGTTTCTTTTTGGTGGACAAATTGCTTACCCCCGCGCCCTGGCAAACGTGAGTCGGTTGATGACCTATGCGGAGGCAACAGGATTTGATCCGGTGAACTTAGAACGGGCACATTCTTTTCTTGGAAATGCGATATTGGGGTATAAAACAGCACTCTGCCAACGAGATGTCGCAATTTACGGTTCTATATTGCTTTTTGGCTTGGTATTTTCACTGGCGAAAAAGAAGTTTAAGAGTATTCCGTTTTGGGCATGGGTGGTTTTTGGCATGGTTCCCATTGGGCTGGATGGAGTTTCCCAATTGATCAGTCAGCTGCCTTTTGATATTTTTCCCTATCGGGAGAGTACTCCTTTCCTGAGGACGTTGACAGGTGCTTTATTTGGTTTTACGACAGCCTGGTTTGGATACCCTCTCGTAGAAGAAACGATGGAAGATACCAGGAGCATCATGGCGAAAAAAATTGCCGCGGTTAAGACACGGAAACAGTGATGCCGTATATCAAAAAAGACAGCATTCGCTATTTCCAGTTCTCAGAATTTGATACCAACCAGGTCAAGCATGGAATCTTTACGCGCAAAGGGGGTGTCAGTCCTCAACCCTGGAAATCACTCAACTTGGGAGGGACTGTGGGGGATGATCAAGCCCGGGTCATGGAGAATAAAAAGCGTGTTCTTGAGACATTAAATTGCGAAAGTGATTCTTTGTTCGAGGTTCAGCAGGTACATAAAGCCCGGGTTCTCGTTGCCGAAGAGCCTCGCATCAGGACGCAGGAATTACCAAAAGCGGACGCTGTGATCACAAACAATCCAAAGGTCACATTGATGATGAGGTTTGCGGATTGTGTTCCCCTTTTGTTTTTTGATCCGGGGCAGGAGGTTGTCGGATTGGCCCATGCGGGATGGAAGGGAACGCTGCAAAAAATTGCTCTCAAAACAATCCAATCAATGGTGGAGGTATATGGGACGAAACCTGAAGAAGTGATCGCTGGCATTGGCCCTTCCATTGGCCCGGATCATTATCAGGTTCGCGGGGATGTTATCAAGAAAGTAAAGGCATCCTTTCCGAATGCATCCCCACACTTATTGCGGGAGGAAGAGGGAACGGTAAGATTAAATTTATGGGAGGCGAACCGCCAGGCACTCAGAGAATCCGGAGTGCACAGAATTGAAGTCGCTGGAATCTGCACAGCCTGTCATGTGAGGGATTGGTTTTCACATCGCGCAGAACACGGAACCACGGGAAGATTTGGAGCTCTCATCACCCTGTTCTAATGAAATAATATTATACTTAACACCATGGATATCTCACAAAATTTAGCTTATGTGAAGCAAGAGATTGAGAAAACAGCTGGGAATGCAGGAAGGGACCCAGATGAGATTAAGTTGGTGGTAGTGACCAAAGAAAAACCAGCGAATGTCGTCAAAGAGGTTCTGGAAGCTGGAGTGAAATCCATTGGGGAGAGTTATCTCCAGGAAGCTGTATTCAAAATGGAACTGCTCTCAGATTTTGAGATCGACTGGCATATGATTGGGCACATCCAAACCAGCAAAGCGTATCGGGTTGCGGCTCTGTTCGATTATATACATTCTGTCGATCGTTTTGAGATAGCTGATCAACTGAATCAAGCTGCCCGGGATCTGAACCGTATTTTGCCAGCGTTGTTAGAATTCAACCTGAGTGGGGAAAAGACAAAATATGGTTGGCAGGCAAAAGATGAAAAAGACTGGGAGAGTCTTGCTGATGCTCTAGAACCAGTGATGAAAATGTCGAATTTAAAGATAAACGGTTTAATGACCATGGCTCCTTATTATGAAGACCAGGAAAAAGCAAGGCCGATATTTAGCAAGTTACGGAATTTGCGAAGCTTTTTAGGGGAGAAATTTGAAAATCAGCATTTATCTGAGTTGTCCATGGGGATGAGTGGAGATTACCATGTGGCGATCGAGGAAGGGGCAACAATCTTGCGGATAGGAAGCGCCATTGTAGGACCGCGTAATTAAGGATGAAAAGATGATTCTTAGGTTGCTTTACATTTTTGAACGAATTATTGTGCTCTTGGTTTTGGCAAAAGTGATCTTGTCTTATTTTATGGACCCCTTCCATCCAGTACGGAGGACGGTTGATCAGCTGGTAAATCCTCTTCTTGATCCCATTCGAAGGCTGCTGCCGACTATGGGGGGGATTGATTTTAGCCCGATTATATTGATTATATTGATACAAATAGTTTTTTCACTCTTCAGAAATATTTTGATATAATGTGAAAAATCTGAAACGCTTTTAATGAGGAGCGGGTATGAAACGCAGGGATGTCAGGCTCCACAATGGTGAGGGAGGATCTGCTTTAGCGATTAGGCTGATCCGGTCCCGGGGGAAAAACCAGGTTAGTAAAGTTTTAGATGATGGAACGGTAGAGGTCAAGCTGGCGTTTAGGGGCTCAAAACATAATGAGGAGTTAAAAAACTTTCTTTCTCAAATTTTGGACATTCCAAAAGAACGCATCAACGTCATAGCGGGGAAAAAGAAAAGCGAAAAACTCGTTTCAATTATTGATGTGGAACCCCAAAAAGTACAAAAAGAAATCCTGAAAAATATCTCTTAATACTTAGGACTTACATTATGCAAAAAGTATTTTTACGCATAGTAACCTGGGCGAGATCAAACGATTAAATACTTTTTGGAGCATATTGTAAAAAATAGATCAAGTATCATCCAACGCATGTTGCATAATCCGGGGGAAATCGTCCACCAAATCCGGAACATGTCGTCCACTGAATCCGAAACAAAGAATCCACTGATTCCGGAGCATGCCGTCCACTTTTTGAGGTGTCCCGGAATGGGTGGACGACATCCATCGGAATCTTGAAATAAGACTGGTCAGATCCGAAGAAACGTGTCATGCTAGTCTCCACAA
>JAWODY010000024.1:0-7661 GCA_046483045.1 Anaerolineales bacterium | reverse complement strand
CCAACCGCACCTATCGGGACCGGAAGGGAAACACCAAGGAAGATACACAGTGGTTCAACGTGGAGGCATGGGGCAAGCTGGCCGAGATCATCAACACCTATCTTACCCAGGGAGACCGGGTGTACATCGAGGGCAGGCTGCAAACCGACCGCTATGAGAAGAATGGAGAGATGAGGTACTTCACCAAGGTTGTGGCCAAAAACCTGATCATGCTCGGGTCCTCCAGAGAGGGCGCGCCGCCAGAGGAGGACGGCGATCCGGTCTGAGTTTGATGGGGTATGTCCGGGATACCTAGGTAGGGCCGGCTCCTTTTGTAGGGGCTGGCCCTGTGTGTTTCTCTCACGCTGTGGGCCGGTAGGGTTGTCTTCCACTGGGTGAGAAGGGAAACAGCTATAGATAACCTCCTGATTTTCACAGAAAATGGAAGAGAAGGTCGATGGGGAAGACCTTTTTTCATTTAAGGGGAACCTTAGAAGCTCTCTATTCTGCGGTAGACCCTTGAGGATATAATAAAGACAGTATTTCTATTTTTCCAACCGGAGGAGGACCATGATCGGCAGGGGGCAATTCACCTTCATCGGCTATTTGGTGCAGAGAAACAAGAACCTCCTGCTTGTGTATATCCCTGGAGATGAAAAATTTACTAAAGAGACCTATGTCAAGGCATACCGGACTTGGTTCACACAAGTTGAGGAGCAGGACCTAGAGAAGTTGGATCAGGGGTGCATGATCTACGGCAGCGGCTATATCTACACCGAGAAGCAGGATCTGCCTGAAGTCAGACTGCGTAAGTTAATCGTGTTAAAGGCAAAGAAGGAAGGGATCAAACCTCCGGCTCATGTGGACATGGTTGGTGTCAAGGAGCACCTGCGGGATCTACCGGCAGGGATGCATGCCAGCGAGAAGCAGCGCAGGAAAGCGCTCAAGGCGGGCATCGTCCTGCCGGAAGGATATACCTTCGTCAGCTACTACGAGCGGGAGCAGAAGCGGGATTTCACAGAAGGGGGAGAGGAATGAAGGAGCACCATGAGCATTGATATCTTCTGCGTCGAGGGAAACCACGGGAAAACCTACCACCACCAGCTGGAACAGCAGGGGTTCACCACCCAGTGCGTTTCTACCGGGAAAACGGCTCTGACTGCGTTGAAGACCACGGTTATCTCCCACGGCGTGCTGCTCAACGCCTACTCCATGGACACATCGGGGGTCAGGATCGGCAGGAGGATCAAGAGCGCACACCCAGAGCTGCCGGTGGTTCATGTCACCGATGGGTCCTCCACGAACTTGGTTGCTGATTTGGTGTTGGCTCCGGAACCTTCTATCAGGATCCAGGTTAATCGCTTCGAGCTGTTTTCTCATTTTGATCTCGAGCAGTGTACGCGAGTGGAAGACCTGGTCCTGGACGAAGAAAACGGGCGTGTGAAAACACCTGAGGGGGTTTCTTCTCTAACACCTAAGATGACCGCACTGCTGAAGATGCTGATGGAACACACGGGAGAGGCGGTGGAGAAAAATGAGCTGTATCGCACCGTATGGGATACGGAATACGTGGGCGATATCCGCTCGCTGCATGATCACATTAAGCTGCTGTGGGACGCTGTTGGGGGAGATTCCCCGAGCCACCGTTATATTGAAACAATTCGGGGGAAAGGGTACCGGCTGAAAGCTGGGAGTTGACCATAAAAGGAATTGTCTCGGTATTTCGTATAGTGAATATAGGTCAAAAGAATTTTGTAAGTCAGACTGGAAATGATTGGTCTTCTAATACTCCCGTTGTGCACTACGATTTGTTCGTTTTACATAGAAAGCCTAATTATCGTATGGAGATTTCATGTCCGCTGAAATATTGATTGTTGACAGTGACAGAGAAAACCGGGAATCCCTTGAGGATGTCCTGAGTGAAGAGGAATACCGGGTCCACAGCGCAGCAGCAGGGCAGGAAGCGTTAGCGGTTTTGAAAGAAAAGGAGATTGACCTGATTATTCTCGAGCTCAAGTTGCCCGACATGAGTGGGGCGGAGGTGATGCGCCAGCTGGACCTCAGTCATCCACAAACACAAGTCGTTATTCTCACAGAAGAGCGATCGTTTGAGTCAGCGGTGGACGCTGTGCGGAGTGGGGCAGTGGATTACCTGCTCAAACCTTATAAAAGGGAAGAGCTGTTAAGCAGTGTGGGGCGCGCGTTTTTGGACAAAGCGGAACGGGATCAGAAGTGGATGCTTTACAGGCAAGTGGAGTCCTCCTATGAACTGATATAATTTTTGTGACCAGGAAAAGTCGCAAGCGTCAAGGCCTTTCCGATGGGCAGCTCATAACGTTTGTACCATTCTTGCCGTTGCTTAGGGGTGCCAAGTGGCCCTCAATTTCCGGAATCGGGGCGGCAATCTATACCAAGAGGCAGCTTATACTCCTCATTCATTTATGATCGACAGCTTCTTTCTCCCAAACAACGTGGTGCTTCGCCTTTGGCATTAGGCTCAATTCGCTTGGATTTCAATATACAATTTTTAGGTGAATTTTCGTCTTGGGCAAGGGAACATCTCCTCTTTGTCGAGATGGTGTATCTGATGCCCAATTTTACTCAAATGTAAATACTTGTGAATGCTATTATTTTTTTCTATATCAGCGATTTGAGGTTGGCTAAAGGATACCCTTGACATTCTCCACGGTCAAATCACAGAGGAAAATTCCACTATTGATTCCGGGGCCAATGTTATTTGGAGGAAGATAATGAATCAGAAATTGAAGCAAGTTGTGGGCAATCACATTGATGAAATACGAGAAGAAATCATTGAATTATGCTCAAAAATGGTTAAGATCCCAAGCGAAAATCCTCCTGGGGATATGAGTGAGATCGCCACATTTCTTCAAGGATACCTTGAAGACCAGGGCTTGACAGTCAAGAAATTTGAACCGGAAAAGGGGAGAATCAGCTTGGTGAGTGAAATCGGCAATCATAAAGGACCTTCCCTTATTTTAAATGGACACATGGACGTGGTTCCTGTGGGGGACAAGGAGCGTTGGGATTTTCCGCCATTTTCTGGTGAACGGAGGGACGGCAAGATTTTGGGGCGTGGTTCTACGGATATGAAAGGCGGATTAACCAGCCTGATTACAGCATGTATTGCCATGCACCGATGCATTGATGAGATACCTGGGTCAATCATTCTTACCATGGTTCCTGACGAGGAAACAGGAGGGGAACATGGTACATCTTGGCTGATCGATCGCGGGGAGGTAAAGGGGGAGGCTTGTATAGTGGGGGAACCAGGCTCCTTAGATAAAACCTATGTTGGCGAGAAGGGAGCATGCTGGCTGAAGTTAAGCACGAACGGCGTGCCTGCTCATGGCAGTTTACCCATCCTGGGAGAGAATGCTATCGAGAAGCTTGCCCCTGCAATCCCCCTAATCCAGGAAATTGAACATGAGAAAGTGGATGTGCCGGCTTCAATTCAGAAGATTATACAATTTTCTAAAGAATTTTTTATGGACACCGCGAAGGGAAAGATGGGGTCAGACCATAATGTTGGCGATGTTCTTGATCATCATACCGTAAATATTGGGGTGGTGAGTGGCGGATCTAAGATCAACATGGTGCCCGAGTCATGTACCGCAGAGGTAGATATCCGGATACCGCCTGGCGGATCTTCTAAGGAGGTTGAAGATCAAATTCTGGAGCTCCTGGCCAAGGAAAACCTTGATGTCAGGTGTGAGCGAATGATGGCCTCAGACCCCAACTACACGCGGCCAAGTGAGCGTATATATTCTTTACTGGCGCAAAATGTCAAACAAGTAACAGGATCAGACTTACAGCCCTTGTTTGCTACGGGATTCACGGATGGGAGATTTTTCAGGCTCAGCGGCATTCCCACCCTCAATTACGGGCCGGGGGATGTGTCGTACATTCATGGCTTCAATGAGTACATCAAGGCCAAGGATATCATAACAGCAACAAAGGTCATTTCAAATACAATCATTGATTATTTATTTCTGGAGGAGTAGACCCCTTTATTCTCTCAACAGAGGCGCTTATGCATGCGCTGCGTGTCAGGTGACATCAAGCATGCGTAAATAGAGGTATGCACCTCTCACATCCATGATCTGCGTGAAGATTGACTGTGATACACAATGAAGGTATTTTGGAGAGCTGAGGGGATTTGTTATTCCCGGTATGGAGTAAAACTGAAGACGCTTGATAGAAAGCTGGATTGATGATCAGGGGGCATGACCTCCCCTCGGTCTCTTCTCCCTTGGCTGGAATACAGGGGTTGCCTTTCCCCTTTCGGGCAAGTTTGATTAGTAACAGCCGCCGGATAGCAATCATCCATTGTCCGTGCGTGAAGATAGGATGCAGCTCCTTATTGATCTTTTCCGGAACCCTCTCCGCCTAATCTGAATAGGCCCATGTCTTGATTGCGTTTGCTGGGGCACTCACGTCCGTCACAAAGCCATCCAGTCCTACTACCTCTGCATAGCCACCTGTTTATTGTGGGGCGGCAGAAGCATAAATACAATACCCTTGTACCTGGGGTCGGCACTGCATAAAGCTTGGATCGCCGCCTCCAGCTGTTGCTAGGGGGTGGCCAAAGGAGCGGACATAGCTATACCTTCTGGTCCTTCACCTCTCTCATTGCCTCGACAAAACCCTGGCGCGGGGGGGCACTAGTGCCCATAACTTAGATCTTAAAAGCCGAGAGGGGTCTTTAGGGTACAATACGCTCTCAGCCCATTCAAATCATCTTCGAACTGCTGCTATCTGTCATCGAGTAAGATCACCCTTGAATCCATGTCAGATTCGATAGCCACTTCTATGATTTATGTACAGGTTGGGCTTTCCCTCGAACGATGCCTCAAATATCCCCTTTATGGCTGTTCCTACATGCTTATTCCTGTGTCTAATTTGGGAAAACCATGCATACACGCCAGGAGATGATCACATGCCCCGAGTCTTGGTTAACAGTAGATCACACGAATGAAATTCAATCCCTATAGCATTGCTTTCGCGAACATATCCAGTCTTATGCCCAACAGCCCAATTGCCCGAAGAATCATGAGCTGGCATTGCATAATCCGGGGGAAATCGTCCACCAAATCCGGAACATGTCGTCCACTGAATCCGGAGCAAAGAATCCACGGATTCCGGGGCATGCCGTCCACTTTTTGACCCGTTCCGGAATGAGTGGACGACATCGATCGGAATCTTGAAACAAGACTGGTCAGATTCAAAGAATCGTGTCATGCTAGTCTCCATAACAGAACCTCAAGGAGGCAAAGATGGCACAAAGGAAACTGACCATGAGAAAAAGCAAAGAAATCCTGCGCCTGAAGTGGAAGCTCGGTTTGAGCGACCGCCAGGTGGCCGCCAGTCTGCGAATGGCCCACAGCACCGTGGCGGCCTATGTCCGCCGGGCTGAGCGGGCAGGATTGGACTGGGACCGGATCGAAGGGATGGGGGAAACGGAACTGAAAAGCAGGTTATTTCCACCCCAAAAGATCAAAAAGAAAAAGCGTCCCCAACCGGATTGGGAGTGGGTAGATGAAGAGATGAGCAAACCGCAGGTGACGCGCGCACTGCTGTGGACGGAATACATCGCACAGCATCCGGATGGATATGGATACAGTCAATTCTGTGAGCTGTACCGCCGCTGGGCAAAAAGTCAGAACAAATCCACGATGAGAAGACCGAAAAAGGCGGGAGAGGAGGTCCAGGTCGATTATGCCGGACAAAAGGCCCCCATCGCGGATCCGGAAACGGGGGAGATCCGGGAAGCAGAGATTTTCATTGGCGTGCTGGGAGCCAGCGGCTTGATCTACGCGGAAGCGCAGTGGAGCCAGAGCCTGCCCAACTGGACCCGGGCCCATGTGCGCATGTTTGATTATTTCGGCGGCGTGCCGAAGCTGGTGATCCCGGACAATCTCAAATCGGGTGTGACCAAAGCAAACTTCTATGATCCTGATCTCAATCCCACCTACCATGAGATGGCCGTCCACTATGGGGTGGCGGTGCTTCCAACCCGGACAAACCAACCACGGGACAAAGGCCTGGCTGAGAATGCGGTCCTGCAGGCAGAGCGCTGGATCCTGGCCGCGCTGCGCAACCGGACGTTTTTCAGCCTTCACGAGCTCAACCAGGCGATCCGGGAACGGCTCCATTGGCTCAACAACCGCCAGCGCTCAGACTGTGAGTATTCCAGGCAGGACCTGTTCCTCAAGCTGGAAAAACAAGCCCTGCAGCCGCTGCCTGAGCGCCCGTTCGAATACATCGAGGTCAAACGGGCCAAAGTGCACATCGACTACCACGTCACCTTCCAAAAGCATCATTACAGCGTGCCGCACCCCTATATCCAGCACAAAGTCCTGATCCGGGCCACAGAGCATCTGGTGTCCATCTACCACGAGCAGAAGCGTATTGCCCATCATGTGCGGCAGGATGGCTATGGGTACAGCACCGCAGAAGACCATATGCCGCCCAATCACCGCTGGTACCGGGAATGGTCCCCGGAGCGGTTCTGCCGCTGGGCACGGGAGATCGGACCCCATACCGAGAAAATGATCTCTCAGGTCCTGGTGTCCAAGCAGCATCCTCAGCAAGCCTACCGGGCCTGCCTGGGTATTCTCAATTTTGCAAAACAATACAGTCCGGAAAAGTTGGAGAAGGCCTGCCAGCAGGCCGGAGAAGAAGAGGTCTACAGCTACAAGGCCATCAAACGGTTGCTGGCAGCAAAAACGGACATGCTCAAGGCGGGTTTACAGCATCAGGCTATATCCCATGAGCATGTCCGAGGCCCTATTTATTATACTTGAAAAGGAGGATTTTTCCATCATGTCGTCGCGTCAAATTTTATTCGATCAATTAGCTGTGCTGCGTATGCCTGCTTTCCGGCAGGCACTGGAGGAGCAGTTCACGTCCCCTCACTATGAGGAACTGCCTTTTGAGGAAAGGCTGACCCTGCTGCTGGAAGAGGAGTGCACTCAGCGAGAGCACAACCGCATTCAGCGCCGGATCCGGAAAGCCCGCTTCCAACAGTCCGCCTGGGTGCAGGACCTGGATTTCTCCGCCAGGCGCGGGCTGGAGCGCCAACAGATCCTGCAGCTGGCTCAGACCACCTGGATCACCAAGGCACTCAACCTGATTATCCTGGGGCCCACCGGGTCGGGAAAAACATTCCTGGCCTGCGCCCTGGGGCGGGCTGCCTGTCAGCACGATCGGGTTGTGCGCTTCTTCCGTCTGCCGCGCTTCTTTCAGGAAGTCAAAACGGCTCAGATGGAAGGAGAATATCCCCGCTTTCTGAAAACGCTCACCAAAACGGATCTGTTGATCTTTGATGATTGGTTGAGGGATCCTCTGTCGCTGGCGGAAGCGCAGACCCTGCTGGATATCCTCGATGATCGTTATGGTCGGCAGTCGACTTTGGTGGCTGCTCAATTTCCGATCAGCACCTGGCATACCCGTCTGCCTGATCCAACCCTGGCAGATGCCATTCTTGATCGGCTTGTACACAACGCTTATCGGATTGAATTGAATGGAGAATCTCAGAGAAAACTGCGGGCTGAAAGCACCATGTCGTCCACTAATGTATAATTATTTCACCAGTCTTGTTTGCCCTTCGGGGTGGACGACTATTTTCGGAATCAGTGGATTCTTTCACCGGAATATGCACT
>JAWODY010000079.1:0-113077 GCA_046483045.1 Anaerolineales bacterium | reverse complement strand
AAACACAACTGGGGGTTTCGGAGGTTTTTATTGAGAGGAATAGAAAAAGTGAAAGTCGCGTGGGGGCTTTTATGTATAGCTCACGATATTGCGAAAGTGGCGGTTCAATAGCCGCCACTTTTTTGTTTTATTATTTTCCTCATCCTGGATTTTGGGAAAAACAAAAGGGGCTGCTTTTTAGACAGCCCCTTATTTTCCGTTATAAAAACTAGAGTACCAGGGAATACATTCGCTATATAGGGGAAGGCACCATCCCAGCCCAGCAGGCACCATCCCAGCCCAAGAGTTAAAATATATGTCTGTGGTCATCCAAGGATAGAATCTCCCATTCTCCAGCTAAGAATAGTAGAATATAGAAAATATGACCACTTTTTTAATTCGCGGGCCTTGTTTTCCTATGCAACCAAACATCTGTTAATTAGTTAAGGTTTGATCCATAATCCAATAGGAGACCCTGTATGTCAAAACGAACCCTCAGTTTTATGTTCCTTATCTTCGCCTTCATCCTCGCATCATGCGGACTCACGCCTTCAGCGCAAACCTCCACACCAAGCCAGGTAAATACAACCATCCCTCCCACGAAAACCGTCGTCTACGAGACGGAGAAATCTCCAGATCCTGAAAAGGAACCTGTCAAAATTTCTGGAACCATTCCTTTTACCTCTCCATTCTTCCTGAATACCTTCTCGGAACCCTTTGTCCTGCTGGAAGACCAGGCAGGGTTTGTAAACAGGAATCGGGAATTTGAATTTGCCTTGGAAGGACAGGTGATTGGTCCTGTAAAAAAGGTCAACGAGCAAACACTGAATTATCACCTCATCCTCCCAAAAGCCCCTCAAGCGACATTGCTTGATCTTGATTTCGACCAGGAAGAAGATCGCGGCGTGATGGTATTCGCGGTCGCTTATTGGTCAAACACATGGGGAGATCCCTTCCTTGAACCTCGCGATGGAACAGGTTGGTCGACTGCTTACTCCTCTACCATCACGGATCCGGAGCGTGACGACGAGATAAAGGGTGGAACGCTGGTGGTTTGGGCTCCTGACAACCAGCAGTCATTTCCCACAAGCTTTGGAGAAGATGACTTGCTTTTTACGGAAGATGATCCCACCGAACCCATATCTGCCGGCTACACACTTGTGGATTTGAATCAGGAACCGTTTCGTTTTTATAAAGAAAAGCACCCGGAAATCACACTCACAGAGGGTGAAGTCGCAGTCAACGATTATTCCAAGATGAGTTATGAAGAAGCGTTCGATGCCCTCTTTGAAAAGGCATCTCGAGAATACCCCTTCACGGAGCTGAAAGGGATCGATTGGGATTCGCTATACGAAACGTACACCCCACGGATTACACAAGCCTCGGATCCCCAGGAGTTTTACGCAGCCCTCCATGACTTCACTCTGGCCATACCCGACGGTCATGTCGGGGTTGGGCCCGTCAATCCGGATGTTTTCTTTCCTGAATTCGGCGGCGGTTTTGGGTTGATATTGGAAGAACTGGGCGACGGTACGATCCTGGTGACACAAGTTCTCCCTGATACCCCAGCGGCGGAGGCTGGAATAGAGGTCGGAGCAGAAATCATCACCTGGGATGGTCAACCGGTACGTGAAGCGCTCCAGGATATTGAACCGTTCTTCGGGCCTTACTCAACAGATCATCACCGCAGGCTGGGTCAACTTCTTTTCCTTCCCCGAACCAAACTCGGGGGCCGAATCGAAACCTCATACAAAAACCCAAGCCAAAATGACCAGACCGTGACCATGAAATCTGAAACCGAAGTCAATTCCTTATTTGCTGCCCTGGAAAGCGAAAACATGGACGAGTTTGCTCTACCATTGGAAGGAAAAGTACTGGATGATTCTGGATTGGGTTATATTTCGATCACAACCTTCTCAGACGACTACAACCACATGGCCCGGCTTTGGGAACATTACATTGACAAGCTCATAGAAAATGAAATCCCGGGATTAATCATCGATCTCCGGCAAAACAGCGGGGGGAACAGCGGGCTTGCGCTTGATTTTGCTGGTTATCTGTTTGAGAAAGAGATCACCCTCTCTTGCTCCGCGTACTACAACGAAAACTCAGAAGAATTTGAGTTCGTTGAATTACCCAGGACGATTGAACCCGCTCCCAAATACTACGATGGAAAAGTGGCGGTTTTAGTAGGACCGGAATGTATCAGCGCATGTGAAGGATTTGCCTACGCCCTTGCCCATGATCAACGATCTATGATTGTCGGTCACGCTCCCACAGCTGGAGCCTACGGTGAAGTGGGGCGAGGCCAATATAAACTCCCTGACGATCTATCCATTCAGTTTCCCACGGGAAGAACAGTGAATCCCGATGGTGAAATCATCATTGAAGGCAAAGGAGTCGCCCCGGATATCCAGGTCCCAAAGACACGGGACAGCGTCTTAGGAAGGAAAGATACGGTGTTACAGGCTGCGGTAGATGCGCTAAGCGAGTGATCATTAAGTGGAAATGAGATCAGGGGTATAACTTCCACTCCTGATCTTTCTTTTTCTTTGAGGAATTCATCTGGGCAAGCACCATCCCACACAACATCAACCCGCTCCCCAACAATCCCCGTCTGGACAATATTTCACCCAGAAAAATCCATCCCCAGAGAACAGCAAAAACAGATTCCAGGCTTAAGATGATGGCAGCCGGGGTCGGCCTAGCCTTCTGCTGGGCCATAATCTGCAGGGTATAAGCGATCCCAATGGAGATCACGCCCCCATAAAATATCGCTCCCAAAGCACCCGCAATCATCGCTGAATTTGTATCTTCTACCAGCAATCCCACCGAGAAACTGACCACTGACGTGACCACAGACTGCACAAATGATAACCGCAGCGGACTCACCTCAGAGGAGAAGTTGGCGATATACTGCACATGTCCCGCCCAAAAAAAGGCGCCCACGAGCACATAGGCATCCCCTACTTCTAAACTTAAGTCCTCCTTCATACTCAAAAAATAAAGACCCACAACTGCCAAAATAGCCCCGAGCCAGGACTGCAGTGGGGCTCGATCCCCCCATAGGGCACCCAACAGAGGGACAAGGATCACGTATAAGCCGGTCACAAATCCCGCTTTTCCCGCCGTCGTGTACACCAAACCGAGCTGCTGGAAGGTAGCTCCGAAGAACAAAAACAGGCCGGCAATCATCCCGATCCCAAGAACAGATTTCCAGCTCCTGAGGTCAGGCAGTCTGTCTGAATTTCGCCTGAGCAGAAAAGGCAGGAGCGTAATGGCACCTAAAGCAAATCGGAATCCATTGAACATGTACGGACCCATAGACCGCATACCGATCCGCTGGGCCACAAAGCCACCTCCCCAAATGATGGCAGTAAGCAAAAGCATTCCATTTGCTTTCACGCTCTTTCTCTCCATACTTCCTCACCAAACTCCCTCGAAACCCGGATTTCACTAAGTATAACGCATAGCTCGGGGTATGAAATCGATTGAACCCATCTCCGCTCCTCACAGACTGTTTTGGAGAAATGCGTAATCTAGCTTATACTTAAAGTGAGATCCATATCACATCCTCGGATGGTTGAGGAGAGGAGATCCTTTATGAACCTGACAGGATTGCACATCCTATTGACATATATTTGCAACTGCACTTGCGACCACTGTTTCGTGTGGGGAAGTCCGAACCAGCGCGGAACTTGGACATGGAAAGCGCTAAACAACCTGCTACAACAATCCCAAGAGGTTCCGAGCATAAAACAAATCTACTTTGAAGGTGGAGAACCATTTCTCTATTATCCCCTCATGCTTCGCGGGATCAAAAAAGCTGTATCCCTAGGTTACCAGGTGGGCATTCTCAGCAATGCATACTGGGCCATAAGTGTAGAGGACGCTGTGATGTGGTTGATGCCATTTTCAGATGATATACACTCTCTCACCATCAGCACCGATAGGTATCATAACAACGACGAGATGGAAGAGTGGGCGAAAAACGCTGTCCAGGCCGCAAAACACCTTGAGATCCCAGTAGGTACGATCTCCATCGCTCAACCGGAAGATCAAAATGCCCCCTCTGTGAAAGGCGTCCTTCCCCAGGGTCTTTCCGAAGTGCGATACAGGGGACGGGCCGCGCAGGAACTGGTAGATTACGCTTTTGAAAAGCAGCCCTGGACAGCTTACACTACCTGTCCTTATGAGGATCTGCGTTCACCCTCACGGATCCATGTCGATCCTTTAGGGTTTCTGCATATCTGCCAGGGCATAACCATGGGGAATATCAACCAGGTATCACTCGCCCAGCTGTGCGACCAATATCAACCAGAGGACCACCCCATTGTTGGGCCTTTGCTCACAGGGGGCCCAGCAGAATTATTCCGATACTATAATCTACCTATCGATGGCAAATACGCTGACGCCTGCCATCTGTGTGATACCGCCCGCCGTCGACTGCGGGACCGATTCCCGGGGGAACTCTGCCCCGATCAAATGTACGGGGCCAGCTAAACAATCATGCAGGGCTTCCCCTTTTTGCTTTACGGGTCTCCTGCGGCCCAATGCTCATGAAGGCCTTTACCATCACACTACGTGATCCAGACCTACCAAGTTAAGGACATTTTTATGAACGTGATAGATCAAATCCACAAACATCGATCAATTCGACATTATTCAAGTGACCCCATACCGGAAGAAACAATCAAGAAAATACTTTCTGCCGGGATCAGGGCTTCTTCCTCGGGGAATATGCAGTCCTATTCCATTATCTTGACCAGGGAGAAGAATCGCCGTGAGCAATTATCTCAGGCGCTGGGAAAACAGAAAATGGTGCTGGAAGCTCCTGCCTTTCTCACATTCTGCTCTGATTTTCACCGCATGCGGAAGTGGTTAGCTATCCGGGATGCAGAGGACAATTTCGACAACTTTCTGGCTTTCATGATCGGCGCAATTGATGCCATCCTTGTCTCCCAAAATGTCGCTCTGGCGGCTGAATCCCTAGGGTTGGGAATATGCTACCTCGGCGGTACGCTCGTGTATTGTGATCAGGTTGAAAAAGTACTTCATCTCCCCGAAAATGTCGTCCCCGTGGCGGGATTTTGTCTGGGTTTTCCTGATGAAAGCCCTGAACCGCGGCACCGCCTACCCTATGAAGGCCTCATCCATGAAGAGGCATATCAAGACTACACGGGGGATGAGATTATCCAGATATACGAAGAGAAAGAAAAGATGGACTGGGAACGCTATCTGAAATCACCCCGGATGCGGGAACTTGTTGAGGCTGAGAATATTAAAAATTTAGCCCAACTGTATACCAACCTGAAATATACCAAAGATTTCCACCAGGACTACTCACGAAAACTACTAACTTACCTAGAACACAAAGGGTTTATGAACCACGGAGGTTAAGTCATGGAAACCAGAAAGTTGGGGAAAACAGGTCATAAAAGCACGGTGGCCATCTTAGGCGGGTTTGCTTTTTCAGAAACCACCCAGGAAGAAACAGATGCGGCCATGGAAACTGTCCTGAAAGCAGGCGTGAATCACATAGATATCGCCCCCACCTACGGTCACGCAGAAGAGCGTCTGGGGCCCTGGTTAGCAAAGCATCGAGAACGATTTTTCCTGGGCTGTAAAACCATGGAAAGGAATAAAGATGATGCAGCCAGGGAACTCAGAGAGTCCCTTTCCAGATTGAAGGTGGATCACTTTGATTTATATCAAATTCACGCTGTGACCACAGAAGAGGAATTAGAAGCTGCCCTAAAACCCGGGGGAGCCATCGAAGCTCTCGTGGAAGCACGGGACCAAGGACTGACGCGATACCTGGGCATCACAGGCCACGGGGCTGCGATCCCATCTTTGCTCATCGAGGCCTTGAACCGCTTTGATTTCGATACCGTCCTCTTCCCGATTAATTACATCCAATACACGGATGATACGTACCGGAAAAACGCTGAAAAACTTCTCGCCCTGTGTCATGAAAAGGGCGTGGGAACGATGATCATCAAATCCATCGCCAAGGGAAAATGGGGAGATAAACCCCATACTTATAATACATGGTATGAGCCATTTGATGAAAAAGAAGAAATCCAAAAAGGCATCAACTTTGCCCTTTCACAAGATATAACGGGGATCTGCACGGTGGGGGATGTGAATTTGTTACCTGCTGTGTTGAACGCTTGTGAGAATTTCACCCCCTATTCACCAGAACAGCAAGAAGCTCTCATCGAGGCTGGAAGAGAATATCAAACGTTATTCCCATAATGATCCATAATTAATCTCAAAAAGGCCCGGACTATAAAGCCACTTGCAGGTTTAGGACCATGATCATCATCACAATCACAACCAGGAGAATCAGGCCATAAACCCAAAACCCTAAATAACTGATCAAGATGTCCACAGCAATCAATATGGACATGATGTACATGGCCCTGGACATTCTTTGACGTCGGGGTCCTAATCGGGCACTTCGGTATTGAAATTGGAGTATGCTGTTACCAGCTAACATCATCAGGAATGTAAAGCCCAAGGTTAATCCCATGACTTGGGACCCCTTTAAGAGCGGAATATCAAAAACCAGAACACCACAGTTCGCTTCCAAGGATGGATAGGGATATGAGCCTTTCACATAGACCCTGAACAAGACAATTTTCCGATACACCGCATCCTCAGGGAATATTTCCCAACTGAGTTCCTTTGTTTCCCCCGGACCCAAAGAAACATTTTGCTTGATTTCTCGAACGAGCGTTAAATATCCCTCGGAAATCGTCGTTGTCACGAAACGGGTATCCTGTTCTTGAGACGGATTTTTCAAAGATAAAGTGACTTCCCGCGTCTCATTGGTGGTCATCAAGACTGGGCAGTCCAAACGCCTGGTAGTTTTTTCGCCGATCAATCCAAAGAGAAATAAGGAACCCTCTAAATCCGCCCAGACCATCCCGGCGGCCATCATTAAACCCAGTAAATTACCGATAATCACACTCAACATACCGATTACAAATATTTTATTTTCTTTATCCATTCCTTCTCACCTGTATAACCTGAACGATTCTCTCACACCCATGTGGGTAAGGGCTTTTTAAAGTGTCATCGCACATCCATCCGCCCGCGGATCACTTCCTCCCCACAGCACTTTAGTCCCTGCGTCCTTTACAATTATTTGACCGCGGCCAAAGAGCGCTCTCTGATAGCCTTCCACAGGTCGAATCTCGTGGTCCATGTCCGCCAATGTAGCAAGTGTTGAAAAGGAAATCCCCTTTTCTAAGGCCACTTTCCCCCCCGATGTGCCATCAGTGATGCAAAAACGGGGTTGATCTAGCGCTGTTTGAGGGTCAAGCTGGTCATCTATTAAACCACAAGCCACCTGCAGGTGCCCTTGGGGCTGCATGAACCCCCCCATGACCCCAAAGGATGCGAAAAGTTCCCGGGGTGACCCCTGGCTTTCTTGCGTGATCATGCTGGGGATGATGGTGTGATAGGGACGTTTCCCGGGTTCTAAGGCATTTGGGTGGTCGGATTCCAGATCAAAATTATGCCCCCTGTTCTGGAGGGTAAATCCCCACCCTCCGGGGACAATCCCCGTCCCAAAACCCATGTAATTACTGTTAATCAAAGAGCAGGCGTTTCCCTCCCCATCGACAACGGTCAGATACACCGTATCTGAAGAGTGAACCGGTGAGCCCCGTTCTTGGTCCAGGGACGCACGCTCAGGATCTATCAAACGCCTCCGGTGCTCCGCATATGATTTGGAAAGTAATTCTTTCAAAGGAAGAGACTGGAATGAAGGATCGCTGACATAATACCGGGCATCCGCAAAGGCCAGCCTTAAAGCCTCGATCTGAAGGTGAAGTCGTTCTGTTGATAAGGGATCTTTTCCCCTTATCTCAAACCCCTCCAGGATATTTAATGCCAAAAGTGCAGTCAATCCCTGCCCGTTGGGTGGGCATTCCCAGATATGATAGCCCCGGTAATCCACACAAATCGGCTCTTCCCACGTCGCCTGGTGGGAAGCTAAATCCTCCAGCGACAGGCAGCCCCCCGCTTTTTCCACCACATTCACGATGGATCTGGCTATTTCACCTTTATAAAATGCGTCCTTCCCCTTCTCAGCTATAGTTTTCAGCGTTCTGGCCAAACCCGGATTCCTAAATACTTCACCACTCCGGGGAGCTCGACCATCAATCATCAACTCCTTGCCGTTCGGAGCATGTTTGAGCTGCCTTTCCGCACCCCGGCCCCAGAAATAAGCAGTCACCGGGGCGACCGGAAAACCCTCTTCTGCTAAGGTAACAGCTGGTTTCAGGACATCTTCCAGCAATAATTTTCCGTGGCGCTCCACCATATCGCACCATCCGGAGCATGCCCCCGGTACCGTAATGGTATAAGGATGAAAAGGAGGCAGAGCGTCCTGGAAACCTTCCTTTTCCAGGCGGGATAATGACAGAGCCCGCGGGGCCCGGCCGGAGGCATTCAAGGCAGTGATCTCCCCTGAATGAACGTCATAATACAGGGCGAAGACATCTCCGCCGATCCCGGTCGAGGTGGGTTCTGTGACATTGAGCGCAGCTGCGGTAGCCACCGCGGCATCCGCCGCATTTCCACCACTACCCAGAATTTCCAATCCTGCAGCAACGGCCAGAGGCTGGCTGGTCGCCACCATCCCTTTCCGGCCCATAACCGCGGACCGCCTGGATTGAAACTTGTAGGATATCTCCAAAAGCTCCTCCCTATGAATCGGAATTCTTGTCAAATTTATACCACCCTATATTGTAATCGATACCTTGGTCATGATTCCAGATCATTGACACGGGGCCTTTATGCGAGCAGCATCAATAAATTGGAAAAACATAGGATAATAACGTTTAAAGATGGTCCAAGATGTTCAGGATAATTACCTCCAGGAGAAATAATTATCAGGGATGATAAAATGAGGAGCATATCACTTCACCTTCCTACTCCTGGGTTCAACTGACTATATTCTAAAAGGAGATATCAGTGAAACATCTAGGTGATAAAAACATAGCATTCATCGGATCGGGGAATATGGCTGGGGCCATTATCCAAGCATTACTGGAAGCAGAAGAGCTGGATCCACACCAGATCACAGCCAGCGATCCTTCGGGAGAACAGCGCGCTTACGTTGAATCCCAGTATGGAGTCCAAACCACAGCGGACAATTCAAAAGCCGTTGAAAAGGCGGATATCGTAATCCTTTCTGTGAAACCTCAAGTGCTGAACGATGTTTTGTCAGAATTAAAGGGATCCATTTCGCCGGGGTGTTTGGTATTTTCCATCGTCGCGGGTCGGGCTATCTCATCCATCAAATCGGGGTTAGATCATCACGCTGTCATCCGTTCCATGCCCAACACGCCCGCCCAGGTTGGAAAGGGAATGACCGTATGGACCGCGTCAGCAGGCGTGACCGAGGAACAGCGGGAACAAGCCCGGATCATTCTAAACGCGATGGGGGAGGAATTGTATGTCGATCAAGAAGACACGATCAATATGGCAACAGCGGTCAGCGGAACCGGACCCACCTATATCTTTTTGGTAATCGAGGCTTTGGTTGACGCAGCTGTCCACCTGGGTTTCTCCCGCCGCGATGCCCGCAAAATCGTCCTCCAGACGGTCCTGGGATCCGTGACTTTTGCCCAGCGATCGGATCAACACCTGGCTCAACTCCGGAACATGGTCACTTCACCTGGCGGAACCAGCGCTGAAGCTATTTATCAATTGGAAAAAGGGGGCCTGAGGACAATCCTCTCCAAGGCGGTGTGGGCAGCATACCAGAAAAGCCGCATCCTGGGAAAAGAAATTGAAGAACCCCTAAATGCCCCCATTGAATTGGAAAATGAGTGAACCAGAACCCTTTCTGTCCCTGGATTGAGAACGGGGCCCCGCATCAAGCTTATCTTTTCTTCTTCCGACTCGAAGCCGCTCCGCTGCCGCTCCCGCCAAAGGTGATTGAGGTGCCCAGTAAAAACCCGAGAATATACCACCCCCCATTATTGTGCACCTCAAAGACATAAATATTCTCAGTGAACAAGGAGAGAATAAAAGTTATGGGGGAAATCAGGCCGTGCCACAATCCCATCCAGAAACCAGCTACCTCTCCCTCTTCATCCGGCACATTCTGAAGCTGATTGGGGCCTGCAGTGCAAGAGACAGCAGCCAAAGAGAGCAGCACCAAACCAAAGATGAGCATGTTTTTCTTCATCAGTCCTTCCTTTGGAATCATTCCTCAAAACCATCGACAGGGAACCCGGGCCAGCGGAGAAATTCTTTCCCGGCTTCCGTTGAGGTGAGGGCGAATGGAAACATATCCCGGAGGGGACCCGGCGCCCGACATCAAATCCTCAAACAGAGCACAAGTTACACACACCATCGACGGGGATGTTATGCAACTGCAACCGGACAGCGAAGGGGGTTCCCTACGTCTCCATTTTGCTTAACTTCCGCCTGCGATGCTTACGGCCATCGTCCTCCATCAAGTATAATATCAATACTATGAAAAATGAAAACAAATTAGTGATTGGGATCGCGGGTGGGACAGGTTCTGGAAAGACCACGATCGCGAATTACATCTTAGAAAAAGTTGGGCCAGATAAGATATGCTTTCTTCCTCATGATGCGTATTATAAGGACCTCAGTCATCTCCCCTGGGAGGAAAGGAAATTGATCAATTTCGATCATCCTGACTCCTTAGAAACGAGCCTGCTTATCAAGCATATCAAACAACTCAAGGCGGGAAAAAAGATCCAACTGCCCAGCTATGATTTTAAAACCCATACCCGGATCAATGAGACGACCCCCATAAAATCCCAGCCTATCATCCTCATAGAGGGGATTTTAATTTTTGCGGAGCCTGAACTGAGAAAATTATTCGATGTGCGCATTTTCGTGGATACAGATCCGGATATCCGCTTCATCCGCCGTTTGCAAAGGGATATTAACGAGCGAGGACGGACCACTCAATCCGTCATCCGACAATACTTAGAAACGGTGCGCCCGATGCACCTTGAGTTCGTGGAACCATCTAAACGTTATGCGAGCGTGATCATCCCAGAAGGCGGGTACAACACGGTTGCCCTGGACTTGATTGTCGCCCGTATTGAGTCGATGCTGGAGGAGTTTTCCCAATGAGTACATTTGACGCAATTGACAGTTATCTAGAACAACACCTGGAACAAAGCCTATCAGAATTAAAGAAATATGTCGCTCAGCCCAGCGTCGCTGCCCAGGGCTGGGGAATGGATGAAGCGGCCCACCTTGTGTCTTTAATGCTTGAAGGCCGGGGATTTGACGTGGATATCCTGGACACGGAAGGATTTCCCGTCGTCCTGGGCAAAAGAAAGGGCCGCACAGATCAGACTTTACTCATCTATAACCATTATGACGTCCAACCACCCGAGCCTCTGGAGCTGTGGGAATCGCCCCCTTTTGAACCTCAAGAGCGGGACGGGAAATTATTCGGGCGCGGGGTCAGTGATGATAAAGGCCATCTGGTCAGCCGCTTATTTGCCCTGGATGCCTTGCTTGAGGAGTGGGGTGAGCTTCCCTGCAATATCAAATTCATCGTCGAAGGTGAAGAGGAAATTGGCAGCGTCCACCTCCCCGACTTTATCAAAAAGCACAAAGAACGACTCGACGCAGATGCCTGTATCTGGGAATTCGGCGGGGTGGATTATCGTGATATTCCCATGCTTTATTTAGGCTTGCGAGGAATTTGCTACGTTGAACTCTCTGTTGAGACCGCAAGCCAGGATGTGCATTCCGGTACAGGAGGTTCGATTTTCCCGAACGCGGCCTGGCGGTTAACCTGGGCCCTAGCCAGCCTAAAAGACAAGTACGAAAATATCCAACTGCCCGGATTTTACGATCCCATCCTGCCCCCCACTGAGAGGGACCGGGAATTGATGGCCGCCTTGCCTCCCATCATAGATGAGTACAAAGAACGCTATGGGGTGGACCATTTTCTCCGGGGCATCACGGACGAGACGGAGCTGCGTATGAATGCGGTCTTTGAACCCACATGCACCATTTGCGGGCTGTCTTCCGGTTACCAAGGGCAGGGTTCAAAAACTGTCTTACCAGCAAAAGCGTCTGCCAAGGTAGATTTCCGTCTGGTGCCGGAGCAAACACCGTCCCAAGTTCTGGAACAGCTGAGGAACCATCTAGATGAAAGAGGATTCACGGATGTGGAGTTTGAATTCCTGGGAGGAGGTCCTCCAGCGCGTACGGACCCCGATCACCCCTTTGTCAACCTTGTCGTCGAAGCTTCTAAAGGCATATACCGTTCCTCCATGGAACTGGTGCCCATGGTGGGAGGCTCCGGACCTAACTACGCCTTTGTGCATACCCTTGATCTGCCGGTGGTCACCGCGGGATTGAGTTATCCGGGCACAAATGCTCATGCACCGAACGAAAATATCCGATTTGATCTTTTTCTTAAACACGCAAAACACATGACCAGGATCATCACCGCCTTTGCAGAAAAGTAAACTGCTAATCAAACGCAAACATCGCGAATAACCCTGCGCTGAAACAGGCTCCGGGAATTGATTTTCAATCCTTCCTGCAGGCACAAGACCAAGGGAACGGATCTAACCCGCATCACGTCATTCAGTATTTCATTGTCAGAAAGAATAGCTCAAATAAACCAGACTGGTTACCTATGGAAACTGTGATTATTGCCCTCGACTTAGAAACAACAGGTTTGGATGCTAATGAGGACGCCATCATTGAAATTGGCGCTGTGAAATTCAATAATGATGGAATCATCGATGAATTCCAAACCCTGATAAACCCCGGAAAACGTATTCCCCCGGCCATCACCAATCTCACCGGGATCACAAACGCCATGGTCCGGGGTGCACCTGTGATAACAGATATCATTGAGGAATTTGAACAATTCGTCGGTTCTGATCCCGTCCTGGGTCATAACATATCATTTGATCTCTCCTTTCTCAGGAATCACCACCTTTTCTATGACAATCAGGCTATCGACACGTATGAAATGGCAGCTGTCGTGCTCCCCTCCGCGGGTCGATATAACTTAAGAGCTTTGGGCCAAGCCTTTAATATCCCGCGGCGTGCCACCCACAGAGCCTTGGATGATGCTCGGGTTACTTATCATGTGTTCAGAAAGCTATACACCCAGATCGCGGAGCTGCCCCTTCCCGTCCT
Source organism: Anaerolineales bacterium (assembly GCA_046483045.1). Lineage (GTDB taxonomy): Bacteria > Chloroflexota > Anaerolineae > Anaerolineales > UBA11858 > B10-G9. The sequence continues at coordinate 99,919 of JAWODY010000079.1, read as the reverse complement.
GCGGGAAATCGTCCGTATGGGAAAACCACTCCATTGGCATGGGAATTGGGCTTTTCAGCGAGCACTCAGCTACAGATTAAATCAAGAGCAGTCCCAAGGTCCAGTAAAATCTTCCTCTTTGAAATATGAAAACCCTTTTTACAAACTTGATCCTCCGGAAGAGATCATCCCCCTCCAACCCACGGATACACCCCAGAAATTGAATGTCCCTGATGTGACTGCCATACTCCAACCTGGAGGGCCATTTTTCGACAGCTTTCCAGAGTACGAACATCGCCCAGAGCAGGTGGAAATGCTCCGGGCCACCGCTGAGGCCATCTCCGATTCCAGACACCTTCTCATTGAAGCAGGAACCGGAATTGGAAAATCCCTTGCCTATTTGATCCCCGCAGCCCTCTGGGCGATTAAAAATGAGCGCCATGTAGTGATCTCAACCAACACGATCAACTTACAGGACCAATTGATATCCAAGGATATTCCAGGGCTGCAAACCGCTCTCGACCTCGACCTGAGGGCCTCCGTTTTAAAAGGGAGAGGGAATTACCTCTGCCCCCACCACGTGGAAATCCTCAGAAAAGGGGGACCCAAAAACAACCTTGAAATTCGGGTTCTGGGAAAAATTTTAGTCTGGTTGGAAAAGAGCATTTCCGGGGACCGGGGCGAGATCAACCTCAACGGACCAAGGGAAGCTCGGGTCTGGCACCGCCTATCAGCGGATAATGAAGACTGCTCTACAGAAAACTGCTTGAAAAGGACAGGTGGAAGATGCCCTTTTTATCAAGCCCGACAAGCTTCTCACAGCGCCCACCTGATCATCGTTAATCATGCTTTGCTCTTAGCCGATGTGGCTACGGGAAATCGTATTCTCCCCGAGTATGATACTTTGATTGTCGATGAAGCCCAACATCTGGAATCAGCAACCACGAACGCCTTAAGTTTTTATGCGTCCCAGGCGAATATACGCCGATCGTTAAACGCCCTGGGGGATGAGAAAAAAGGAGCTTTGGGCTGGTTGAGTTCTTACGGGAAGGATGCCCTGACTCCCGCAGACTTTGCTTCCTTACAAGCGCTCATTGAAACCATATCAAAAAAGGCGTTCAAATTGGAAAGTCGGATGGACGAATTTTTCCAAGCGTTGGACACCTTTTTAGAACACCAGCGGGGCGGGAAACCGATCGGGCGGTATACACAACGAGAACGAATTCTGGACTCGACAAGGACTCAACCTGATTGGAGTGATGTAGAAATCGCCTGGGAGCAGGGCCGAAACTCCCTCAACGGTTTGTTGGAAAGTTTACAACAATTATGGGGCGCTATTCGAGAGATGATCCTGCGGGCCCCCGAAGATGAACCGCAAATTGAATCCGTATTGGGAGATATGAGAGAAGTCTACGGTGAACTATACGAGTTATTTGAAAACCTGGATGCACTCGTATTTGAACCAGATCCAAACATGATCTATTGGGCAGAAGTCACGCCGAATCAAAAACATATCTCCGTCAAAGCCGCTCCGCTTCATATTGGAGAATTGATGGAAAAGCATATTTGGTATGAAAAGCGAGCGGTCGTCCTCACATCTGCCACCCTGACGACAACCGGAAATTTTGATTACATCCGCAACCGTTTACAGGCCATAGATGCTGAAGAGATGACCCTTGGTTCTCCCTTCGATTACCAAACCGCTGCCCTGCTGTACCTGGTAAACGATATCCCGGAGCCCACGGATTACCGCGGCCATCAAACAGCGTTGAACCAGTGTTTGATACCCCTGTGCAAGGAAACCGGCGGTCGGACTCTGGTGTTATTTACATCCTACACCCAACTGCACAACACAGCGGAAGCGATCACATCACCTTTAGCACAAGAAGGGATCATCGTCTATGAACAAGGAAGCGGCCCTTCACCCCACACCTTATTAAAAAACTTTCAGGAGACGGATCAAGCGGTCCTCTTAGGCACCAGAGCGTTCTGGGAAGGGGTAGATATCCCCGGAAAAGATCTTTCAGTCCTGGTCATCGCGAAACTCCCTTTTGATGTCCCATCTGATCCCATTGTTTCCGCGCGTTCAGAAACCTTCCAGGATCCGTTCAGCGAATATATGCTTCCGGAGGCCATTCTTGGATTCCGGCAGGGTTTTGGTCGGTTGATCCGGTCCAAACAGGATCTCGGGATTGTGGTGAGTATGGACAGACGCTTACTGACGAAAACCTATGGCCCTCTGTTTATCAATTCGCTACCCCCATGTACCATCCAGAAAGGCCCCCTGCATAAGACACCCGAAGTCGCTGCCCGTTGGTTGAATATCTAGGTCGAAAAAAGACATCTCTTGCAAACCATCCCTGATTTTGCTATAGTGAAAATACAGCGATTGTACCCAACACCTTCCTCATGCGCAGTTATGATCTTGATATCATACCTTGGTTGATGCGTACAGACCGGTTAAACGTTTCATAATCGCTAAGGAGGGAGATATGGTCCAATACCGAGAGACAATTTGGTGTGATGGGTGTGGAGTTGAGATCTCATGGAACCCACTAATAGAAAATGAACTCCATTATTGTTGCCTGGATTGTAAACAGGGCTTGAGATGTGAATGTGGTGATTTACGCGAAGAGGATTACAGAGAGGATAATTCTCAGGCACCAGTAAGGGTTGCCCTGCATCCATAAATCTTCCAAAAATCAAAGCCTGGAGTGAGGGGACCTCCAGGCTCTGAAATTAAACCAATATTATTATGCTGTAGAAAGTTTACTCCTGGTTTTCGTCAGGATCCTCTTTCTCGTCCTCTTCTTCCCCCTCATCGTCCGGTTCCGATTCCTCTTCCTCATCCTCTTCTACCCCTTCATCGTCCGGTTCCGATTCCTCAGATTCTTCCTTTAGATCTTCTTCTACGGAAGCTTCCAGCTCTTGGCCTTCTTCAGTCTCAGCCTCGGCGTCCGTTTCCTTGCCTTCGACGTCCTCTATTTCTTCTTCACTGGACACAGCGGCTTCCATTTCGTCCGCCTCAAAGATCGTGTCTTCCTCTTCATCTTCGAGCTTGTCTTCCACACCACTGTCTTCCAATTCTTCTTGAGATTCAATATCTAAATCTGATACAGTGTCTGCGTCTTCCTCATCCATCATCCAGGCCAGCTGATCATCCACTGGCACCCTGCGCATACTGAGGGAAACCCGCTCACGCTCCGGTTCAATACTCAGGACCCTGACCAAGACGTTGTCCCCTTCCTGCACAACACTCTCTGGGTCGCCCATGTTTGCATATCCAATTTCACTGACATGGACCAAGCCTTGTAATCCCTCCGGGAGCTCTACAAATGCGCCAAAATCCAGAACAGAGACTACTTTTCCTTCTACTAGGTCGCCCACATCATATGTTTCTTCCAGTTCTTCCCAAGGATTAGAGAGAAGCGCTTTTCGGCTCAGACTCACTCTTTCCCGCTCCACGTCGACGTCTACAACCTTGACTTCAATCTCATCGCCCACACTGAAATATTTGGAGGGATCATACACGCGGTCCCAAGCGATTTCGGATTTATGCACTAAACCGTCTACGCCATCTAAATCAACGAATATACCAAAATCCACCACGTTGACCACACGGCTGGTAATCACATCGCCTTCTTCAAGTTCTTTGAGCCGTTTTTCACGCTTTTCTTTCTGGGCAACACGCGCAGAAAAGACCAATCTGCGCTGTTTGCGGTTGACCTCAATCACTTTAAGGGGAATGGTATCCCCAATCATCTTTGATTTTTCTTCGCTTGCTTTTTGTCTGCTCGTACCTCGCCGTAAAGATGGGATGTGGGAGTTGGGTACAAACCCACGCAGGTTCTCAAACTCAACCAGTAATCCCCCTTTGTTCTGGTCGATGATGGGCAGCTCTAATAATTTATCCTCTTCCATGTACTGTTTGGCTTTCACCCAACTTTCATAAGCGATTCCTCTACTTAATGAGACGAGAAGGTCATCATCTCCAATCGGGCTGCGGATCACACTGACGAACACTTCATCACCAACGTCCAATTCTTCAAGCGTCTCTTTATCGACTTTATCCAAATCTTGGCTGGTAACAATGGCGTCTCGCTTTAAACCCACATCGAGCAAAATCGAATTATCCCCAATATCCAAGATCACGCCTTTTAATATTTCCCCACGCTGAGGTCGATCATAATCATAATTATCGACAAAATCCTGGAACCAATCCGGGGTTTCCTGGGATTGTTCGTTTTCTACAGCGTTTGTTTTCTTCTCCTTTTCCTTGGTTTCTGTCTCCATAAAAAACTCGTACTCTCCTCCAAATATAGGTACCCACAAATGCAAATAATTGCAGGCTTTATAAAAGGTTAACAACAAGATTGCTGCCATCCAAAATGGGAGGCAGCAAAGTCATCAAATCATATGAAAATGATAAAGGAATGTCTAAGCCTCGCATGAACAAACAGATTATCACAAACTTTATCCCTTTTGTCAAATACAAATCCGCTCAATCCGGCAAAAACGCGTACCCTACACCCCAACGGTTGACGATAAATTCGGGGTTTTCCGGATCTCGTTCAATTTTTTCCCGCAATCTCCTGACATGAACAAATAACCCTCTGCGCGATCCTTTGTCAGGTGCATCCCAGACATGTTCAATAAGCTGCTGGTAAGGGAGCACTTGTCGTTGATGTTGGGACATATAGGTCAGGAGTTTATATTCAAGGGGGGTGATCTCAATCATATCGCCGCGAAACCAAACCTGCTGGGAATCATAATCGATCCGTAACCCTCGCCTTTCAAAGACTTCCGACTCAGGATCTACGTTCCCGTTCCGGGTCCGCCGCAGCAGTGCTTCGACCCGTACCAATACTTCATCCACCAAAAATGGCTTCACTATATAATCATCCACCCCGGCCTCAAACGCTTCTACCATGGGCCCCGGATGGGTTTTCGTGGTTAACATAAAAATTGGGATGGAGGACCATCTGCGAATATATCTGCTCACATGTAACCCGTTCATCCTGGCCAGTTCCCATTCCAGGATGATCAGGTCTGGGGTCTCCGCTTGTGCGATATCCACAACAGAAGGACCATCTGAGGCGATTTTGACCTGATACCCATTTTCCCGGAGAACCGATGTCAAAAGATGAAGCGTATCGGAATCCGACCCGGCCATGAGAATCGTTCGCTGTTCTTTCTTCTCCGAGGAAGGTTGCACATCCTTGATCCGGAGGGATTTTTGGAGGGGCATCCGCGGCAGCAAGAAAGATACCGTAAACCCCTCATTTTGACCGCGGTCCCTGTCTTCAACCCACATCTGACCTCCATGGGATTGGATAATTCCTTGACTCAAAACGAAATCCCCGATTTCTGCTGCTCCACGATGCCCTTGTGATGAAGGAGGAGGCGGTCTCCTTTCCTCACCCGCAGGCTTGACGACAACAGAGACTTCCAGGTCACGATCATGGACCTCGATATCAATCGTCACATCACAGCTTTTTTGGGTTCTGCTCGCGGCATACCGGGTGATTTCCTTGAAAACATCCTCAATCCTTCCAGGATCAACTCGTGCCGCTGGGAGTTCCAGATCTTTCGGGTAATGAAATGTTAAGTTGGGAAATTGAGGGATTTGTTGGTCAAGAAAATCCGCTATCAGCTCGCCTAAATCCACTTCCTCAGGATAAACAAGCAACCCTTCTCGTTCAAACCTGACCAATTCAAAGGCTTGTTCCACCTGCCCTGCGACCTGGTTCATTTTTCTATTCAGGGTCTGGAATAACTCCCGGGTCGTGTCCTGATCCCACTGCAGATGATGCTTTGAAAGGGCCCGAAATTGGCCTTGAATGGATGCCAATTCCCAGGGCAATTTTTTCATCAGGTCAGCAGCGGTCTCCAAGGTTTGCTTAACTTGAGAGACCTTTCTCGTCCATTCGTATACCGCCCCTCCCCATCCCACTTCTTGCCCTTTCTGATCCTTGAAAGGGAAAAGTATCACCTGCAGGTGACGTCCTGCTCCCCCCTTCGACACCCAATCCATCCGGGGCATATCCTGAAGGGTAAGGCGGGCCGCATAAAACCCCTTCCGGACCTCGCTCGGGGCTGCAGCTCGGGAAATGAACGCCTGAAATAAATTGTGGTATGATTGTCCCGTAAATGGATCTTCATCGGCTTGCAACAACTTCAATAAAGCTGGATTTACATACGAGATCCGCCCCCGCGTGGAAACGAAAAACGCGCCAATGGGTAGATGTTTCAGCCACAGATTCACCTCTTGCATGTCTGTGGTTTTAATCGCAGGAGTTCCGGATATTTTTTGGGGCCTTTTTTCCATAATTCCATTCTAGCACGACCAAAACAGCCCGTCAATGTAAGTGTTTTGTAATTAATAGGCGTAATTATTAAGTGTTTTGTAATCAGGACGCGGTATACTGTAAGCCATGGAAAAAGGAGGATTCAGCCAGAAAAAATGACTGGCACCTTCGGGAAGACACATAATTCAGCCACAATTCAGACAGGGTGAGATAGTATACGCCTCACCCTGTCTGTTTGAATGGCACATAGAAAGGATGTGAGAAGATTGGCAGTAAAAGTTGAACTTCGACCGAATGAGTCACAAAAGCAGTTAATGAAGCGTTTTCGTAAAAAGGTTGCCCGGAGTGGCGTTCTAAGCACTGTACGCCGCAAACGATGGTTCGTGTCCAAGAGTGAATTGCGCAGGATCCAACGTAAGAAAGCAATTCGACGCCGCAAGCGCCGGCTTTCGAAAAAACGTCGTCAAAAAAGCCAACGCCGCCGCCGATATCAGTATTAGGCGGGATCCACGGCCTGTTTTTATCAGGATCTGACAGCCGTTGATCATTTGCTCCCATTTCGATGGACAAGTCGTTGTTATGACGAAGAGGTAACATGGCCAAAAAAGAAGAAAAAATGCGTATGGAAGGCACGGTTGTCAAAGCCCTGCCGGGTACGCAATTTAAAGTTGAACTGGATAACGGACATGAGGTGCTGGCATACTTAGCAGGGAAAATGCGGAAATACTATATCCGCGTCTTGCTGGGAGACCGCGTGACAGTGGAAATGTCCCCCTATGATCTCTCTCGGGGCCGGATTGTTTACCGACACAAAAAGCAAAGGTCAAGCCAAAACGAGGATGAGTAATCCGGAATATTCCCCCCTTGTGGGATACCGAGATGTGGGTTGAATAGGGAAAGAGGACAAAAATGGATACGACACTCACTCACTCTGGAAACCCAACCTGTGCCTTAGCTCAGGAAACGGATACATAAACTAGAACACACATCCCTAATCGTTTCATAGCCAACTTAAAAAAATACATGACAAAAAAAACAGCTCCTACAACTGTGTCTGATGAAAAGCAACAAACCAAACCCATCAGTGAGCTCATCAAATTAGGACATTCCCAGGGATATGTAACTTTTTCAAATATTCTCGACTACTTCCCAGACGCAAAAAAGGACATTACCAGCTTAGAAAAAGCCTTCACAACCCTGATGGAGAAGGACATTCCTTACCTGGAGGAAAGCGCTGACGAGGAAATAGACTCCTTATTTGGTGATGACGGGGGAAATGGAAAAGTTGTGGAGGACGAAGAGGAACTTCTAGACGAGGACGAGAACAAATTAAGTCAGATCGATACAAACGACCTCATTGAACTTTATTTTAAAGAAGCTGCAAGCATCCCTTTACTTACCAAAGAACAGGAGAAGGATCTTTCGAAGCGAATCGAGAGAGGCAGATTGGCCCGAAAAGAGTTAGCCAGGGGGAATGTATCCCCTGAGCGGAGCTGTGAACTCCACGAAATGATCGAGGATGAATGGGTTGCCTTGGACCACTTGATCACAGCCAACTCCAGGCTGGTGATCAGCGTGGCCAAGAAATATATGGGACGCGGAGTCCCCTTTCTAGATCTCATCCAGGAAGGAAACATTGGTTTGATGCGGGCAGCCAAGAAATTCGATTATCTTCGGGGGTATAAGTTCAGCACATATGCCACCTGGTGGATCCGCCAAGCGGTTACAAGAGCGATTGCAGATCAAGGTAGAACCATCCGTGTCCCCGTCCACATGGGCGATAAGATATCGAAGATGTTTCGCATGCAAAACGATCTCAAACAGTCCCTAGAACGGGATCCGACCATCGATGAACTCGCGGACGCCCTCGACGAAGACCCGGAAAAAGTGCAGTACATGATGAAAGTAGCCCGCAGGCCGCTTTCCTTAGAAATGCCAACCACAAAAGAAGGAGATGCGGTTTTAGGTGATTTTGTAGAGGATCATGAAACCCCGTTACCGGATGAGACAGCCACCAAACACCTACTTAAAGAACACTTGGAAGAGGTGATGGAAGCCCTTCCTTCCCGGGAGGTTCGCATCTTACGTTTACGCTACGGCGTCCCGGATGGAAAAAGCCATACGCTTCAAGAAGTAGGCCAAAAGGTGGGCGTATCCAGGGAGCGTGTGCGGCAAATCGAAGCGCAGGCGCTGCGCCGTCTACGTCAACCCCGCATTCAACGAATTTTAAGGGATTATATTGAAAAACAAAAACACAACTAAGTAATTCTGTGATAAAATCTTTATTTGGTGTATGACATAGATTATTTAGTTACGATAAGCAGCGGCGGAGGACGGGATGACGGCAGAAAAGAAAGAATTTTCTAAAGGAGACTGGGTTTTTCACCTTTACCACGGGGTCGGTGAGATACAAGGCATTGAAGAAAAGGTCCTGGGAGACGAAAGCGAGACCTATTACAAGGTACAAGCCCGAAAAGGGATTTATTGGATTCCTATCACAGAATCTGAAAGCGAACGAATCCGGCCTGTTGTCTCAAATAAAGATTTGAAAAAAGCACTTGATATCTTAAAATCGCCTCCGGAGAAAATGGCCGACAAACACACCACCCGGAAAAGCAGGATCACGCAGATCACGAAGGAAGGTGAACTAGAAGGGTTTTGTGCCCTGCTGCGCGACCTGCAAGGCAAAAGGGTTCGCGATAAGCTAAACACAACCGAACAACGCGCTCACCGGAAATTGAAGAAGAAAATCGCCTCGGAATGGGCCGCCACCAAGGAGATTTCTGTTCGCGAGGCAACCAAGAAATTGAATAAAATACTACGAGACATCTCACCTGAAAACGAAGAAGATTGATCTTCAAACGTGATTAACAGTAGTGAAAGGAGTACACCCACCATGGGAAAATACAAGATTAAAACACACCAAGCCACAAAAAAGAGATTTCGGAAAACAGGAAGCGGAAAGATTTTACGCGCCAAAGGACACCAAGGGCATTTGCGCCGCCGTAAGTCAGACCGATCGAAGCGGCAAATGAAAAAAATGCATGAGGTTGAAGCATCAGGCTTGAAAAAAAGGATCAAACGCCTCGCTCCTAATTTAGGCCGCTAATAGTGCAGCTTACATAAGTCCGTTTCACAGGTGTGAAACGGACTTTTTTTCCCCCCCACACCATCCATTTATCCGTTAAAACAGACCTTGAATACCTGCCCTTTAGCACAGGCCAAATTCTTATCCACGCTCCTTCTTACCAACCAATCAGTCCCTTGCCGTAATTAGCGCAAGGGACTGTTGTATATATTTGCTATCGCCTCTAGCTGGGTTTCTCAGATCCCTAATTTCTGGTTTAAAAGATTCAGGTCCACATTTTCCACGATTAATTTTTTAAATGCGTCCAATTTTGATTTCTGACCCAGGCGTGTTTTTCCAAAAACTCGATCCAAGCTTTCGACGGTTTCCATCGTGTTTTTTGAAACCAACAAAATGGGTACGTTCATATGATCGGCCTGCTTTACAATTAAGGGATTAGGGTGCAGATTTCCGGTCAATATTAAGCAAGACGTGGACGTTTCCATCGCAGCCAATTGAATATCTGTGCGGTCTCCCCCCGTAATGACCGCTTTATTATGCTGTTTACGGAAACGTCGAATGGCTGCATCTTCCGTCATCGCCCCCACCATTAAGGCCTCTACAAGCGTCTCTTCTCTTACGGTTTCCGTCAAGATCTGCGCATTTAAGATACTGATGATCTCCCCCACTGTAAGGGCAGCGATCTTCCGTTCTTCCGGCAAGACCCCCAAAACAGAAACACCCTTTTTTTCCAAGTAGGGAACCACAAGATTATTGACAAAAGCGCAAGCGCTTTCCGGCACACGGTTGATGATCACCCCACTCAGGGCATCGCCTAACCTGAACTTCGCGGTCAGGACATCATCCAAGAGAGACACATCTTCATAGTATCGGACAACAGCTAAAATATCGCTCTCTAGTTCCTTGGCCACCCTGGGGGTGGGTAAATCCATCACATACCCTTCCCGCAAGCTACCTCCTCCTTCCAAGAGGAGAAGGTCTTTCCCTTTTGCTGCCTGCTCAGCTGCCTCCTTGACTTTTCCCATCAAATCGCTTTCGCCCTTTCCCATCAAATGGGACCTTAACCGTTCTGGGGTGACGACCACAGGCGCGAGTTCCCAGGGGCAGGCTTCCAAACCAAGGGTACTGATCACAAATGAGGCATCTTCATCCGCGATTTTATCTTCAAACCGCCACGGCTGAAGGCTAAATGGTTTCAAATATCCCACCCCCAACCCTTTCTTTTGGTAAAGTTTCCCCAAAGCTAGACAAACAGCGGTTTTTCCTGAGTACTTTTCTACGGACGTGATATATAACGATTTCATCCTTATTCTCCTTCTTTTTCGCTGGATAAAACCAGACGCATATCAATCGCAATAGCTCCTTGCCCTTCAGGATACACAATCAGAGGGTTGATATCGAGTTCTGCGATCTCTGGAAACTTTTGTACAAGCTGACCTATACGCATCAAAATCTCCACAATAGATTCTTTGTCAACGGGAGGTTCCCCTCTGACCCCTTCTAATAAAGCGCTGGCTCGGATTTCCTCCAGCATAGCCTGCGCTTCTTTCCTGGAGAAAGGGGCAACCCTGAACGTGACGTCTTTTAAAGCCTCCACATAGATCCCACCGAGGCCGAACGTAATCAAAGGGCCAAATTGGGGATCCCGGTTCATCCCAATTAAAACCTCCAACCCTCCCGGGGGAGCCATTTCCTGAACCTGACATCCCCAGACCTCAGCTTCCGGGAGATAGCGCTCTGCCCGGTACAGCATCAACTCAAAAGCGTCTCGTACTTCTTCCGGACTTTCCAAACCCACTTTTACGCCGCCTACATCCGTTTTATGGAGAATATCCGGAGAGGTTATCTTCAATACAACCGGATATCCGATTTCTGCTGCGTATTCTACCGCCTGATCCTGGCTCTCTGCTAATTTCGATTTAGGAATATTGATCCCATAAGCTTCCAATATATCCCAGGCTTCAAGGTCTCCAATCGAATACCGGTCTTCTGACTTAACCCTCTCTAACACATCGCGTACAGCCTGTTGGTCCACCTCAAATGTTTCAAATTTCGGTTGGGGTCTAAGCCGGATCTCCCGATAGTCTGCCATCGCTCGGAACGCCAACGCAGCCCTTTCCGGGAAGGAATAGTTGGGGACATTATACTTCCTAAGTACCTCGATACCTGATTCTACTTTCGCCTCCCCCATGAAACACCCCATGATCGGTTTATCGATCTCTTGAGAAATTTTTCCCACAGCTTCAGCTGTTGCTCCAATTTCGGTCATGGCTTGTGGAGTGAGAACCACCAACAAACCATCCACATTGGGATCTTCAGAGACAGCTTTCAATGCAAACTCATAGCGATTTGCTCTGGCATCTCCAAGTACATCCACAGGATTCGCAGCGCTGGCCGCGTCAGGTAGGTACTGTTCTAAATCCTGAATGGTCTCAACCTCTAACCTGCTCAACGACATCCCTCTGCGTTCCAGAGCATCCGTCGCCAGAATACCCGGTCCACCCGCATTTGTGACGATGGCAATCCGGTTATTTTTGAGGAGAGGTTGGTATCCAAGTGCCAACGCCATATCAAATAAGCTGGCCATGTCCTCTGCTCGAAGCACTCCGGCTTGTTGAAAAGCTGCTTGATATGCCTGTTCAGATCCTGCCAGAGAACCGGTATGGGAGGAAACGGCTCTGGAACCTGATTCGGTAACACCGGATTTCACAGCAACCAGAGGCATCTTCCGGGTGATTTCTCTGGCCACCTCGATAAACTCCTGCCCATTGGGCAGACCTTCGCTGTACATCAAGATCACGTTTGTATCCGGATCATCCACCCAAGCCTTCATCAAATCGATTTCACTGACATCCGCTTTATTTCCCAAGCTCACGAATTTTGACAAACCCAATCGGCCTGCCTGAGCCCAATCAAGAATAGCGGTTCCTAAGGCGCCGGATTGGGACATAAAAGCCATGGGCCCTTTGGGTGGGGTGCCCGCTGAAAAAGAGGCATTTAAGGGGGTGAACGTGTCAATGACCCCAAGACAGTTTGGGCCCACCAAACGAATCCCATGCTCCTTGGCGATATCAATTAACTCCAGCTCGCGTTCTAATCCCTCCATCCCTGCTTCCCGGAATCCAGCGCTGATCACAACCACAGCGGGGATCCCTTTTTCTCCACATTCGCGGAGCACATCGGGGACATAAGTGTATGGGATCACGATCACAGCAAGATCGATCTCACCAGGAACTTCTGTGACAGAGGAAAATACCTCATATCCTAAAATTTTTTCGGCATGGGGATTGATGGGATAAACCTTTCCTTGTTGGGCATACCCGCCCTCAACCAGATTTTCTAATACCGCATATCCCAGTTTATCAGGGTCCGTGGAAGCGCCAATCACAGCTACAGATTTGGGTTTGAAAAAATAATCCAGCATATCTTTATCCTAATACATTATCCGACGCAAAGGTGAACCTTAATCTTGCCAGAGATGTATTCTAGAAGAATACATTTCCATGAAGAAAATTTCTAATTGACATACAGTGGCACATTATATCCCAGGAAGCAGTCCATAAGAAGGGTAATTAATCAATCTTCATCAGTTTTCTCTTCAACCTTCGACTTCTCCACAACCCGAGTCAAGAACTCATGAAGCTCTTGAAAGTGTGAGCCTTTCCAGTACACCTGTTGGCAATCCTGACACTGCATAAATGCATCATAATGCTTTTTCGTGAGTGGTTCCAGGTGCGCCAATACCTCTTCTTTTTCCACGGGTTTTAACAAGCCATTACAGCGAGCACATCGGGTGTACGGCTGGACATAGTTTGCGATGTCAAATTTTCGCAGCACTTCAACAATTTGATCTTTCGGGTCATCAGATCGAACACAATAACCGTGGGTGACCTGTTTTCGTTTCAATAAACCCCGATCTCGCGTTAACAAAATGCGATTTTCATGGGATGAGATGAAAGCAAGCTCAGGATCTTGGAAATCGTTCTCATACAATGTGTCAAAACCGAGGAGACGCAGGTATCCGGCTAACTTTCCCAGGTGATTATCCACGACAAAGGTGGGCTCCCGGAGGGGATCAGGTCTCACTTCTGTCAGCTTAGAAATGTCCAGGATTTCAAACATCGGGTAGACGCTTACTCTGTCACCATCTTGTACCTTTTGATGAAAACCCACAGACTTCCCATTGATTAAAATTAAATCAACCTCGGTGTGGGGAACCCCTACAGTTTCCAAGAGGTGCTTCACTGTTTCATGTCCAGAAAACGATACAGAAAAGGTTCTATGCCGCTTATCTTCCGGGAGGAAATCATTTAATTCTGCATAGAAACGAAAGGTTGCTTTTGGCATGGTCAGGGGATGATGGTTACTATCCCAGGCTGCCCCAGGTCACCATCAACTATGAATTCAACGGAAATAAATTTCTGGATCACCTTGGCGTTGGTCACGAGGTGGGATGTGACCTCCGGGACTCGTAGTCGGGACTTATTATCTAGCAGCGCTAAAGGTAACAACAACTGGTCTGCCAGGTATTGATCAATACAACCATCCGTTTTCATAAATCGTAATACTTGATCGACCAGTTCATCCGCAACGGACTCTGCCCGTTTTCCGCGCTCTCCAAGCGAAAAATAACAAGCCTGCGAGGCTTCCAATTCAACCAGCAACCCGCAAAATGCACCTTTCCCACGTCCCTGGAGCTGTTTGATTCGAATGTCATTGAGTGGATACTTCCTTCCCAGACGGCTTACAAGGCGATCTCGCATCCGGCGTGTGATGTGATCAGGTAAATCTGTCACTGCTGATATACCTCGAATCTGTTTCAGATTGCCCCGTTCAACCAGATCTAACGAACGCGTTCCCTGGCCGGGGACAATAACGGATTTGATTTCACCCCCGCCCTGAGGATAATACCCAGCTTTGATCAAAGAAAGCTTACCCTGATATCCAATCCTCTCCATATAATCCATCCACTGCCAATCCAGGTAATGGAAACACGGACTCCACTTCACATGGGTTCCCCCTTCAATGGTGACTCTGGAGGTATCATCAGCCAATGTCAAGGGTAAAAACAAGGTTTGCAGGACCAAGGAAGAAGAACCCGCAGTTGGAATGGAAAAATGATAATTTCCGGACTTGATTTCATGAGGTATAAACAGGATCTCCTTGCTGCCAATCCTATCCCCCTCGACCTCTGCATCACATATTTCTGCAGCGGCTCGAACCGCTTGCAGGTGTTGGTGTTTTAATCCGGGAGAGGAGCGGTTTTCTCTAATCTTCTTTATTCTCATGCCTTTCCCAGTCAGAGCGGAAAGGGACAAAGACGTCCGCAGGACCTGTCCACCTCCTTCCCCTAAAGACCCGTCAACGTGGATCATGATTGTATTCCCTGACATTTTCATAGGCACCAGGCTGCCGGTCTTTAAGGACAGGTATTTTTTCACGGACTTGACCCACCAATGCCAGATCAATCCTCGCTGTTAGCAAGGCTTCTTCTGTACCTCCCTCAACAACCCGTTCACCCCAGGGGTCGACGATCGCGCTGCGTCCTCCTAGATCGGCACCCTGGCTCCGCCCCACCTTATTTACAGCGGCTATGTAAACCTGGTTTTCAATAGCCCGGGAGAGCAACAGCGTCCGCCAATGTTCAATGCGGGTTTCCGGCCACTCGGCGACCATCAGAATCAGTTTTGCCCCAGCTGCAGCATACACCCTGAACATTTCAGGGAAACGAAGGTCATAACAAATACTCAAACCTGTTTTCCCCCAGGGCGCATCAAGAAGCACGAGTTCATCTCCCGCCCGCAACCATTTTTCCTCTTCCAGCAAGCGAAAGAGATGAACTTTTCGATAATAACCCATCAACTCGCCGTCCCTTCCATAGAGGAAAAAGGTGTTGAATATATCCCCCTGATGATTTTCAAGCAGAGATCCACCCAGGATCATGGAATGCTGCCTGGCCAGAGAGGACATTTGCAGAAACAGGCCTTCATCCAAAACCTGGGCATGCGCTGCACAGTTTTCCAGATCATAACCGCTGGCCCATAACTCAGGAAAGAGAAGGATATCTGTTCCCTGGTTTTCCGCATACACCATCCATCTTTTTACTCGCTGGTAATTTTCTTCGGGTTCCCCAAATGAAAACGCCATTTGGGCTAAAGATATGGTCAAGTTCATACGTCTTTACCCTGCCTTCATCCATGCGCAACCAAGTTTCTTGCCCTCATCTCTCATAGGATGGATCGTGAAGGACTCACTCAATGGGACGGGAGGTATCCGTGATCCATTCACTCCATGATCCCGGGTAAAGGAGGGGCATCTCAAAACCCGCATGAACCATGGCTAAGATGTTATGAGTGGATGTGACCCCGGAACCGCAATAAAACACGGATTTCTCCGCGGAGTGCCCTTCTAAAAGACGGTCAAATCGTTCCCATAATTCTTCAACAGGACGAAACATCCCTTCATTGGTTAGATTATCAACATAAGGTGCTGAAATGGCCCCAGGTATGTGCCCGGCAATCGGATCAATGGGTTCATCCTCCCCTCGATACCTTTCAGCATCCCGCGCGTCGAGCAGAAGGAATTCATCATCCAGGCGGATCTCTTCCACAAAGTTAACATCAACCGCCAGTTCCGGTTTTGGCTGCGGTTGAAATTCCCTTCTGTGCCGGGTTTCGACCGTGTCATCAACAGGATACCCCTGATCAATCCAATTGGACCAACCCCCATTTAGAACAGCCACCTTCTCATGCCCCATCCACCGCAGCATCCACCACAATCGGGCAGCGATCCCACCACCCCGGTCATCATAAGCGACAACCTGAACCTTTTCATCAATTCCCCAACTGGAAAGGGTTTCCACGATGTCCTTCCTGGCAGGGAGCGGGTGCCGTCCGGTTTGTCCCGGAACTATTTTACCTGAAAGATCCTCGTCCAAATCAGCATACACAGCGCCGGGTACATGGGCCTCAAGATATGATTCCCATCCTTCTTGAGGATCCTGGAGGGAAAACCTGCAATCTAAAACAACCCAATCCGGATCATTTAAATTAGGAGCCTGTTCCTCAGCAGAAAGTATGGTTTGATAGGCTGTCATTTTTTTTCACCTTTTATTCTATTTCTTCTATATATGACATGAAATATTTTTCTACCTGATGGAATACAGGTGGTGTTTCTCGATAAACGAGTGAATAAAAGAAGGAAGGAAATAACGGTAGGGTCTGCCTTCTTGAATTCGTAATCGAATATCCGATGAGGAAATCTGAATCAACGGTCCCTCAATCTCAATCAATTTTTTATCCAACCCCTTCAATTCGGGGTCATATTGGTTCGAGGCAGGATTCGCCTGCGATCGGGAATACACGGCCAGGCCATCCACCCGATCAATTAATTGCTGAGGGCGCTCCCAAAGATGAAGGTCACGCAAGGAATCTCCCCCAATCAAATAAAACAATTCGTCATAAGGATGATTCTTTTGAAAAATCTCTAACGTATCCACCGCATAATGAGGAGGGGGCCGTTTTATATCCACCCGGGAGAGGATAAAATGTGGGTCCCGTTCCAGAACTAACTCCAGCATCTTCTCCCTGAGTTCATGGGAGGTGATATTTCGATCAGGTTTGTGAGGTGGAGTTGGAGTAAGGACCCAAAACACACGGTCCAAACCCAACTGTGAATATCCCTCCGAAGCGAGGATAAAGTGACCCATATGCGGAGGATCAAACGTCCCGCCAAAGATACCAATTTTCATGTCTCACTCTTCCCAAATAAGTTCGTGATCGCCGATAAACACAGTGTCGCCCGGCTTAATTCCCGCCTTTCGCAAAGCATCATCAATCCCCAGAGATTCCAGAATGCGTTGGAACCTTCTTACCGATTGATGGTACTCCCAGTAGGTCATGGCTGCTGCGCGCTCCAGAGCATCACTTTCAATTTTCCAACCCCGGGGAGATTTCAAGATTTTAAATTCTTCAGGGTCTTCTTCCAGGCGATAGACCGGCATTTCACCCCCGGTTTCCTCATCTTCCATCGTTTGTTCAGGGATCTCAGCCAGGATTTCTGCTGCCCGGTATAGGACGGGACGGATGCCTGAATTTGTGGCTGCGGAAATAGCGAAGACATCTTGATACCCTTGATCCATAATCTCCTGCTTTACACGAGGCCATTTTTCTTGAACTTGCGGCAGATCAAGCTTATTCAAAACCACAATCTGAGGCTTATCCGCCAGACCGGGGTCAAACAAAGCAAGTTCACGGTTAATTTTGAAAAAATCCGCGATGGGTTCTGAAGAAAGGCCATCCAATAGGTGAATAAGCACTTGGGTGCGTTCGATATGCCGCAGGAACTCATCACCCAAGCCTTCCCCTTGGTGAGCGCCTTCAATTAACCCGGGAATATCCGCCATCACGAATTGCGTTTCAACCTCCAGCTCCACCACGCCCAGATTGGGCTCCAAGGTCGTGAAGGGATACGCAGCTATCTTAGGGGTTGCATTAGAAACCACAGAGAGCAGTGTGGATTTTCCCGCATTAGGCACGCCCACTAAACCCACATCCGCGATCAGTTTGAGTTCCAAACGAAGGGTGCGTTTCTGGGGAGGTTCCCCTTTTTCTGCAATCCTGGGAGCTTTGTTATTTGAACTTTTAAACCGGGCGTTTCCTCGGCCTCCTCGACCTCCTTTGCAGACCAGCAGGGTTTCACCGGGCTCTTTGAGATCCCCCAGAAGCTCCTGATTATCCTGGTCATAAACCATGGTCCCGGAAGGGACCTTCAGGTATAAGTCCTGACCCGAAACGCCCGTTCTATTGCTTCCCCCACCCCTTTCTCCATCCTCTGCTTTGAAATGCTTTTGGTGCCGGTATTCGCCCAGCGTATTTATATGGGGATCAACCTTCAAGTACACATCCCCTCCCGCACCCCCATCCCCCCCATCGGGACCTCCACGAGGGACATACTTCTCCCGCCGGAAATGGATAATGCCATCCCCACCCTTTCCCGCTTCGACTTCAATGGTAATCTCGTCAACAAACATTTATTTATCCCATGGATACATCAAGGTCGATTAATCATAAATCGCTTTTGCCGAAATCCCCCCTGGCAAAAGCGGTTCCCCCCCTGCATATTCCCTCCTCCTGCCTGACTTATGCCAACGCCACATCCTTCATGAAAAAAAGTTTCTCATTTGATCATCACCTGCGTTCTTCAAAAAAATTATACCATCCGTGACCATTCAGGAATGCGAATATGGTAAAATTGTGCAAATAGTCACAAGCAAAGATTTCGATTCCATAAACACACCAAATACATACACAGGGAGCGATTATGGGAGAAGAAATACCTAAGATTATCATCGGTCGTTTACCGCTTTATCTCAGGGTGCTCAGAAGGTTAAAAAAGGAAGGAGAGGTCTACGCTTCTTCTCAGGAATTAGGGGAGATGTTGGATATCTCCGGCGCTCAAATTAGAAAAGACCTTTCCCACTTCGGAGAATTGGGAAAGCGGGGGACAGGATACGAAATCGAATTTCTAATTGAAAAGATAAGCCAGATCCTGAACATAAATCAAGTCTGGAATATAGCTGTGGTAGGAATCGGGGATGTGGGTCACGCTCTCGCTCGTTATAACGGATTTGTAAATCGAGGATTCAAGGTCACCGCGATATTTGACTCCGATGAAAAGAAAGTTGGGACAAAAGTTCAAGGTCTCGTGATCAGGGGTATCAAGGATTTGAAGGATGTTATCCACAAAGAGGATATTAAGATCGCAGCGGTTGCGACCCCAGCATCTGCTGCTCAAAGCGTAACCGACAGTCTGGTGGAAAATGGGATCAAGGCCATTCTGAACTACGCACCCATATATCTCAAGGTTCCTGACGACGTACTAATAGAATATATAGACCCAGCCATCCACCTCCAAAAACTCAGTTATTATTTAGGGTGAGATGCACCAATGAAAGCTGAACCGGGCAGCTCAATGCCAACCCGGTTTTACTTTTTATTTATCGTCCCCTGATCCGTCATCTCAGGTGATCAGATTCCGTTTTATTTTCGGAAATACACCCGGTGACAAGCCAATAGAAGCTCCCTCCACAATACAAGTCCTCGGATTATCAACAAGATAAGTAGGGACCCCTAATTCTTTGGTAAGAAGTTTATCAATACCCGGCAGCAGCGCAGTACCCCCACACAAGGCGATGCCCCGATCAATGATATCGGAGACCAATTCCGGAGGGGTTTTCTCCAGAACTTGACGGGATGTCTCCACGATATCCTGAAGGGGGTCTTGAAGGGCTTCAACAATTTCTCCAGTTTTTAATGATAAGGGTTGAGGTAAACCTGAAACCTGATCCTGTCCTTGCACTTCAATCCCACCTTCCTCATCCTGTGGAATGGCAGCACCGATTTCAAGTTTAATTTTTTCAGCGGTCGGCTGGGCAATAATCAAGCCATACTTCTTCCGGACATAGGATATGATCGCCTGATCGAGCCCAAACCCTCCTTCTCTGAGAGTAGAGGCTGACACAATCCCATACATCGCTAAGACCGCTGCCTGCGTCGATCCTCCCCCTAAAATGAGGACCATATTTCCTGTGGGGGTATTGATGGGTAGTTCAATGCCCAAGGCACCCGCCAGTGGCTGCTCGATCAAATAGACTTCCCGGGCTCCAGCTTCTAAAACCGCTTCCTGAACCGCCCTGCTTTCCACACTGGTTGCCCCATGAGGCACAGTGACCATCACACGGGGTCGGAAAAATCTTACCGGTCCTGTGACCTTTCTAAGCATGTACTCCACAATCTTTTCCGTGACTTCATAATCGGCAATCACACCGTTTTTCATCGGTCGTGCGATTTCCAGAGACTCCGGTACGCGACCATACATTTCTTTCGCGGATTGCCCGATTTCCACGATCTTTTGTTCATCAATCGCAATAGCAACCACGGTAGGTTCCCTTTCCAAGAGTTCTCCTCCCTCCGCGATCATGACGAAAAAGGTGCCAATATCTATGCCAAAGTCTTGAGAGAAAAACGCCATAAGTTCTTTACTCTGATGAGCCCATGCCAGGAGGTCTTGCCCACTGGCCACGTTTGCGGTATTGCTGCACAGCTTTCAATCGAAGTTGAGACCACCTTAAAAACTGCTTGAAACTTCAAATATGTGTCCTTTTCATGTGGAATCCTTTTTCAAGGGTCTTTTTCGATTCTTCTCGAGCCCTTTTCGCCCGCTTGACATCAATTTCTTCCACATTTTCAGGCGCTTCCGCCAGCAAGGTGATGATATCCAGCTGGACTTCGATCAAACCCCCTGCAACTGTGAAACCCTCCTCCTTCTGATCTTTGCGCAGTTTTCTTAACTCCATATCCAAGGTTGCGATGAGAGGGCATGATCTGCAAAAACTTAATTTACTCCGGGAGAATACCACTTCAATTAATCGGAAACATCTTCACACAAATTCCCTGTCATGATACCCGATAGCCGGTAGGTTGTCCAGTTTTATAAAACGCTTATCAGCTAAAATGCCGCAGCGCTATTGTCAACCGTTCCTCAACATCATCCGGCGCATCTTCAGGCAAGGATTGCAATGCGGATTGAGCCTCAACCACGCTGTACCCCAAAGCAACCAAAGCTTCTTGCACCTCAGCGTTTGTATTGCTTAATGCGGGTACCTCTTCCTCTTCTTCTTTTAGTCTGATCCTGTCTTCCAGGTAGAGGATGATTTTTTGTGCGGTCTTACTTCCAATGCCGGACACTTGAGAAAAAATCCCATCCTGCTTATGGATCACCGCTCTTTTAATGACAACCGGGGAATGTGTGGAAAGGGTTTCTAAAGCCAAACGGGGACCAACGCCATTTACGCCAATTAATTGATCAAACAAATCCACCTGTTCGGATTGTGGAAAACCATATAAAGAAAGGTCATCCTCCCGGACCACCAAATGGGTGTGAAGTGAAATCGTTTCACCTTTTCTGATCTCTTCGGGGTAAGAATGGGGAACAAAGACCTTAAATCCCACTCCCCCTACCTCCAGGATGACAAAGTCACTTCCCGTTTGGATCACTTTCCCATATAAATGAGCTATCATGCCTAACCTTTGATGTCAGATAATGAATGCGAAGCCCAGGCCAATAAGGATAATGATCAGAAAAGCAGGCCAAATCACCCGCTTCAGCTTTTTTGTACCCAAGGATAAAACCATCCCCCCTTTGACCACCGTGTTAGCAACAGCAGCCAAGATGATCGCTCGTTTCGCTGTAACCAAGTTGATCCCATCAGAGCCTTTGCTTAAATCAGCGACGGACAGGGTGATGGCATCCACATCCGCCAAACCCGCGATAAAGCTTGAAAAGTATAATCCGCTTTCACCCAGGTACACTTCTGCCGCTTTGGAAATCACCAACACAATCGCGTAAACAAGTCCAAATTTTATCGCTGGTCCCAGTTCAAACGGGTTGGAAACATCCATCTGCTCCTCATCCATCGCTGATTGGGAGAGGTAGAGATAAACGGAATACAGCAACCCGGCAACACCCATGGCAACCATGGATGGCCAGATCACCGGCAGCAGTTTGTTATTAACCACAGCGATTTCCACCAGGACCCGAGCAAACATGATCGTCCAACCTATGATGATCGCTACCCCAAATGGCTTGTTAAGATCCGGCTGTGAGGTGCTCCGCTGTGAAAAACTGAGTGTGTTAGCAGTGCTGGATGCCAGCCCCCCCAATAATCCACTGATGCCTATCCCCCGTTTTGGACCAACAATCTTAATTAGAATGTAACCCAAGAAATTGATCCCGGAGATGAAGACCACCATCTGCCAAATCTTATAAGGATTCAATACATTAAGCGGGGGAGGTCCATAGGATTGATTTGGCAGAATGGGTAGGATGATGGCGGTGATCACCGCAAATTGGAGGGTAGCGAAAACATCCTCCCGGGTGAGAACCTGCACCAAATTACGCATTTCCCATTTGATGGCCAGGAGCACAGTTACCAAGACCCCTAAGGCGGTGGCGAACTCAACAGAATGGGCATAACATATGGCGCCGATCAAAATGGTCACCAAAGCTGCAACCTCGGTTGTCAGGCCCACTTCTCCCCGTTCAGTAGACCCGACAAAATAAGCCACAATGACCATCAAAGCCAAAGTGGTGCTCAGACCCACGAAAATATAAGCAGCCCCTAATTCCTCAGAAAGGAAAGCGGCCGTGGCTCCAAACAAGCTCATCAAAGCAAATGTCCTTGCCCCGGCAAAGAGTCCCCCGGAAGGATCTCCATACGCATATTCCCTTTGGAGCCCAATCAGCACGCCAATCAACAATGCAGAACCAAAACGTAAAATGAGATCGTAATTCGTCATATTCACTCTTTTAGGTAGTCATGTTTCCTGATGTGTGGAGGTGGCAAATAGCTACAGCAAGTGCGTCCGCGGCATCATCCGGCTGAGGAATCTCATCCAAATCTAGGAGTAATTTTACCATCTGTTGGACCTGATTCTTATCCGCGTTTCCATAACCTACCACCGCTTGCTTGATTTCGGAAGGTGTATACTCACCCATGGGAAGATTTGACGTTGCCATAGCAATCAGCGCTGCTCCCCGCCCCTGCCCCACCCTTATCGCGGTGCGAACGTTTCTCTGAAAAAAAATATTCTCCACAGCACAACTTTCGGGATGGTACTTATCGACTATTTCCCTGAGTGCATTATAGATGAACAACAGCCTCCGAGGTTCTTCCCAGTCGCTGGGTGTCGTCACGACGCCGTAATCTACTCCTTCTAATTCGCTGTGGCTGTTCATCCTGACCAAGCCATACCCCGTGATCGCCGTACCGGGATCGATCCCTATCACCACCCTCGCTTTAGACATGCTCTTTCTCTAATTCCTCTAAGACCTGATCAGATACGCGGAGATTCGAATACACGATTTGGACATCATCCAGATCTTCCAATTCCTCAATGACTTTCATGACTTGAAAGGTCTTTTCGAGATCAAGATCTATTTCTTGATCTGGATCCATCCGCAAACCAGAGTTCTCTGTTTTTATGCCTTTTTCCTGAAGGCTGTCGTGAATATCCTTAAAGACATCTACTGAACCCACGATCTCAAAGTATTCTTCATCTTCGATGACATCTTCCGCGCCGGATTCGAGGCCAACATTAAACAAGGTGTCATAGTCATGCCCATCCGCTGGGATCACAAAAAAGGATTTCCGTGTAAACTGCCAGGCAACGGACCCTCCCTGACCCATATTGCCCCCATATTTCGATAGTATGTGACGTATATCTGCCACCGTGCGGTTGCGGTTATCCGTGATGGTCTTAATGATCAACGCCACCCCATGAGGGGCGTAGCCCTCATAATGAATCTGCTCCATTTCCGAAGCGTCCCGGTCTTCACCCGTCCCCCGCTTGATCGCCCGTTCGATGTTATCGTTGGGCATGTTCGCGTCTTTGGCCCGGTCAATGGCTATGCGCAAATTAAAATTGACTTCAGGATCGCCTCCTTCCCGGGCCGCGATCTCGATCTCGCGAGATAACTTGGTGAATAGTTTCCCCCGCCGTTTATCTTCCTTCGTTTTCTGATGCTTGATGTTCGCCCATTTCGAATGTCCAGCCATGATGTGCCTCCCGCCATCTTCCCCCAAAACGCCCCCCTGCCGCGCAGATAAATACCATACCTTACTGATCCCTATTATAACATTCACGGGCCAATATCTTCCCCGGGAAAAGGCTCCTCTCACGAGATTTTCAGCAAGGCCTCGCCGTTGATGGCACTGTGTTTAATGTCCTCCAACGCCTGGTTAGCATCTCGCAGCGGGTATACTTGGGTCGTGGCTTCTACGGGAATCTCTGCTGCCAATGCCAGGTATTCAACTCCATCCTGATAGGTCGCGTTCGCCACGCTTCGCAAGGTCCTCTCATCATAAATCAACCGGTAAGGCATTTCGGGGATAGGAGACATATGGATGGCATTTATGGCCAGCGTACCCCCCGGACGTAATTTTTCTAACACTTTCGGCACCAAATGACCTGCTGGGGCAAAAATGATCGCGCAATCCAGTTTCCCGGGGGTTTGATCCTCAATCCCACCAACCCAGGCTGCCCCCAATCTTCGAGCGTGTTCTCTGTGATCCTCTGATCGGGTAAACACAAATATCTCGCCTTCCCAGTGATGAGCTACCTGGATCGTTAAATGGGCGCTCGCCCCAAATCCAATCAACCCCAACCTTTGTCCATGTT
This sequence comes from Anaerolineales bacterium, assembly GCA_046483045.1. GTDB lineage: Bacteria > Chloroflexota > Anaerolineae > Anaerolineales > UBA11858 > B10-G9. Next base: position 75,305 of record JAWODY010000079.1, on the reverse strand, counting down.
TGAACTCCGCTTGATGGAGGGACCGGTATCCAATGATACCTGCACACAGTAAAGGCGCTGTTTGCCGGTCACTCAACTCAGGAGGGAGAGGAAGAGCATACGCGGCCTCCGCAATCATAAATTCAGCAAACCCTCCGTTCACATCAAATCCCGTGAATCTAGCATCCTCACACAGGTTTTCCTTCCCCACCTTGCAATACATACATTCCCCGCAGGCATCATAAAACCAGGGCACCCCCACGCTGTCACCTCTCGAAAAATTTTCCACATCTTTCCCTAAGGCGTCCACTTCACCCACGATCTGGTGGCCGGGGATGATTTTTGACTTCGAGGGACGGATATCCCCCTCCGCGATATGCAAATCCGTGTGACAAACGCCGCACATGTGCACTTTTATGCGTATTTGACCTGGACCTGGCTCCGGTTTTTCTATCTGCACGAACTCCAAAGGCTCTTCTTCAACTCTGCTTGGCTTAGAAAATTGCATGGCTTTCATGATGACTTCATCCTCACTTCCGGCGTCCCTTGCTGGTAGCTATACATGAATCTGCATTCCGTATGGTCCATACCAGATCACATCGATAAATATGTTAATATCTGTCCCCTCTCTCCAGCCCCAACTCGGATACCAACCTTTTCACCTCAGCAAATTCTTTACGTGTCAAGCGGCGATTTAGCTCAGGATATCGATGGGCACGATAGCTGGGTCTGTATTGATCCATGAGATTTAGATATGTGTTTCCGGATATTTCCTCGGTTATGAACTCTAGAATCTGCGCTGACCCAGCCAGTTGATGGGGAAGGATCAAATGGCGTATTAACAAACCTTTGACGGCGATTCCTTGCTCATCCAGCACCAGGTCCCCAACCTGGCGATGCATCTCTTTAACCGCACGCTGATTGACAGTTGGATATCTCTCTACCCGGGAATATGTCTCCCCAACTTGCGAATCAGCATATTTCATGTCCGGCATGTAAATATCCACAATTCCGGAAAACAATCCCAACATCTGGATCGAATCATACCCTCCGGTGTTATACACAAGCGGGAGCGTTAAGCCTTGTTTTGCAGCCACAAAAACAGCCTCCATGATCTGGGGGCCTACATGAGTGGGCGAGACAAAATTGATATTATGGCAACCCCGTTCCTGCAAACTCAGCATCATCCCCGCCAGCTGCTCTGGAGACACTTCTCGCCCGCCTCCGGACTGACTGATAGAAGCATTCTGACAATACTGGCAGTGCAAATTGCACCCGCTGAAAAAGATCGTCCCCGATCCCTTCCACCCTCGAAGCGGACTTTCCTCTCCATAATGGGGGCCATAACTGCTCACTCTTGCCCGGGAACCGATTCTGCATTCCCCGATTTCACCTTCCAGACGGTTAACCCGGCAGGTTTGGGGGCAAACGGTACAGGAAGATAAATGTTCCCTTGCTTTCTGTATCCGCCCTTCAAATTTTCCCGAGTCAAGCAGACTCAGGTACCCCGGTTTATATGCCATATATCCTCCTGCCCCGGCTCTCTCCACCATTATACCGAGCCTTTTTCCTTCTCTGAATTCAGGTGTTCCCCCATGCTGGATAAAATTTGATCTTCCGGTCAATCCTTGATTTATCTAAAGGCCACGGTTAGAATGGTTCTGGAGGTACAAGGTGAGTTCGATATCGCGTAAAAGTTTCTTGAAGGTGTGTATGTCTGGTCTGCTTGGAATGGGGTTCTCTTCCCGCACCCGGTCCAAGGAAGGATATTTCCAGCTGCCTGGACCCATCGGCCGCATCGCATCCGATGAAAAAGACATATTTATCTATCAGAAACCGGACGAGGAGAGCGATGTAGTCCGAAAGACCAGTTTTGATGAGCTGATTAATATATATTATCAAAAAGAAATCCTTGTTGAGGAAGATCACTATCACAGCTGGTACCGGGTCTGGGGTGGCTTTTTACCCGGATCTTACGTGCAGCCCACGTATTATCAATTGAACAAACCCCTGAAAACGATCCCAGAATGCGGTCAACTAGCAGAAATAACTGTCCCATTTACGCAATCTTTCAAGTATCACAAAAATGACGGCTGGGAAAAATATTTCCGGCTTTACTACGGGACGACCCATTGGGTCACAGGAAAGAGAACAGGTCCTGATCAGAGAACCTGGTATAAAATCACCTCAGAATGGGCCCCTTCTATGCATTATTTTGTACCCCAGGAACACCTCCGGCCCATCCCGGACGCTGAATACATCCCCCTTTCCATCAATGTCCCTTCCCAGGAAAAGAGGGTAGAAGTATCCTTGATCGAACAAAAAATGATCGCCTATGAATCCAACAAGCCCGTGAAAACATGCAGCGTGTCCACCGGCCTTGGATACAATGAGGTCCCAGAGGGCACCGCGACCCCGATCGGCAGTTTCGATGTGACGTCGAAACACCCCACGAGGCACATGGGTGGATTGGAACCAGGTTCCGTCGATGAAATCCCCGGAGGGTACGCGCTTCCCGGCGTACCCTGGGTAACCTTCTTTATCAGCGAAACGGGCGTGGCGTTTCACGGGACCTACTGGCACAACAATTTTGGGCACAGGATGAGCCACGGCTGTATCAACATGAGAACAGAGGACGCAAAATGGCTCTTCCGATGGGTAGACCCTCCCTATGACCCGCCTTACCGAGACCAATGCAATTGGGAAACTCATGGACGAGGTACCTCCGTAATCATCAAGAATTAACCATCCAAATCATTCAACTAGATCAAAAGACATCTAATGGGTATCAAAGTCATCACCAGAAACAAGAAAGCCAAATTTAATTACAAGATCCTCGATACCTATGAGGCAGGGATCGTTCTGAGAGGGTCCGAGATTAAATCCCTCCGGGAACACAACATCAGCATAGACCAGGCTTACGTGTATATCGACGGGGAAGAGGCCTGGCTGGTAGACGCCTATATCCACCCCTACGAACAAGCCCAGCCCTTTAACCACGACCCAAAAAGGAAGCGAAAATTACTCCTCCACAAACGGGAAATCATGGATTTGTGGGATAAAGTCCGGATTAAAGGTCGAACCATCATCCCTTTGCAGGTGTATTTGGTAGACGGCATCGCAAAAGTGGAAATCGCAGTTGCCAAAGGCAAAAAGAAATGGGATAAAAGGGAGGACATTAAAGAGCGCGATTCAGAACGCCAGGCAGAGCGAGAAATGAGGCGTTTTGGCTTCTAGAGGATATTTTTCAGCTTTCCTTGTACAGAGAGGTCTTTATGCCCTCACCATCCACAAGCGGTGAAATCAACCGCCTTCCCTTTCCTTAAAGACGATCCCTTTACGCTGGAATCATTCCGCCTGAACTGCTGGAAAAATTTGATATGCCCTAAACGTTTTCAAGTCGACCGCCTTCCAGATGGAACGAAGACGGGCTTTAGAACCAACCGTGGAACATCCCGGAAGAGAAAAAAGCGTTTAAGATGGGAGTACGGTTTTCCGCATCCCGGAAGCTGAAAACAGCATTCGCCTGCGGTCCCGGGCGATTCACGATGCGATATTTTCGCATCCCCACCCCGATGTAACGGTCTATAAATATGTCAGCAAACATGCCAGCACCCTACCGCTGAAGGCGTTCCCTGGTAAAATACGCCTAACTTCTGAATTCACATTCGAAACTTTTACAAACTGAGCTCCCGAGTCATATAACACCCACAAACCAAATCCACCGTGATTGAGAGGGACATATGTTGAAGTTAGATGGAGAGACCCTTACCTTGCCTGAAGTGATCCAAGTTGCTCGTCATCAACTTCCCGTTGACCTGTCAAAAAAGGCCGCAGCTAAAATCCAGAAATCAAGAAAGTGGGTGGAAGAGATCATTTCCTTCGGAGATCCGGTGTACGGCATCAACACAGGTTTTGGGGCTTTTGCCAACCATCAAATTTCCGCCTCGGATTCTCAAACATTGAGCAGAAATTTAATCCTCAGTCATGCTGTGGGAACAGGTCCAATCCTGGCAGAAGATATTGTCCGGGCAGCGATGTTAATCCGCGCCAACACATTAGCAAAAGGGCACTCCGGCGTCCGGCCCGAAGTGGTGCATACCCTGCTGAAGATGCTCAACAAAAACGTTACCCCCCACATTCCTTCCCAGGGTTCACTGGGTTCTTCAGGCGATTTAGCTCCTCTCTCCCACCTCGCGTTGGTCTTTACGACAGATCAAGAAGACAGGGAGGATGAATCTGGATGGGCAAGCTACCGGGACCAAGACATGACGGGCAAAAAGGCCATGGAAGCAGCAGGTATTCCCCGCTTGGTTTTGGGAGCAAAAGAGGGCCTTGCAATCACCAATGGAGCCACTTTCTCAGCAGCCATCGCAGCCCTGGTATGCGAGGATGCTGAGAACCTCCTCCGATCCAGCGAGATCGCTTTGGCAATGAGTCTAGAAGCCATGCTGGGAGTATCCTCTGCTTTTGATCCCAGGATCCATAAAATCCGACAACATCTCGGGCAAATTAAAGTCGCAAAAACCATTCGGCTCTTAACACGCCAAAGCACACTGCTTGACACCGCAGATAAAGTACAGGATGCCTATTCACTGCGCTGCGCCCCTCAGGTTCACGGGCCTGTTCAAGAGACCCTGGAATTTGTGAGACAGATCACGAACCGGGAGATCAACGCTGTGACAGACAATCCTGTCCTCTTTGATCGCCAAACAGCGATATCCGGGGGCAACTTCCATGGAGAACCCATCGGTTTGGCCATGGATTACTTAAGCATAGCTCTCACTGAAATCGCAGGGATCTCGGAGCGGAGGGTTTTCCGACTGACGGACAGCAACCTTAACGCAGACCTTCCTCCCATGTTGGTAAACACACCAGAGGATGCAGGATTAAACTCGGGGATGATGATGCCGCAGTACACAGCTGCTTCTCTCGTCCTTGAGAACCGGTCCCTGGCCTCCCCGGATTCCACGAACTCGCTTCCCACTTCCGCAGAACAGGAAGATCACAACGCAAATTCCATGACCGCAGCCCGCCACACCCAACAAATCGTGCAAAACACAACCCATGTCATCGCCATTGAACTTTACACGGCTGCCCGGGCGCTGGACATTCGCCTCCGGGAAACACCTCGAGCGAAGATGGGGATAGGTACCAGGGCAGCATATCAGAAAATTCGCTCACAGATCCCTTTTAGAGCAGGAGATGCCTGGTGGGGACCGGAAATTGAAGCTTTACGGGAGCTGATTGAGAAAAGGGAATTGGTTAACGCGGTGAAGCATGCGGCCCAAGAATAAGATTTTTTGCTCCCTTTAATAATTCAAGGAACCCTCCCTTGGATAAAACATGCTTCCGCCTAATCCTCAAAGGAGGAGAAGCGCAGGGTTTTCCCCGCCTTCATTTGTAACTCACAGGAGTAAACAATGAGTGAATGCCCTTTCTGCAAGATCTGCGAAGGCCAACTACCAGCGAGTGTCGTCCATCAAGACCCTATTTGCACGGCCTTTTTGGATGTCCAACCCATTAATCCCGGGCATGTTTTAATCATTCCCAACGAACACGTGGAGTCGTTCCCTGAATTGTCATCAGGTACACGGGATCACCTCTTCCAACTGTCTCAAACGCTTTCGGAGGCACTGCGAACGAGCGGGATCAAGTCTCCCGGGGTCAACCTTTTCCTGGCTGACGGCAAAGAAGCTATGCAAGAAGTTCCCCATTTTCATATACATATCATCCCTCGATTTGAAGGAGATGGTTTTGAATTCAACTTCAGTCCCACGTATTTTGAGCTACCCACAAGAGATGAATTGGAAAAAAACGCCGAACATATACGGCAAGCTCTCCATGAGATGGGAGACACAGAAAGTTCGGATTAGAAGTTTGTGCACGGGTGGTATATATGAATTCAATTCAGCGGATGGAACAAACGCTTATCTCGGAAGGACAACTCCCCCCAACATACAGACATAAGCTCCATATTCCCTTCAATCACACCTTTATCGCTCGTTAAGAACTATATAAAAAAACCTTGCTTTGCTGGAAAAAGGTCCTTAATATTAATGCAGAGTGAAAATGGCCTAATAAAAGATATCATGAAAACATTCGCCCAAAGGAGGATGCTTTGAAGAAGATAAACAAGCCTATCTTGATTTTTATACTCATCTTTTCGTTTATTTTAGCTTCCTGTAATTTCCCGGGGTCGGGAAACCAAGGTTCCAGCGAACTCGACAGCATTAACACCTCTGTTGCTCAAACAGTCACAGCGGAGGCCCAGGTCAGGGAAGACAGCACACAAGAGACCACACAAGAGCCCAGCCAAACGGAAACTTCTTCTTCACCCACAGTTGCCCCAACGGAAGAGCCTACCGACGCTCCTACCGCCACAGAGGAACCTCTCCCTACGGATACGCCTGAGCCCACAAGCACCCCACTGCCCTGCAACATGGCTGAATTTGTGGAAGACGTCACCGTCCCGGATGGCAAGGATTACTTGATGGGAGATACCTTCACCAAAACCTGGCGCTTGAAAAATGTGGGTTCCTGCGCCTGGACATCCGGTTATGACATCGTCTTTGTGGGCGGGGACAAAATGGGTGCCCCCGATTCAGTGCAGCTCACCTCCAGCACTGTGGACACCGGAGAAACAGTCGATGTCTCTGTGAACCTCACCGCCCCTGACAGCCCCGGCAAGTTCCGCGGCAACTGGAAATTACGGGATCCGGAAAGCGAACTCTTCGGGATCGAAAACAGCTCCTCCGGAAACTTCTGGGTTGAAATCGAAATTGATGACCCCGGACCTGTGGTCCAATTTGACTTTCACGCGCAAGCCCCTTCCGCGACGTGGGTATCCGGTGCGGGATCGATTTCTTTCGGTGGACCGGATAATGACTCCAACGGCTTTGCCATGTACAAAGACGGCGAAAAAGTCGAAGGCGGCGCTACGCCCGACAAAGTGTTAGAAATGCATCCCGAGTGGGTGAACAACGGTGTCATCTCCGGGAGATTCCCCTCCTATACGGTTGAGGACGGGGACCATTTCAAGGCTAAAATCGGTTTCTTGACCTTCAGCGACGGCACATGTGGCGCAGGGGATGTTGAATTCCAATTCAACTACAAGCAGGGAGGGACCGTATACCCCCTGGAATCTTGGATGGAAACCTGTGACGGCTCTCTAACTTCAGTGGACATTGATCTGACCAGCCTTTCCAGCGAGAGTGTAAAATTTGTTTTTGCTGTTCAAGCTAATGGTTCGGCAACGCAGGACTGGGCGGTTTGGATTGCTCCCCGGATAGAAAACTAGGCTGAACATACACACCAGTTAAAGAAGCGAGCGCCTTTGCTATGGGCGCTCGTTTTTTTTGCCACATCACATACCGGCAAACAAATCGCGCTCCACTTTTCCCTCTTGGGGTTCAGGGTACGCGCGCATGTAAAGATCTTTCCCCCGGAATCCCAGCATTTTCAGCATCCATCTAAAAAAATTCCCCACCAGACTTGAACCGCTCTGGCTGGCATGGCATGCGGATGCGGCTTTCTTCCTTTCCTCCATGCTGCGAACATCGATCCGGGCATGTACAGGGTATTCCTCTTCAGCAAGCGCCGCTAAGTCTATATCGTCGTTTTTCCCCCAATTTGTGGGATCCTGTCCCAATAAGCGCAGCAAACGGACCACTATACGCAGATAACGTTTCGAAATCGTATGATAATAAAGTTTCTCCGGCTGGAATGGGTGGGAGTCAGTTTCATAATCAGGATCCCCCGCCTGGAAGAAAGCTTTTTTCGCCACTTCATGGATGAATACGTGATCGGGATGGTGATATCCGCCGATGGGATCAAAAGTGATCACTACCTCGGGTCGGAATTCGCGGATGATTTCCGTAATTTCTCGCACCACTTTCTCTTGGGGAGCAGAAACAAGCGCACGGGGGTGCTTGTTGTCCGTTGAACCCACCATTCCGGAATCCCGATAATCAAAAAAATATACTTGATCAATGCCCAGGTGCACCGCTGCACACTTTAATTCCGCTTCCCGGAGGTCAGCGATCGATTCATGGCCTTCCAAATATTCCGACCCCACTTCACCTGCCTCTCCACGGGTCGCACAAACCAAATGCACCTCCACGCCCTTTTCCGCATAATACGCCAGGGTACCACCCATCCCAAAAGATTCATCATCCGGATGAGCGAGCACAGCAAGTAATTTACGTCCTTTATACCGTTTTCCCATAGCATGACCCTCTTTAGGTAATATTCCAAGTTCTTTCAATCTACCTGCGCACAATCTCAGATCGGACACCTTTACGATACATACATCCGATTAAATGTGCCTCCTGGAGTTTTAGATTCCCCAAAACAGGCCGAATTACCATCATCCATCCCATAAATTAATGTTATCTAGGCGATTTTTACAATGAAAATGTGTAATAAATAATATGGCGTTAGTTGACACTTTCAGAGATTATTTGTATAATGTGACGAATATTGGTATAGCTATCTGGAAAAAGGGATATGGAAAACAAACAAAACATAACATTGACAAAACAAGCTGCAGCAGCCGTCCAAGAGCTGTTAGAAAAAGAGGACATGCCAGAACATGCCCTGCGGGTGTATATCGCCGGTGCGGGTTGAGGCGGCCCCCAATACAGCATGGCGCTTGATGACCAAGTTCATGAAAATGACAAGGTCTTCACAAGCCATGATGTCAAGGTCATCGTGGATGACCGCACGCTTTTATACCTTAAAGGCGGGACCATTTCGTACCTTGAGGAAAACGGACGAAGCGGATTTCAAATCCAGCCCCAATCCCAGTCTAGCTTTTCAGGCTGTGGAGACGGATGTTCTTGTTAAGGAACGGACGAAAAAATAAAAACAGCTTCCCTGGAAGGTAACACTCTTCCAGGGTTTTCATTTTAAAAAAGGTCGGCTCTCAAGACTCGCGGAGGAGGGAAATGAAAAAGCTGAAAACGCTGACCGCGACTAAACCAATGATCACCAAACCCATAGGGAACTCAGTGGACCTTGATCTGATCGTCTGGTTTTCGTAGGTCGGTATGACCAGCGCAGGTGCTGGTGTAAAGGTAGGCTTCCGGGTGGGGGGAATTTCCGCCACGAATTGAGATGCCAGGGTGGGATCGATCGTCGGTGTGGTAAGGGGAGTCGGCGTGGGAGGTTTAGGAACGATAGGAAGCTCTTGATTCACACGCACCAGGGGAGCATAAACCCAGGCAACCCCGCCTTCAACGCCCGGATAAACGATTTTCACCCATGCACCTCCCTCCGTTTTCGCCAAAGCAGGAACTTCTTGACGGTTGATTAAAATACCGACTTTGGGATAAATGATGTCAGGCCCAGAGCGAACGTTTATTTGATCTTCCGGATCCGATACAACCACAGCTATAGGACCTGTTGGGGTCCCGGTTACGGTAGGGACATTGACCGTAGGCTGTTGAGAAAAACCGGAGGCTTCCACCAGGGCAGCCCCTAACAGACCCATTATCACTCCCATGACGGCCACGCTCAATGCTAACCCTGATAATACTTTCTTTCCCTTCATCTTTTTCTTCATTTATTTCTGGTTTCCGGAGGTCAAGGCAAATGTTTTAACTTCTCTAAAGCTGCCCGGGCATAGAGGATTAACTTCTGCTCTTCTGCGTTCCTGCTCGTGGAGACAAAATCCATATGCGTTTGCCTCTCGCTTTGTGCTTGAAGCCGGCCAATAAGCCTTTCCAAAGCGGGTCTGGAATCCACATATCCCACTCGCCCGCAGTAATAAATCGCATTTTTGCGGATGGGAACGGGCACTTTTCTATCGGTTAATATACCACTTAGTGTTTTGCCAGCATAGGAACACATGTTCAAGATCGCGACGATGTCCTCTTCAGAGGCTGAATAACGCTCAGCGACCTGTAAAATGGCAAATATTTGCCTTCTCCTCATTTGCGACAGATAACCCTGAAGATGATGCCGGATCAGGTCCGGGGTCGAATTCTCTCTATCACCCATGCCTAAGAAGTCGCCCAAGGCTTGGATAACATGAAATCGGATTTCCAGGTTCGGATCCGTTAACCGGGTAGCCAGCACATAAGCCAGTAGAGGAGAGCGGCGAAAGCCGTCCACCGCTTTCAACTCGTTCAGCCCTTTTTCACGAAGGCGGTCCTGGGGGGATGTCAAGCGTTCAGCTGCTTTCCAGATCTCCGGAAAAAGATCCCCAGGCTCCCGGGAAGGATCCTGCCGTGCAAACAACGCCAACTGTGGTAACTGTTCTTCTACCATATCCACCTTTAATCTAACACATGAAATGTATCACGAAAAGATCCTGTGCTCAGGTCCCTCCTCACCTCAGGCTCTCTCCGTTTTCCAGTTTCAGAACCTTACCCACCCGCCGGGCATGTCTTTCCTGCCCCGGTTGATTTCCCACAAAATGGGCCATCAGGAAAGACTGCACGATCTCTTTCGCCAAATCTGATCCAATCACCCTCCCGCCCAGACAAAGGACGTTCATATGATCATGTTCCACACCCTGATGTGCAGAATACGTGTCATGACAAAGGGCAGCATAAATCCCTTCCATTTTGTTCGCGGCAATACAAACCCCAACACCTGATCCGCATAACAACACCCCTCTGTCCGCTTCACCTTCTTGAAGGGCCCGACATAAGGTTTCCGTGAAATCAGGATAATCGACACTCTCTGCGCTGTCCGTTCCGTAATCCACCACATCATGCCCAGCGCCCTTGATCGCTCCAATTACCGTTTCTTTTAATATATAACCGCCGTGATCCGTTGCCACCGCGATACGCATCAGCGTTCCTCCTTAACTAAATTTCGCGCTTTGTTGATCACGTTTTCAACCGTGAAACCGTACTCCTTGAAAACCCGGGATCCGGGCGCGCTGGCGCCAAAGGTTTCGACGGAGAGGATGCGACCTTGAGATCCAACCCATCTATACCATCCTTGACTAACGCCCGCTTCAACTGCCAAACGCTTATTCACATCAGGAAGGAGTACTGAATCTTGATATTCCTGATCCTGTTCTTCAAACAGTTCCCAGCTCGGGAAGGAAACCACCCTGACACTCAGACCTTCCTCCGCCAGCTTCTCACCGGCTTTGAGAATCAGATCAACTTCTGATCCTGATGCCATCAAAATCATCTCAGGATCCCCTTCCCCTACATCGGCCAGGACATAAGCCCCTTTTTCCAAACCAGCTGCTGAAGCGTATCTACTTCTGTCAACAACCGGCACATTTTGCCTGGTAAATAATAAAGCCACAGGTCTAGCTTTCTCCAGAAGGGCGACCTTCCAGGCCTGAACGACCTCGTTTGCATCCATGGGGCGGATGACCACGAATTCAGGGATAGCCCGCAAAGATGACAACTGCTCAATGGGTTGATGGGTTGGCCCATCTTCTCCCAACCCGATGCTGTCATGGGTATATATCCACAAGACGGGGATCTCAGAGAGAGCGGAAAGCCTTACAGCAGGCCGCATGTAATCAGAAAAGACCAAAAAAGTCCCTGCATAGGGGATCACACCCCCATGCAAACCCATGCCATTAATAACCGCCGCCATGGCATGTTCTCGCACGCCGAAGTGGAAATTACGACCGTGATACTGTTGACTTTGGAAATCTGGACTGCCGTCAATCCAGGTCTTATTGGAAGGAGTAAGGTCCGCCGATCCTCCTATCAATTCTGGGACAGCAGACGCGATCGCGTTGATCACTTTCCCAGAAGCAGCCCTCGTCGCCATCCCCTTGGGATCCGCACCAAATGTGGGCAGGCCTTCCGTCCACCCTTCAGGCAATCTATCTTCCAACCTGCGCTCCAATTCCTGTGCTAAGACTGGATGGTCAGCGCGGTAGGCTTCATATCGATCTCTCCAATCACGTTCTCGTTCACCTCCCTCCTTTCCAACCTGACGGAAAAAAGCAAGTACGTCTTCAGGAACGAAAAAACGGGGTTCTTTTGGCCATCCCAAGTGTTCTTTTGCAGCCTCAAGCTCCTCATCCCCGGGCGGCTCTCCATGGGCCCCAGCAGTGTCCTGCTTTGTAGGCAACCCATAACCAATGTGCGTTCTGACAGAAATCAGCGAAGGTCGTTCATCCTCTTTCGCACGTTGAATGGCTTGATGGATGGCATTGACATCGTTTCCATTCTCAATCTTCTGGACATGCCAGCCGTAGGACTCGAACCGGGCTGCGGTGTCCTCTGTGAAAGTCAGCTCTGTTTCCCCATCAATGGAAATGTGATTGTCATCATAAAGATAGATCAGCTTTCCCAGTTTCAAATGACCTGCCAGGGAGGCTGCCTCAGCGGAGACCCCTTCCATGAGATCGCCGTCTGTAACCAAGGCGTATGTATAATGGTTGATGATCTCATGCCCCGGTTGATTAAACACTGCGGCCAAATGAGCCTCAGCGATGGCAAACCCTATCCCATTTCCAAATCCCTGCCCCAACGGTCCGGTCGTCGTCTCTACTCCGGGCGTCAGGTGAACCTCAGGATGACCCGGAGTCATGCTTTCCCACTGGCGAAAGTTTTTAATTTCTTCCAGGGGAAGATCAAAACCAGTCAAATACAGCAAAGAATATAAGAGCATGGAACCATGCCCCCCGGAGAGGACGAACCGGTCCCGATCAGGCCAAGATGGATTTCCAGGGTTAAACTGCAGATGTCGCGTCCAGAGCGTGTAAGCTAACGCTGCTGCACCCATGGGCAGTCCCGGATGACCGGAATTCGCTTTCTGAACCGCATCCGCGGATAAAAAGCGGATGGTATTGATCGATTTCTGTTGTAAATCCTGATTGTTTGAGATCATGATCGCCTTTCCTCGTCTGAGGGTTCCATATAGTTGAACCTCAAATATACATTTTACCTCAAATTCTGGAGTCTTTTTTCTGATTGGTTTTCTGATCTTAAATTGATACAATTGAACCCCCAAGAACGGGATTTGGAGCCAGTTCCCCCCCTCTTTTGCGAAGTTTTGTCCCGTCCCGTTCTTGATAAGTCATTTATTAAATTAACAAATGAAGAATGAGGAACATTATGTGATATTAATCACATATTTTCTGATATATTTCTGATATACTATAGACAGTTCAGTTTGTGTAATTTTTTACAAGAAAACAACCCTGTTTTTGGTGGGTGGGCTTTGAAAAAAGTTCCTTCTTTTCCGACACTAGGAGGTTGTAATGAAACAGACCTTATCTGCCCGTGCTCCCTCCCTTTTTGAGGAAGTCGTCGCAGAAACATCTGGACTTGGAGAAAACCTCAATACCTGCATTCAATGCGGTACATGTGGGGGCTCCTGTCCATCTGGGGATGATATGGATCACACTCCCCGGGAGATATTTGCTCTGATTAGGGAAGATATGAGAGATGAAGTCTTAAGCAGCAACACACCGTGGTATTGTGTTTCCTGCTACTATTGCATGGCTCGATGCCCTCAGGATATCCACATCACGGATATCCTGTATGCCTTGAAACGCATGGCCATTAAGGAAGGCCTCTATCAAAAATTAGGTAAAGATAAAGCGCCTGAATTCTCCGAAACGTTTATCGGTTTTGTGGAAAACAACGGCCGAAGCTTTGAATTGGGGTTAGCTACCAGGTACCACCTTCGCCATCACCCGCTGGATGCGGTCAAGATGGCAACCGGCATGGGCTTGCAGTTATTTACCAGAGGTCGAATGGACCTCATCCCCCCCAAAATAAAGGGGATCGCCCAGCTCAAAGCGATCCTCAAAAAGTCCAAAGAGCTTGGAGGTGAAGCATGAAATTCGGATACTACCCCGGCTGCTCTATGGAAAAAAACGCTCGATCCTACCACACTTCATTAATGGCGATTGCCGAACATCTGGATCTTGACTTTGAGGAAGTGGAGGATTGGAACTGCTGTGGGGCAACGGAATATTTTGCAATCAATGACATCCCTGCCTACGCGCTGGTGGGAAGGAATCTGGCCATCGCATCCAAACAAAACGGAAATCACAAATTGGTGGCACCGTGCAGCGCTTGCTTCCTCAACCTGAAAAAGACCGACCATATCATGGCAGAACATAAAAACGTGAATGAGAAGGTCAACATTGCTTTAGAGGAAGGAGGCCTATCTTATCAGCCGGGCACTGTCAGCGTACACCACCTGCTGGAAATCATTGTCAAAGATGTGGGGCTGGAAGCCATTGAAGAAAAGATTCAAAGACCGCTTTATGAACTGAGGATCGCACCTTATTACGGGTGTATGGTCCCCAGACCGGCGGATATGGAAAGTTTTGATGACCCTGAGCATCCAACTTCGATGGATACCCTGATGGAGACGTTGGGCGCCATTGTTGTGGACTTCCCACTCAAAGCCCAGTGCTGCGGCGGTCATATGACCCAAATCAGCGAAGAAACCGCGTTGGAGCTCATCCGCCGCTTACTCAAAAACGCGGATGATTACGGGGCCGACATGATCAGCACGTTGTGCCCCATGTGTCAACTGAACCTGGATGCCTACCAGGACGCGGTCAACGCTCACTTTGGAACGGATTATCACATTCCAGTGATGTACTTCACACAACTCATCGGGCTCGCCTTTGGCATTCCCGAAAATGAGCTTGGTTTTGGAAAAGAGATTGTATCCGCCCAACCTGCTCTGGGTAAGATCAGTGAAGAGCCACCCAAAAAGAAAAAGCGGAGGAGAAGACCCCGAAGAAGAACGGGCCTCCCCATGCCAACCATGCCGGAGGAGGGATAACTCATGGAAGAAGAGAAAGAAAAAAATATGCAAAAAGAAAAAGTAGGAGTTTACATCTGTCACTGTGGCTCAAATATTGCCGGCACGGTAGATGTTGAAGAGGTAAGAGAATGGGCTGGAAATAACCCCAATGTGGAAGTTGCCCGTGATTACGAATTCATGTGTTCCAGCACCGGACAGGAACTGATCGAGAAGGACATCAAAGAAAAAGGGTTGACACGCGTTGTCGTCGCCTCCTGTTCGCCACACATGCACGAGAAAACTTTTCGGGGAGCGACGGAACGGGGAGGACTGAACCCCTTCCTATATGAAATGGCCAACATCCGGGAGCATGACTCCTGGGCCACCAACGACAAAGAAGCAGCCACTCAGAAAGCGAAGAGCCTGGTCAATGGAGCCATCGAACGGGTTGTCCATCATGAACCACTGGAAAAGATCCCCGTGGAAATCAATCCCAACACGCTTGTGGTGGGAGGGGGCATCGCAGGGATCACAGCAGCTCTGGAACTGGCCAACTCTGGAAATCATGTCTATTTGGTTGAGCGAGAAGGGACAATCGGCGGCCACATGGCCCAGATCGATAAAACGTTTCCCACCCTGGACTGCTCTGCCTGTATTTTGACCCCCAAAATGGTCGATGTCGGCCAACATGACAATATCACACTGCTTACCTACAGTGAAGTTGAAAATGTGGATGGGTACATCGGCAACTTTGAAATTTCTGTGCGCAAGAAAGCGCGCTGCGTTGAGGAAGAATTATGCACGTCTTGCGGTATCTGCGAAGAGAAGTGCCCGGCCCAGGTAGTGGATGAAGGGTACGGGGCTGGATTGGGATATCGAAAAGCCATCTACCGGGCTTTCCCCCAAGCTGTGCCGGGATACCCCGTTTTGGATAAGGAAAGCTGCATATACTTCCAAACCGGGAAATGCCGGGCTTGCGAAAAGTTCTGCCCCACGGAAGCGATCAACTTCGAACAAGAAGATGAGATGCTGAAGTTCAATGTCGGTAATATCATCATTTCCACAGGCTACGACCTCTTCGACGCCCGGCAAATCCCCCAATATGGATACGGCCGGCTCGAGAATGTCTTCACCAGCTTAGAATTTGAACGCATGGTCAACGCTTCTGGACCGACTGGCGGGCACGTCGTCCTCCGAGACGGGGAAACCGAACCGGAAAGAGTGGCGATCGTCCACTGCGTAGGATCCCGCGATAAGAACTATAACGAGTACTGTTCAAAAGTTTGCTGCATGTACTCTCTCAAATTTGCTCATCTCGTCCACGAGCATCTTCCGGAAACAGAGGTGTACGATTTTTACATTGATATGCGAACGCCGGGGAAAGGGTATGAGGAATTCTATAACCGCCTCCTCAAAGAAGACACCCACTTCATCCGGGGGCGAGTTGCGGAGATAACCGACGCTGACCACCAGCCAGGCGAAGAAGGCAAACTCATCGTGCAGGCTGAGAACACACTACTCAGCAAACAGCAGCGCATCCCGGTTGACATGGTCATTCTCAGTGCCGGGATTGAAGCCCGAGCGGATTCTGAAAAAATCGCAAATCTCTTCAAGATGGGATGCGACTACGATGGCTTCTTCAATGAAAGGCATCCGAAGTTAGCTCCCGTAGCCACCATGACAGACGGTGTCTTTATCGCGGGTGCTTGTCAGGGACCCAAAGACATTCCTGAAACCGTCGCCCAGGGCGGCGCCGCTGCTTCTCAGGTGGCCAGCCTTATCGGACAGGGAACGGTAATGATGGAGCCTATACGGGCCAGCATCAGAGAGGATGATTGCTCTGGATGCCGGATCTGCAATAACCTTTGCCCGTACAATGCCATCGAATTCGACGAAGAGAAAGAAGTTTCAAAAGTGATTACAGCCCTTTGTCAGGGTTGCGGAACCTGTGTAGCAGCCTGCCCCAGTGGAGCGATAGATGGAGCTCACTTCACAAACACCCAGGTTATGTCCGAACTCCAAGGCCTGCTCTGGGACGTTCAACCCGCCCCCGAAAAGGTTAATGTGTAGGAGGAGAAAATAGATGAGTGAACAATACGAACCAGTCATTGTAGGATTCCTATGTAATTGGTGCTCATACCGGGCTGCGGACCTGGCGGGTACTTCCCGCATCAAATACGCGCCAAACATGCGCCCCATTCGGGTCATGTGCTCAGGCCGCGTGGATCCCCAATTTGTGCTCAAAGCACTCCGCAATGGGGCAGATGGTGTGCTGATCGCTGGATGCCATCCCGGTGAATGCCACTACGTAAACGGCAACATCAAAGCACTTCGACGCTACACAATGCTTAAAAAGGCTCTGGACCAATGGGGAATCGAAGAAGAACGCGTCCAGCTCTTGTGGGCGTCCGCATCGGAGGGGACAAAATTAGCTGAAAAAGTGAACAGCATGACTGAAGAACTTCGAGCCTTGGGACCGCTCCGCTGGCACAAAAAAGTACTAGCTGACAACGGGGCCAATTGTGTCCCCGTGAAGGAGGCCTAACGAAAATGACAGAGAACGGAAAACCTAAGTTGGCTATGTATTGGGGAGCATCATGCGGCGGTTGTGAGATTTCATTACTCAACATCCATGAGAATATCCTCACTGTTGATGAAATCTTTGATATTGCCTTCTTCCCCTGCATCGCAGACTTCAAGTATAAAGACGTGAGGGCATACCCTGACAATTACATCGATGTTTGCCTGTACAATGGTGCCATTCGCAACTCGGAAAATGAGGAGATGGCCCATTTGCTGCGGGAAAAATCGAAAGTCCTTGTCGCTTATGGATCATGTGCTTATGAAGGGTGCATCCCGGCTCTTTCAAATCTAACCACCAAGGATGCTACCCTTAACAAGGTTTACATCGAAAACCCATCCATCGAAAACCCAAAGAAAATATTCCCCCAAACCTCAACCCATATGCCGGAAGGGGAGCTGACCTTGCCAAGTTTTTACCACACGGTGAAAGCCCTTGATCAGGTCACAGAGGTGGATTATTATCTTCCAGGTTGCCCTCCGGAACCACCCCAAATCTGGGCCGTCTTACAGGTGGTAGCCAGTGCACTCACGGAGGGAACTGAACTACCTCCTAATGGGTCCATCGTTGGGGCTGGACAAACCGCGGTTTGTGAAGAGTGCCCCTTGGAGAAACAAGAAAAGACCATCAAACGTTTTTACCGCCCTTACGAAATCAATCCCGATCCCGAAGTATGTTTGCTGGAACAAGGGCTCATGTGCATGGGGCCAGCCACGCGGAGCGGATGTGGCGCTCTTTGCCCCCAGGTGGGGATGGGGTGCCGGGGCTGCTACGGACCAACAGAAGACGTCGAGGATCAAGGAGCGAAAATGCTCTCCGCGATCGGTTCCGTCCTTGATGCGGGTGATGAAACCATGGAAGATGACGAATTAGAAGCACTTATCGAGGAGGCCGTGGATACCATCGCAGATCCATCAGGGACCTTTTATCGGTTCAGCATGGCACACTCGATTCTCCAGCGCGTCAAGAACGGAAAAGGAGAAGGCTAATGGAACGAATTTCAATTGACCCAATCACACGGTTAGAAGGACACGGAAAAATCGAGATTTTCCTGAATGATGAAGGAAATGTAGACAACGCGTATTTGCAAATCCCCGAGCTGCGCGGGTTTGAGCAATTCTCAATCGGCAGACCAGCAGAAGAAATGCCCCGGATCACGAACCGGATCTGTGGCGTTTGCCCGGAAGCTCATCACATGGCTGCCACAAAAGCTTTGGATGATCTCTTTAACGTAGAGCCCTCCTCAGCTGTCAAAAAGCTCCGGGAGCTTTTCTACTCTGCCTTTTATGTCACAGACCACACAGTCCACTTCTACGCCCTTGGCGCTCCTGATTTTGTGCTCGGCCCGGAATCAGATCCAGCGAAACGAAACATCTTAGGGGTGATCCATAAAGTGGGTGTGGAGATCGGCAAACAGGTCATCGAGTGCCGCAAACGAAACCATGAAATCATCCAGATGCTCGGTGGACGCGGCATCCATCCCGTCGCTGGACTTCCCGGGGGCTGGAGCAAAGCCATGACTTCTGAAGAGCGGGACCAAATAGAAGAGTGGTCCCGGCAAAATGTGGAGTTCGGTCTTTTCAGCCTTGAATTATTCGATGATGTGGTTCTAGGCAACCAGGAATACTTGGATTTGATCCTTTCGGATGCCTTCACCCATGAAACCTATTACATGGGAACGGTGGATGAAAACAAACAAGCCAACTTTTATGATGGCCAGATCCGGGTTGTGGGTCCTGACGGGGAAGAACTCGTCACATACCACCCCAGTGAATACCCTGCACATGTTGCCGAACGCGTTGAGCCCTGGTCCTACCTGAAATTCCCCTATCTAAAAGATGTGGGATGGAATGGGTTCGTGGACGGAAAGGACAGCGGCGTATACTGCTGCACCCCTCTCTCACGGCTCAATGCCTCAGATGGTTTGGCCACTCCTAAAGCTCAGGAGCACTTTGAACGCTTCTATGAAACATTGGGGTCTGAGAAGATCAATGGGCGGTATCAACCCGTACATCACCGTTTAGCAACCCATTGGGCAAGGTTGATTGAACTCTTGTATTCCGCCGAACGCATGGTGGATCTAATCCAGGACCCCGAAATCACCAGCCAGGACGTCCGACCTGTGGTCACAAACACACCGGATGAAGGGGTAGGCAGCGTGGAAGCCCCCCGGGGGACGCTGACCCATCACTACAAGACGGATGAGAACGGGATCCTCACCGATGTGAACCTCATTGTGGGAACCACGAACAACAACGCACCCATCGCCATGTCCATCAAGAAAGCTGCCCAGGGTTTGATCAAGAATGGTGAGGTCTCCGAAGGCTTACTCAATATGGTAGAAATGGCCTTCCGAAACTACGATCCCTGCATGTCCTGTGCTACTCACTCGCTTCCCGGAAAGATGCCCCTTGAAGTCAAGGTTTATGATGCAGACGGGGAAGAGCTCGAAACGCATCAACAGTACGTCGACTGAGCGAGCAACGGCTGGAAAATAAATAAAACGAAAAGTAACCAGTTGCTTTTGGATTTCCCTAAGGTACTGGTTACTTTCTTTTAGACAAAGAAGAAACCATGAAAACCTTGATCATCGGCTTGGGAAATCCTATCCTTACAGATGACGGCGTGGGCGTCAAAGTTGCCTATCAACTGCAGGAAATAGTGGACGAAAAAAAACATCCTGAAGTGACCATCACAGAAGCCAGCGCGGGGGGTATACGGTTGATGGAGGCCATGCTTGGATATGACAGGGTCATTCTCATCGATGCCTTTTTACTCGACGAAGAAAAAACACAACCGGGACGGATCCATCGCCTGACACTGGATCAGCTTGGGAGTTTAAGTCCCACCCAACACAGCGCCAGTGCGCACGATACCACCCTGTTTACCGCCTTGAAAGCTGCCCAGGAAATGGGCTACCCTACACCTCCAGAGGTAATTGTCTTTGCTGTCGAGGTTCAAAATATCCTGGAGTTTAGCGAAACTCCCACACCCCAGGTCGCTAAAGCCATCCCCAAAGTGACCCAATTGGTATTAGAAGAGCTCTCCAGCTAAAACGCCCCCTATAACCTCTTGGTCACTCTTACCTGAAAAGTGCCTGCGCACCCGCTTGTCCCTTCTGCACCATGTGGTCAAAGAAGCTGTTCGCTCAAAAGTATTAACCTAAAAAATTCAGGATTCTTGATATAGCTAAAATTCTAGACCATCAGCTCGATGATTGATTGAAATCCTGCTTCACTTTACCCACCCCCAAAACCCCCTTTAGGGGCTTTATGCTTTAAACCACTACCGATATTTTTGAAGAATTAGTTTCCCTAACCCAAAAAAGATCAGTATGCTTATCACAGGGATCAACCCACCCAACAGGCAGAGCAACCCCATCAAAGCAGATTTTTGCCCATAAAAAAGATAAATCAATCCGTCACCGACCACAAAGATCAGAAACAGGAACCCCAAAATCAAGAGGAAATGGGTCTTCCGCGCAAATTTCCGGAGATCCCTACTCACCTTCGTAATCCCCTCCAGGCACAGGGATTTTATCCAGAACGTTCTGGATGATCTCGTCGCTGGTCAGTTCCTCCAACCGGGCAGAAGAACTTAAAATGATCCGGTGGCTCAACGCAGATTGGATGAGAATGATCACATCATCAGGAATGACAAACGTCCGATCATGCATAGAGGCCCAGGCTTGACAGGCACGGGAAAGCGCCAAACTCCCTCTGGGACTTGCTCCCAAATACACATCTTCAACGTTTCTTGTTTCCTGGACCAGATGCACGATATATTCTTTAACCTGATCAGCGATGTACACCTCGCGGACCCACTTTTGGGCTGCCAAGATTTCTTCTTCACTTACCACTGGTTCAAGGGTATGAAAAGGATGTTGGATTTTTTGCCTTTCCAGGACATCGATTTCATCCTCCGCTTTGGGGTACCCTAAGCGGACCTTGATCAGAAAGCGGTCTAATTGAGCTTCCGGAAGGGGAAATGTCCCTTCGTATTCAATGGGGTTTTGAGTAGCCAAGATCATAAAGGGTCGGGGCAGGTCATGTGTCACACCACTGACGGTCACCTGCCTTTCCTGCATGGCTTCGAGAAGAGCTGCCTGTGTTTTTGGTGTGGCCCTGTTCACTTCATCCGCTAGCACAATCTGGTTGATGATGGGGCCAGGCCGGAATTCAAACTCCATATCAGCCTGATTGTAGATATACACCCCCGTGATATCGCTGGGAAGCATATCGGGCGTACATTGAATGCGGTTAAAAGTGCATCCAATGGATCGGGCTAAACTCCGGGCCAACATGGTCTTCCCCACACCGGGAACGTCCTCAATGAGCACATGTCCTTGGCAGAGAAGGCCCAAGACAGTCATCTCTACGGCCTCCCGTTTCCCAACGATCACTTTTTCTATGTTTTGGATTGTTCTATTTGATAACTGAGATACAGTTTCCATTGTTTACTCCACAGGGCTCTTGTTCATAAAGGGAATATTCTCTCTGAAACGTTGCGTGAGTTGATGCAGCTTTATGAATAGATAAGCAATCATCAGCCGCCATCGTAATCTCTTCCACGTCTGAATGATCTCCGCTTGTTTTTCCTCCAGGGGGATTTCAGGACCATAATACACTTTCACAAAAAGATCCGCCAATCGTTCAATCTCAAGACCAGCTCGAGCCACTCCACCTCGGCCCTTCATCATCTCGTCCACTTCGGAAAGTCTTAGACGCACCGCATGGGCAAATTGATAGGGTGTAGCAGGTCGCTTAAGGTCTATGTTTAACCTATACCCCCAACGGTAGGATCGATGAAATAATTTTATCAATGTGTTCCGGGTATTACCACGCCGGAGCTGCCAGGGATCCAGCCAGAAAACCCACGAACTAATCAGGATCAGAACGATGATCGAGCTCAGTAAGAGCACACGACCTACAACCCTAAGGAAACTCCTCCCGGGGCCAAACCCCATCTCGGGGGTATCCAATTCAGAAGGTATGGGGAGAAGCTCCTGATCACGCTCGAAGACCTCTCTCTGGACCGTTGGCTCAAATGGAACCCATCCAACATCGTTGAAATATAATTCTGGCCAGGAGTGGGCATCCGCCTCCGTGATCAAATACCTTCCCCCTTCTGAATCATACATCCCATCCACATATCCCACTGCCAGGCGGGCTGGGATTCCCACTGCGCGTGCCATGACGACCATGGCAGTCGCGTAATAGTCACAATACCCTTTCTGTAAATCAAAAAGGAAATACTCTACAATATCCCCATCCTCTGGGGGAGGAGGTAAATCAAGGGTATATTCAAATTGACGTAAAAATTCCTCAATTTTCTTCGCCTTATCATAATTCGTCGTTTCTCCCTCAACCAGTTGGGATGCAAATTCCTCCACCCGGAGGGGCGCCCTTCTCCGCATGTCAAGATATCTATCACGGATCCAGCCGGGATATCTTCTTGAAGAATTTTTCAGAACTTCTTCATCTACGACAGGGATCGCCGACTCCACCTGATAATAATCTTCATACACAGCAACTGCGAAGACATCTTTATAAATTAAAAACTCTTCCTCAAAGGCTTCAGGATTTTGGGATGTCGTTCTCCAAAACGTCTTATACTCCCTGTTTACCGAAAGGGGCAAACCTGAAGTGTACAAAGGACCCACCAATTCTTGGCTCAGCCGAAATTCCTGGACGATTCTGGAAGAGGACTGCGGAAATTCCTCAGACATGATCTGTCCGGGGTTGTACTCTCGCTCAACCACGGGAGTGGTCGCCCAGCCTAACCCTGAATATTGATTGTAAGCATAGGACCTCCAATAACGAGCCTCTCTGGGCAAGGGCGAGGAGTCCGCTGACCCCGGAGGAAGATCCACGACCATGACCACCCTTTCCTCAAGTTCGCCGGTAGAACCAATCAGGTGCCTGCGCGGCAGCTTGGCGACTTTCTTTATTCCCCCAGTTCTCTCTTCCGGTTGATATTTGACCCCCAGGGCCCGCATTAAGTCTCCATCCCCCGCTTGTTCCCGGCTCCATTCCTGGATGGGCTCAGTGAGAGCCTCGATGGACACAGAAGGAATTGAAACCGCGATGATCGTGATCACAAAAGAGACAAGCAGGATGTGAACCTTTGCGGTTCTTTCCACGCGGGAGTAATACGGGATGTCGGCGTCTGACCAACCCTTTTTCTTCCTCTCAAAATAAGCAAACCCAAGCAATGTAAATCCTGAACCCAATACGAAAACTAATAAATAAACATTTCTTCCCGGGATATAGGTCAGCAAGACAGCCATCAACATCCCAATCGGCAGAAACCCCCAAAGCGGTCGGAAATAACGTCTCATCGACCAACTCAACCCCACGGAAAGCAGCCAGATTGTCCAACCCCACAGGAACTTACTGACCAAAAACCTGTACCTTGGCACCCCGTTTACTGCATCTATCATCCATTGAAGGAGAGTGTAAAAAATGGTTCCCACCGACGCCATCAACTCCACCCATGCTTCCTGGACGAGGATGAACGGATTCGGGTCTCCCCCGCCCAACCAATCCCAGAGATAGGTTGATGTGACATTAAGGGCCCGGAATATAGGTCTCTGTAACTCGCCCACCCGGATGACAGAGAGCAAAACGCCAAAGAGGAAAGTCATCAGTCCAACCCAGAGGAAGGAAACATCGTAATGAGCCAGGATCCATCCCAAGAGGAGACCGTATAAAGCAAACACGATTAAATAATTCCAGTTAATCCGGGGGACAACGGAACTCACAGTGCCTGCAAAAGAACCTAAGATGATAAAGATCAGCAGGATAAACAAGGAGGTTTGCCAGCTGAATAGAGATCGAAATTTTTCCCACATCTGCGCTTTCATGTCACTGACCCCCAGGGGACTTTGCGTTCATAGATTTCCCGCCAGCGGTCCCGCATTGTGTCTTTATGTCTTGGTTTCGCGTTATCAATGAAATCTGGTCCAATTAAATAATAACGCACGCCAAGATCAATCAAGCGCTGTTCAACATACTGCACATTGCCCTCTCCTCCAAAGGCAGGTTGATCGATGAGAAGTACGGTAGGAACGATCCCTTGAAACGTGAGCTGGATCAAGGGGTCAAACCACTCTCCCTGGATGTCGGATGTGATGATAATCACACTATTACTGGAGTTCATGGAGCTTCTGGTTCTCTCCAAGAGGTCCTTGAGGGGTCTGCTCCCAAGTTCAGCAGAGGCCAGACTCCGCAGTATCTTCCATCTCTGGGTTTCTTCTAAAAGGGGCGGGTGCCAAATCAAATCTTTTCCACTAGCAACCAAACCAACAGCCTTCCCGTTTTGCAGCCCCCGGTTGGTCAAAGAAGCAGCCAAAATGATCCCATGCTCCTGGGTGGCCTGGTCACCTTTCCCAACATGGACGCGTCGATTCAGGTCCAAGAATATCCATTGATCGCTCGCAGGGGTGCTTTCAAATACCCGCACATAAAAATCACCTTTCCTGACTGTCGTAGGCCAATGGATGTTTCGCAAACTGTCGCCGGGGCGATATTCTCTCACTCCCGCTGCGCTGACCGTCTCCGTCATCGATTTCATGACTTGGCGTCCTTCCCCAATTCGTCCACCCGGGGCGACTTCTATCATAGGTAAATTAAAAACGGGAGGGAGGACCATCATATTCGTTGTCAGGGTATATTCGATCGTCGTCTTAAAGATCCCAAAAGGATCTCCTGTTTCTATGACCGTTGGCCCCAGAGTATATAAACCGCGCCGAATACAGATACCGCGTTTATACCAATGACGATTGTCATTCCCACTGATAAACGTCACGGTACTCGCTTCATAACCTGCCAGGTTGGAATGATCCCGGACAGCAATCCAACTTGCCGGGAATCGGCCCCTATTATTCAGGTAAAACCGCTCCTGCAGGGGATCTCCCACATGAGACCACCCAAATCTCATTTCTCTCGTCAGGTGTAAATGTCTTTGCAACGACCGGGTCCAAAAATAACTGAGGATGAAAACTCCGGCTAACCCGACGAACAGCGTCATCCAGATCTTGCTGGGGCCCATGATTTGAAGGACCAACACAAAAAAAACGAGCAGGGGCCATATTTTCCTGTTGAGTTCAAACCTTACTTCTTTCATATACCAGGTTCCAGTATTCTCAACCGCGGATTAAATCCCAGTTTTCAGGGTACTATATTCTATCGTATTTGGGATCGTAATATTAAAGAAAATTCCAGGGATTAATTATCCTCTTATCCCAGCAAAAGAACTCCTCTGGGAGCAAGAGTCAGCTAAGCCTGGCATCATTGACCAGGGCAGTTGATATCCATAATTGGGTTGTGATGATCAGGGAGCTTGTCAAACACCAGGCACACGTCGCCCCTATTACAAAAGGCTCTAAAAACGTTAAATACGCGGAGAAAAGGGTCCCAAACCCTGTCAACAACCCTAACACATAGGCAGCCCATGTTTGGTATTGCTCTGGGCCCCACCTGTAAACCAGCCAAACCCCGGCGATGGACAGGAATCCGATAAGACCAAAGACACCAACGGGGAACACCCCCCCTATCTTAGCGTAAGGGCTTTGCTGCACCGTATTACAATCCCCGACCGGGCCGCAGATGGCGGCTGTATCCGTGATCTCAATGTATGATAAATACCCTGCGACACACACACCGGCGAGTGATAAAACAGGTATCAACCAGTCTGGCCATGACATTTTATGGGTTGGGGCATAAAATAAATCCACACCGACACTCACCAAGCTGGCCACCATGGCTATGAAAATGATTATGGAAAACACATTCCCCACTAGGTCCCTTTGCACCTTTGCAAAGGCACGATCCATAAATGAGGATTGGGGGTTCTGATTTTCACCGTAGATCGTGCCCACCGGGGTCCCCTGGGGGGAGGGAGTGAACGGCAGGTCGTTGGGGGTAGTAGGAGGTGACTTGGTTCCCGTTTGGAAGGGGGTTTTCTGGGGAGTTTCCGTCTTTTTCAAGGTAGGACTCGGTGACCCAGGTGTGTACGTCAAGGAGGGGGTTGCAGTCAAGACAGATGCCGTTGCTGTTCGCGAGGCAGCTTCAAGCATCTCTAATAATCCCGGAATCTCCGGCCAGGGGATCCCTCCCCTTTGCAAGCCTTCCCGGATGAGAACAGGAAAACGTTCCGGGATTTCATTTCCCCCAATAAGAACCTGCTCCCCAACGACCAGTAATGGCACACCTTGCTTTTCCCGGGGAAGTTCAAACTTTAATACAATTTCCTTGAACATCTCATTCCCTTCCGGGGACTGGGCATTGATCAAAATTATCTGCAGTTGATCGTCAAATTCTTCCCTCAGGGGAGGCAAATCTTCTTCGATCACAGAATGACAATGGGGGCAGGATGGAGAATAGAGCAGCACAGCGTGAACAATAGAGGTAGGCTCTTGGGTTTCACCGAAAACAGGCCTGACAGGCAAGAAGATCAGTAAAACCAGCAGTATGAGCAGACAAGTAATGCAAGGTTTCAGATTCAACCTCCACTCTATTGATTCCATTGTGTCCAAATCACTTGAAAATTTTATCACAGAGCATCATCGAAATCATACCAAAAAAAACGAGAGAATGAAGGGAAAAATCTTTTCAAACTCCCTGGGAATGTCAAGCTCAAATTCCGGCCTACAGTAGGGATAAGTTTAATTGGATTTCAATCAGGGTCAAATAAGGCAAACCTATTTAGGAGAAAAGAGTCAGCATCCCAAAACTTACATGCTTATGTGAAGAAACGTCGGATGCCTTTCTTTTTTTCCTCCAAAGCCTCAAGTTCGGGCAATGCCTTTTCAACAGCGAGGTCTCCTCGGGCCGCAATTTCAATCACATTCACCTTATCTAATATCCCAACATCTACCACATCAGGCCGGATGATCACATCAGGCTTTTCTAATTCCAATTGTTTTTCAGATAATTTGTGAGTCATCAACTCAACGGATCGGGTAAAGATATCAAACGCCTGCGCCACCCGCATGCGCTTGATGGGCTTCAATAAAGGCGTTTCTGAGAAGATTTCTGGAGCTGAGATCTCCTTCCATTTCTCAGGGAGAGGAGATAAAACAACGGCGACGACCGGCAAATCAGGTGCCAAAGACCTCGCTATCTGGACCGGGACTGGATCCAGCACCCCGCCGTCCACCAAAAACCGATCCCCCCATTTTTTAGGTGGAAAAACACCCGGAATGGCAATCGTAGCCATCACGGCATCCAGCACCCTTCCTTCCTTCAGGACGACCTCTCTCATTTCCTTGATATCCACAGCGGTAAGGGCACAGGGCATGGTCAGGTCTTGAAATGTTTCTTCCTCAATAAATCTCGTCATCGCCTTTACGATCCCTTTTACGCCCAACAACGCCCCTCCACTCCCAAAACTAAACAACTCGCTCTGATCCACTTGGCTGAATATGTCAATGGCTTCTTGCGGTTTATACCCAGCAGCGTAGATGGACGCTGCCATCCCGCCGGCGCTTGTACCAGCCACGGCTTTGATTTGAAAACCTTCTCCTTCTAATGCCCGCAGGACGCCTAGATGGGCGTTTCCTCTCGACCCTCCGCCTCCCAGCGCTAAGGAAATCTCCATGTTTTAGTTCTCCTTCACCCCATTCAATTCCGGAGGTACGAAGAATTGACGCTTATACAACTCAGCATACATGCCTCCGCGATTGAGAAGTTCGGTGTGTGATCCCTGTTCCACGATTTCACCTTCATCCAATACATAAATGATATCAGCATTTCTGACTGTGGAAAGGCGGTGGGCGATAATAAAACTTGTCCGGTGGGACAATAAACGATCTAATGCAGCTTGGATCAAAGTTTCCGTTCGTGTATCTACACTTGAGGTCGCTTCGTCCAAGATGAGGATTCGGGGATCTGCTAGAATCGCACGGGCTATGGAGATCAACTGCCGCTGACCTTGGCTGAGCATCCCTCCCCGTTCTCCAACCTGGGTTTGATACCCCTCGGGAAGGCGGGTGATGAAATCGTGGGCGTTAGCTGCCTCCGCTGCTGCTATGATTTCTTCCTCGCCCGCATTTTGATCCCCATAGCAGATATTTTCCTTTACGGATCCTGAAAATAAAAACGGCTCCTGAAGCACCATACTGATCTGATCCCGCAAGCTCTTCTGGGTGACCTCCCGGATGTCAATCCCGTCCACGCTGATCTTCCCCTGGGTCACTTCATAGAAACGCGGGATAAGGCTGATCAGCGTGCTTTTCCCAGCTCCCGTTGGACCTACGAAAGCCACCGTTTGTCCGGGATTCGTTGTGAAACAGATATCTTTCAGCACCGGCTGCTGCGGATCATACCCGAAAGTAACCCCTTCCCCGTCCTGCCCTTCCTCAAATGTGACCTGTCCCTGAATCGATGTCAGTTCCAATGCATCCTCTCGATCTCTGATATCCTCTTCCGTATCGATAAGATCAAAAATCCGCTCTCCAGCTGCCAGGGAAGATTGGGCCAAGGTCCACATCTGGCTCACTGTCTGAACTGGCCGGGTAAAATTTCCCACATATTGGAGGAAGGAAACCACCACCCCAACCGTCACAGCACCGCGGATGGCTAAATACCCTCCCAAGCCAGCGACGATGGCGATATCCAATGTGCTCAAAAGGTCCATGGCGGGGGAAAAAGCAGATGTAACAGCGGTGGCGCTGACATTCGCATCCCGATTGCTTGCATTTCTCGCTTCAAATTGAGCGATGTTTTCTTGGCCCCGGCTGAAAGCCTGCGCTACCTTGACCCCTTCCAGCTCCTCTTGCAAGTCAGCAGACACATCCCCGATCGTTTCCCGTGTTTTCCGGAAGGCTCGCCGCGACCAGGTGGAAAACTTTCCGGTGGTGAGGATCATAACCGGCACGATGGATAAGGCAGCCAAAGCCAAAGGAACATTGAGCGCAAACATGCCAATCATGATACCCAGCAGGGAAAAGACAGCCCCTATAGCCTGAATAAATCCCTGACTGATGAAGGAATTGATGGCATCGATATCATTCACCAAACGGCTCATTAAATCCCCAGTTTCTTCCCCTTCAATATACTGCAAGGAAAGCGATTGGAGCTTATCAAAAACAGCCAGACGCAAATCAGCCAGGACATGTTGACCAGCTTTTGACATCAGATAAATCTGGAAGCGGATAGCCAACATGCTGACCAGATACACGCCCACCAGGATCAGCATGGTGGACGCTAAACCTTTTTTATCCCCCACAGCGATGAACTGATCCGTCGCCCGCCCGATCAATATCGGACCCATAGCCTGGGTGCCCGCGTTGAGAATGACAAAGAAAAACGCCCCTGCCACCTCCAGCCAATACGGCCTCAACCTGCGGATCAGGCGGTTGATGACCCGCCTCTGGTTCTCCGCTCGTTCGTCCTCACTTTCCGCGATCCGCCTCATTCCGTGCCTCATCATGGAGTGAACACCTCCTCATCCTGGAATTGCGTTTCTAAAATATCCACATACAATTCACTGGTGCGCAGCAATTCCTGATGGGTACCTTGAGCTGCCAGGCGCCCCCTCTCCAAGAGGAGAATTTTGTCCGCGTTCCGCACGGTACTTATGCGTTGGGCAATTACGAAACTGGTCCTGTGGGCCATTAATTCATTCATTGCCTGCTGGATTTTATATTCTGTTTCCGCGTCTACGGAGGATGTGCTGTCATCGAGGATCAGGATGCGGGGATCCACCAGGAGGGCTCGAGCAATAGCCACCCTTTGTTTTTGTCCTCCCGACAATCCCACCCCGCGCTCTCCTACTTCTGTTTCATACCCTTGAGGTAAATCTACGATAAACTGATGGGCTTGGGCAGCGCGGGCTGCAGAAATGACCTCAGTCATCTCCGCCTCTGATTGGCCGTAAGCGATATTCTCCCTGATCGTCCCGGAAAAAAGGCTGCTCTCCTGAAGGACAATCCCAATTTGCCTACGCAGGGAGTCAAGCGTTAAATCACGCACATCATACGTATCGATCATCACGCGCCCGGAGGTGACATCATAAAAACGGGGAATGAGATTGATAATGGATGATTTTCCCGCTCCCGTCTGGCCCAGAACTGCCACTTTCTCCCCCGGTTCCGCGGTAAAGGAAAGATTATGAATGACATCTTCCTGACCCCCCACATACCGGAAGCTGACATCTTCAAACACCACCCTCCCTTTGACCGGAGGCAAAGGTATGGCATCTTCCCGCTCTTTCACCTCGGATTCTGCATCGATCACTTCAAAAATGCGTTCTCCAGAGGCTTCCGCCCGGGAGAGCATGGCGCCGATCATCCCCATCATGAAAACCGGCTGTAATAAATACATGATGTAGTTTATAAAAGCCACTAATTCCCCCAGGGACAACGTCTCTCCAATCACCTGCAGTCCCCCAAACCAGACCACACCAACCGTGGCAAAATTTGCAGTCATGAATATCAGGGGAAACAACGCAGAGATGAGTTTCGCCAATTGAATGTTCTCTTCCAGCAATTCATCGTTCTGGACCTTATACCGACCCATTTCATACGCTTCACGCGCAAACGCTTTTACCACTCTCATGCCAGCCAGATTTTCCTGCAAGATAGAATTCAAAGCGCTTAACTTTTTTTGCACCCTCTTAGAAGCGGGCATGATCCGACGAACGAAGATGGAAAATATATAAAGTATGATGGGCAGGATCAGGAAGACCATCAAAGCAAGCTTCCAATTCATGCTTAACATAAAACTGACGGTACCCATTAACATGATGACCGCGGACAGGAGCATCACGATACCCCGGCCGACAAACATGCGCACAATTTCCACATCAGAGGTCATGCGCGTCATCAATTTTCCGGTTTGAGATTGATCGTGATAGGAAAAACTTAAATTCTGTAATTTTCTAAATATCGTATTCCGGAGATCAAATGCCACCCCCTGAGACGCAAATTCTGACCAATATCGTTGAGAAAAATTGGAAACACCCCGGATTAATGCGACAGCTGCCAGCCCACCTACAACCATCCATATCGTATTCATCTTCAAAGGGTTTATACCCTGATCAATGAGGATGCGTAATAGTTGAGGAGAAATCAGATTAGCGCTGTTGACAATTAGTAAAGATAGAAACGCCCCCAGCGTAGGTTTCCAGTAGGGGACCAAATACTTTAGCGCTCTTCGAACGTTTTTCATTGCTGATTGCTAAACCTTTCTTTTGCTTACGTTTTTATTCCATTCCAAAAATAATCGATCACGTTCTCTAAATCTTCTTCCCCCAAAGCCTCATCCCCCTGGATCCGCTGATACCCACTCAAGCCATGAATCATCCCGATCAGGATGGAAGCCCCGGAGTACCCTTCCGGAAACGGCCTCACATCCCCGCTTTCAACTGCTTGATCGAGGACATCATCAAAAGGTGAAAGGACATCTGTGACCATTTCGACAAATCGAGAACGGGGATTTCTTTCCCCGATCTCCCTTCCGTGGTGGCGAATCAAAAACATAAAATTCTGTCGATTGGAAACCAACCTCAAATACTCTTTAGCCATCGCGTGGATTTTCTCTTTCGGGGGCTCAAAGACGTCCCCGGCCTGACCCAAACGCTCGCTTAAGCGCTGTGTATGCCGCTTCATGACTTCCGCAAATAAGGCTTCTTTATCCTCGAAATGATAGTAAAGAGCAGCGTTCGTCACGCCGCAAATATCAGCAATGGAGCGGATAGAAACCGCTTGAAACCCATGTTCAGTAAAGAGTTTCTCAGCATTTTCCAGGATCTTTTCTTTACCCACATGGGTTCGATTCTCGCTCATCTACTTACCTCTTTTCCCTTACTTACTGAACGATTGGTAAGTTAGTATATAACCTTTAACCCAATATGTCAAATCCCCATCCACTGCCCCATCAGCCTGTCTTATTCTTCAAAGCAGGATTGAGAACACAGATAGGGTAGCGATCCACCACACAAAAAACACAGGTCTCTTGATCCAGCCTGCATGAAAAGGGCAGATTTATCACTATACGCAACCAGGAAATAACGCTACCCTAAAGAAAACTTTCCAAAACCCCGCTCTTTCATGATCCCACGCTTTTCTGTTGATGCAGTTTTTGAACAATCTCAGCCATCACGGCCAAAGCGATCTCTTCCGGCGCTCGTCCTCCTAAATTCAGCCCGATGGGGGCGTGTAAGCGATCCAGATTTTTTTGACTGATCCCGGCTTCCAACAACCTCTTTCGGCGCTCTTCTTGCGTCTTTTTGCTCCCCAGGGCCCCTACATAAAACGCATCGCTCTTCAGGGCAATCTTCAAAGCCGGATCATCAATTTTGGGATCGTGTGTCAACATGGCGACTGCTGTGCAGAAGTCGACCGTTATCTCCCGAAAAGCCTCCTCCGGCCAGGTTTGCAGAAGATGATCCACCTCCGGAAACCGATCTCGATTGGCAAACCTTTTCCGGGGATCGACAACCACAGTTCGAAAATTCAGCAATTCCGCAAAAAACATCAAAGGGATGGAAATATGAACTCCACCCACAGCCACCAATGTAGGCCGGGGCCCTGTGACGTTGAAAAAACACGTCAAGGTCTCAGGATCTGTTTCCGGGGCTCTGATCCGGGTGATTCCTGATGTCCTATCCCCCATGAGTTCCTGTGCTTTATTCCTTACGGATTCTTCCCAGCTTTTTCCCAAATGTCCCCCCAGCCACTCCCCACTTCCCAAGAGGATGCGTTCTTCACCCACCAATTCCCTGGGTCCCCCAGTGATCAGAACGTAGCAAAACTCTCCCCTTTCCCGCTTTACAACCCGCCAGCGATCCAAGGCTTTCCCGTTCAGCGGGCGCAGGAAAACATCGATTTCCCCACCGCAGGCTAACCCCACCTCCCAGGCGTCTGTGTCTGAAACGCCAAAATGCAAACTTTTTGGCTCACCCTCATTAATGACTTGAAGCCCAGCCTCAAGCACCGCCCCTTCCACGCATCCCCCGCTTACCGAACCGGCAACCTTCCCACTGGAACTTACCACCATCTGAGACCCTATGGGACGCGGTGAAGATCCCCAGGTGTTGGTCACGGTGGCGACGGCCAGACGTTCTCCCTCTTCCCACCAGGTTTTCGCCTTTTTATAGGTTTCAAACATATCTCATCATTCCCCAGGAAATTAGAGATTCCACAGAATCTTTAGGGGTTCATTCTTCACTTGGAGAAATCCAGTTTTGTTCCGAAACTTGATATGAATACCCATCTCCTAACGTCCCAAGAGACTGGAGGTGTTTTTGAACATATTGGCCACAATTTGACCCAATTTCGTTTTCTTCCCGCTCCCCGATGCTGAGGATGACCCGGAATCCCTTTTCCCTGATTTCATCCAGCAGTGAACCGTTATCATGATCCCTCTGACAGTCGATATAGGACCTCAAGCCCATCTTTTGCGCCTGATACGTAGGATTAAGGGGGGTAATCTTGATCAGAAATACGTCTGGATCAAAATATTTTTTCAGGACCTCTGCATCCAACCTACTTTCCTCTGCAAGTGCAAAATTCAAGGTCAGTTTTCTATCCCCTGGGCGGAAATACCTGGTCCCAAATGCTGCAATTTGCGGAAAATCCCATTTTCGCACCGGAATCAATTGATCCCGTTTCTCCAGATCCGTCGTATGAATGGAAAATTGCAGTTGAAACTTCCCCTGGGGATAATAGGCATCTTTCACCTCGATCAAACGTTTAAAGAAATCATCTCTGCCGTGTGGTGCAACCGTAGACAGAGAAGGCATCAACCCCGGTGCTGAAAACCGGTCAGGTAACTCCTCCAGGAGATCAAGCACATGGGGATTCAACGCGGGCTCCCCCATCCTTGCAAATTGAATTTTAAATTGTCTGGAAGGGACATGCCCATCAGGATACCGGGTGGAGACAAGAAAACGAATTTG
Source organism: Anaerolineales bacterium (assembly GCA_046483045.1). Taxonomy (GTDB): domain Bacteria; phylum Chloroflexota; class Anaerolineae; order Anaerolineales; family UBA11858; genus B10-G9. The sequence goes on along the minus strand of JAWODY010000079.1, from coordinate 41,140 downwards.
CTCTGCCATCTCCTCTTTAGAAAGCTTACCCCGGTAATGCCCCCCTGCATCACACATTTGACATTGAATCGGGCACCCGTAGAGGGTTGAAATCATCAGGACCCATTTTTCTTCACGTGGGGTCGGAGGTTGGACAGCTTCTACGCATTCCACAAGGTTTCCACCAAAATCCACCACATAAACCATGGCTACATCCTGATTTCCCGCACTCGCTACAACATTCATCCTTTATCCTCCATCCAGTATTTGATCGATCTTCATAGCTGCTTTCAAGCCATCCCCAACGGCGATGGCTGTTTGGCGGAATTCACGATTTTTAACATCCCCGATGAAAAATAATCTTCCCATGTCTGACAATGATTTTACTTCATCTTTCACGGTCGGGCTTAAGAAATCTAAAGCGGGTGTTCGGCCGATTGCTGGAATCAAGAAATCACAATCAAAAGTCCGTTCTTCTCCTTCCGAAACGGCCCTGATTTTCAAAGATTGGCTGTCAGTAAATTGAATACTGCGCACAATATGCCGGTCATAATAACGAATGCTGGTTTCTTTCTGTACCCGTTCCCAGAGCAGCTTCAACCCTTTCCTTTTCCTGCTTCGATTAAGGATCAGGACCTGGTTTGCATCTGCCAGATTCAGGGCGTAATCCAGCGCGGCATCCCCCGCCCCGATGATCAGGATGGTTTTACCCCTGACCTGCTGGATGGGAAACACTTCATAAAAAACGAGTCCAGCAGCCTCTTCAGGGATCAGCACATCCCGAAAAACCTTAGGTTCCGTCCCTGTAGCTACAATCACTATTTCAGATTGAAACACGTCCTGTTCAGTTTGTATGGTGAAAAGATCCTCTTTAAAGTCCAGAGACCGGACTTTTCTGTGTGTGATCTCCACCCCCCATCGATCCACCTGGGTGAGGAAACTTTCCACCAGATCAGGTCCGGATATGCCCTCAGGAAACCCGGGATAATTCTCGACAAGGTTCGCGTTTAGCAGCAGCCCACCCGGGCGCTTCCCCTCCAACAATAAAGGCCGCTGCCCCTGACGTTTAAGCTGCAGGGCAGCAGACAGACCTGCAGGACCGGCGCCGAGGATGGCGATGTTATACTTACTCATCTTCCCGCTTCCGGAAATGAATCCGCAATTTGCTGCGCTGTGACCAGGGTAGCAAAGCCGTGGCCGAGATTTCGCAGCGTACCAAGGTGGTAAGAACGCCGGTATGTGGCTGTCCCATCCACAAGGAAAAAGACATCAAAACCGCGCATAAATGCAGACCGGGCTGTTGTCTCACAACACAAGTGCGTCATCACTCCTCCGACCAGAACCTGCTTGATCTCATCTGCTCTCAACCTGTCTGCCAAATCAGTCCGGTAAAAAGCATCATACTGGGTTTTCTGGAAGACCTTTCCTTCACCCACCTGCAGTTTGCCGTGAAGCGCATGATAGGGATGGTTTTCTGTGATCAAATCCCGCCACCAGCGTTTCATGGAACCCGCATCACTTTCCACGTTCAAATGCTGTGAGAAAAGAACAGGCCGGGCATGCGCCTGAAAGAGAGCTGCCAACTGGTTAAGTCCAGGGAGTACGGCCTGAGCGCTGGGGATGTAGGCATGGGATTCGGGATGAAGGAAATAATCCTGCATATCCAAAACAAGGAAAGCTGCATGATTAAAATCGAATCTTTTACCTCGCTTCTGACCCTCAGGATACAGATCCTTCAGCATCTCTTTGGAGGAGGAGATAAGATTCTCAGCGGTGAAATAAGCTTCTTTCATGGAAAAAATTGTAGCACAGATATCCATCTACTGATCAGCAGATTATCCTCAACACAACCACCAACGCTTAGCTTACCCTCTAGTCCCAGTCAAAACCCGATTCCCACACCCCTTACAGGCCCTAGAGCATTCAGAGAAACCCATCTGAGTTACATATTCCATGAAAACAAACTCCTAAATAAAAAACGCCACAGATAGATCCCTGTGCCGTTTTCCATGTTTCTCCTGGCTTGTTCCCAGCCTTCGGTCTTCAAAGAGCAGAAATCAAATCCCCCTTCAGCACTACCATAAAATGAGCCATCCTCAAGCTGAGGCTGTTTGTTGTTTGTGTTCCTTTTTTGAGAACAAACCCGAAATGCTTTGGAGCAGTTCATCCCAGGAAGTAAGGGATCGAATGATCGTGATCACCATCACCACAACTCCCACGATGCCTCCTGCCACCAAGATGCCTTTCTTGACTTTTTTAGCTTTGACACGGCGCTCCTGGGCTTGATCAATCTGAAGACGTAATTCAGAGACAAACCTGGAGTCAGGTTTGACAGGAGCCAGGGCAGTTTCTAATTTTTTCTCCACTTTTCTTAGACTTCGATTCATTTTCTCTTCTTTCCTCATCTCAAAATACCCCTTCCCCTATAGGATAGGCAACGATCCCTATCGTCCCCGGGCCTAAATTCGCTGCAATCCCCGTAGAAACTTCTTCCACAAAAAAGCGCTTCACATTTAAACGCTCTTTAACCGTCTCTGCAAAATCAAGGGCGGTGGCCAGATCATGGGCGTGCATAACGGCTGCGTGGACCGGTATGTCTCCTATTCGACGGGCCATTTCCGTGATGATAAACTCCAGAGAGGCCACTCGTGTGCGAACTTTCTTTCCAATTTCCAACATCCCCTCTTCCAAGTGGATGATTGGTTTGACCCTTAACAAGAACGCTAATAAGTACTCAATCCGGTTCACCCTGCCGCTTTTTTGAGCGAAATCCAGCGAATCCAGGGCGAAGACAACCTCACATTGATCTCGGATATCAGCCAACCGGTCCAGGATTTCTTCCATAGAAGCGCCCTGGCGATACATGACCCTGGCCTCGCAGCACATATATCCCTGAATAGCAGTTCCCGAAAGGGAATCAAAAGGGATGATCTCAAAAGGTTCATCTTCTAAATCACGAGCCGCAATAACAGCTGATTCATATGTCCCGGATAACTTACTTGTCAGGTGAATGGAGAGGATGACATCCCCCGGTTCCGCGATCTCCCGGTATATCTTTTTAAACTGCTCCGGTGAGGGTTGAGACGATTTTGGGATCTCACCGGTCTCTTCAACCCAGCGGTAAAAATCATCCACACTGAGGTTCACATCTTCTAAAAATACTTTATCTCCCATATGGACGTTTACGGGGATAATATGGATCTCGTATGTGTCCATCCATTCCACAGGCACATCGCCACCACTATCCATCACTAAGCGAAGCATATTTATTCCCTTTAATTTAATCCAATACGCCGTACTCGTCACGGAGAGAAACCAGGGTCCGGTGATACAGCGCTTTGATCGCTCCTTCTGTGCGATCCATGATTTCACCAATTTCCTGATTTGTGAGTCCCTCCACATGTTTTAAAATGATCAATTGCTGCCGGTCCTCCGGGAGTTCACGGATGATTTCCATGAGTTCTTCACGTTCGTCTTTCACCTGTACCCTTTTTTCTGCCCCTGCCTCGACGGAAGGGGGCGGATACTGATCGACGATAGGGACTTCATCCACGCGGTCTTGGTTACGGTACCAGTTCACAACCAGGTTATGCGCGATGCGGTATAACCAGGCTGAGAACGGGTATCCCCGATCTTCGTAATCCTCAATAGCCCTCAGGGCTCGCAAGAACACACGCGAAGTTAAATCTTCCGCTTCCTGTTTCCCGCTTGTCCTGTAATATATATAACTGTAAATCTGATCAATATATTTCTCATATAACTGACCAAAGGCACTTGCATCCCCATTGGTCGCCTGCTCAATAAGGTCAGTCTCCGTCAGATTCTTGTCCGCTGTATGATTCATAACACCATATTTTGTCTTTCGTTACTACCCATCGAAAAGTATATCACAATAAACTTTTCTCTTAACTTGATTTCTAATCTCAATCCTTTCTGATACCATTCCCCTGTATGACCATCATGTATTAAAATAGTGGACAGGTCCCTTCGGATTTTGAATTCGAAGTTCTCTCATCTCATATACAATCATACATAAAACAGGTGGGACAATACATGATTGAGAGCATGATTTTCGACTTAGACGGCACTTTGGTGCAGACGGAAAAATTAAAAGCTTTGTCCTACGCCCGGGCAGTTCTTGAGCTCTGTCCCGATGAGATCAAAGAGGATGAAGTGATCTCCGCGTTCAAGGAGGTCGATGGATTGACGAGGAAAGAAGTGGCGACTTACCTGATAAACAAATTCCGCCTCCAGGACGCGTCCGCACGGCGGATGGAGGAATTTGGGGTGAACACCCCTTGGCAGGCGTTCGTCCAGGTCAGGTTGACTTATTATCAGGATATGCTTAAGGATCCTCAAGTGATCCGGGAACATCAATGGGAGCACACGATCGAACTCCTAGAAATCGCCCGGAAAAACAATTGCAAAATAGGCTTGGCTACCATGTCGCGGTGCCAACAAGCCAACCGGGTGTTGGATATCCTCAAACGAAAGGATTCCTTCCAATTCATCGCAACGCGTGATGACGTAAAGCGCGGCAAACCCAATCCGGAAATATACCACCTCGTGGCTTCAGAATTAAAGACCTCACCCCATCAATGCCTGGTCATTGAGGATTCCCCCAGTGGAGTGAGAGCCGCGGTCGCAGCGGGAATGCACTGCATTGCTGTCACCACTCCTTTCACTTCACAAGCTCTCCAAGAACTGGACCTGCTTCCCGCAAAATGGATCGTGTATCACCCTTCAGACCTGTTGGGAAAAACCCAGAAGATGCTGGATGGACACAGATAGATTAAATATACCTTATCACTTACAGATCCGGAAAAAATAATGGCCATTATCAAAACCCACTCCACTTCCCAAGTCCTCGCCCAAGCAGCGGCTGCCCATATCCAGGATTCAGCATTTGAAGCAATCGCTGATCATGGTTTTTTCTCCATCGCCTTAGCAGGAGGTTCGACCCCGATCCCAACCTATCAAATCCTCTCCGCCCCTCCCTATGAGGAGAGCATGCCCTGGGAAAAGACACACATTTTCTGGGGCGACGAACGGTCTGTACCTCCAGATCATGAGAAGAGCAATTATAAAATGGCTCAAGATGTGCTCCTGGATTCCCTGTCTTTTCCGGAAGACAACATCCACCGGATCCGGGGAGAATTGAAACCCCAAGAGGCTGCCGAAGAATACGAAAGAGAAATCCGCGAATTCTTTAACGCAGATCCACCGCATTTCGATCTCATACTCCTGGGGATGGGAACAGACGGTCATACCGCCTCCCTTTTTCCCGGCTCCACAGCCCTTCTCTCCCCGCAAAAATCACGCCTGGTGCTGCCAAATTATATAGATACCTTGGACTCGTGGCGGATCACCTTCACCCCCCGCCTGATCAACGCGGCTTTCCAGGTCACTTTTTTAGTCTCAGGGGAAAAGAAAGCAGAACGCGTCTACCAGGCCCTGTCCAGCCGCCACCAACCGGACAGCCTTCCGGCCCAAATCGTCAATCCTGCGGAGGGAACGGTCACCTGGTATCTGGATGCAGGGGCATCGAAATACCTGCATGATGCATGACCGGGAAGGTCAGATTTCGGTTCTTTTAAAAAATTCAGCTGCTTAATATCCCCTCAATCTCCTCTATTTCCTCTTTGGACAGCTCCCAATCCACTGCGTTCACATTAGCTTGAACGTGTTCCACCTTGGTTGCACCGGAGATCACGGAACTTATTTGGGGACGGGCGAGCAGCCAAGCGATCGCCAACTCATTCAAATCCCGATCTCGTTCCCGGGCAAATTCCTTTAAAGCCTCCAGCGTCTGGAAATTTTCAGAGGTCAAATAAGACTGAACATATTCGCTGCTTTCACCCCTCGAACCCTCAGGGGGCGATTCTCCCTCTTCATATTTCCCGGTCAAAAACCCCCCAGCCAAGGGAAAATATGGGAGCACTCCAATGTCAAAGTATTCACAAGCAGGCAGCAATTCTTCTTCGATGTCCCTTTCAAACATATGGTAGTGAGGCTGAATGGAAACGAATTTCGTCCAACCCTTTAACTCCGCGATCGCGTTTGCATGGGTTAACTGCCAGGCGGAGAAATTCGATGCCCCGATGTAACGAACCTTCCCTGAACGGATTAAATCGTCCAGACCACGCATCGTCTCCTGAAGGGGCGTTTCCGCATCCCAGCGGTGGATCTGATAAAGGTCAATGGTATCCATGTTCATACGGGTCAAGCTCTCTTCCACTTCACGGATGATATGCTGGCGGGAAGCCCCCCGTTGATTCGGCCCCTCCCCCATGGGGAAATAAAATTTCGTGGCAATGATTGCCTCTTGACGCCTTTTCACCAAGGCTTTCCCGATGAACTCTTCGGAACGTCCCTCCTGGTATATATTCGCTGTATCGATCAAATTTACACCCGCATCCAGAGCTGCGTTCATGATCTCTTTTGTCGTTCGTAGGTCGACCTTCCCCCCAAATTGATTTGTTCCCAATCCAACAGCGGATACTTTCAAACCGGATGAACCTAAATTTCTGTACTTCATTAGCTCCCTCCTTGTGTGTAAAGATTGCCCATCCATTGTATCAGACCCCAGAAATGATAGAATAGATTTTGATATCTTCTAACCATCATAGGTTCCATCAACCACTGATTTCCAGGATCCAAATCCGCGCTTGCCCAGGAATCCCCATGAAGAAAAATGGACGCTTTATAACCTATCCCAGGAGATCAGCAGCCCGGGGTTTGCTGCGTTTGATCGGACGGATTATGCTGCCACTGGTGTTTGATTTTAAGTTTACGGGAAAATCCAATTTCCCCGACCAGGGCCCTTTAATCGTCATCGGAAATCACACCGCAGCCATGGAAGCCGCGTTCTTGACTGTGTATATTCCCTGGCAGATAGAACTGCTCGCTGCTGCGGACATCCCGCCAGAGAAATTCGTCCAATGGTTGAGCGACTTTTATGGCGCCATCCCGCTCCATAGAGGATCTTTTGACCGTGCCGCTTTGAGAAAGGCATTAGAGGTTTTGGATCAAAACGGGGTGGTGGGACTCTTCCCGGAGGGAGGAATCTGGGAGGAAGGGAAACGACAGGCGCAATCTGGCGTAGCCTGGTTGAGCTGTCGAAGCCAGGCTCCCATTTTACCCATCGGTTTCAGCAACACAACAGGCATGTTAAATGAGGCCCTGCAATTGCATCGCCCTTATATGGAAATGAACGTCGGGGAAGTGATCCCATCGGCGGAGCTGCCAGAAGACATGCCGCGCAGAGAATACCTGCGGGCATACGCCAGCCGGGTCATGGAGAAAGTTCATAAACTAGTGCCGGAAGAGGACAGGATCCCTGAGCCCTTGATCGTCGATGAAAGGTTCGAACTCGAAGTTGCTGTCAGGGACCAGAAGCAACGACCGGTATCGATCCCAGAAGACAAACAAATCCAACATGCCTCCGCTCTGGCAAAGGTCTTACATCGTCCGGCAATATTAAAAATCTTCCGGGTGAATTTAAACATGCCCGTTGAACCCCTGCAAACGTTGGTGGAATTGCCTTCCGCAGCAAGTGTGGCGAACGCGCTCCAACCCATCCTCACCTATCTGGAAGAAGAGAACCCGTATCTCCTTACCTACCGGTTTGGCCCTTCGGAAGGGTATGCCATGCAGGCGGGATTAGAAGAGCTGCTATCCTTGGTGAATTGGGTGAAAAAGCAGGAATATACCGTGGAGATCACTCCTGTACGGAAGTATTTTTCCAAGGAGGAAGGGAGGGATATCGTGCAGAGAAAGCAAGGTGAATTCAGGCACTGGATGTGAACCGCCTTCGTTTTCAAGCAACAAGAATATAAGTTCGCCATTTCCCCCCACAGCCCGAATACAGATGAAATGTGTTAGAATCTAGATCGCTGATTTTCAAGTATTTATGGCAATCAAAGAGGGAAAGATACATGGAAAAAAAAGCCAATGCGTCTGTGATTGAAGCAGCGGGTGGACTATTATGGCGGCAGAAAGAAAAGGGACGTGAAATAGCCATTATCCATCGGCAAAAACACGACGACTGGTCCTTACCGAAAGGCAAACGCACAGCGGGAGAAGATTGGAAAGAAACGGCTTTGCGGGAAGTTTTAGAAGAAACGGGCTATCGGGCAAAAATTGAAGGATTTGCAGGCACGCTGACATACACAATCAATGACACACCCAAGGTGGTCTTATTCTGGCACATGACGGCTTGTGAACCTGAACTAGAAGCCATGAACGGCGAAGTGGACCAGGTGAAATGGCTTTCAGAAGAAGATGTCTTAGATGAACTGGATTACGAAGACGAAAAGGCTTTGATCCATTTTCAGACCAAAGCCCGAAAAGGGGGGACGTAAGCGTATGTTCCAGGCCGTTGTCCTGGGGGCGACCGGCTTTATAGGGGGTCATATCGCTAAGGCTGCGAAAAAAGCAGATTGGCGTGTAACTGGGTTTCGCCGACATCCTGACCGGAAAGGACACCTCTCCTCCGGAAGCATCCGCTGGTTTGAAGGGGACTTGATGGATCCCAACTCTCTCAAGAAAGTGATGCGGGGCGCTGATTATGTATTCCACGCGGCTGCTTATTACCCGCAGGGGAAAGAACCGAAATCTGTCAGCGAGCATATCCAAAGCGCAAGGGAGGAAATTGGTCATGTCTTGGAGGCTGCCCAGGCAGCAAACCTCCGCCGATTTATTTACACATCCAGCTTATCGACGATTGGGACCCCTCCCCCAGATGAAGAACGTTTGGCAGATGAAAGGGACGTTTATCAACCCGGCACATTCCCGGATAATGCATATTACGAAGTAAAAATCAGCATGGAAAAGGCAGTCCTGGAAGCTGCGAGGGATGGTCTACCGGCTGTGATCGTCAACCCAACCGCGGTCTTCGGCCCCGGAGATGTCCACCTCACAACAGGGCAGATCCTTGTTGCGGCCGCCAAAGGCAAGGTCATTGTCTCTCCCCCGGGGACCATCAATGTCATCGACGTCAGGGATGTGGCATCCTCCCAAATCGCTGCAGCTCGAAATGGAAAAGTGGGACAGCGATATATCTTGGGCGGATTTAATTATGCCATCCCCGAAGCCCTCAGCTTGATGGCTCACACAGCAGGGTCAAGGCCCCCCTTGTTCACCATTCCACCCTGGGTCATTCGCGCCGGAATCCGGATCGGTGACACCCTCCCTTTCCTACCCGATCTGCCCGATCACCTACGCGCGTTTTCCCACTGGCAGGGGATGAATAACCAAAAAGCTAAACAAGAACTAGGGCTTTCTCCGCGCTTGTTTGAAGAGACAGTCCGAGACAGCCTCAAGTGGTATCAAGACCATGGGATGTTGTAAATGGACCCCCGGATTTTAGTCGTTGAAGACGATTCTACACTGCAAGAGACTTTGAAATACAACCTGGAGCGGGAAGGGTACCAGGTCAATGTTGTAGGCGACGGCATTAAAGCCCTGGAATCCGCCCGGGATATTAAACCCGACCTGATCATCATGGACATCATGCTGCCGGGCATGGATGGCATTGAGATCACCCGCATCCTCCGGCATGAAAGCAGCGTTCCCGTCATTATGCTCACCGCCAAAGACGAGGAGATTGACCGCGTGCTGGGTTTGGAGATCGGCGCGGATGATTACCTGACAAAACCTTTTTCCATGCGGGAATTGGTGGCTCGCGTGAAGGCCCAGCTTCGCCGCCAGCGATTAGTCAAACACGAATTAAATCAGGAAAAGGAAAGCGAAGAGAATATTCTTCAGTTCGGCAACCTGGCCGTGGACTTAAACCGCCTCGAAGTGTCCCTCGACAATCAAATAGTATCATTGAAACCTAAAGAGTTTGATCTCCTTTGTTATCTGGTTCAACATAAAGGACATGTCTTATCCAGAGATCGCATCCTGGAAAAAGTCTGGGGGTGGGATTATCACGGGGAAAGCCGGACCGTGGATGTACACATCCGATGGCTGAGGAAGAAAATTGAAGAGGACCCCTCAAATCCAAAGCGGATCCTCACCGTAAGGGGTGTCGGCTACCGTTTCGAGGAATGAGATGTTTAATAGTATTCGGTGGCGAATCGCGGTTCCCTACCTCGCCCTCATCTTATTGGCCACGCTCGGTGCTGGGATTACATCCAATCGCTTTATCCGACAAATATATGAAGAAGAAACACTGGATCACCTCGCTGATCAAGCCTTATTGATCAGCGATGCCTTAGCGGATCAACCCCTTCCGCCATCTTCTTTCCAGGAGTTAGAGGAGCAGGCCCTCCGATGGCAAGAGCTGCTTGACGCCCGGGTCACCATCCTGACCCAGGATGGAACGGTGTTGGCTGACTCAAACCAGGATCCTCAATCCGCTGAAAACGCCCTCCAAAACCCAGAAATTCAACAGGCCAGGGAGCAGGGACGGGGCCACATAATCCGCTACAGTCAATTCCATGACCAGGAAATTCTATTCGTCGCTGTACCTATCAAGCTATCAGATCAAATCCTTGGATTTACCCGCCTTGCCATCCCCCAAAGCGAGATCGCAGCCGGCCAAAATCAACTCAGGTATAAAGTCTTCCTGATCATAGGTTTGACGGCAGTGGGAGCGATACTCCTTTCATATTTGATCGCCTACCTGACTACGAAACCCATCATTCAACTCACGAAGTCAACCCGAAAAATGACGAAAGGGACTCTGGGTGGGCCTTTAGTTTCCAGAGGGTACTCGGAGATTCATCAATTGACCCGCGCCTTCAATAACCTGGTGAAAACCCTGCGATCTCAAATTCAAGCTCTAGAGTCAGAGCGAGAAAAACTCAGCGCTGTTTTACAGCAGATGACGGACGGCGTAATCATCATCAACGGTGAGTATGAAATCGAACTCATCAATCCCGCAGCGGAAGTATTGTTCAAGACCAGCGCTGAACTCGCGAAAGGACATTCTGCGGCGGAGGTTTTACGGCAACATCAGTGGATTGACCTTTTACATTCCTGCCGAGAAGAAGGGACAGAAAAGGCTCGGTCCCTTGATCTCCCTGGGAAAGACCTCTTCCTGCAGGGAATTGCCATCCCCCTGGGGGAATCCATGCCGGACCACACGCTTCTACTTTTTCAAGATTTGACCCGAATCAAACGGTTAGAGACAACCCGGCAGGACTTTGTGAGCAATATTTCCCATGAGCTGCGCACTCCATTAGCGTCCTTAAAAGCGTTAACGGAAACCCTGCAAAGCGGAGCTCTGGAAGACCCGCCAGCTGCTGAGAGGTTCTTAAACCGGATGGAAACTGAAGTGGACGCATTGGCGCAGATGGTCACGGAATTATTGGAATTATCCCGCATTGAATCCGGCCAGGTCCCCCTCGAATTAAAGCACACGTCCGTCCATTCCCTTGTGGAGACAGCGATAGACCGCATGCGTTCCCAAGCCAAACGCCGGAACATAACCATTGAAACGGATCTGCCGGGGCATTTACCGGAGATCGAAGCGGATCCCAGGCGTGTGGAGCAGGTCCTGGTAAATTTAATCCACAATGCAATCAAGTTTTCCGACCCTTACAAGACGATCACTGTTGGCGCGAAAAGGGACTCAAATCACGTGATCGTTTTTGTCACAGACCAGGGCATAGGCATCCCGCCTGATGATTTACCACGGATTTTTGAACGATTTTATAAGACGGATCAGGCTCGCAGCGGGAGAGGTACAGGCCTCGGATTGGCCATCTCAAAACATATCATCAACCTCCACGGGGGAGATATCTGGGCGGAAAGCGAACTCAATCAGGGCAGCACCTTTTATTTCTCCCTCCCCTCGTTGGATGCAGTCTGAACCACCCTGTTGAGCTTTTCAGGCTAGGGAACCCTCTATTTGAGCCCGATAATGGATATACGCAATTACAATCTGTGTAACCCCATGACTGAAGCAGGATCATCCCCTCATCAGTACCCTTTGTCAAGGTCCACCCTGTTTGGCATCTCCTCACCCCGGGCAGCAGCATTGATCAAATAGGCCAGATGCTCCATGCGCAGGCGTTCAGATGATCGTGTATTCCCTCCCCGGTGGGGGCTCAGGACCACATTATCCAATGTATGAAAGGGGTAATCCGCAGGAGGGGTATGCTTTCGAGCTTCCTCGTTTTCAGGGTATTGATACCAGACATCCAAACCAGCTCCCCACAACTTTTTCTGAGAGAGGGCTTGATAGAGCGCTTTCTGGTCCACGATCGGCCCCCGGGACACGTTAATTAAAACCGCATTTTGGGGAAGCAAAGCGATTTCCTGTGCCCCGATTATCCCTTCCGTGTCCGGCGTTAAAGGCAGGGTCAAAAACAGGAACTCGGTTTCCGGCAGCAAATCATCCAGGACTCGAGGCGGATACAGCATGACCCCTTCTTCACCGGATTTTTCCAGGTTTTTCTTGATCCCTTTCACTCTCACACCCAGGCTCCGCAGCCCTTCGCTCACCCGCCTTCCGATCTCTCCGTATCCAAGGATCAAGGCTTTTTTACCTGCAATAAGCAGGGAATGATCCCCAGCGTAACGCGTTCTCCAATCATGTTCTCTCAGCTCCCGATCAAGGGGGATGATTTGCTTAGCGACAGTAAATAGGAGGGCCAGAGCGAGTTCCGCAGTAGGCGCAGCGTTATGGTGCAGGTTATGCACTTTGACGCCAGGAAAATCATGCAGCAACTCCCGGGTAGAAGTGGGGACACCCGCCCAGGGGATGATCAAGGTTCTCAGTCGGACCCCGCGCTCCAGAAAGGGCCGGGGCGGTCTTCCTGCCACCAAAATCCCATAGTCTGGCGGGTCAGGTACCTCATCTCCATAACGAACCTCAACCCCTTCCTCCAGATGTTTTCCCAGAATGACTTTGACCTCGTCTTGCGGTTCATACACGACATGAACGTGAATAGGATTCATCACTTGACCTCTGGTGTGTGATGGGTATGCCCGTGATCGTGATCATTTCCCACCAAGGGCGGACCCAGGATCTCTCGAAGAGTCCCCAGGCGGTCCTGGTTAATGACGACCATTGTGGATAGGAATGTGGTCAGGGGAACAGCGGTGATCAAGCCCAGAGATCCCACCATCGTCCGAACCACCTCTTCGGTCACAAACTCCAGATTCAACAAATAGGAAAGCCGTTCTCCTGAAATGGAGAAGAGAAGGAACATGGGCAGAGCTGCTCCCGCGTAAGCTAGGACCAGGGTGTTCACCGTGGCTGCGACGTGATCCTGCCCCACCCTCATGGCCCGCTGGTAAAGCTGCTTCCAGGTCAGGGTCGGATTCAATCCGTAGAGTTCAAAAACGACCGAGGCCTGGGTTATGACCAGGTCATCAAGGACTCCCAGGGCGCCGATCAACATCCCACCCAGCACCAGGCCCTGCATGTTCAGCTGCACCTCCGACTCCTGGATCAAGAAAAGGGCGTCTTCGCTCCCGAATCCGGTCAACCGGGTCAGGTCCACGAAATAATCAGCCAGTAAAGCGGTCAAGACCAGGGAAATCAACGTACCCAGGACCGCAGCATGGGTCTTCAGCGTCCACCCATAGACCAGATAGAGGGTGATGGAAAGCAGCATGAAGGCCCCGCTCACGCTGATCCAGACCGGGTTTTTACCCTCCAGGATCTGGGGAAGAATATAAAATAGGATGATCGCGATGCTGATGGCCATGCCAATCAAACCCCGGACACCTTTCCATCCGCTGATCAGGACGCTGAATATGATAAAGGTCCCAAAGAGAATGAGGAGGGGTCTGGTGCGCACGAAATCCAGGAAACGTGCGTTGATCGAACCTTCAGGCCCCTGGCTCAGATTGAGAATGACTCGATCTCCCGGCGACAAGTTCAGCCCCTCGGGACGGATTTGCCGCTGCCCATAATCGATCTCAAAACGCTCCCCTTGATAGGTTCCCTCCAGGACCTCGACACGCAGGATCTGGTAAGGCTGCCGGACATCGCCCAGTTCCACTGTTCCCTCCTCCAGGACCTCAACCACCCGGGCCTGGACAGATGTTGTCCCATAGGACCTAGAAGGAGAAGAAGACGTTTCCTCATCCCGCTGGTACGTGGCGATCAAATCCGGCAAAACGGTAAAAGAAAACAGGGCAGTCAACCCTATCAAGACCACAGAAACGACGATAAAAAGCAGGTTGTTCCGGTTCATTTTTTCCTCACTGTTAATAAAGATCCCATACCTGACCCCTGCAAATAAACTCCACAGCATCATTCGGGAACAGGTCCCAAGGATTATACAACCTTCCGCTTCAACCGTTAAGGACCTTCCCTAGAAATGGACAGGGGCTCTGTCATCCTTTTCATCCATTATCTCTGGGTCCATTCACCAAGGTCTTTCCTGTCACATTATCCATCGCTTTCCCACAAGTCTGAGCATTCAAAATGGGATTGAGATCCTTTCAGATTAAGGAAGAAACGCTGAATTAACCTATCTAATCTATTCCCTGGATTTCCATTCCATAACTCAACGCCCAATTTACTTTTTTCATCTTTACATAACGCGCATAGAAAAGTTAATTTGCCAAACAGAATCATCCCTCCGCTGTAAAAAAACAAAGGACACCTGTACCCATTCAATCAGGTACACCTCACTCTACCGATGGTTTACCCTACAAAATATAATGTAGGTGTAGTGGAAAATAAAATTATTCGTTGACTGGTAGGAGACGAAAATGGCTATTAAAATAAAAGAGACAAAATTAAAAGACCCACCCATTGCTAAATTATTATTCAACGACAAACGGGCTGCCTGGTTCTGGTTCGTCCTCCGTATCTGGTTGGGGTGGCAGTGGATTCAGGCTTCCCTACAAAAAATCACCAACCCGGCCTGGGTGAATACCGGCGCGGCTCTAAAAGGTTTCTGGACGGGAGCAGTTCAAGTTCCGGAATCCGGCCGGCCCACAATCGCTTTCGATTGGTACCGAAGTTTCATTCAATTCATGTTGGACATTGAAGCGTACACCTGGTTCGGAAAGCTGTTCGCTTATGGGGAAATGGTGGTCGGGATCGCCTTGGTCCTGGGCGCATTCACAGGCTTTGCAGCTTTTTTCAGCGGTTTCATGAACTGGAACTTTATGATGGCTGGATCAGCAAGCACGAATCCGGTTTTATTCGTTGTTGCAGTTGGCCTCATCTTAGCCTGGAAGATTTCTGGCCGCATTGGCGTGGATTATTTCTTGCTCCCCCAGTTGGGCACGCCGTGGCAGGCACCAGAAGGGTTACGATCCAGGGAGACAAAGATCCTCAAAGAAAAATGGGGGTCCTCATCGTTTGATATGAGAATAGAATAAAATATAGAAAAATAACTACCAAAAAAAGGCAGTGAAAAGTTCACCTGCCTTTTTTCTTTTTCCTATGATTGGGGACGTAAATAATCATCCAGGTGGTGTTTCACGGCAAAGGTGGCTAATTCCACCCTGTTTTTGAGATTAAGCTTATCCAGGATGTTGCTGACGTAATTTCGCACCGTCGTTTCACTGAGATTCAAAGCATCCCCTATCTCTTTATTCGTCTTTCCCTGCGCGACCTCCGCCAGGACATCAAGTTCCCTTGCTGATAATTCCTTGAAAACGCTCCGCTCCGCTTCCTCCTCCAACTGCCGCAGTCTGGCTAAAATTTTATTCGTGGTCTTGCTGTCCAGAATGGCTTCACCCACCGCTGCAGCCTTGATGGCATTCAATAACTCTTCATTCCCCACCTGCTTCAGCACGTAACCTTTCGCACCTGCCCTGACAGCCCTGAATATCAGCTCATCATCCGCATAAGACGTCAGCATGACCACTTTTGTGTCGGGAAATCTCTGGGTGATTTCCCCGGTTGCAGTGATGCCGCTCTCCCCCGGCAGCCGGATATCCATCAACACGACATCCGGATTCAATTCCTCTACCGCTTTGACAGCCTCGGGAGCAGTCCCAGCTTCTCCTACCGTTTCCATCCCCGGCTGGTCATTAATCAAAGTCATCATCCCCAGCCGGACCACCGAGTGATCGTCCACCAGTAAAACACTTATTTTGCTCATCGACTCCCATCCTCCCAGGGAATATCCAGTGTCACAAGTGTCCCT
Organism: Anaerolineales bacterium; assembly: GCA_046483045.1. Classification (GTDB taxonomy): domain Bacteria; phylum Chloroflexota; class Anaerolineae; order Anaerolineales; family UBA11858; genus B10-G9. The sequence continues at coordinate 25,088 of JAWODY010000079.1, read as the reverse complement.
CCGTTATCCCGTTTGACAACCTGGATCTCTCCGCCCAGCATCCGGGCCCGATCCTGCATATTCCGTAAACCATACCCTGCTTCCAACCCAGCGGGTATGCCCACGCCGTTATCTGTGACCTCCACATGTAGGCGGCCCGAATTGACTTCAGCCTTGATAAGCACCTTCCTCGCCTGAGCATGGCGAATGACATTATTTAAAGCTTCATTGATGATGGCCATCAAATGGTCTCCCCGCACAGGGGATAGGGAGGAATCCGCCGGCAAGTCCAGAGTCAATTCAATGTCCACGAATGATTGGAAACGTGGGTCTTTCACCAACTCCTTCAGTTCATCCTCAACAGGTATTTCGCGAACTTTTTGATACAACTCCACAAGATTGCTGCGTAGGTCTTCCAGCGCGTCCTGCAGCACGTTCTGGGCGTTTTCCAGGCGTCCCGCAAGGTCGCTTCCCTTCCGCTCGGACATGCGGTGGGCGGATTCCACCAACAAACCCGCTGTGTACACCTTTTGAATCACGCCATCATGCAGTTCCCGGGAGAGACGATTTCTCTCCGCAGATCGGATTTGTTCCTCCTCCACCTTTTCGATCATACGCTCGATCTCAACATCGAAGATCTCCAGGGCGCGGATCACAAAAAATGTCAAGGCAAACCCGATCAGGGTCCGGAATACGGGAACGGGGAAGACCAAAACCTGCATCACACGCTGGGTGTTGATCACATTGCCCGGAAAAAATGGGACGGGGGGTGGGATTAACCCTGAAAAAACACCGTATAAAAAGGCGGTGATGCCCGCATTGCGAAGCATGTTGAAGATATGAGGTACGTTCAGCTTCCGGATCCGCTGCAGGGAGTGCTCACGCAAGGCATAGGCTGCCAGCAGGCTGCCCGGAAAGCCCAGGCTGTACCGGGCCAGCGCGTTTGTGACATCATGCCAGGTCATGAAATCCGAAAACAACCCGGGCAGGGGAAAGAAACTCACAAAAAACCACACCGCAAGCACAGCGCCGGGGATGATGTGCAGCCAGTCCTCTCCCCGCACGGTGCGCAGCAGGGCCACGCCGAACTCCATCAGGCAGGCAAATGAGACCCCCAATGTAATGAGATGGATCCGGTGCAGCGTTTGAATGGCAAACTCGCTGACATAATCCGCTTGAATGGGGATGAAAACATCTCCCCACTCATGCAGGCCATGAATGATACCAAAGGCAGCCAGCCATTTCAATGCCCGGGCCAGGTCCAGCCGCGAATATTGGCGGGACTGCAGCGCTGTGGCTAAACCCAAAATGAAAAAAGACAGCCCGTAAACAAAGTAGAGAATGCTGCGGTTGACTTCAAAGAAAAGGCGTATGCTTTCCATAGGTATAGGGGTCTAGATGAGACATCAACAGCAGAAAAGGGTGAGTTTTTTTCGAAGTCAGGACGATCATCTACGGATCGCTGTCACCTGTTGGGATATTATAACCCACCGGAGAAGAGGAAAAAGGTCGCTCTCAAAAGGAACTTTAGGGGCCGTAGCCGATGGCCACCGCAAGGCCCAAGAAGAGTACGGTGATCACCAACACCGCGGCCCACAGCGGCAGGGTCCAGCGCAGCTATCGGGGATAGCTGACCCCCGCCAGGCCCAGGGTGATGAGCAGGATGGGGTTCGTGGGGTAGATGGTATTTTAGAACCCGTCCCCGAAACTGTAGGCGGTGACCGCGATCTGCCGGGTCATCCCCACCAGATCCACCTGGGAAAGGAGGAGGGGCATCAGCAAAAAGGTTTTGCGGGGGATGCGCACGCTTGCTTTGTCGCTCATGATTCCCTCCCATTGAAAATCGATCCAAATTAATTTCCCGTAATCTAACACAAGAGGCCGTGATTTCCTGGAAGGGAGAAAGGGACTGATTCTTGAAAAATCACCGCAAATCAGGCTCACATTTCAGGAAATTTTAAGAATTTTTCCCTTTATTTAGGGTAAGATAGAGGTACCTAACAGAATTGTTAGGTCGATTCATCAAAGTCCCACTCATTCTCTATGATGGCAACCATCAGTCAGTCTTTTTTTCTGAACAATTGCAACCCTGGCAAAAGGAGGTGATATACCCCTACTAGTGCGTTTACACGAATCTATTTTCCTACCCACACTATGTTCACAGGAGGAATTTACATCATGAAACGGTTTATAAGAATATTAATCATCCTGGCAATCTTAAGCTCGGTTTCCGTTATTCCAGCCCTGGCTGAGGGACCGGATCTACCTACAGAAATTGACGTCAGTGGGGAATATCTCCTGCTGGTCAAAGGGAACAAAGGAGCCCAGCTGGAGCGCGAGGTAGAGAAGTTGGGTGGAACTTTGGAATTCTTCCATGAGGCAGGATTTGCTTTTGTAAGCGGCCTGTCAGAGGAAGCCGCCCAGAAACTCGGTCGTCAGAACTTCGTGCAGGACATACAACTGAATGTCCTCATTGAATTTGATCCCGGGATCGTACAAACAGCCCCTCTTGAAGTGGCAGACGTACCCGAAAGCCCGAATGACCCAACAACCGCAGCACGATTCAGCTGGCAGTGGAACATGCGGGCTATTGACGCTGACGACGCCTGGGCAGAAGGGTATTTAGGGTCATCCGACGTGACGGTAGCGATCCTGGACACTGGGATTGACTATACCTACCCAGATCTTTTTGGCAGAGTTGATTTATCCCGTTCCGTTTCCTTTGTCCCGGAAGATGACGTTTACGTAAACTACTACTTCCCCGGGAAACATCCCGTGACAGATATCCATTATCACGGGACCCATGTTGCCGCCACAGTGGCCAGCAACGGCTATGTGGCTGCAGGGGTGACCTCAAAAACGACCTTAATGGGTGTGAAGGTTTGCAGCGCAGTACTAGGCTATTGCCCAGGAGAGGCCATTGTTCAAGGCGTTCTGCATGCTGTTGACAATGGAGCGGATGTGATCAACATGAGCCTGGGAGGTGGATTTGCAAAATCCGAGTATCCTGGCTATGTTAGTGTAGTAAATAAACTTTATAATTATGCTAAGGCACAAGATGTCACAATCGTCGTCTCCGCCGGAAATGATTCTATGGACTTGGACCACAATGGTGATTGGTACAGCACCTATTGTGACACACCAGCCACGATCTGTGTTTCCGCGACAGGCCCTACGTCAGCGGATGACCTCTATGTAGGCCCCTGGTACGAAATCGACGCACCCGCATCTTACACGAATTTCGGGCGTTCTGGGATTAATGTTGCCGCCCCTGGCGGGAACAGCGGTGGGTATGTCTGGGCCGCCTGCTCCCAGACCAGTGTGGTCATCCCTGGCTGCCAGACAGGGGTGTACGTCATAGGACTGGGAGGGACATCCATGGCTTCGCCTCATGTCGCCGGCCTGGCAGCCATGCTGGTTGATCAGTATGGAAACAACCCCGGCCGCATCAAGACCGCCCTGCAGCAGGGTGCGGAAGACCTGGGGCAACCGGGTGTGGATCCTTTCTACGGCAAGGGACGGATCAACGTCTTTGATACCGTTGCACCCTGATCAAGAACAGGTCCAGGACTTGACTTGAATCAAAAAACCCCTGATCACTCGATCAGGGGTTTTTTCATATAAAGGTCCACCTCTCATTTTTCACACAGCAAAATGCGTCCCATATCGCCTGTACGGTAATCATATTGAATACCGTCATATTCAAGGATGATTTGATAACCGGGGGTGAGAACCTGCATATATGCAACCCCCTCCTCCGGGCAACCCAATGAAGAGTCACTCCAGGTTTTGGCCTCCGCGCTGACCACTGTGATCTCATCCTCGCTGACACCCAGCCTCGAGGCCAGGTCCGCTTTCACTTTATTAATCATCTCCTCTTTCTCTCCTCCTGTGATCACCACAGGGGTCGCTTCTACCGTTTTTGTAGCCACAAACTGAGGGGCGCAGGTGCAGGTGGGCTCCATGGTGGGCGTGAGGGCTATCTCCATGGGCACCGCGGTCGCTGTCTCCACCCCGCTTTCCTCCTCATCGACCTCCACCGTCAGCGAGACCTCCACGGCAGGTTCTTCAGCAAGTGCCGTAGGAGAGATCACAGCAGGTGATCTCCCCGCGCAACCAGCGACGAACAAGCCCAGACATAAACTTGTAATAAAAATATAGGTCACAATTTTCGATTTCTCTTTCATACCTAACTCCCTTTCTCCGTTCATAGCTCTTCTCATGGATAGGACGTAAATGAGACTTCTTTTGTTCCTTCCTACCTCCTCATAGGGAGCTTTCATTCCCTCCATGAACACTTCCCTGACCCAGAAGCCAAAAAAAACATAAACAGAGGGCTGGGCAACATCTTTCTCCTTACCTAGATTATAAAATATTTCCCGAAAACGATTCGCCTCCCTACGGCACATCCAGCTATTACACCTGAAACCTTACCCAAAACAGCGTCTCTTTGCCTGTTTACCCTCTACTGTTCCCGGCATAAATTGTCTATACGCAATAACCAGCGGGCTCTTTTGCCTGGCCTTCGACCTGGTATGGTAAACAGGTAACTTTTTATCCCGCGGAATCCTCAATATCATCATCCAATTTTTGGATAGAAATTAGAACGGGAAATCACTCTACATTTACCAATAACACCTTTAATCCCAATTCTGTTAACTACCTGTTAATAATGCCTTGACGCAATGTTAAAGAATAATTCCCGGTTTGTTAAATTGAGGTTGTTACACTTCCTCCATAAATTCAATGCAATTTGATAGATATCCACTAGGAGGATAAGCATGAAACGTTCGTTATTTACAGTAATCTCCTTGCTGCTCTTGGCGACAATGGCCCTCAGCGCCTGCGGCGGGCAAAACACGGTCGCCCCCCCGCAAACGGAGCCTACGGAGGCTCCCCAAACCGGCGGTGAAGATGAAGTGGAACCCACACAGGAATCCACGGAAAATACTGGACCAGACGAGGAACCCATGGCAGAGCACGAAGGTGTGCTTCCGCCCGTTGATCCTCTCTCCGTTGAAGGCGACGTGGTCACCGCCGGCAGCTCCACGGTCTTCCCCCTTGCGGAAGCCATGGCCGCCCGCTTCCAGGACGAAGGCTTCTCCGGCCAGATCACCATCGACTCCATCGGCTCCGGCGCGGGCTTTGAACGCTTCTGCGTGGCCGGCGAGACCGACGTCTCCAACGCCAGCCGCCCCATCAAGGACTCCGAGGTGGAATCCTGCCGCGAGATCGGCCGCGATCCCATCCCCTTCAAGGTCGGCACCGACGCGCTGGCTGTCACCGTCAGCAAAGACAATGACTTCGTGCAGGACGTGACCTTTGCAGAACTGGACCTGATCTTCGGCGAAGCCGAGACCTGGGCCGACGTGCGCTCCGAGTGGCCCGATGAGCCCATCGTGCGCTACATCCCGGGCACCGACAGCGGCACCTTCGACTTCTTCGTGGAAGAGGTTTTCAACGAGAACGAAGAACCCATCCTGAGCGCCAGCAACAACAACCTTTCCGAGGACGACAACGTGCTGGTGCAGGGTATCCAGGGCAGCGAGTACGCCGTGGGCTTCTTTGGCTACGCGTACTACTCCGAGAACACCGATGTGCTCAAGATCCTGAACATCGAAGGCGTAGAAGCCTCTGCGGCCAGCGTGGACAGCGGTGACTACCCCCTGGCTCGCCCTTTGTTCATCTACTCTGACAAAGAGATCATGAGAGAGAAACCGCAGGTGGCTGCTTACATCAACTTCTTCCTGACCTATGTCAACGAAGAGATCACCGATGTGGGCTACTTCCCTTCCAGCGACACCGCTCTGGGCCTCTCGAAACTTCGCTACTTGGATGCCATAAAATAGATCCACGAGGGACCAGAAACTGATCTGTATACTCAAGCTCTCCCCTTCAGATGCGTTTCATGAAGGGGAGAGCCTAGTTCCAAAGTTGGTTTCATCTCATGTACAAACAGCGTTCTCCTATTTACATTATTCCAATATCTTGAACGTTAAGGCCGCAAGGATATTCAAATGACACAAACACTCCAAGAGCGATCATCCACTTCACAAGATGATGTTCTGGCTGGCTCCTATAACCGGACCAAAAGCCTCAAAAAACGCCGCCGTTGGGGAGAGATGTTCATCCAGGTGGTGCTTTTCACAAGCGGTCTAATTTCTATTCTGACCACTGTGGGCATCGCCTATGAACTGGGGAAGGAATCCCTGAATTTCTTCACCCGCCAGATGTGGGAACAGACCAATAAAACCCTGCAATCCTCCATTGACGCTGACCAGACAGAATTCGACGCCGGTACCAGCGGGTTCACCCTTAATCCGGGAGATGTGATCCAGGTCGGTGATGAGGCTATGGAAATTCAATCTATCTCCCAGGGAGTGGTGTCCGTAGTGCGTGGCGCGCAGGATACAGAGATCTCAACTCATCCCAAGGGAACAGAAATCTTTACCAGCCGGCGGGTCTCACTGGTGGAATTCTTCACAAGGACAAAATGGAACCCGCAGATCGGTCAATTTGGCATTCTGCCCTTGCTGACCTCAACGATCATCGTCTCTACCATCGCCATGCTGGTTTCTCTTCCCCTCGGATTGAGCATTGCCATCTATCTCAGTGAATATGCCACAGACCGGGCCCGGAGTTTAATCAAGCCTGTGCTGGAAATTCTTTCCGGCATCCCCACCGTGGTCTACGGCTATTTCGCCCTGACCTTCATGACCCCCCTGCTGCGCGCCATCTTGGGTAAGGATGTCGTGGAAGTCTACAACATGGCCTCCGGGGGGATTGTGGTGGGTATTTTGATTATTCCCATGGTGAGTTCCATGAGTGAGGACGCCCTGAGCGCCGTACCGCGCTCCCTGCGGGAAGCGGCTTACGGCATGGGGGCTACCAAACTGGAAACCGCCCTGCGGGTCATCGTCCCCGCTGCTACATCCGGCATCGTAGCTGCCTTCATTGTGGCCGTCTCCCGCGCCATCGGGGAAACCATGATCGTCGCCCTTTCCGTCGGCGCAGGGCCAAATTTTACTTTCAATCCTTTCCGGCCCGCAGAAACCATGACCGGGCACATCGTGCGCATCAGCGGCGGGGACATAAGTTACGACTCGATTGATTACAACAGCATCTTCGCTATCGGTTTATTCCTTTTCTTCGTCACTCTAACCCTGAATATCATCAGCCAGCAGGTGGTGAAGCGCTTCCGCGAGGTTTACGAATGAAAAACATATTCCGAGAAAACGGCAACGGCCAACAAGCATTTGACACGAATCTGGCAGCCAGGCACCGCAGAGGCAAGATCGGCGAGTGGCTCTTCCGAACCTCGACCACGATTGGCATCATCGCCCTCATCGTGTTAATGCTGAATATCATAAACTCCGCCTTTGGTTATGTCGCGATTGAAAACCAAATCCCTCCAGAAGACCTGGCCATCAACGGGATCACCATCGAAAAGCTCCACAAAACTGATCTGGTGTACATATTGAAACAGAATATTTCACAGGGTTTGATACGCCGCTTCGAAAGTGAGATGGCCTGGGAGGACCGTCCCCGGGAAGAAGTCTACGACCTGGTGGTTGAACGCGTGGTGGAACCCACCGTGATGGATACCTGGTCCCTGTATGACTCGCTGTTCAACAAGGATAAGATCCAGACGGAAATGGCAGCAGATTGGCCTAACGCCGTACTCAAATTTGAATCCTGGCTGGATTATAAATTTTTAGTCACACCCCAATCGCCTGACCCTGAAATCGCCGGTGTACGGACAGCTATTCTGGGTTCATTGTGGACCATTGCGATCACCATCTTGTTTTCTTTCCCTCTGGGCATTAGCGCTGCCATTTACCTGGAAGAGTATGCCGGGGACCACTTCATCAACCGCATTATTCAAACCAACATCAACAACCTGGCCGGCGTGCCCTCCATCATTTACGGCATGCTCGGCCTGGCCATTCTTGTCCGGACACTGGAGCCTATCACCAGCGGCGCGGCCTTTGGAATCACAGATCCCACCACCGCAAATGGACGCACCATCCTCTCCGCAGGGGTTACGTTAGGCTTGCTGGTTTTACCACTGATCATCATCAACGCCCAGGAAGCCATCAAAGCGGTCCCCAATTCCCTGCGCCAGGCCAGCTACGGCATGGGCGCCACCCGCTGGCAGACGGTGTGGAACCATGTCCTGCCCAATGCGCTACCCGGAATCCTGACCGGTGCCATTCTTTCTATTTCCCGCGCCATTGGAGAAACAGCTCCTCTCGTCGTGGTCGGCGCATCCACCTTCATCACCTTTGATCCAAAATCGCCCTTCTCAAAGTTCACTACCCTGCCCATCCAGATCTGGCAGTGGACCGCCCGGCCGCAGGATGAATACCGGAACATCGCTGCCGCGGCCATCCTCGTCCTTTTATTTTTGCTGCTGACCTTGAACGCAGTCGCTGTTATCCTTCGCAATCGATACAGAAAGGAAAACATTTAGATCCACCCCACCCCATGACAAATGAAATGAGGCATGCTACCTATGACAAACCAGAGCACAAATAACCACTACGCCATCGAAGCCAAGAAACTCAATGTGTACTACGGTAAGTTTCTGGCGGTAAAAAACGTATCACTGCAGATCCAGGAGAATAAAATCACCGCCATCATCGGCCCCTCCGGGTGCGGGAAAAGCACCATGCTGCGCGCGTTTAACCGCATGAATGACCTCATCCCCAGCACACATGCGGACGGCGAGATCCTATATAAAGGTAAGAACATTTACGATCCCGAAGTGGATCCGGTGGAAATCCGGCGCCGGATCGGGATGGTATTTCAAAAACCCAACCCATTTCCAAAAAGTATTTACGACAACGTGTCCTGGGGGGCCCGGATCAACGGCTTCCAGGGGAATATGGACCAGCTCGTGGAGCAGTCCCTGCGCTCCGCTGCGCTGTGGGACGAGGTCAAAGATAAGCTGGATCAAAACGGTTTATCCCTTTCCGGCGGACAGCAGCAGCGCCTGTGCATCGCCCGGGCCATTGCTGTCATGCCCGAGATCATCCTCATGGACGAACCGGCCTCAGCTCTGGATCCCATCGCGACCCTGAAAATCGAGGAGCTGATGCGTGAACTGGCCAAGAACTACACCATCATCGTTGTCACCCACAACATGCAGCAGGCAGGCCGGGTCTCGGATTTCACAGCTTTCTTCAACCTGGGAGAAAATCGTGCTGGAGTCTTAGAGGAGTACGGGAAAACAGATAAAATTTTTACCAATCCGGAGAAACAGACCACCGAGGATTACATCTCAGGACGATTCGGTTAAAATTTATAAATTTTGAGGATATGATCAGGAAAGATAGACCTATTATGAACGCTGAAAAGAAAAAACTCATCTTATTTTTATGCACAGGAAACTCTTGCCGCTCCCACATGTCGGAGGCCATCGTTAATCATCATCTGGGACACGAATGGAAAGCCGTGAGCGCCGGCACTCATCCTGCAGGTTATGTGCATCCCAAAGCGCTTCAAGTGCTGGAGGAAATTGGCATCGAACATTCTGGACGATCAAAGCATGTCAACCATTTTCAAGATCAATCCTTTGATCTTGTGATTACGGTTTGTGATCAAGCATCTGAGGAATGTCCGCTCTGGCTGGGAGAAGGTGACGTAATCCACCGCGGATTTCAAGACCCTGCTGAAGCCCATGGAACAACACAAGAGGTCCTTGCGGTTTTCAGGGAAGTTCGTGATCTGATCAGGGCAGAAATCCCTCGAGTATTAAACGACTATCGACAAAACATCGAAACGCCCGAAGAAAGTGAGGATAGAGATGACTAATGGAACCAGAGGTACCTTGGACCGCCGGATTCGAGAGCATTATGATGACGTTCTCATCTTGAGCAGTATGGTAGAGCAGGCCATCACTGGATCTGTCCAGTCTCTGCAGGATCGAGATCTGACATCAGCCCGGGAAATTTATGGCAATGACGTCCAGGTCAACAATAAAAGATATGAAATAGAAGAGAGAACACTGACCACGGTAGCCACCCAGCAGCCGGCTGCCCGGGATCTGCGCATCCTGTCCTCCGTCCTGGACATCGCCGGCGAACTGGAGCGCATGGGAGATTACGCCAAGGGCATCGCCCGAATCACCATCCGCCTGGGTAAAGAAGCACCCTTGAAGGCCCTGCTCAGCATTCCCAAAATGGCCGACCTGACCTCGGACATGCTCCACCGCGCAGTGAGCGCCTTTGTTGAACTTGATGAAGAGACCGCCCGGGCCATCCCCGAAGAGGATGACCAGGTGGATGAGCTTTACAACGCCCTGTACCGGGAAATCCTGGACATCATGTTCGAGGACAAAAGCACCGTGGATCGGGCCACCTTCCACCTCTGGGTCTCCCATAACCTGGAGCGGGCCGCGGACCGGGTGACCAATATCTGCGAGCGCACCGTGTTCACCGTCACAGGGAGCCATATAGAATTCGACCGCTCCGACGACGAAGCAGGAGAGTTTTAAAGCGTTTGGATCCGGACCATGATCGCAGAAAATCTTAAAAGGGGGTCTTCAGCCCATACGTCCCGTAATATAGGCTTCCGTAAGCTCATGATCAGGCGTGGTGAAAAGCGTATCCGTGGGATTGAACTCGATCAATTCCCCCAACCAAAATAAGCCGGTCACATCGGATACCCTCGCAGCTTGCTGCATGTTATGGGTGACGATCAGAATCGTGTAGTTTTCTTGCAGTTCCCGTATGAGTTCCTCGATCTTGAGGGTGTCAATGGGGTCGAGGGCCGAGCAGGGCTCATCCATGAGGATGACATCCGCCTTGGCGGCCAGCACGCGGGCGATGCACAGCCGCTGCTGTTGGCCAAGAGACAACCCCAGCGCATCCGCATAGAGCTGATCCTTCACCAGATCCCACAGGGCAGCTTGCCGCAAACTCCTTTCAACCAGTTCATCCAATTCCGCCTGCCCCTCCGTCAGGCCAAGGACCCGGGGGCCGTAGGCGACATTATCGTACACGCTTTGCGGGAAGGGGTTTGGCTTTTGAAAGACCATACCCACCTTCTGGCGGAGATACACGACATCGACATCAGGGGCATAGATATCCTCTCCTTCCAAAAGCACCTGGCCCTCAAGCCGCGTATTGGGGATGGTATCGTTCATGCGGTTCAGGCAGCGGAGAAAGGTTGACTTACCACAGCCGGAGGGGCCGATCAAAGCCGTGACCCGGTGTGGGAAGACATCCATGTTGATCTGGCTCAAAGCTTTGTTGGACCCATAATAAAAATCAAGATTCCGAATTTTAAACGTCGGTCGTTTCTCATTCATAAGCCTAATTATATACCACAGGACATAGCCTTTGAAGGAATACAGTACGTTGGATTTCCTCCCAGATGGGTGCAATCTGATTATAACGATCAAATCCCTCAAGAAGGATCTTGCTTCCATCATAGATGTTGACTATAATCGAATTCGATGAAATGTTTTCGATTTCTCCTTCCGCTGCTTATATTTGTCTTCATCCCCGCCTGCTCCCCTCCAGAAACAGGATCCGAAACCTCTCCCTCGGATACCCAGACCATTGAAAACAAAGGCTCGGACACGATCGTCAATCTGGCTCTGGCCTGGACCGAGCGCTACCAGGAGATACATCCTGAGGTCCGAATTTCCGTCACCGGCGGGGGATCCGGGACCGGGATCGCTTCCTTGATCAATGGTACCGTTGACCTTGCCAACGCCTCGCGGGAAATGAAGCCCGAAGAAATCGAATCCGCGGAGGAGAACGGGATCAACCCCGTGGAATTTGTGATTGCCAGAGATGCCATCGCAATCATCGTCCACCTGGACAATCCGGTGGACAAACTCACATTGCGCCAGATTTCGGACATTTACAGCGGAAAGATCAACAACTGGAAAGAAATTGGCGGAGAAGACCGGCCGATCGTCCGCCTTTCACGAGAGACAAATTCGGGCACCCATATCTATTTCCTGGAAGAAGTGGTCCGTCTGGGAGATAAGGGGAATAAGACCCTGTTTTCCCGCGACACGCTGCTGCTGCCTTCTTCGGAAGGGATCAGCGCGGAAATCCGGCAGAATCCGAATGCCATCGGTTATGATGGATTGGGATATGTGACCGAGGAGATGAAGGTGGTCGCTGTGGCTGAGGACCTGGAGGGCAGATATGTCCTGCCTTCCGCCCAGAGCGTCAATTCCGGAAACTATCCCATCGCTCGAAACCTTTACATGTATACGAATGGAGAGCCTGTTGGGGTGATCGAGGAATATTTAAATTGGATTCAATCGCCCCCGGCCCAGGAGATCGTCACCGAGCTGGGCTTTGTTCCCATCAAGCCTTAATCGATATTATGTAAGGATCGAAATCAAAAAGGAACCCCATGGACCGTGATCTCAACTTGGGTGAAATGATTATCACCCGCCTGATTAACATCGCGGGATATTCAGCGATCATCTTTGTGGGAATGATCTTCTACTTCCTGCTCCGGGAAGGGCTTCCCACGCTCAACGAAGTCAGCTTTGGGAACCTGGTGTCAAACCGCTGGTATCCCATCGAAGCTTATTTCGGGATCCTGCCCCTGTTGGGTGGATCCCTGGTGATCACCATCGGCGCCACGCTCATCGCTGTCCCATTTGGCATTGGGACCGCAGTGTATCTCTCGGAAATCGCTCCCCGCTGGGTGCGGGAAATATTAAAACCCCTCGTGGAGGTGCTCGCAGGCCTGCCCTCTGTGGTGCTGGGATTTTTAGGGATGCTGGTCTTGGCGCCTTTCTTGCGCAAGTATCTCCAGCTTCCCACAGGCCTGACCGCGTTCACAGGATCACTGCTTCTGGGGGGAATGGCCATCCCCACGGTGGTTTCCGTAGCCGAGGACGCCATCGATGCAGTACCCAAGTCCTATCGGGACGCCTCCCTGGCCATCGGGGCCACCAAGTGGCAGACCATCTGGCGGGTGACGCTGCCGGCAGCGAAGTCCGGGGTGACCACGGCGATCATGCTCGGGGTCGGGCGCGCGATCGGAGAAACGATGACGGTGATGATGGTTTCCGGGAACGCCCCCGTGCTGCCGAGAGGGATCCGGGCTTTATTTAAACCCGCGCGGACGATGACCGCCACCATCGCTGCTGAAATGGGCGAGGTGGCCACCGGCTCTGTCCACTACCATGTGTTGTTTTTTATCGGCATGGTCTTATTCTTGATTTCTTTGCTGATCAACATCACCGCTTCTTTCGTCGTCTTCCGCCAGCGCCAGCGCCAAGAACGTATCCTTTCCTAAAACTATGACTGAACAAAAAGGGACTCGAGTACGATACCTCAAACAGCGATTAGGATTCCGGCTTTTAAGCAGTATGACCATCCTGACCATCCTGCCCATCATCGCCGTGGTGATTTACATCGTCATCCAGGGCGCTCCGGCCATTTCCCGGGAATTTATCACCGGCTTCCCGGAAGACGGCATGCGCGCGGGCGGGATCTGGCCGGCCATTGTAGGCACTTTTTATCTGACACTGGGCACCGCGATCTTTTCCGTCCCGCTGGGGATTGGGGCAGCCATCTACCTCTCTGAATATGCTCCCCAAAACCGCTTTACCCAGATGATCCGGATTTCCATCATCAACCTGGCAGGCATCCCCTCGGTCGTGTACGGGTTGTTCGGGCTGGGGCTTTTCGTGCTCTTCCTCAATTTTGGCACCTCCATCCTGGCTGGATCTCTGACCCTGGCGATTATGACCCTGCCGGTGATCATCAGCACCGCGGAGGAAGCGCTGCGGGCTGTTCCCCAGGCATTCCGCACGGTAAGCATTTCCGTGGGGGCCACCAAATGGCAAACCATCCGCCGCATTGTGCTGCCGGAAGCCCTGCCCGGCATCCTGACCGGTGTCATCCTCGGCCTGGAAAGGGCAGCCGGTGAAACGGCTCCTATTCTCTTTACCGTAGCAGCGTTTTTCCTGCCTCGCTTGCCCAACACGCCCCTGGATGCCACCATGGCTCTCCCCTATCATCTGTTCGTGATCTCCACCCAGGTGCCGGGGATGCCCATCAAAATTCAATACGGCACCGCCCTTGTCTTACTTACCTTCGTACTCAGCATGAACATCATCGCCACCGTGATCCGCTCCCGGGCCCGCGCCAGCCGCCAATGGTAAAAACTGCATGAATAAAAACAACCCTAAAATCACCATCCAAAACCTGATCCTTCATTATTCCGATGGCACAGAATCCCTGCAGGACATCAGTCTGGATATTCCCACGAACGCGATCACGGTCATCTTTGGCCCCGCCGGGGGTGGCAAATCCAGCCTGCTGCGCGTCTTGAACCGCTTGAACGATTTGGTGGATGTGGTGAAACTGGAGGGCGAGGTATACCTGGATGATCTCGACGTTCTCAGCCCCAAAACCGACGTCATCGCCCTCAGGCGGCGGGTGGGTATGGTGTTCGCCCGTCCGGTGGTGCTGCCGATGAGCATCCAGGAAAATATCACCTACGGGTTGGAAATCGCTGGGATTAAGGATGACCAACACCTGAGAGCCGCTGTGGAAGACAGCCTGGAAAAAGCCGCCCTGTGGGAGGAAGTCAAAGACCGCCTGGATGATCCTGCCGTGACCCTCTCCGGGGGCCAGCAGCAGCGGCTCTGTCTGGCCCGGGTGCTCGCGCTTGAACCAGAAGTCATCCTGCTGGACGAGCCCACGTCCGGCCTGGATCCGATTTCCACCGGGAAAGTAGAGGAATCCCTCCAGGCCTTGAAAGAGGATTACACCATCGTCCTTGTTCCCCACTCCGTCCAGCAGGCAGCCCGTACAGCGGATTATGCCGCTTTCTTTTTACAGGGAAAATTGATAGAATATGCCCCCGGCAACCTGCTGTTTACCAACCCACAGGATCAAAGGACGCAAGACTATGTTGAGGGCCGTTTTGGATAAGATGGAAATAATCGCTCCATACACAATAAAGTGAGGGCTACGATGACAAACGGACCACGAGCCACCTTAGATAGAAAAATGCAGGAACGCTTGGACAGCATCCTCGTCCTGGGGAGCATGGTGGAACAGGCCATCACCGGGTCGGTCCGGGCTCTCAGTGACCGTGACCTAAACGCTGCCCAGGAAATTTACGACAATGACCGCACGATCAACAACAAACGCTATGAGATCGAGGAACAAACCCTGTCCATTGTCGCCACCCAGCAGCCCATGGCCCGGGATCTGCGCATCCTGTCCTCCGTCCTGGACATCGCCGGCGAACTGGAGCGCATGGGGGATTACGCCAAGGGCATTGCCCGGATCACCATCCGTTTGGGCAAAGAAGCACCCTTGAAAACCTTTCACCGCATTCCCAAAATGGCCGACTTGACTGCGAATATGCTCCACCGCGCTGTGGGCGCTTTTGTCGAACTTAATGAAGAGACCGCCCGGGCCATCCCCAAAGAGGATGACCAGGTGGATGAGCTCTACAACGCTCTGTACCGGGAAATCCTGGACATCATGTTCGAGGATAAAAGCACCGTGGACCGGGCCACATTCCACCTCTGGGTGTCCCATAACCTAGAGCGGGCCGCGGACCGGGTGACCAATATCTGCGAGCGCACCGTGTTCACCGTGACCGGAAACCACATTGAATTCGACCGAACCGATGATGAATCAGGAGAATTTTAACCTCTCCCTCCAAAGGAACTGCTCCCCTCTTCAGCGTGATCGCGGGGGTTCTCATCACCTGGGACTTTTGGGGAGATAAACCGGCCTCCCTTCCCTCTTCCCTATCCCTTGAAAATACCATGGACCGACAAAATCCAATCCCCATCTTCGATGGACACAACGACGTCCTGCACAAATACCATGATTCCGCTCCCGATTCTCTGAACACCTTTTTTGAGGGCAGCGAGAGGAACCATCTCGATTACCCCCGCGCCAGGCAGGCGGGATTTGGGGGCGGATTCTTCGCTGTCTATGCACCCAATCCCGACTCCGTCCCGGATCCCAAATCCAGGCTGAAGAAAGGCCCGGATGGGTACCGGGTGGAGATCGCCCCGCCACTGGAGTTCGAATATGCCAACCAGATTGCCGGGGAGATGATCGAGAGCCTGCTCCGCTTAGAAAAAGAGTCCCGGGGGAAATTAAAGATCGCCAGGACCTATTCGGATCTGGAAGAATCTTTTCAAAAAGGTGTGCTCGCCGCGGTGATGCACATCGAAGGGGCTGAAGCTGTCCATCCTTCCCTAGAAAACCTGGCAGATTATTATCAAAAAGGCCTGCGCTCCATCGGCATCACCTGGAGCCGGGAAAACGCCTTCGGCCACGGGGTCCCTTTCGCTATCCCCGCTTCTCCGGATACCGGCCCCGGATTGACGGAGGCCGGAAAAGAGCTGGTCCGGGCCAGCAACCGGATGGGGATCATGGTCGACCTGGCCCATCTCAATGAGAAAGGGTTCTGGGATGCGGCAGAAATCACTCAGGCCCCTCTGGTCTCCAGCCATACCGGGGCCCATGCCCTCACCCCCCGCACCCGCAACCTGACCGATGAACAGTTGAAAGCCATCGCCGAGACCCGCGGCCTGGTGGGCGTGACATTCTCTGTCAATGATCTGGACGGGGGCAGACGACCGAAAAATGATGCCCCGCCCTCCGCCATCATCCGCCACATCCGCTACATCGCGGACCGGATCGGGGTCGACCACGTGGCCTTCGGGTCCGACCTGGACGGGACCACCATCCCCTCCAAAGTGGGAGATGTGACCGGATTCAACCTGCTCCGGGACCTGCTGTGCCAGGAAGGGTTCCAGGAAGACGCGCTGCGCAAAATTTGCTATCAGAATTGGTTCCGGATCCTCAAGGAGACCTGGAAAGACTGAAGCAGGTGCCATTAACTTCAAAAACCCGCTGTGGGGAGAACCCCACAGCGGGTTTTTTTGTGCAGTTCCGGGCCTAATCCAACACTTCGACCCGGATCAGGACCGCCCGCACCACCTGGCGCCAACGGTACGTTTCCCTTATTTCATCATAGCCGTAGCACGTGAAGAGCGTCAGCCAGTCCTCCTTCTTGTGTTCCAGGATGGAGAAATCCTCCGGGGCCACATATGTATTGTCGCGCACATGGTATATGTATTTCTGGCCGTGGGCAAAAAGGATGATCTCGTCATCCCATCCCAGAGAACCCAGCTCCGTGAAGGGCCCCGGGTAGCCGGTGGGCAGGACCGCATGACCGGTGAGAACGGTATTGCCCTGCCAGGTTGGGTACGCGGATCCCTCAAGATACCCCGCCCGCGAGGACAGCCAGCGGATATCCCACCCCCCCTCAGTGAGGGGCACACCAATCACGGGGAGAGACAAATCAAGCGCAGGAACGATTAACTGCATATCTCCCATATCCATACTGCTCAGGGCCTCTTTTGGCGCCTCGGGGAGCTCTGTGACCTGTCCAGGAGGGAATCCAGTAAGGGGTAAGACATCCAGGGCCTGGCTGACAAGACCGACCCCCGCTGCGGGATCCCACGTCCTTTCCCGGGCCAGGTCATTGTAAGCCGATTGGGAGTCAGAGACATCTCCGGGTAAGCTGGTCCAGGCGACGTAGGCGGTGTTGGTGATCTTCTCCTCGGGCCGGACCTGCCCCACCCGGGCTTTGAACTGGATGGTGGCGTTTTCCCCAAGGGGGAAGGTGTCCCAGACCATGCGGAGCAGGCGGGGATCGCTCTCATCCACCATTGTGGCCGCCAGCCCATCCGCGACCCGCAGGGAGCCGGAAAGGTATCTCAACTTGGCAGGCAGCTCATCCGTCAAGACCACATCAAAGCCGTCCGTCCCGCTCTCGGCGGAATGGGCGACCTCAAGCGTGAAGGTGACCACCATGTCCGGGAACACGGTTCGCTCGCTGCCCCTTTTGTTGATCGTGAAGTCGGGCTCCAGGAGCGAAACCTGTGGAGCCTGATCCTCAAGGCGGTTGGACGTATCCCCCGCGCGCCAGACCGCTTCAGCGGCGTTAGTGAGCTGTGTGCCCGCCCCGCTACCTTCTGCGTCCAGGATCGCCGCACGATAGAGGAGGGTGATGGTCTCCGGGCCCTGCCCCGTGTGGGTCACGTTGCCCAGCTCGAATTCCAGGGCCCTGCCCTGGTTGACCGCCTCGCTGTTCCCGGGCGGGAGGGGGATCACTGCCGGATTTCCCGCTGCCGGGTCGGTGGGATCCGGGGCGCAGACTGCCCCGAACCCGCCCGCCAGGTCCGTGCTCAGCCCGGAACTGGCGCTGATCTCCAGGCAGTCCACAAAGCCCAGTCCGCGCTCCAGCTCATCGCGGATGACCAGATTGGGCAGTTCGCCCGTCCCGGCCTGGGCGGGGATCTCAAGCTGCAGGCGGTAGGTCAGGATCTCGCCGATCGCCCCATCCTGACCAGCCGTGAAGGTCTGATTACTCTCGATCCAGGACTTGTCGAAGGAGGCCGGAAGGTCGATATCGGTGTCCGTGTTGTCCCCGGGATTCTGATCGGGCCCATTAAGCCCATCATCGGAGATGGTGACTGTGTTGCTGATCTCTGTGACCGCCCCATCCAGGGGATCCTCCACCTCGAGGGCGAAGAGCACGCTTGTCGTGCCCAACCCCGCGCCCAGGTCGCCCACGTCATACACGCAGGTCGTCCCCGCTGGATCGCCCGTCTGGCAGGGCTGGGTGGTGCCCTGCCGGATCCAGCCCGGCGTGCTCTCCTCGGCCGCGAAGGTCGTCCCCGCCGGGACGGTCTCCTCCAAGCTCACGCCCGTGGTATCCTGGTTTCCTGCGTTCTGGTAGGTCAGAGTATAGACCAGGATCCCTCCCGGGCCGTAATAATCCACGCCGTCATCTTTCTGGACGCTCAAGTCCGGTGTGGCATCCGCGGTGACGCTGATCTCCTCCGTCTGGTTGTTTTCCGGAGTGGGCTCCGGGCCGTGGTCCCCGTCATCCGTAACGCTGGCCGTGTTCAGGATCTGGTCCACGCCAGCGGGGAGGGGATCGTCCAGGCGCACAGCGAAGGTCAGCGTCCCGCTGCCGCCGGCGGCCAGGGACCCCATAGCAAAGGTGCATGTCCCTCCCGCACAGCTCCAACCCGGGCTGCTGCTGGCGGCTTCAAAGGTCGTGTGCTCCGGGATCTGGTCGGTGACCACGACCCCGGTGGCACCGGTGTTGCCGTCATTGGCGTAGGCCAGTGTGTAGGTGATCAGGTCCCCCGCTTCCACCACAGCTGGCCCCGACTTCTCGACCCGCAGATCAATGTTGGTCAGGGTGGCGGTTTCGGTGTCCGCCCTCCGGTAATCGTTTTCAGGCGCGGCGCCCCCCTGGTCATCCCCCGTCCGCTCCTCGGCGTGGGAGCCTGAGCGCGAATGCCAGGTCAGGTTGGCCGTGTTAGGAAGATCATCCCCCGGCCCGGGAGCGGGTGGGCTGGGAGGACCCTCCACCACTGCCTGGTAGGAAAGGGTTGCCGGGCCTTCGCCCAGGGCCAGAGCGTCCGCGCTGAAGCTCAGGTCGGGCAGACCCGTGGTTTCCGCGCTCCACCCCGGGGGCAGGGTCAGGGACCCGCTCACAAAATCCATCCCACTGGGGATGGTGTCGGTCAAGACTAAGTCAAAGCCGTCCGCGTTGCTGGCTGCGCTGTGATCCACGACCAGGGTATAGGTCACGGTCTGCCCCAGCGTGGGGGTATCGTCATCCGCGGTCTTGACCAGAATCAGGTCCGGCTCGATGACCTCGACGTCCGCGGATCCGGTACTCGTGTTCGTGCCTCCCCCGGCGTCCGTGTAACTGGCCCGGCCCACATCAGTCAATACCGTCCCGTCCTGATTGCCGGAGACGTTGAGGACCAGGAGGGTAATCTGCAGCACGAAGCGGTCGTTGTCCGGGTCATTATCCGCCGCGGTGACCACATCGTCATTGAACTGCAGGCTCAAATCATCCCCCGGACCGGTGGGATTGTTCTCCGTCCGGGAGGGCAGCGGGCCGAGGTAATCCGCGCTGAGCAGGCTGCTCTGGCTGGCGGAGGTGATCAGCTCGTGGTCCACATAGAGCATCCCCGCCGGGATGTCGTCTCCCACCTCCAGATCCTGGACCGCGCCTTCCGGCATGGTGAAGAGGATCTCAAATGTGACCTCTTCCCCCAGGGTATATTGCTCGGGATCAGGCTGGTATTTATCGACCACGACATCGTCCACGGTCACATCCGCGCTGCCGCTGTCCCGGTAATCGTTCTCAACCCCGCCTACATCCGCTGAGTCCCCCGTGCGTTCCACGGAGAGGCCGTTGCGGGCGGTCTGGGGGCCTGTCACATCGCCGGGCAGGCCCGTCCAATCCAAGTCGCCCTGATTGGTAATGACCTGGGCGGGCGCCACATCGCTGTCCAGGGCGGCGTCGAAGGACACCACTGCGCTTTCCCCGGGGGCGAACGGTTTCCCGCCTCCCGACCAGGAAACGCTGACCGTCCCACCGGCCTCGGCGCAGGTGTCCGGGACCGCCAGCCCCGCCGATGTCGAGCAGCTCAGGCCGCCGACATAGGACACCCCGTCCGGGATCAGATCAGCAAAGTCGACCTCGTAGGCGTTGGTCGTGTTCGCGGCAGATGAAGCGCTGAGCGTGATTTCAAAATTAATAACATCCCCCGCGTCCCCACTGGAGGGGGAGGCGGTTTTGGCTGCGGTCAGGAGGGGCTCGACCACGGTCAGGGCTGGCCCCGTTTCCGTCTCCGTCGAGGAATCCCAGGACCAGTCCACGGTGTTGCCCAGGGTGTTCCCGCGCTGGACCGGACCGGCATTCAGGACGACCGCCGTGTAATCGATGGTGACCGTTTCTGCAGTGTCGTTATCCGTGTCCGAGTTAGTGATCAGTCCAAAGTCGACTGCCATGGACCGGCTCTGGTTGACCTCCGCTGTGCTCCCCCCAGGGATTTCGCTGAAAGCCGCGTTCACGCAGTCGAAACCCTGCTCCGCGCTCAAAACCGGAGAAGCTGTGATCTGGTCGCAGCTCACAAAAGCCAGGCCGGGGTCCAGCACATCCTCAAAGGAAGCCGAGGCGGACTGCCCCTCGGGAATTATCACCGTGACCCGGTACTGGACCTGCTCCCCGACCGCGACCTGCGTACCTGCGGTAAAGGGCTGGTTTGTGTCCAGGAGTTCCTTGCTCACGGTGGGCGTGGTCACGGTCACATCCGCGCTTCCCGAGGCCCGGTAATCGTTGGCGGAGCCGCCCACATCCGTCTCATCTCCGGTCCTTTCCGTGGAGAGAGGGTTATTGGTCGACTGCGGGCTGTTAATTTCGTCTTCCAGGCTTTCCCAGGTCAACTCCGCGGAATTGGTGATCGTCTGGCCCGGGCTGACATCGTCGTTTAAGGTGGCCTGGAAAGTGAAGGTTGAGGTTGATCCCAAGGGAAAAGAATCCCAGGTGGCGCCCAGATCAGGACCAACACTGTCGGCGGTGGTTGGCGCCCTTCCTGCGGTGTGAGAAAAAGAACCACCCACATAGGTCATGTCATCGGGGACGGTGTCGCTCAACACCAGGTCAAAGGCATCGGCATTGCTGCTCCCGGCGTGGCTGACCGTGATGGTGAAAGTAATCTCATCATCATAATCGCCGGAGGTGGGGAAAGGATCTTTATCTACCTGCAAAGTGGGTTCCACAATCCGTACATTGGAAGCGGAGTCCGAGGTTGAGTACCGATCATCCGCCGGACCCCAGGACCAGACTGCGCTGTTGTTCCGCCGGCCTCCCCGATCATTATTACCGCTGTTGATGACCACCACATCATAGGTGAGGGTGATGGTCTCCGCGGTGCCATTGTCCCGGTCCGCATTGGTCAGGGTGCCGAAATCCACGGTCAGCACGCGGCCGTGGTTGACATCTCCACTGCCCTGGCTGGTAATGGTGGCCGCGTCGAGGATATCGTCAAAGTCGCTTGCCGTTTTCCCGAAGGCTCCGGGATCAGAGACCACAATATCCATGTCTGCCAACTCGCCGAAGGCCAGGCCGCGGTCCAGGGTGTCCACAAGGGTGACATTCGCGGATTCCCCTTCGGGCACGGCGATCACCGTTTCATAGCTGACATACTCGCCGACGGCGACCTCGTTCCCGCTGGTGAAGGCCAGACTTGTATCGGTCCGGGTTTTCGACACGTCGGGAGAGGCGATGGTAGTCAGGGCTTCGTCCTCCAGGTCGGCGTCGTCCCCCGTGAAATCCGGCCCGCCCTCCGTGTTGGCGTACTGGAAGAGCGTGCTCAGGTTTTCGGTTTCCAGGCCGGGTTCGACGTCCGGGTCGACCTCCAGGTCATAGACGAGGAGGATGAGGTTGGTCCCATCTGTGGGATGGTAGGTCTGGCAGGCGCCCTGGTTCGGGTCCGGGTCCACGATCTCCAGCCCCTCGTCGAATAGGTCGGTGTCGTTATAATTAGGGCCCAGGGGAGAGTAATTCACCGGGTCCCCGTCCCCCCGGTACACGCTGAGGTTCAAGCCGCTTCCTCCGCCGGGAATGGAAAATCCGGCCGGGATGATGTCCCGGATGCGGATGTCAAAGGCCCCGTAATCGCTGCTGCCCTGGTTTTCAATGACCAGGGCAAAGCTGACCAGGTCTCCGGCGTCCACCCCGGAGATATCGCTGTCGATGGGATCATCCTCGAGAAGATCGGAGCTGATCGTCCCGGTCCAGCGCAGGCCCCCGCTGCCCGGAGGGTCAAAGGTGACCGGACCGGGCGGGTCATCGGAGAACTCCGCGTTGGGGTTGTCACTGGCCACTGCGCCTTTGTCATGGACCAGGAAGGGTTCGTTAAGGATGAAATCGACCACGGCTTCTGTAGTCTGGTTGCCGGCGTTGGTCGAGCCCTCATGGACCAGGGACTGGTTGGTGAAATACAGCCCGTCCGCGTAGGGCTGGTTGTTGACGGCTACCGTGAAGAGGAGGTCGACCGTAGTGGGTTGGTTGGCAGTGCTGTCAAAGTCCCCATATTCAAAACGGAGGCGGTTGGCGGCGCTGTTGGAGGTCAGGGTGGGCACGATCGAGGAATAGGCATAGAAGGTGTCCGCCGGGCCGAAGTCAGCGTGCCCGAGCGCCGGGATATCCGCCACGCCGTCGTTATCGAAAACCCAGGCCGGCCCCGCGGCGTTGTCCGCGTCCGGGTCCTCCACATCTAATACGGGCAGGGGCAGATAGTCCAGGAAATATAAATCCTCCACGTCGCTGGTGGTCAGGTCGTAGCTCACGCGGAAGGTGACCTGATCGCCGGGCTGGACGTTGACAGGCATGGAAAAGGTGGTGCTGCCGTTGACTGCGTAAATGGATTTGGAAAGGCCGCCCCGGCCGATGGCCAGGCCCGCGCTGCTGCTGTCCGCTTCTGATTCTCCGGTGGCAGTCAAGGTGGTGTTGTCCAGGACCTCGCCCCGCACGTCCACCTCATTGGAGAACGTGTCTCCCTGGTCCACGCTCTCATCCCCGGAGGGGATATCATCCCGGAAGTCTTCCAGGATCCGGGTCCGGAAGGTCAGGGTCAGCGTGGTGGGCCCGTCATCCACGGTATCGCAGTCCGCTGTCCCCCCTCCCGGGGGCACGCACCCTCCTAGCAGGTTCCCATCCGGCCGCCCCCGGCTGATGAGTTCGTCCGAGATCCGGAAAACCAGGCGTGTCGTGCCGTCATTGGGATCCGGGTCCGGGGCTGTGCACTCGCTCCCCTGCGTCCCGGAATAATTGCAGATCACGTCCAGGTTGGCTCCATCCATGTCCGAAGCCGGATAGGAGAATCCGTTCCCCTCCACCTGCAGCTCCGGGGGATAACCGGCGACCACGTGCTGGCCGTCGGAGACCACGTCCGTGATCTCCACCCCGTCAAAGGCGAAGAAATCCGAGACTTGCACCGCCAGGGTGTATTCCAGAATGTCCCCCGGAGAATTCTGGCTGTCAGTGAGGTTGGTGACCCCTTTTTGAATGGCCAGGGATTTGTCCGTCAGGGTGTATTCCGCCGGACTCCCCACTCCGCCCGCGGAGACGTTGTCCACGCCTCCCGGATCCCGGGGGTCCACAGGCGTCCAATCCCCTTCGGCGTAAGCGTTGTTGGGGGAGGCGACGTCATCCCCGGTAGTGGAGTTCAGGACCCGGGTCCCGCCCAGGTCATCCCGCGGCACATAAAAAGAAAAGGACATCTCCGCGTCCACCGCGGAGGTGGTGCCGTCCACGCGGTCCAGCCGGCGGCTGAGCGTCCCATCCGGCGTGTCCAATCCCGGCGTGCTGACCTCGCTGATCAATCCCGTCCCGTTTCCCGAAATCGAATCCAGGGACAGGAACTGCAGGTTGTCAGGCAGAATATCTCCGATTTCCAGGTCCGTCACCGTCTGGCCCTGGGCCACGTCCACCGTGATCGTGAACTGGCGGGGGAAGTTGGGCCCGGTGGCGGTCTCCCCTTCCGGGCCGCTGTAGGTTTTTTCGAGGCGGAGCAGGGTGGGTTCGACATCGGCCTGATTGGGTCCAGTCCAGGTGCTGCTGTCGTGGCTGGACGGGTTGGGGGCGATGACGTCGCAGCACCAGTTATCCAGGGGGTCCTCTCCGTACAGGAAGCCGCCCCGGGCCCGGATGGGGAGCGCCGTCCCCACGTCAGCCAAGCTGCTCATCGCGGCCTGAAAGGTAACCGCGGCGGGAGGCTGGTCGGTGACAAAGGAACCAAAGGGCAGCTTGCAGGACACAAAAGTATCTCCCGGGGTCCCGGTCACGGTGACATAATTCCCGTCCGCATCCCGGTAAAAGGGATGCTGGACCTCTCCTGAGGCGTCAAAGGTCGCCTCCTGGCAGTCCAGGGGGTTCCCCAGATAAGTCCCGCCCTGTCCGGCGTCGTAAAAGATCCCATCCGGCGTGTCCGCCCCCGCGTTTCCGTCCGCCCCGTTGGCGGGCAGGACGACATCGATGAAGGGCCCGTAGCCGGTCTGGTCTCCTGCGTTATCGAAGGTGACCGTAAACGAAAAATCCTCTCCGATCATGACCTGAGAGGGGACATCGAGGGACACGCTGGGGACACCGGCGGACAAGGGCCGGGCCTGGACGACGGCCGTTCCCGCGCCGAAGGCCTGTGAGAATAAAGATAGGATGCACAACAGCAAACCCAGCCCATGATAAAGATCCACGCCTGGTAA
>JAWODY010000058.1:0-41826 GCA_046483045.1 Anaerolineales bacterium | reverse complement strand
AAACACAACTGGGGGTTTCGGAGGTTTTTATTGAGAGGAATAGAAAAAGTGAAAGTCGCGTGGGGGCTTTTATGTATAGCTCACGATATTGCGAAAGTGGCGGTTCAATAGCCGCCACTTTTTTGTTTTATTATTTTCCTCATCCTGGATTTTGGGAAAAACAAAAGGGGCTGCTTTTTAGACAGCCCCTTGCATGATATAACCCGGTCTCAAAACACAAAAAAACACCCCCTTGCTGATCATTTTAATCTGGCATTCCGCTGTGGTATAAATAGTTACCATGAAGGAAAGATACACTTTCCATCCCCCGCGTAAAAAAGGAAATATATTTCACTTCCTGTTCATCGCTACCCTGATTGCACTGGGTATCTGGGGGATATGGCAAATCTCAAATGCGGAGGTAGCGCCCCAGTTGTTGGTTTACCTCCTACCCATCCTGCTTTTCCTTCTTTTCGTCCCCTTCCTGATCTACCGGCTGTACGCCTTACACCGTTCTCAGTATATCCTCGATCGCGATGGCCTTATACTTCAATGGGGATGGCGGAAGGAAACCATCCCCATGGATCACATTGAGTGGGTCCATCAGGTTGAAGAGTTGAACATCCAACCCAAACCTCCACTCATCCGCTGGCCGGGGGCAGTATTGGGTAAAAGAAGATTGACTCGCGGACCCATGATAGAATTTCTTGCCTCTCGGGGTCATTCATTGGTCATCATCTCCAAGGAAGATCAGTATTATGCGATCTCACCCCAAAATGTAGAAAGTTTCATCAATACCTACAACCACCTTACCGAACTCGGATCATTGAATCCCCTGCCCTCGCAAGATACACACCCCGCATTTTTAATCACACAACTATGGAAACGACGGGCGAACTTAATGATCACATTTTCAGGTTTCATCCTCGTTTTATCGCTCCTGGTTTGGGCCTTAAACATAATCCCCAACCGAGAGGAAATTTCCCTGGGGTTCTCCCATCAAGGGGACCCTCACCAACCTTTACCCAGCGTCCGCCTTATCCTTCTCCCCATCCTTTATACAATTTCGTATTTTGGGAACCTGGTCATCGGACTCTTTCTCTACCGAAGAGAGAAAAACCGAAGCCTGGCTTATTTCCTGTGGGGAAGCAGTGTCTTTCTAGGCCTAGTTTTCCACATCAGCATGTACTTTATCACCACATAATCCACTTTTTCCACAGGAATACCCCAGTTGTCCACAGATTTAAGGGTCTTTTCCACAATCCTATCCAGATCTACCTCAGCTTCACAACCACACCGATCATCCGTTGACCGTGTGGATAAAAACCTAGTAGATAAAAAAGGAGGCTGGGCATCTCATTCACTCAATATTGTCTTTCCCTCGCGGGGTGATAAATACAGGATAGTGCTCAACAAAATCAAAATCGCCCCCGGCATAACCATCCGATTGAAACCCGAGTTCAACCACCAGCTGATATCATATCTGCTGTCAAAAGCAAAGATATAGTAGATACCTATCACAATAACGACATTCACAAATCCAACCAGAAGAAACCAAGCTTCGCGCTGATTAATTTCTCTACCCCTCGTAAGATAAAGCAAAGCACTTAAAAACAAACCCACCCCAATACTTCCCCAGGTCTGAAAATGAATAACTTGCCCACCTATGAATGAAAGCATAAAGGCCAAAGAGGAGAGGCGGAGATTACCCGAAACGATTTCTTGCAAGGCAACTACATATAAGTTTTCCACACCCTCTGGAACAGAATATGGTTTAATGGTCAACTTCCATAAGCCCCAGAATAAAATCGGAGACAAAAGTATGGCAATCAAATGGGAACCTTTGATTCGCACTTTAGCTGCCAGAAAATGAAAGAAAATCAATGAGATGATCACCCCCAAAGTTAACCATATCCCTTCCGGCCTGGTCCAAACCACGAAAATTAAAAACAACCCCGTTATCAGATTTCTCAAGGTTTGATTCTGGTATTCCTTCCCAAAACAAGAGTCGAACAATAATATTGCACCCCCTGCCATAAAAAAGGCAAGGGGTAAATTTGCATATCCAATCTTTGCATGTCGCACAACGATGGGTAAAGTAGCAAAAACGATCGTACAAAATCCAGCCCAGCCCTTTATCACGTTTTCGACGAGATAACCATAAATTAAGCATAAAAACGCAAGATAAAACCCGGGAAACAACATTTTTGATGCCGGTAAACTATTCCCAAAAGCTGATCTCCAAACAGCTATAGAGGATGGAATCAACAAGGGATAATTGGTTGTGCTGGTGCCCCACGTACCTGCAGCTTTCAACCCTGCGACGCTCATCCCCTCCCCTTTCGCTCCCCAGAGGGCAATGGCATCCGAGGTGTGATATCCAGCACCTACGGAAATGAAAAAGAGAACCGCACTCAGGCCTACCCAAAACAATACCCAAATGGAAAAAGAATCCGAAAATTCCATAAGATAAATAAATTCATCCTCTTTATACCAAATCGTTCTAAACAAAATAATTATGCCCCAAAAAACAGCATACACAAACAATAAGATTTTAAGTTCCATTGCTGGGAATAGGAGCAGGGAAATATAAACCAAAATCGATAATAGGCCGATGATCAGGCCGTATCCCACTCCGATTTGAAACCAGGGTGAATAATCAGGGACCAACCATCTTGCATATTGGAAACCCATAAACAGAAAGTAAATAAAAACACAGATTGGGAAAACCACATCTGCCAAAAAAGCCCTCACACAAGATATTTGGTTGGGATCTGTTCCTTTCCCTAAACCTTCTTCAGGGCCGTGTACGCCCCAGGTGTCATTAAACATACGCACCTTATGACTGTCCGCTTCAATCTCCTCAGCTGGAAACTGACCCAACCCAATAATCAGAAGATAGGTGTTATCCTCCTCGAGGAATGCAGACCCACAATCAACTGTTGTGCAATTGATGACCTCGCGCGGAGATAAGAATAACTGCATAAAGGGGGTTGTAGCAAGGGCTTGTATAGTGACCTCTTCCGGAGGAAGGACAACCCTTCCCTCTTCAGGGATTTCATTCCTGAGAAATTCGACGTAATCCGCAAAATTCTTGCCCCGCGCAAAACGAGCGCTCCGCCAAATTCCGGATTTTTGAGCATACAGGAAAACCCCTTTCCCAAAAGATAGAATATCCGGAGTCACGTGAAACAAATTCATTCCAATCAAACCACATAAAAAAAGAATGGTCAAAATGAGATAGAGATTATTTTTTCCTTTCATGAAACTTTCCTTTTTACAACAGTTGAAAAGGTGCCAGTCCAAAGAACAACTATCCAAAGCCGACAGAAGACACCTGCCGATCAAAATGAATCATATCATCCGGAAATAGATCGCACAAACCCGATGAATCCATCGTTAGGTTATAATAATTTGGTCAACCTGAAAGTTCAAGCAAGCCAACTATTCAAGAAATTGCATGGCCGTTCACCATGAAACAATTTTACAAAAATCATTACTTACTCATAATCCTAATTCTCCTCAATATATCCTTCGCAGTGGTATTTGGCGCTGACTTCGGGGATTCGTGGGACGAAAAACCGAGGTATGAAGCTGCCCTGCAGGCCATTGCACAATATAAAGAATTAGAACCGAACAAAAATATCGGTGACAAGGGTCCTATTTATTGGGTTTTTGCCAAGCTCGGAGGGGATTTAATCCAATCCATAAACCCAAATTTAACACACATTCAAGCCTGGCATTACATCCACTATTTAACCTTCATGTTAAGCGTGATTGCCCTATACTCAATCTGTCTGCGTTTCCTGTCCCCTGAGTACTCCCTTCTGACTGTAGCCCTTTTCAACACCCAGCCATTGTTATTTGGTCACGCGTTCATCAACCCCAAAGATATCCCCTTCATGGCCTTTTTCCTGTTAACGATTTCAAGCGGGTTGACAATGATTGACAAGGGTCTAGAAAAAGCCCAGCATCGTAAATCTGGCACAAGATCAGAATCCTTTTGGGACGTCGTCACCTCCGATTGGGCTGCTCTGAATACCCCGAGACGCCTCCTTGTGCTCCTCATTGGCATATTACCCTCCATAGCTTTATCCTTTTTCAAGCTTTACTCAAAAAGGATACAAGTCAGCATCGCAGCTTTCATCAACAGCATCCAGAATGAACATTTCCTACGGATCCTCAACCAGCTGTCATTCTATTTCTTTCGGGGAAGTATCGATTCGGGTGTCACCCTAAATAACGTCGAATCCATATACCCCTATCTATTCGTCCTCTCAGGTCTCATCTTTGGAGGACTCGTGGCGCTGATAGGGGTTTTATTTCTTCCGAATGTATTGCGGTTCCTCTTAGGATCTAGGTCTTGGAAAAACTTCCTGGTAAAACTCAAAAAGGTCGTTCGGAACCCATATTTATACCTGGCTGCGCTTATCTTTGGAATGTCCATTGTAAATAGATCCCTTTCTCTGGCAGCAGGATTGTTTGTGGTCTTTTATTTGTGGGTCAACCATAGATCTTATTTTTTACCGGTCTCTTTCATGTATACGGGCGTCGCTATGGTGACCGTTTACCTGTCATGGCCAAGCATGTGGGGAAATCCGATCTTGGGTTTTTTGAAGAGCTTTTTGACTGTGTCAGATTTTTCGTGGGGAGGCGGAACCCTCTTCTGGGGAACACTCCTGAAATCCAGCAATTTGCCAAAAACCTATATCCCGACCTTAATATCCCTTCAATTCACCCTGCCAACGATTATCCTGTTTCTCATTGGGTTGATCGCTGTGATCTTTCGTTACTCCTTCAATAAAGAACAAAAGACACTCATTTTTATTCTCGCGACTTGGTTTACACTTCCCCTTTTATCTACCTTCATCGTCAAACCAGCAACATATGACAATTTCCGCCACTATTTGTTTCTCACTCCCCCGATTTTCGTGTTTGCTGGTTTTGGTACAAAATACCTACTATCGCTGGTGCCCAACTATCCTATCTCAATTTTACTGATCATCCTTATCCTGCTTCCGGGAATTCATTCTCTCATCACCCTCCATCCCTATCAGTATATTTACTACAATGAATTGGTGGGGGGAGTAAGTGGTGCCTTCAGAAAATTTGAAACGGACTATTGGGCCACCTCTTATCGAGAGTGCACTTTATTCATAAACCAAGAAGCGTCTGAAAACGATACTATCCTCGTCTTCGGTCCTACTCACATAGTGAAAAATTACGCTCGAGAAGACCTGAAGGTTCTCCATTACCGGGAACCTGACATCCACTGGATGGTAGAAGAAGCGGATTACGCCATTATCTCCACTCGGAGAAATAAAGATCTATCCCTGTTGGACGACAAACCTACTATTTATTCTGTGACCCGTTCCGGGGCAACGCTCGCGGTCGTCAAGAAAATTTCCCCTTAATTCAAGCTTTATAGGACCTTTATTCCAAAACAAAAAAACCCGCTTGATGGTCTCCCTCCACAGGCGGGTAATTTCGATCCGTCTATCTCTACTCCCCTTTTTCGCGTAAGTGGGGAAACAATAACACTTCACGAATACTGTGTTTATCGGTCAGGAGCATGACCAGGCGGTCGACCCCCATCCCAAATCCCCCGTTAGGCGGCATACCGTACCGCATGGCCCGTAAATAATCCTCATCCATGGGATGCCGCTCCTCATCTCCTTCTTCATAGGACCTCCCCATCTCTAAAAATCGTTCTTCCTGGTCTAAGGGGTCATTTAACTCAGTGAAAGCGTTGCATAATTCCATACCCCCTGCAAACCCTTCAAAACGTTCGACCGTTTGGGGATCATCTATTTTACTCTTTGCCAGTGGAGAGATTTCCCGTGGGTAATCATAAATAATCGTGGGTTGGATCAGAGTGGGTTCCAAACAAGAATCAATCAGATCATCAATCAATTTTCCGCGTGATTCCTCAGGATTAAATTCAAGATCAAGATCACCCATCGCATTCGCCAAACTATCCCCTGTTTGATACGCTTGAATGTCGATGCCTGTTCTATCCAACAGAGCTTCTCTGAGTTCGATCCTTTCCCAGGGGATATCAAATGAGATCTCCTCTCCCTGGTAAGAAAGCTTTCTCTCTCCCACGACTTGATCCACCACGAAAGCCACCATCTCTTCTGTGAGATCCATGATGTCAAAATAATCAGCGTATGCCCAATAAAACTCTATTTGGGTGAACTCAGGATTATGCTTGAAAGATACGCCCTCATTGCGAAAATCCCGCCCAATCTCGTACACACGTTCAAACCCTCCCACTAGCAACCTTTTTAAATACAGCTCAAAGGAAATCCGGAGGTACAAATCTTGTTTGAGCTGATTGTGATGTGTGGTAAAGGGTTTAGCCGCAGCTCCCCCATAAATCGGCTGCAGGATGGGTGTCTCTACCTCTAAAAAACCCCGTTCGTCCAAAAAGGATTGCATAGCCCGGATGGCTGATGTTCGGGTCCGAAATATGTCCCGCACATTCCGGTTTACAGCCAAATCAGCATACCGCTGCCGATAACGGGTTTCAGGATCCGCCAAGCTGACATATTTAATCACCTCTCCGTCCACGACTTCCTCTTTGGCAGCTGGTAGGGAAGAAAGGGATTTGGAGATCATCTTGAAGGAAGAAACTGACAGGGTGATCTCTCCCGACCGGGTCCGGAAAATTTCCCCTTTTGCCTGTACGAAATCTCCCAAGTCAAAGTATTGATTGAAAAAATCGAGCTGTTCTTCGCCCAGGGTATCCGCTCTGAAGAAGAGTTGAATTTGTTCTGTTCCATCTTCAATATCCGCAAATGTGATCTTTCCCATCGGTCTTATCGACCGCAAGCGACCTACAAGCGTGGCCTGGATAGGTTCCGCGTCCTCCAGGTTTTCTATCTTTACGAATTCCTCAATGGCTTCTTGGGCTGTATGTGTTCGCTCTACCCGACGGGGATACGGGTCGACCCCCATTTCGCGGAGCTCACGCAATTTTTCCAAACGAACTTTTTCCAATTTTGTAAATTCTGCCATGGGATCAATCCTCAATATTAAAAAATCCCCGCGCGAAATTCAGACGCACGGGGATGGCTGGAATCCAATCAAATTCAGGATATTTTTGTGATCTTAACTGTATATATACCGCCTGGGGCCAAGACATCAACTTCATCTCCCTTGGAATGTCCCAACAGAGCGCTCCCCAAAGGGGATTCATTGGAGATCCGCCCCTCAATAGGATCCGCTTCCGCCCGCCCGACGATCGTAAAGGTTTCTTTTTCGTTATCTTGGGTTTTGATGCTAACTTCAGTTCCAATTTGAACCACATCCGTCTCAGAAAGGTGATTCACGATTTCTGCTTGGTTAAGGATCCCTTGTAAGTACTGAATTCGCCCTTCCACAAAGGCCTGGGCGTTCTTCGCTGCCTCCACCTCAACGTCAGCATCCACCCCTAACGGGCTGCCATCCAATGCTTCTCGAAGACGGTTTGCGACCTCTTCTCTCTTTTCCGTCTTCAAATATTCCAATTCTTTCTTTAGTTTATCATATCCTTCTTGGGTTAAATATGAGGTAGCCATACAAAGTATCCTATGATTGTATATGATCTATTTAATAACAAAAGAGCTTTTCCAAGAGTTTCACACTCCCAAAAGCCCTCATTTCGTGAAAGTGCGGCTATTCTATCATAAGCATTGCAGAACTTCAAGCCTGTCCAGGGTGAAATGCCAATGAACGACATCTGCCGATCATCATCCTTCGTTCTTCTTCCAGAGTTTCACCCCGGACATCAAAGCGGCAAATTCTTCCAGCTCCTGCCTCAATTCTCCTTCACCCTCCCAAAACAATTTGATTTGGGAGCGATATAAGGCGCTGGCTCTTTTCCAGGCAGCCAGGGATGAGGGGGACATCTTATATTGGATTTCCTTCCACTCCTCAGACTCAGACATCACCGGAATGATTGATTGATTCTGGGGTTCACGCACATAGGGGTAATCTGCATAAAATCGCAGATCCCGTTTCAGGCGGTGAGCTGCTTTGCGCGTTAATTCGTGATCGACATGATTTCCAATCCCCAGGGGGGAAACAAGGATCTCATCCTTTGCCAAGGCCTGAGATAATTGCCAAGATACCTTTTCTATCAATGGCATTTCTAGCGGGTTTAGCCCCCCAAAGATTGCTTCCTCTCCAGGATATAACCACTCACCGTCTCCCGGAGAACGGCGATAAATACAGTCTGGGATTTTAAAATATTTTGCCAAAGCCCCCAATTCTTCACAAGCCAATGTATCCTCTTCCCGCCTATGCTGAACGACATCTCCTTCCACCTGCCACGTTTTATGAAGGGAACGAGCGAAAGAGGACAGCTCATTTTTTGGTGCATCGCCAGCACAAATGGTCCAGACTTCAACCTGGTTCCCGGCTTGAACCAGTTCCCAGACCAAAGCACCACATGAAAACACAGCGTCATCCAAATGAGGAGATAAGAAGATCCATTTCATAAAACACTTTGTACCACACTTACGGCAGCCGAGCTACATCAATCCACATTTTTTGACCGTCAGTGGTAAATTCAATCCAACCATGCACATCAGTTCGAAGCAGAGAATATCCAGCCATTTCCTCCAATAACGCTGGAGAAGGAAATCCATCCGGATCATCAGGAACAACGCTTAAAATGATCAAACGGGGATTTAAATTGCCAATCCATTTCTTGGGATTACTGACGTAATAGCCGTTATCCGCCAACAATAACAGGGAAAGTGGACCGATATCTCGGCCCTGACGAAGGTCGTTAAAACAATCTTTTGAAACACCAAAAGGGAGCAAGGCCCGAAGTCGGTCAAACATTATGAATAAGATCCCTCCGCGGTCGGATTCAGTCAATACCTCCAACACTAACCTCTCTCCAATTTGGACCCTCGTACCTACCTCCCCATCCAAAATACGCACATCGCTCTCATGTAAGCTCGCCCGGAGATAATCCGCTGCCCGGGAGGGCTGCGCGCTCCAACCCAGAGCACCCTTTGCGGTGAGTTTCTCTCCACCAAACGCGTGAGAGCTGCAATCTCCTCCTCCAAAAGAGAAGCAATCACCCAACAAAGATCTACCTCTTTATCCAAAACGGATAAACGACGTCCTAGCCCATCTGCAAGGGCACTGCTACTGGGTACTCCATTGATCAGCACACGCTCTCCCATGGGAGAACGGAGCAGGATCGCACTTTCCGTTCCCACCTCAAAAAAAGAAAGACGAAGATATCCATCAGGAGCATGAAACAGGGACCGCCAGGCCAAAATATTTCCGCTCGCCAGGACGATGATGACCACAGCGGGGTCCACAAGTCTGCTTAACGGTCCAAGCCACTTCCTGCCAAAAGTTATTCCAGCCAACATGCCATAAAAAAGGATCACAAAAAACAAACTTATCCTTTCCGTGTGAATAACTCCACTCTCCAACCCAGCAAATAGTTCCACAAATCGAATGGTATAGGTAACAAAAGGGTAAACCGACAAACCTATCCATTTAACCAAGGGAAACCATATTAACCCCAAAATCAAGGCTACCCCTCCCAAAATCATGATCGGCGGTTGAGCCGGTAAAATGACAGGATTGGCAAGAAAACCAATCCAAGAAAGGGTTTGAAAATGGTATAAGAGCACAGGAAGTGTAGTTATTTGTGCAGCTAATGTAAAGAGCACATATTCGCTGACAGGTTTTGCCAACCGTTGAGCGCGATATGAGGAAATCACATGAGAGGCAACCTTCATAAACCACTCAGTCAGATCCTCTGCATAGAGGACCAAAACCAGCGTAGCTGCCAAAGAAAGTTGAAAGGAGATGTCCCAGAGGATATGGATTGCATATTGCCATGATCAATGATGCAAATGCTACAGCGTTTACTCCATGTTGGCGGCGACCCAATTGACGGGCAAACAAAGCTAACCCTCTCATCCATGCCGCTCGCACAACCGCTGCATCAGCGCCAACTAAAATCGTATACACACAGATCCCGATCACTGCACCTAACGCTCCCCAGAAAGGTTTGAACAATCTGCTGAACGCTGCAGCCAGAAACCCGGAGACAACCGTGATGTTAAATCCTGAAATAGCGATGATATGTGAGGTTCCTTTGTCTCGAAAAAGCTCGTTCTACAGGATCTGGATTGCCGCTTTCATCCCCAAGAAGTATCCCCGCTAACAGAGAAACTTCCGGATCGGGCCATAATTTATAAATCTTCCGCAAACTTGCCCTTTTCAATGAAGAAATGGCCCTCATAAAAAATGTTCCTTGACCGGATTCTAAGACGCCCATTTTTGAATTCGGCATTTAAGCATAAATACTTCATCGGGTAAGGAACGCTCGATACGAGAAATCTTCAAGTTCCGCTGGTTGTCTCAACATACCCCGCAACATAATGCGATCTCCATATTGAACTTCTTCACCAACAGGCACTCAAGCCAGAATCTTGCCTTCCACATTCAAGTGAATGGGACTCGACGAGTCGCGGAGTTTCTCAGTTTCAACAATCATGCTGGTATATTCATCCTGAATTTTTGGGAATCCTATAACAACCCCACTCCCAACCACACCCCGGGTAGGATCAACATGATTCGCGATGAATTCCGGGTTTCCAAGATCAGGGAAAGAGCGCAGATAACGAATCGCGCCCAGAGAAAAGGAAACCGCACAGACAAGACCCAGCGCCCAAAACGGGAAGGTCGAAATTTCAACTTTCACCCAGATGGGAATTAGCAAACGCCCCAAAAGCAAAAAGAGCGTGATGCCCAAAAAGACAAACCATGGAACCCCGGACCAAGGTAGTAGATCAGCGGCATAGATCTCTATTCTCCCTTTAGGTTCCACCCTCGTGCCTCTTGGTTAACCCAAGGAGGGAAAGGATGCAGCTGTTATGAGATATGTATCTCCCCGTCAGGGGTCTATTCGCTGTAATCTGAAAATCGACTCTGCAGATCGCCACGTTTCCCCCTTAGAAAAGATCTCCCATGGACACAGATAGTCATTAACCTCAGTCCATGGCTCCTCTCTTTCCGTTATTTTTCAATGTCAACCAGCATGAAATCCTCTCTGGGACTCCTCTTCTCTTCTTCCCCCTGGCTTGCTCGCCACATCAGCTGCTGGGCGAGAATTGCTGTAGCGAATACAAACAAACGCCTCGGAGTGGGGTTTTCTTCTTTTAGGATCACCTCTCGAGGGATCTTGAGCTTTAAGCAGAGTTTGGTGATCTCCTCTTCGTCAAATTTCCCCTCATCAAGGTCCTGTATAAAACGGTTCCGTATGTGCCAGATAATTACCAGATCGTGATATTCTTTTCTACTAATCAACCCCAAACCATACACCGCTTTTATCCGGGAACCAAATGTACCCAGGGGGCTTTCCTCCCCAAGCAACATCTGAGTCACTCTCTCGTCGGGGATGAAAAAACACTCCAAGACACGACTTAAATGCGTGTTTAGATACACCGCACCTGTGATAGCTGCTGCTCGATCACTTTTGTGTTGAAATTCGAGAACCAACCTTTCCCACTCTTGTGTGTTATCTGATCCAGCCCTTGCCATAATTCATCCCTTTTGTTTGCTTGAAAATGGAGTTCATTTTTGATTATACATCAGAACTTTGGTTTTCTAGATCCCGAAACCTGTCGAATGAGAATACTCCTACCACCGGGATGCAGTTCACCCAAGATGATAACGCAGGAATTATGGGTGACCTTTTCGATACACACGTTGGATATCTTGATGAAATATGTCACCAAGCGCTGCATTTTGGATGATTAACACATTCTCATCATTGACCTTTTCAGCGCTCTCCGTGAAATTGTACGAGCCCATAATGATGATTTCCCATCGATGAGTATGAATTTGTGATGCATCTTTTCGAGATTTCCATCCATACGGACATCCACACCGTTCTTCTTAAATTGTTCCCATTCGCCTCCCAATTCAGAATACGGCTGAGATGTGTCGATCACACCCTGGATTTCAAGTTTTGGATGAGGAGTATTGTCCCTGATCCGATCCCCAAACAATTGATCCTCAAACTTCTCCATAAATTCCACGGTGTAATTTTTTACCAGGGAAGGAGACCGAAAATGGATCAGATGGTTGTCATTCCGGTAAACACCCCGGAGAGTAAAATTCATGGATCCTTTCCAGACATCGCGTTGATCGATGATGACGAATTTCTGGTGCATCAACCCCCTTCTTTGGTCACCAACCACAGGAATCCCTGCCGATCGAAGCCCTTCGATCTCAGCTTCTTCAGCGCGATCACTTTCCACCACCACCCGGACGGTTACCCCCTGTTGATGAACCCGCAATAATGCATCCCAGATACACCAAAGATCAAGGTCATACCAGCGAGATCCACCCGGAAACAAGCCTGATCGATCGCACCTGCCAGCACCTCATCAGCTCCTCCTCGATAAGAATTCGCCGTGGGTCTGCCAGCTTCAGAAAAATATACGTCAATCTGACCCAGATCCTGGGGCTTCTTCACAGGTTTGCCTGTCGGCAGCGGATCCATAAAAACAGCGGTCGGTTCTTGACAAGCGGAGAGCACAAAGATCAACCATAAACCCACCAGGGATTGAAGGAAACCCTCTCGAAATCTTTTCATGAAAAACTAATATGTTTTTAACTAGCTTCCAAACACCGGATTAATACTTTTCTCCGTGAGCCTGATGCCCGGTGTTCAAATAGATATACGCCCTGCCAGCGCCCCAAATTCATCTCTCCATTGTCAACTGGAATGCACAAACTCGTTGCTGTCAACATGGCTCGCATATGAGAAGGGGAGTCATCTTTTCCCTCCAGCGTATGCCGGTGCCAAGATTCCCCTTCCGGAGCGAGTTTATCCATGAACGTTTCTAAGTCTTGTTTTGCAGTGGGATCATAACTTTCACAGATCACAAGGGAAGCGCTGGTATGCTGAATATAAAGATGGCAGATCCCTTCCCTGACCCCCCACTGCTCCAATTTTTCTTTGATTCGATCTGTAAATGGATATAACCCTTTCCCCTCCGTACGGATAATAACGATACCTTTCTTCCAGTTCACATCTCCTCCTGAGTATGTCCGGTGTTTCTTTCATTGTACCGATCAGCCACTTTTAAATCAAAAAGAGCAGTCAGGTGACTGCTCTTTTTTTATATTCAATTTTTTAGATCTAACTTAGAATAGGCTTTCAGATTCATCGTCGACGTCGAATGTGTCTTCAAAGTCATCTGAGCTCTCAGCCAGAGAAGATACATCCTGTGCCTGAGGGCCTTTTTCACTTTCGACCACATCAAATTCTACACGTTCCCCCTCATCCAGCGTCTTGAATCCGGTCCCATTGATTGCGCTGTAGTGAACGAAGACATCACCTTCGCCGTTATCGCGCTCAATAAAACCATACCCCTTTCCAGCGTTAAACCACTTTACTGTACCGGTCTCACGCTCTGCCATAAGAAATTCTCCTTCGTACTAGTGTAATTAAAAACTCAGCAGGGCGTTCCCCCTCGTTCTAAACAAAAAATTGCTCAAGAAACAAACGTTCTGCTACTGCAGTAAGGTTATACGTTACCTTACTACACCACAAAATATAGCATGATCTTCCTCGATCGTCAACATTTTCAAACATATTGTTTAGACAATCTAGGGGTTTTAAGGGGATAAAAAGCGCATATCTGTCCTGTTTTTCATGATAAACAGTAAAGTCCACATCTCTATCCATAAACACCTCCCCCCAAACATCAAAGGAAAGGTTATTCAGAGACAAATCACCTTACCCCTATCCAGAGAATGGATATAATCACAGATGAGTATTCGTGATTTTCAATAGATTGTCAAAAATGAACCGTAAAAAAAAGTATTTTCTTCTCTTAATAATATTCCTAAGCGTGAATTTTATATTCACCAACCCAAACGCCCAGACTCAAACTAAAAGGGGCAACTTAGTACTTGCCCTGGAGGGATCTCTCACCCCGTCCATGACAGAACACCTCGCAAAAGGGATCCAGATCGCCGAGAACGAAGGGGTGCAGTTGATCATTATCCAGTTGAGCATACCCGGAAGGAGAATCGCGATCATGCAAGAGGTTATGGCTGAAATCCGTCCCAGCAGCTTTCCCGTCCTGGTTGATGTCTCACTGTTCAGGGCCACTGCGGGTAGCGCAGGTACGGCGATCACCTTGGAAGGTCACCGCGCAGTGATGGTCCCGGACACCGCCCTTGGCACTGCAAGCCCTCTGGGATCAGCTGGTAAAGATATAGGGGAAACAATGAAACGAAAGCCACAAGAGATCATCAAAGTCCAGATCCGATCTTTGACAAAAGATCGGGGGCAGCAAGCTTTTGCGTTCCCTGAGACAACCGGGGGGTCAGCCAAAGCGGCCACAGCCCCGGAAGCACTGGATGCAGGACTGTTCGATTACACTGCTGAAGACATCCATGACTTTTTGCGCCAAATTGATGGCTCAGCATGGACGGCTCATGGCAGGGCATATCAACCTTCAACGAAAGATGTCAAAGGCATACACCCCATCGGACATTCTAAAAATTAATCATGGATATCATTCCCCTGTTCTACATTTTTCTGGCTGCTCTTTTTCTTATCATCTTTGGGGGTTTCGGGTTGATCTCTTGGCAAGAGGGAGAACAGCGAGCAAGGAATCGTTCAGCACTTATCGCAGGGTTGGGCACCACGCTAAGCTTGTGTGTTCTCCTCCTGCCCACTCCCGTCCAAAAAGGGTTATTTGTTTTCTTCCTTTTCCTGTTTCTGGCTGCCGCTACGTCGTATTTCCTGCCGATAGGAAAAGTTTCGAAAGCGGGAGAAGCGCCGAATACGCGCCAAGACGAACGGGAGATCATGTTTGCTCGAGCGCGGCTCGAGCCGGGGACTCCAGCATACAAAGAATATTACCGGCTCCATCCTGAACACAAAATCAAAGACGACGAAACCCGGGCCAGACCAGGTCTGCTCTCTCCGCGAGCTCAATACACAGACCCCCTCCATACAGCAGCTACAGAGGCTAGTTTCCAATTCACGGAAACACTCCGGCATGCAGTGGATGGTCCCCATAACCCGGATCGGAAATCTTTATCTTCGCAAGAGATGACGGCCTATGTAAAGTCTCTAACAAAATATTATGGAGCCTTAGATGTCGGGATAACCCATCTCAAGCCATACCACATATACACCCACATTGGCCGAGGAAGCGGTTCATACGGCGCCCCCGTTGAACTCCCACACACTCACGCGATCGCTTTCACAGTGGAAATGGATTTTGAGATGACATGGGCCGCACCATATCCCCCCCTGACCATGGAGTCCGGCAAGCAATACGTGCAGGCAGCTCAGATCGCTGTTCAGCTGGCATCCACAATCCGCAACTTGGGTTATCAAGCCCGGGCTCACATCGACGGCAACTATCGAGTGATAGCACCTCTGGTGGCCCGGGACGCAGGGTTAGGTGAAATCGGGCGAATGGGATTGCTGATGACGGATAGCTCTGGTCCCCGCGTCCGTTTGGGGGTGGTCACGACCACGCTTGCATTGAAAACGGATTCCTACACACCAAACACCGCTGTGATTGACTTCTGCAATATTTGCCAGAAATGTGCCCAGAACTGCCCCAGCCAATCCATCCCTTTTGGACCCCGAAATGAAATCGATGGAGCGCTTCAGTGGAAGATAAATCCTGATTCCTGCTTCCGGTACTGGACAGTTGTCGGCACAGACTGTGGACGGTGTATGTCCGTTTGTCCTTTCTCTCACCCGAACGCTTTCGCTCACAGGTTAATCCGCAGAGGAATCAAGGGGTCAGGGCTCTTTCGCCGCTTCGCCCTCTGGATGGACGATTTCTTTTACGGAACATCTCCCTCCCCAAAATACTCACCGAACTCATTTCTCCCTCAAGATTGAATTGAACCTGGATCCGTTGAAAAAATAATAACTGCCCCAGAAAGATCTCATGGTGGGTCAAAAAGTAGGCTGTGATTATTACTTCGAAATGAGTAACGGCCTCCCAAGAACGACCTTATAGAGATACGCGCTTCCCGGAGAACTCTCTATGGTCTCTTCAATCCTTGCCAGATGGCAGTTTGCCCTGATCACCATCTACCACTTTTTCTTCGTCCCCATCACGTTAGGACTTTCTATTTATCTTGCTATCATGGAAACCAAAAATGTGGACAGCAAGGATGAGACCTGAAAGGAAATGGTCAGATTCTGGGGAAAGGTTTTTGATCAATTTTAGCCTCGGGGTGGTAACCGGCATCGTTCAGGAGTTCCAATTTGGGCTTGTGGACTTCGTTCCAGAATTACCAGATTTCGTGGCTTCCGGACAAGTAGATACCTGCAGAGAAAAAATCATCCGTGCCGAACAATCGTACGGAACCACCCCGAAAAAAAGGGCTGGATCAGAGGTTTGGACCACGCTCTGAGCAATCTACTCACCCATGCCGGAATATGGACCATCCTGCCCGCAGCACTACCTTTTATGAGCGAGGGTCAAATTTCTGGCGTGTTTTTAGGTACTCTGCTGATGATCACACAATGCCTGGTCAAGTTGAGTGCCTTGGTTCAGATTTACATTTTAGAGGACGGGAAAACCAAAAAACAGGGCACACAGGAAGAACTGCTTGCCCAAAGGGGCCTTTATCCCCAGCAGATGCGGGACATCCAGAATAGGATCTTCTCATACAGCTGAGAACCATTTCTTGACAGGTAGAGAATGCTCCAGATCACCTCAGTTCCAGGCGTAGGGTATTTCGCGAGTAGTGCCTGTTAATGCACAAATACAAAAATTGATATGCATGAATTCATAATGAGATTTTACAGACCAAGTGATATAATGCAATAACAAGTTCTTCCCATAATCAGACAGCTAAGTAACCATTAGACACAGAATTTCAAAGGAGTAAAAAAGACAAAACTAGAGAAGGTAGAAGGAATCGGACTCACCTTTGGACACACCTTTGCGGGGAAACTGAGAAAAATCGGGGTCCGGAGTGCAAACAGCCTTTTGAAAAAAGGGGCCACAGCACGCGGCCGGGAAGAGATCGCCCAAAAGAGCGGCGTGAGCGAGAAATTGGTCCTGGAATAGGTCAATCATATGGACTTATTCCGCATCAAAGGAGTTGGAGAGGAGTACGCCGACCTTTTAGAAGAAGCCAGCGTGGTTATAGTCCCTGAATTAGCCCAACGCAATCCGGGTAATCTGTATCAAACCATCCTTGAGACAAAC
This sequence comes from Anaerolineales bacterium, assembly GCA_046483045.1. Classification (GTDB taxonomy): domain Bacteria; phylum Chloroflexota; class Anaerolineae; order Anaerolineales; family UBA11858; genus B10-G9. The sequence continues at coordinate 24,613 of JAWODY010000058.1, read as the reverse complement.
AAAAAAGCGTCTTGTCCATCGCCCTCCCTCAAAGAACACGGTCCATGACTAGGTAAAGCAGGCCAAATCACTCCCGAGGGTGATCCAATACTAACCCAGCGGAGTGAGATCCGGACCGAGGGCTGCTAACCACCCCACAGTTTTACTTCAAGCTTGCTGTCTCTCACCGGGAAGTTCTAGAAAATAGGAGTTAAAAAATGAGGACCGCCGGCAAAAAACCGCGGTCCTTTTTTATTATCGGCTCGTTTTGGCCCCAATTTCAGATTTTCCCTTACCACGTTTCCCAATGGACCGTCTCTCGAAAGGCGTGACGTCCCCCTTTCTGGGGAGGTCTTGTAAGCGCATCCTCATTTTCTGGATAACCAAAGGACAACGCGATATAACATTTCTTTTCCGCCGGGTATGCCAAAATCGCTCGAGCTTTGTCCCTCTCGTAAATCGTCGCCGGCACAGAACCGATCCCCAGTTCCCAGGCAGCAAGCTGCATATAGGCTGCCGCCTGGCCGGCATCGAACATGATGCTGAAACGCTGTGCAAACGGAGGGGTGACAATAGTAACCCCTAAAGCAGCACCTGCCAGATGGCCCGCATAGGTACCACAGCGTGAAAGATCCTGTAACCGCTCCCTGTCCTGGACCGCGATGAAATCCCAGGGCTGTGTGTTCTTCGCTGATTGAGCCCGCCGGCCAGCATCAAGGATGGACTTGACAGCATCCTCAGGTAAAGGTTTCTGCTTAAATACCCGGGTTGCGTTTTTTGTTTGAATGGCTTGGGAAACTTGCATCTGTCTTCCTCCTCACCTCATAGGGTTGGGGACTGGAGACACACCAGATATTGTACCCAAATGCTTCAATAATCCAAAATTTGAATTCCAGGATATGATCAGAATAAAAAGAAAAGAATAATCCCTCATACCTTTTTCAATATGAGGGATTATTTGATGTCCGTGTAGGGTGACCCGTTACGCAATCCACCCCTGATCAAAGAGGAATTTCGTAATCACGGGGATTTCAAGCCTCTTCCCTTGATATGCTTCATAAGCAGGCCACAGAGTGACCAGCCAGAAAATGGGGGCACAAAGGGAACCAAAGCCCAAGGTGATCAAGGTCAGGATCAAAAATACAACCCATAAAACTACATTTACAGCCAAGGATTGTACTGCGTGGAACTTAATAAAAGGGCGTTCCCGTTTTTCTTCCATTAACAAAACTATGATGGGAAGAATGGGAATGGGATATCCTAGCGCAGCCCACAACTTATCATCATCACTGATCCCTGTTTCCTCCATCTGGGGTTCTTCCGTTATGTTTTTTTCTTCCTCTGTCATGTTTCCTCCAAGGTACTGGGTATGTGAATAATCATTCAAATTATAAGCGAGTATGGGAACTTATGCAAAGACCAAATTCCAAAAAAAGCCCCTTAAACCCAATCAGGCAAGGAACAAACTCAAAGACAACAGAGCTGGTGTGGATATGGCCAGGATCACATTCATACCCAAAGCCGGAACCAATTCAGGGATCTCCCCGGCATGCTGTTGCACACTTCGAAATGTTTTCCATCCTAAAAGTGAGGTGATCAGGGTGATAAGGCTGAGAACGGGAAGCAACTGCAAGATGACGCCCACAACCACGGCAAGATAAGTCAATAAGAGAAAAATGCCGTAAATCACCGCGCTCGCTTCCCGCCCTACCAGAATCGGGAAATGCCTGCGGCCAATGCTCCGATCAGCTTCTACATCAGGGAACTGGTTCAACAGCAGGAGATCACTGACCAAAAATGTGGGTACAAGGGAAGCCATAAAAGCCCCCCAGCTGTGTGCACCTGTCAAGGCAAAGTGCGTCCCCATCACCATCATCAGCCCAAACCCAATACCCGGAGCGAGCAGAGAAAGGATCGGCTGATATACCCACAGGATGGTATATGTGACCAGCAGGACCATACCCAAAACCCCCACCAGCATTAACTGCCATCCCTGAACTAACACAAAATACAGGCCAATGGCTCCGGTGATCATAAACATTAGCCACCCAAGCAGCAGCGTCTCCTTTTCCATTCCAGGATGGGCAGGGAGCATCCCACTCCCACCGCTGAAGGGAGTCGGCTTCGTTTTCTCATCCAGTCCAGTTTTAAAATCATGATACTCATTAAAGACGTTAACGGAAACATGGGCCGATAAGCCGCCCAGGAAAACCAACAGTACATTCCATCCCCCGAACTGACCCGTCTCCCAAAATGCGTTGCCCACGCCCACGGAAACACAAGCCGGGGCAAGTATCAGAAAGGGCAACCGCATGGGTTGAAGCAATAATTTTAATCTTTGCATATCTATCCCATTTTTTCATATATGACCAGAAATACTCAAGGCCAACTCAACCTAGCCTGAGGTGTCGGTTTCTCCCAACAGATCCAAGGTCCCCTGATTGCCTTCCTGGTAAGCCTGCCAGATTTTCTCCGCCACTTTAGCGGGTGGATAAGTGTGAGCAGGTTTTTTAAAGGACACTTTATCCCACAGATCTGTGTCCACTGCTCCCGGCCGAATCACAGAAAATTTCTTCCGGCGTTCCTCCTTACGCAAAGCGACCGCCATGGATTCTAAACCGGCCTTGGCCGCGACATAGGCCGTCAGGCCGGGGAGCTGCAGCCGTTCGCTGACCGCTCCCAGCAGGAAAACATGGGCGTCCTCGACAAGCAGGGGCAAGCTGGCATGCAGAGTCTGGAACACCGCTGTTAAGTTATTGTCCAAAATCTGCTCCCAGCGATCCGGGTCCGCTTCACGAACTTTCGCGGCCCCAATATCCCCTCCCGCAAAGATAAAGACATCGAAACCAAGATTCCGCTGACGGAGATCCTCCGCCACCACCCTGACCTGTTCTGGGTCCGTGAAATCCGCTTCATACGTCCAATCCGCGTCCGCGCTGAGGCCGGTGATTTGCCTGGCTACTCCAGCAACCTGCCAGCCTTGACGATCAAACTCGCTAAGGATCGCCCGCCCGATCCCTCCTTCACAACCCCAAATGAGTACTTTATCCATTAGATGACTCCCTCAATTCACGAATTGCCACCCGTACTATCCCCCAATCTTGACAATTTGTCAATATATTGTAAAGTTATTATAAAAGTAAATGCCATCCCTTTTAGGGCTGGTTTTTCACAGTAGTCCGGCAGTTCGGGCTGGATGTTCCCCCCCGGTAGGGATTCTATATATAATGGATGTATCAGGAGAAGCCACATTCATGACCCAACACATCTCAATCTGGATCCTCGGAAACCAATTGCTCACAGACCACCCCGCCCTCTTGCACGTGGAATCACGGGATGCCAAGCAGGATATCCGGATCTTGTTAATTGAAAGCCAATACCTTCTGGATCATCGACCTACCCATCCCTCGAGATTGATCTTGTTAATCAGCGCCATGAGGCATTACGCGGACCATTTGCAGAAAGCGGGCTTTGAGGTGGACTACCGGAAGGCACCTACTTTTCGATCAGGTATCCAGGATCACCTAGGTGTACAATCCCTCACAGCTGCTGAGTATGGCTGCGAGCGGCCACAGCGGGAAGCAATTTCAGAAAATCACACTCCCAGAAATATCTTCCATACCCATAGAAATTATACCTAACACACAATTCCTGGTTGGTCGATTCAATCCCTACCCCCAGCCAGACCCTGACAAGCAATACATCATGGAATATTTCTACCGCGAACTCAGAAAACATTTTCAAATTCTGGTTAATGGACAGGGAAATCCCGCTGGTGGAAAGTGGAACTACGACCAGCAAAACCGCAAACCTCTCCCCGAGGACGTCCAGATCCCCCCGCTTCGCACCTTTCCCCCAGACAAAGTCACCCAGCAGGTGATCGCTCAGCTTTCTCCCCGCTTCAAACCTAGAAAGATTGGTTTCGATTTCGTCCTGGCAGTTACCCATGAGCAGGCCGCGCTGGCTTTGAAGGATTTTATCCAGAACAGACTTCAGGACTTTGGGCCCTACGAAGACGCTATGACCTCCCGCTCGTCAGTAATTTTTCACTCTCAGCTTTCCCCTTATCTGAACATAGGATTGCTGACCCCGCTTCAGGTCATCCACGCTGTGCAGCAAGCGTATCAAAATGGCGAGATCCCTCTCAATTCTGCTGAGGGGTTCATCCGGCAGGTATTAGGCTGGCGGGAATTCATGTACTGGCAGTATCAACGGGATATGCCCGAACCAAAAATTAGAAATTACTGGCATGCCGACAACCCCCTCCCGGCTTTTTTCTGGGATGGGGACACACAATGCAACTGCCTCCGGGTGGTCATAGAGCGAGCGTTGAACAGCGGTTACAATCATCATATCGAGCGCTTGATGGTTCTATGCAATTTTTGCACGCTGGCGGGGATCAACCCTCAGCAAGTGTTGAACTGGTTCATGGCCAACTATGTGGATGCTTATCCCTGGGTAATGGTTCCCAACGTCATCGGGATGGGTCTCCATGCAGACGGTGGGAAGATAGGAACCAAACCTTACATCTCCTCCGCAAATTACATCCAGAAAATGAGTGATTACTGCCAGGATTGCAAGTTTGACCATAATGCCCGCACCGGGTTAGGGGCTTGCCCCTATAACTACTTATATTGGAACTTCTTACTCCAGCACCAGGAGCGATTGAGCTCCAACCCCCGTATGGCACTCAGTCTCAGCAATCTTCGCCACCTGGACCAGGAGGAGAGGGAGAAAGTTCGGGACCAGGCGAATACATTCCTGTCTCGGCTGGAGTAAGAAAATAAACAAAATATACATATGGAGATCGTTTGATGACTGAATCAAATCTAAAAAGGATACTGGTCACCGGCGCTACAGGGTATATCGGGGGAAGACTCGTACCCCGTTTGCTTGAACACGGGTACGAAATCCGGGTCTTTGTCCGCGACGCTTCCCGGCTTCAAGGGCGTCCCTGGTTGGGCAGGGTGGATATCGTAGAAGGAGATGTCCTCAACCCGGAGGACCTCCCGGAAGCTTTAGAAAGCATCGACGCTGCTTACTACCTGATCCATAACATGAGCGAGAAAAAGGGCTACCGCCAACAGGAAATCCTCGGGGCCCGGAATTTTGGCAGCGCTGCAAAAAAGGCCGGTGTGAAGCGGATCATTTACCTGGGAGGATTGGGGGACCCCGCGGATGATCTGGCCGCACATCTCCGCTCCCGGCAGGCCACGGGTCGGGAATTAGCAAAACAGAGCGTTCCTGTGACGGAATTCAGGGCAGCGATTATTGTCGGATCGGGAAGCATGTCATTTGAGATGATCCGCTACCTGACCGAACGCCTGCCGGTGATGATCTGCCCTCGGTGGGTATATCAAAAGGTCCAGCCCATTGCCATTGACGATGTCCTAGCCTACCTCAGCGGAGCACTGGAAACGCCAGAAAGCATTGGCAAGGTGATTGAGATCGGCGGAACGAATGTCATGCCTTACGCTGAGATGATGAAAACCTATGCCCGGCTGCGGGGACTGAAGCGCTGGTTGATCCCCGTTCCCGTGCTGACACCAGGGTTATCCTCCCACTGGGTCCATTGGATGACGCCGGTTTCCGCGAACCTGACCAGACCCTTGATTGAAGGACTGCGAAACGAGATCGTCGTTCGCGATCATTCTGCGGAAGAGATCTTTCCCACCATCTCTCCCAGCTCCTACGAAAAAGCAGTCAAAAAAGCGCTTTCCAAACTCGAAGCTGGAAAGGTTGAAACGCGCTGGACGGACGCCCTCCAATCCAGTCAAAGGGATAAGTATCCTGTATCACTTAAGAATCAAGAAGGGCTGATCCTGGAGCAGCGTGAAATCCTGGTGGAAGCCAGCCATGAGGAGGTTTTCAAGATCTATACCAGCTTAGGCGGCAAGCGAGGTTGGCTGTATCTGGACTGGATCTGGCATATCAGGGGATTCATAGATCGTTTTCTGGGCGGCTCCGGTTTACGCCGCGGCAGGCGTGATCCCCACCAACTCCGTGTAGGGGATGCTGTGGATTTCTGGAGGGTAGAGGAAGTTATAAATCCCTCCCTTCTTCGCCTGCGGGCAGAAATGATCCTCCCCGGTAAAGCCTGGCTGCAGTTTGAATCAAAACCTATTCAGGAAGAACAAACCGCCCTCCAGCAAACCACTTTTTTCGCCCCTAAGGGATTAGCCGGCTTTTTATATTGGTACCTGCTCTATCCCGCGCACAGGATCGGTTTCTCAGGGTTGTTAAGAAACCTAAAAAGGGAAGCCGAAGCAAGCTAACAACGGAGAATACCTATGTCACCCTCTTTGTCCCCATATCAAGAGTTCCTCACAAACCTGAAAATCCCTCTTCGCCTCTCATGTAATACGCAATCAGGATGGCCAATGATCCTCTCTTTATGGTACCTGTACGAAGACGAGCGCCTTTTCTGTGCGACACAGGCGACCGCCAAGGTGGTGAGCTACCTGAAAAGCGAACCTCGCTGTGCTTTTGAAATTGCCGGGGACTACCCTCCTTACTGTGGAATTCGGGGTCAGTCCCGAGCTGTCCTCGACCCTTCGCGCGGAATCGTGATCCTGGAAAAACTGCTCATCCGCTATCAGGGAAGCACAGACACCCCCTTGGCAAAAACGCTTCTTGCCAAAAAAGAGAACGAGGTAGCCCTCATCCTCAAACCAACCACCCTTTACCAATGGGACTTTTCAAATCGGATGGAGCTTGTTCAACCGTCGAAATTGGACCTAGAGACCTGCCCCGGAACCCAATGAAATCAATTCAGTCAATCCAAAGGAGAACAATTGATCACACTCTCAAAGAATTCAGCGAAACCTGCTAAAGAAAACCTTTCAATTGGACCAGATTGGGTAATGATTTTCGATAAGAAAGAATATACTCTTGCTAGGAAAATGGGGTTTTGATATATTGAAGCTGTAGGCATATTTAATCATTCATCATACTGGATTCAACTTGATTATTTTGCCCATCTAAAGATCCTTAACCAATATTAATCCATCCCAAGGGGTAAAACGTGCTCACAAGCAAGAAAAATTACCTGCGCTTCCTTACAGTGTTCCTTTTCCTATCTCTATCAGCCTGTTCTGTTCTTCTCGGGGAAAATCCCACTCCCACTCTGACCTCCACCCCACCACCGCCTACCACTACGCCCTCCCCCTCCCCTTCGCCTACACCTTCAAACCGGATCACCAAACTGGAAGATGTGAAGAAAGCTGTCATCCAGATTGAGGCCCAGGGAACATTTATTGACCCTGAGGTCGGCGAATTAAGCGGAGCTGGACTGGGATCTGGCTTCATCATCGATTCCTCCGGACTCGCCATCACGAATAACCACGCTGTCACTGGGGCTGCCTTGTTAAATGTCTGGGTGGGGGGAGATACCACCCAAACATACAATGCCAAAATCATCGCTGTCTCAGAATGTTCAGATCTGGCCCTAATTTACATAAACGGAGAGGATTTTCCATATCTGACATGGTATGAAGACCCCATCAATGTGGGTCTGGAGGTATATGCTGCAGGGTTCCCACTGGGGGATCCCGAATATACCCTCACCAAAGGTATCATCTCCAAAGAAAATGCAAACGGCGATACCAGCTGGGCATCCGTAAACAAAGTCATCGAGCATGACGCGACCATCAATCCAGGGAACTCCGGAGGCCCCCTGGTTACTGCAGATGGGCAAGTGGTGGGGGTTAACTACGCTGTTTACTCTGCTGCCAACCAGTATTTCGCCATCGGAAGACAGGCAGCGCTACCCGTGATTGAAAAACTAAAAACCGGACAAGATCTGAATTCTTTGGGCATCAACGGGAAAGCGGTTTCAAACGAAGAGGGAACAATCACCGGCATCTGGGTTTCGTCTGTTTCCTCAGGTTCACCAGCTGATCAATCGGGTTTAAAGCCGGGGGATTTAATCACCAGCATGGAAAACCTGACGTTAGCATCCGACAGCACCATGGCAGATTACTGCGGTATCCTCCGCACACACGGCCCAGAAAACACTCTCAGCCTCGAAGTGATCCGCTCTTCTACCTCTGAGATTTTAGAAGGGCAAATTAATGGAGATAAATTAACTGTGGTTTCAAGCGCTCCTGAGGGTGAAAGAGATATCCCAACAGGAGAGGAATTCATCATCATCGAAGATAACAGCGGGGCGCTTTCCATCTATGTCCCCCCTTCATGGGATGAAATTGATGGGCGTCTATGGGAGGGTGAAATTGAAGGAAACAGCTTCCTAGCAGCTTCCCTGCAGATCTCTCCCGATTTGGAAGGGTTTCAATCCTTTTATGATGTCAGCGGCGTCGACTTTGCGGCATCCCGGGATTGGGTCAAACTTGGGGGTTATGATCAACTCCTGGATAAAACGGAATGGTGGTACTCTGAGGCCTGTAGTAAGGAAGGTCGCTACGAATACGTGGACGAAGCCTATGAGGGAAGTTATGAATTGTGGGAATGCGGACAGGATTCCGCCTTATTCATTCTGGCGACCCGACCCATCCAGGACCCCGATTCCTTCTTAATCCTCCTCAGAGTCCAGCTCAATACCGAGGCTGACACGAATGCGCTGGAACTCATTCTGACATCCTTCGACGTCGTGGATTCATTACCTTGATGGCCAATATATGACACAGAAAGAAGCCTGTCGATAACGTTCGACGGGCTTCTTTTCAATTTGACTTACTAGCTTTTTACGAAAGCAATCAAAGCCCCCTACTCCTTTTCCCGGTCATTTTCTACCTGCAGAGGAAACGATATACAGATTCGAACGGCCTTTTTTGCCAACTTGGGTTAGAAAGCCGACTTTCCTCAGGCAATAGGCCATTTTTTGACCTAACCAACGCGGGCCATTCAAAGCCTGCGCCAAATCACTGGTTGTAAATTCAACCGGCAGATCCTCCGGAAGCAGCTCACCAATATCTTCTGGGCTATGGAAAATATGTTGATTCAGGACCTGGAGTAAGTGGCGCTCCACCGGCTCCCACCCGTTCCGCCACCACATCTTCCGCCCCGTAAACTTTCGCACCTCTTCTTCCTGTATCATGACCACTTCCAGCGTGAAGTGATCATAGAGTAATAAATCTGGGAAGCTGACCAGCTCCCGGAAGATTTCTTCTACACGTCCCCGCTTGGGCGACTTTCGACGCCTCGGGCCCTCCCAATCCGCCTTAGGCAGCTTATAAAGCCATTTTTCTTGGGCGATGGGATATACCAGCTTCAAATCATGGGCCCGTGCTAACCTGCGAAGTTTTTCCTTCACACCAGAAAAGTTCCCAGTCTGGATTTCGATCAGCTGACCGTCTTGCAGAATATCTACTACGTAACCATCCACTTCCACCTCAACCCGATCTCCGGGTCGAGCGTACCAGGCCTTTAGAGACGCATGCAAAGACTTTTCATTCAATTCACCTATTTGCATCATATAAACTTCTCCAGGTCAGGGACCCATCTCCACACCCCGGTGGATCGTCAGCTGGCCTGTAAGCTGGCAGAGGAACTCAGCCTGGGCTTTCTAGCCGCAAAAACCCTGATGGGTAGACCAGGCGGCATCCCTGAACCAATATCTGAGTAGACAGGCCAGCGTTATGGAGAAACGAAATTCCAGGGATTGACTTTTCCGTAAGTGGAGTGCCGGAGTTCAAAGTGCAGGTGAGACCCAAAGGAACGACCCGTATTCCCCACCGCGCCAATTCTTGTCCCCTTGGTCACGTTTTGTCCGCAGGTCACTGCTACAGCGTTAAGGTGGGCGTACGCTGATTGCCACCCGTTGCCGTGGTCCAGGACAATCAAATAGCCGTACCCATACTCGCTCCATCCCGCATAGACCACCACCCCGCTGTCCGCAGCGAAAACAGCGTTGCCCACCGCGCCGGCGATATCGATCGCCGGGTGAATGGTAGGATGATAATCGTATCCGGAAAGCGAAGTCGCCATCGTGGGCCACACGAAAGAACCCGTCCCTATCGCTCCTTCATAGATTTGACCGCAGGACCCCCCACCATAATACGAAGCTGAAGCTGCGTTTTGCCTGGTGATGGCCGGAGGTCCCCAATCTTTCAGGGCCCGTTTTCCCCCCGGGATAATCAACCACTTTCCCGCTTCAATGTCAGGGGCATCCCAGTTTAATTCCACCAGATCAAAATCGTTCCCCGGATACTCCAGGATATCTTTCGGTTTGACGCCAAAAAAGGCAGCCACCTCATCCAGCTTATCCCCCTCATGCCACTGATAGTAGACCCCATTCACAGGCAATATATTTAACTCTTGTCCCATCTGAAGGGAGCGAGGGTTATCCTGTAAAACTTCATAATTTCCCCACAAAATGGTCTCAGGTTTTAGCCTGAAGGATTCCGCAATAGCGAATACGTTATCCCCTTGTTGGACTTCGTAGGTGATGACCTCTACACGCGACCGTTCTGGTATACGGGTATCTACAACAGCCTGCCTCCGGATACCTCCATCATCTTCAGAGGAGGTAATTTGGAAAGAGGGCAACCCAGAAGGTGACCACACGCTCTGGCTCTCAGGCGTGTCAGTGGGTACGAGCGTCGGGGTCTTTTGCCACAAAGGGATTTCAGAGGACAAAGATGAACAACCGCTCCCCCCCACAAGCAGGAAGAGGAAAAACAGACATACTCTCCAAAATAGAGAGTACATCCTGGAACCGGTCATAAAATGAACCTTTTCCATCGTTTCACGGTGTTACCTTCCTCTATTACCCATCCTAATCCATCCATCTTTACCTGAAACTATTTCCCTGGGTGGGTTCCCGTTACGCCCCGAGTATCGGACCTAGGGTTGAATTGTCATTCTCACCTCTTCCAGGGACAGGGTGAAGCTTGGAGGAGGGGCCGAAAATCTTATTCAGAAAGCTTTGCCAGCTCCTCTTCTATGACCTCTTGAAACACCGGGTATTTTTGGGCACCGATAATGGGTTCACCATTGATCAAGAAACTGGGGGTGCTGGAAACACCAATTTGCTGGGCAATGCTCCTTTGTCCCTGGACAAACTGCGAAAATTTTCCTGAGTCCAAACATTCATTAAACACATCAGCGTCCAGATTCAGGGCTACCGCATACTGTTTTAAATCTTCTTTGCTATATCCCTGGCTCTCGGTATTAGGGCTGAATAGATAATCATGATACTCCCAGAATGCCCCCTGATCCCCAGCACACTCGCTGGCCTCCGCAGCCAGAACAGATTGATTGCCAAGAAACGGGAAATGCCAAAAACCTATCCGGACTAAGCCGTCTTCGATATACTCCTCATCGATCTCAGTTCCCGTTTCCGTCGACCAGTCTCCACAGTACGGGCATCGGAAGTCACTGAATTCAATGATCGTTACCGGCGCATCTGATTCTCCCCGAAAGTTTTTGATTTCCTTTACGAGAGAATTCATCAACTCCGCTTTTTGAGCTTCCCGATCCACCTCCCGGACAAGGTCAGCATTCGAATCCCCTTCCAATTCCGGAGCGACCTCACTGACAGGAGTGGTTTCTGAGCCCTCCCTGAGCAAGGGACGACCAAAATATCCACCTAATAATCCCACAACCAACATCACAACAGCAATGATCGGGGTCGTCCAGGATTGAAACATGATCGTCAAAGCCGGAGTTTCCTTCTTTGATAAGGATACATCTCCTTTCTCTGTTTTGTTGTTGTGAGTGGTATCTGGCTCTCTATCCATATAACTTTCCTCATCCTTAGTCGTTAAGTTTGCGAATCTCAGGAAGCGATCATCCCGCGACTTATTCGATCGATTAAGGGATGATAATAGACCTGCGAAACGCGCTACTGATCTCCGCTAACACGGGAACATTATAACCCAGCTAATCGGACAATGGGAAAAAAGATGCAGGGGTTTTCTTCCATCTTTCTCAACCCCCTCAGGCCCCTCCAGAGTGGTACTGGTCAGGATCTACAGGCGTTTCCCCGGAGGGATCATAGACATGAACCCAGTCCCCTTCTTCCGCCCATTCGAAGACCCAGTGTGCATCTCCAGGAGAGAGATTTACACACCCCCGAGATTGGTGTTTACCAAAGTCATCATGCCAGTAAGTGCCGTGCATCGCTCTCTGTTGGTCAAAATACATCGTCCAGGGGACATCCTCCAGGTAATAATAATCGGAACGATCCGCTGTGAAGGAACCCCGCATCAACTCAGTGGTTTTTTTTGTATCGATTTGGAATGTGCCTGGACGCGTCCAATTACCCTCCATTCCCGTGGCAACCAAAGTGGCAAAGATCAGCTCCCCATCTTCATATACTGCCAACGTCTGCTGTGCCAGGTTGATATCGATCCAGCGCTCGCCCTCCACATCCGGTGGCGGGTTCTCCTGTACAGTAACCCTTCCCACACGGTGAGCCGGCAGCCACTCCCCTTCGCCTATCCGCAGATAATCAACACCGTCTTCTTTTTGGGTTTCAAGGACAACGACTACGTCATAACGCTGATATGAGATGCCTGTGGAAACGGGAGCCTGACTGCCCGGCGAATCCTGGCTCTCCACTTCTGCCAATACCCAACCGAATTCCTTTTCCGGCGGTTTTGGAAAAATGAGTCCCTGGAAGGTAGAGATACTTCCAAAATAAGCGGCCTTATCTCCCGGCATCCAGAATTGAGACGAGAGCCAATAGTACCACTTCTCCTTCACTTTAACTTGATTGGTAAACGAGACGTAATCAAAGCCCGGAATAAGGCGGCGGGGAGAATTCTTTCCAGCCACCGCGTCCTCCAGCGTTGAATAGAGCGGCACCCGGACATCCTTCACCTCCAGGTAATGATAAGGTAAAGAAGCCAGGTCAGGGTCAGGTCGTTTCCCCGGAAACGAGGACGCTCCTGAGTAAAGAGACTCATTTAAAGAACTCCGGGAGGGGTACTTTTCCACGGGAGGTTCTACAAAGGATTCCAGGCAGCTCCAGTCGCGTAAAATATAACGGGTATCCAGGCAGATGATCTCCCAATCCAGAGAATCCCCAGCCGCCGCCACAGGGTCAAAAACCCACACTCCGGCAAGCACAGCAAGGATCAGAATAGCGATGATCTTTCTATTCATGTCAAGAAGACCTCACAAACCACGCACGTTTCACTCAGAAATCGATGATGGGAAGCGAACAGCGGAAGTAAGTACCCCAAAGAAAAGGGAAAATGGAGTCAAATGATCGACTTCCCACTGAAGGGGATCCCTCTTCGGTGCCATGCAGCTCTCCACTCCTCCAAAATCTACTCTTGTTATACCATTATATAGGACTTCGATTAATAAATGATGAAAACTTAGGCAAGATAGGCCAGGTGATCGGCAAAAAATCGGAAGATAGGAAGAACTGTTTCATTAATCCCATGTTAACCATCAAATAAGTCTATTGCTGGTAAGATGTCAGAACATTGCTGCGTCTGAATATTGAACAATAGAAATCTTTCCCCATAAGTCTTACAGGGAAAAATCACAAAACCGATTTAAGGCAGCAAAGAACCATTTACAGGTGAGGGAACCATGAAGAAAGTGTTTTTTTCACTCTTAGCAGTTGTTTCCATCGCACTCTTAATTTTTCTGTTCTCAGGGAAGGGAAGCACTTCTCCGATAGCGGGGTCCATCAAACCCACGGCACAGGGAGAAGCGCAGGCCACATTTGCCGGCGGTTGTTTCTGGTGCATGGAACCACCTTTTGAAAAACTGGGGGGTGTGAGCGACGTCGTCGCCGGATACACAGGAGGTGGCCTTGAGGACCCTACCTACTTTCAAGTATCTACGGGGCAAACCGGGCATTTAGAAGCAGTCCAAGTTACGTATGATCCACAAACCATCTCCTATAAGGAACTCCTGGAGGTGTATTGGAGGCAAATCGATCCGACCGACGCCGGGGGAGCTTTTGTCGACCGGGGAGAGCAGTACACATCAGCGATTTTCTACCACAACCAGCAGCAAAAGGAGATCGCAGAAGATTCGAAACAAGACCTGGAACAATCCGGGCGTTTTGAGGATCCCATCTTCACCGAGATCCGCCCCCTTGAAACATTTTATAAGGCTGAGGAATATCACCAGGATTATTTCAAAAAGAAATCAGAAGCCTATCAAAGGTATAAAGCAGGATCAGGTCGGGAAGAGATACTCTCCGACATCTGGGGTGAGGATGTTTCCAGCGCCGAAGAAAAGGAAGAAGGAGCATATCAGAAACCCTCCCCGGAGGAACTCAAAGCTTCTTTGAGCGATCTTCAGTATTATGTAACCCAGCAAAACGGCACCGAACCCGCCTTCGACAACAAATACTGGGATAACAAAGAAGCCGGGATATATGTCGACATTGTCTCCGGTGAACCCCTATTTATCTCCCTGGATAAGTTTCAATCCGGCACTGGTTGGCCCAGCTTCACACTGCCTATTGAACCCGGTGTTCTGGTCGAGGTTGAAAACAAAAGTGGGGGCATGAGGAGGACGGAAGTACGGAGCAAAATTGCGGATTCCCACCTTGGCCACGTCTTCAACGACGGTCCACAGCCCACAGGGCTCCGATACTGCATCAACTCCGCTGCGTTGAGATTTATCCCTCTCGACAAAATGGAAGAGCAGGGCTACAGCGCATACCTGGAAAGTTTCCAATAGCCCGTATCTAATCCTTGATCTACAACACAAACCCGACCTTCCCCTGCCAGGGTGAGGTCGGGTTTTACTGTCATTCACAAGCCCGCTCAAAGAAATATCCGCGGATGGCAACTAAGTTTGCTTACAGAAAAAACTCATCCACCTTCCTGTCTTAATCCACAATCTCAAGGAAATGATCCACAACCATGGGGTCAAAGTGTTCTCCGGCCTGGTCAAGAATATACTGTTTGGCTTTTTCGCTGGGCCAGGCATCTCGGTAAGGACGTTCTGAGGTAAGGGCATCATAGACATCAATGACCGCGAAAATTCGAGCTTTAAGGGGAATCTGATCCTTCTCAAGCCCTTTGGGGTACCCTGTCCCGTCCCATTTTTCATGATGGTGATAGAGGATATCGATCGCTGGCTGGAGATATTCAATCTCTTCCAGCAGGTCACGCCCGTAGACAGGATGCTGCTCAATAAGCGCCCTTTCCTGGTTTGTGAGCGGGCCTTTTTTGTGTAAGATCCGATCCGGAATACCCAGTTTACCCAAATCGTGCAGAAGGGAACCCCAATACAAGTGTACCAATTCTCGATCATCCAAACCCAAAGCTTGCCCGAGCACACCCGCTAACTCTGACACACGCCGTGAATGCCCCTCCGTTTCAGCGTCCCTCAATTCCAGTGCTTTTGCCCACCCTTCCAAAGTCTTGTTATAAATCTTTTGGAGATCGATATTTGCCTGTTGAAGGTCAGAAAAGACCATGATATTATCGATCGCGATCGCAGCCTGGTTCGCAAACGTTCGCAGTGATTCTATCCAATCTTGTTCAGGGTGAGCAGGTTTGCGGAAAAAGAGCTCAAGGACCCCTTTCACTTCTCCCTTGGCCACTAGAGGGACGGAGATGTACGATTGGAACCCTTCCAACTCCACAATCTTCTGGTGTCCATTCAAAAATTGGTCCGCTTCCACTTCTGGAGCGATGACCATTTCCTGGTCTTGAAAAACCGTACCTAAGTACCCCTCTTTGACACCAGAACGGAGTGGAAGATGATCGACATGGACAAAGCCTCTTCCCGCAAAATAATCCAGTGTTTGGTTTTGTTGGTTGAATAATAAGACGCATAAAGCATCCACCTGCAATTGCACACTGACTTCTTTTAGAAAAACATTGAGGATAGGAGCCAGCTCGATATTGTTATTAATCGTTTGATCGATCTGGTGCAGTGCATTCTGACGGTTCAACGTCTGCCGGGTTTCATCAAACCAGCGGATACGATCTATGGCACTGGCCAATTGGCCTGCCAAAGTCGTTAAGAACCGCTCTTCGGTTTCGCTGAAATAATCTACCTCACGACTGTCAACGTTAATAACCCCCAACAATTCCTCTCCCGCTTTAATGGGAACACACAACTCTGACCGTATCAAAGGGTCATCCTCAATATAATAATCAATTTCCCGTACATCCGGGATCAACAGCGGAGCCCCAGTGCTTGCTACCCTGCCTGTCACTCCCTCACCCACCGGGATCGAAACAGCTTCCGAGGAAAAATCAACATTTGTGCTTGTCTCATGCAGGCGAAGGATATTTTTCTTCTTATCCAGGAGCATCACACTCAACCGCCCAGGAAGAAGCATCTCATTGACCACTTCGACGGTTTGCTGTATCAAGGTATCTTCATCCAGCGTTTTGGTTGCTGCAGTGCTGACATCATGCAGCACCTGCAGCTCTTCCAATTGTTCCTTCAGATCACGCGTTCGCTCGCGGACCTGCTCTTCCAGATAAAGTTTTAAGCCTTCTAAATTGCGGATGGACCGCACCCGGATGAAATGAACGATGATCGCCAGACCTGTCGCTGTCGTCAGGGCATATCCGTAATGAATCCATAGGGCAGAAGGACCATCCATCCACACAAATGTACTCCAGACCAACCAGGTCAGAAGCGACCCTAGAGCAAACCACCGTGTGGATAAAAAAAGAAACCCCATCCCCACAATCAAAAGTAAAAGGTTGGTCGTGTATTGAGGTTCCGTCATTAAACTTAAATGGACAATGTTGTTCCCCAGCACCAGCATCGCAATCAAAAAACTATATACATGGGCAAGAGATGTAGGTAGTTTTAAGAAGTCCAGGGCCAAACGAAAGAATACCAGCAGTGCACAAATCCCACTAGCAACTAAGGCAAGAATCGTAGCTTCTGGTTTAGGAAGGGTGATTAAATATTTAATGGCAAAAAACTCAAACATCACTGCCAGGCCGAAACTGATTGTTTTCAGATTTTCATAGATGCGCTGGTTCACCGCCCCCTTAAGTGAGAGAACCTCAGAGTCAACTCCGGCGTTCTTTGCCGCAAGGCCTCTCTTTTCAATATTCCCTTTGATAGGACCTGCAATTCGTCCAAAAGCCTTCATAGAAATCTCATTTCCCTTATTCAATCAATACTATGTCTTATTGTATTGATTGATCCTCTCCCTGCCTTTACAAATCAGTTAAGTCAAGGGAATTTTGAACCCTCTCCAACGCTGACCTGCTGAGTTCCACACAGGCCATGTGGTCCAATGGCGTCGTCGATTTCACTCCCTTTCAATGGGATGGATCAGAGAACAGGTCTAGTCCTGCAAAAACAGAGATTCCAACCCCCAATCTCTTTTTTCGAATTGAAAATTGAAGCCAGTGAGGTCATGTTATAAACCAGGATGATCTGAACCTTTTCTAGGTAATGTTACAATTTAAACAGAAGGGTGAAAACGTACACTCTTTCTGCCATCTCAACCCCAAACATAACGGCGACTCGTTTTTCCGCTTTCGATACCATTTGTAAGGTAGCTGGATGCATTTACAGGAGATTTCCCACCCAAAGGTTGGAATCGTTGGCGGGGGACCAAGCGGAAGCTTCGCGGCTTTGAACTTCTTGAAACTCGCCCAAGAAGAAGGGATTTTTCCTCATATCCTCATTTTCGAACCGCGCGACTTTGACAAACCAGGCCCTGAAAGCTGCAACCGCTGTGCAGGCATACTTTCCTCAAGGCTGATGAAGGGACTGGGTAAATTGGACCTTGAGCTTCCGCCCCGGATCATCCAATCTGAACTACACAGTTATGCTCTCCATTTGGACCACGAGGTGATTCAGATCGCCCAACCGGATCCCTCTCGAAGGATAGCCTCCGTTTACCGAGGCGCAGGTCCCCGACTTCTGCATGGAAAACCTCTGGCAGGTCTGGACGGGTACCTTTTAACTCAAGCCTGCCTACAAGGCGCTCATCACATACCTCACCGTGTGGAGCACATAACTTGGGAAGGCAAGCCCATCATTCAATCGGCCAAAGAAGAGCATGAGGTGGACTTTCTGATCCTTGCCACCGGTGTCAACAGCCATGCTCCCCTTTCACCTCGTTTCGGCTATCAACCCCCAAAAACAACTGTCATGGCCCAAGATGAGATACTTCGTCCTACATCCTGGCCCGCCGATAGGGTCAACATTTACTTCAAACAACCTCCAGGGTTAAAATTTGGGGTCATCATTCCTAAAGATGACTATCTGAATATCTCATTGCTTGGGAAAGATATGAACCGGGACTCCATTCAAGAATTCATCCACGCTCAAGATCTCCGGGATGAGTTGGCATACAGCCAATCCAGCAGTCTCTGCGGCTGTAATCCGCGCATCGCCGTTGGACCAGCCCACGGTTATTACGGAGATCGCTGGATCGCTGTCGGGGATGCAGCTGTAAGCCGGCTCTATAAGGACGGAATCGGTTCTGCATTTTACACAGCCAAAAAGGCCGTTCAGGTAGCCCTCAAAAGCGGGATCTCAAAACAAGCATTCAAAAGCCAGTATGAACCTTACTGCAAGCACATCCACCGAGATAACCGCTTTGGGAAATGGCTGTTTTCATTCTGGGAGTTCATGCTTCAAGAACCTCTTCTGCTTAAGGCTTGGACGCGGGCTTTGCAGGCCGAAAAGGACCAGTCAGCCAAAACCCAGGCTCATATCCGCATCGTGTGGGGAATGTTCACAGGGGACGAACCATACCGGGACCTTTTATCTCTGGGCTTTCGTCCAAAAGCCCTCCGGAACCTGTTTTTCCCTCCTCAATAAGGAGCTCTCATTTCCATGTCCAGGGTAAAGCGCCCAACATTCAAAGGCCATATTGTCATCATTGGCGGAGGACCGGGAGGGACTGCCTGCGCTCTCGCACTACAGTCTTTAGCCGCGGAGATGGAACGGGAAATCAAGATCACCATTGTGGAAGGTAAGCTATTTACTGGCGAACAGCACTATAACCAATGCATTGGAGTCCTATCCCCACCTCTCCCGCAGCTCCTTGAGGAAGCTCTGGGAATCCCCTTCCCAGATTATCTTTGCCAACGGACCATCAAGCGCTATATTCTCCACACTGAAAATGAACACATCACCGTCGCTGATGAGGGAAACCCCTCCTTTGCTTTGAGGCGCATCCAATATGACACGTATATGCTCAAAACTGTCCAGGAGCGCGGGATCAACGTCGTTCATGCCCGGGCTGTTGACCTTGAGTTCCACCAGGATCGAGTCGTTATTTACACCGAAAATCTCCCTTTAGAAGCGGAGGTCGTAGTCGGCGCTTTTGGCCTTGATGAGGGCAGTGCCTCCATGTTCACCCGGCATACCAGTTACCAACCACCCCAAGCTCTCGGATCCATCGTCACAAAAGTCCATCCGCACCCTGAGGAGATGGAGAATTTCGCTATGGGCATCCATGCCTTCCTCCCCTGCCATCCCGGAATCGAATTCGGGGGCATCACACCTAAGGAAAATTACCTGGCCATCAACATAGCCGGGGGTAATGTGGATACTTATCTGATGAAGTATTTCCTCACCCTTCCCATGGTAAAAAAGGTGCTTTCCCTCCAGAAGCCACTGAGCATTAATCACCGAGACGACTTCCATTTCTTCAAAGGCCATTTTCCCACCTCCCTTGCTAAGGGTTATTACGGTGATCGTTATATTACAGTAGGAGATGCGGCGGGTTTGGTCCGGGCCTTTAAAGGCAAAGGGATCACATCCGCAGTGCAAAGCGGCATACGGGCGGCGGAGACCATCCTCACCACGGGAACCACAAAAAAAGCCTTTCACAATCATTACCGGACTGCGAATCAGGACATCATCCGCGATTTACCGTACGGTCGAGTCATCCGCCTTCTAACCATCGCCTTGGCTCGCTTTCACCTCCTGGATCCGGTTTTAAGGGCAGCTAAAGAGAACCAGCAACTCCGCACCGCCCTCTTTGAAGCTGTATCCGCACATGCCCCTTACCGTGATGTCGTGCAGCGTTCATTCCGTCCCCATACATTGTGGTCCATACTGCGTAACCTTTGATCCCTTTTATCGAGGAGGGCACGTAGCTAGATTCACCCATCACCTGAGAACAAACATACAAAGAATCTCTACAAAAAAAGAGAACCCCTTACATCCCTCTGCCCCCGTTGCCTAACCAACCCAACATATGATATAATTTTTTCGGATTTTTCGGATAAGGGGCTTTATGGCTGAATTAACAAGACGGCAAAACGAATTTTTATCCCAGTTCCTGGAGCAGTACTACCAGAACAATAAAGCCTTGCATTACACGGACCTGGCGGATCAATTAGGTTTGGGCAAAGTCACCGTGTATGAAATGCTCCGCCTTCTGGAGGAACGGGGATACGTTCGCTCGGAATACCATCTACCGGAAGGTGACCGGGGGCCGGGCCGCTCCACAGTCCATTTTCTCCCCACCCCAAAAGCACAGGTCCTCCACCCTCACTTGAGCGGGGAGACCCCAGAAATGGAAGCCTGGGAAGAGGTCGCCAATCACATTCTGAATCAATTGGAAAAAACCAGACCCAAAGGATACGAGACATACCTCCAGGACCTTGTAGGACGGCTTTCGCAAGCCAAGTCACCATTCGTATATCTCACCGAAATGAGCACAGCCATCATCCTAGCCCTGGGATCCCTTAAAGAGAAAGCTGAAACAAGCCAGCCATTGAAAGGATTGCACAGCCTGGGACTGCCTGGAGAAATTGACCTCAGCGCTCTGCCTGGCATCGGGATCTCGTTGGGCTTGATGGAACGCGTTAACCGCCAGGTAGCAAGTTTCATCTCAGAACAAAGCGGTAAATACCAAACACTGCTGGAACACCTTGGGCAGGAGAAACAGCGTTTACTGCGCGAATTCACACGCCAGGCTTCTCACATCGTTTTCGCGGAAAAAGACCCTCATGATGCCTGAGGTAACGTTTTTTTATTTTATTTTTTCGTTTTTTTCGAACGGAGGAAATCATGAACAAGATAGCGATCGTCACAGACAGCACTGCCTATCTCCCGCCTGAGACGGTTCAAAAATACAACATCCATGTCCTACCTCTCAAGCTGCACTGGAAAGGGGAAACGTATCTGGATGGAGTGGAAATCAAACCCCGAGATTTTTACACACAGTTGGGTAATGGGGCCCCCATCCCCACCACCTCCCAACCCGCCATGTCTGAATTCTTGGACATCTACACGGATTTGGCTGATAAATACGAGGGCATCCTGGTCCCTCTGATCTCTTCTGGGATCAGCGGCACAGTGAGTTCCGCACAGTCCGCAGCGGAGGAATTTGACCAGGTGCCGGTTGAGGTGATCAACAGCCGGATAACCTCAGGAGGATTGGCCCTGGTGGTATTGGCTGCCTCCCGGGCCATTGAATCCGGAGCTGACCTCAGCGAGGCAGCCCGGGTCGCGCGAAGCGTGTCCAAACGCGTCCGGGCCTACTTCGTGGTCGACACCCTGGAATATCTGCACAAAGGGGGACGGATCGGCGGCGCCAGCCGTTACCTCGGGTCCGCTCTGCGGATTAAACCCATCCTGACTTTCACGGAAGAAGGTAAAATTGACGCCCTAGAACGCATTCGCACCAAACGCAAAGCCATACAGCGCCTGCTGGAACTCGTCGAAGAACATGCAGACGGGCACCCCATTCACGCCGGCGTAGTCCATGCTCATGCAGAGGACGCCCTGCAAGAACTCATGGCCCAGCTTAACGGCTGCGTATCCTGCAAAGAACTGAAACAATATGAGCTCAGCCCCGTGATCGGCGCGCACGTTGGACCGGGCACCCTGGGGGTGATCTTCTACGCTGATGGAAAGTAAAAGGGTCAGGCCCACGCGCAGACTTATGGGAACGATCTCTAGACAAAAACCCCGCCAAAAACGCTAACCCGGACTGGAATGAAATCAAAAAGGGAAAGAATAAAAACAAAAAAAAGAGTTTGATGCTTTACTATTCTCTCGTAAGCAAGCTATTAGCTTGCGGCAATGGGCCCGGCAGGATTCGAACCTGCGACCCTGGCAGATAAAAGTTTAAAACCTGTTGGGCAACACTCGTTATTCTTTTTCATATAGGAAACTGACTAGTAATCAAACCTGTGGAATGCAATTATGTCTACTACTCTAGTGTTAGAGAGTGTTTTCCTATTAACTTGACAATGTTAGATTAAAACATATGTTCTAAAATTCAGGTGTCAACACCCTTGAGTCCGCTTCTTTGTTGTGCTCGCAATCGACATTGTGTTGAGCGGGCACGGTCGATCAGTTGCTGAATGACCAAACCAATCGCCTGGTCCGGAGTTAAACGTTTCAAGGGCAGCACCGCGCGCAGCAGATCCCGGATGTTGGCCATAGAGAGATGGGGCAACTGATCCACCTCAAATTCCTCAGCCAGTGTTGGATCCCGTGGGTGCGCTAACGCCCAGTCAAGTTTGGTTTCAGCGACAAACCACAGTACCAAAGCATCCAGCGCGGCGTGGTGCATCCACACCCGATACTTTCTGGCCATCAGCTCGTCCCACCCGGCTTCCGATTTCGCATCCTGAAACGTGCGCTCCACAAAATATCTTTGGCTGCGCCACAGGGCCAGCGTATGCAGCCCTGTCTCAGCCGGAGCGTTGCTCAGGGAATAACTTAACCGGCCATTTTCCTCTTCCCGAATGAAAAGCCACTCCTTTCGGACCTCGCCCCCGTCTGTGATTGTGTAGACTTGCTTTGCCGCACAGGTGTCAAACAGCCATCCTCGTTCTGTGTGCCTTCCCCTCACGGTTTGAAATGCAAAGTCGGGATGCTGCGCCAGACTTCGCACCGACATGGCTGGGATGTGATTGAGGACCGACCATCGGGAGTAAGGCCTCCCCCGTTTATTCGTAGGTGTCCGGGGCACACCAACTTGCGGTTCGCTGAGGTACACCTGCACATTCTTGGGGATATCTGCCATGTAGATCAGCCCCATTTGATCCAATTCCTCCCGAAACTGGCTGTCCCGCCCGTACAGGCTGTCACAGCTCACCGCTTGGAAGGGCAATCCCCGTTCATGCGCCCGTTTGATCATCTCCAGCCCGAGTGCTGGTTTGCTTCGAAAGGTTCGTTCAGGGGGCACATGCCAGCGTTCATGCAGGGACTGATAGGCTTCACTGAACCATACCTGGGGAAGGTACAGTCCGGCATCCACCAGGGTCCACAGCCCCTCTTTGTAATAGCTCAAGCCGACACCGACCTGCCCGAGATCCACCTTCCCCTCTCGGCCCAGATACTGCCGGGCAGCGCCCGCTTTCTGCTTCCCTGAACAGGCCACACCGGTCTCATCCAGACACAACATTCCTCCAGCCAGTTCTGGCCGCTCCGCGATCTCAACCTGGATTTGTTCAAACACGTTCTCGCCAGACCAGGGAGAATCCGACATGAAATGCTGCAAACCCTGCCCATCATCTTCTGGTCCAATCACCCGGCGTGCAATGTTGGTATAGTTTCGTCCGCCTTCCATCCACAATAAGCCCTGCAAATAGACCCGGGCGTAGTCACTCTTATTGTTGGTCTGGGTCGCAAAACAGTGATGAAATCGCCTGTGAAATGCCTGCAATCTCTCTCCCAGCGCTATCACCTTTTCGTAGGGCAATCCCCAACGCTCGAATACGTCCCTGTTTGCTGCTGATTGGTCTTTGACATGGACTTGGTTTTGGGTAGAATGATTCAAGGTAACGTTCCTTTTCTGTGATGGGGAAGGACGTTACCTATTTTTATTCATTTCCTCCAAATTAACAATCGAACAATTGTACTAATTTAACATTGTCAAGTTAAGAGTGGTATTTGTAATGTAACTCGAGTAAATTATTAAACCGAAAGACAAGATGGCAATTGTAAGTGATTGCCACTGCCACCAGGACGGAGAAATAATATTACCTAATAAGCTAAGCCATCCAAGAAACCAATAAATTAATACCGGGAATTTTTGGCCTTTCATCCAGACAACCACCATCGGAATAGTAAGGATAGACAAAGACCAGATTGGTGTTTGAGGGAACAGGATGATTTGTGCTGGAACGCTCCAGGCTAATAGGTAAAGCAAGTGTTTCCGGAAAATTACAAAGCCTATGAGGATGGAGGAAACCAGAAGCCCACCTAAAGGTAAACTGTAATCTGAAAGTAACATGATGGGAAAGGTGGTTTTTGCATACCCTGAGTATCGTAGAAGAATACCTAACCATCCTTGGATCCAAGGCCCAACGAGCAGGAAACTAATAATTAGAAGGGTTGAAGTGCCGATGAAAAGACCCAGAAGATAACGAATTTCCTGATTAAAGAGCGCATAGAGGATTAGCACAAGAATTGGAAGGAATGTTAAGTTCGGTTTGATAAACAATACGGATGAAATTACCCCCCCTAATAATTGCTTTTTTTCTGTTAAGGCCCAATACCCGAAACTTAATCCAGCAATTAGGATTCCAATATTTTGAGCTTGAAAGATCATCAGCAGCGTAAAGTACCAGGTGGCAGCAAAAAATAATGGTGGGATTTTTTGAGTGGAGGAAGAATATTGAAAATAATAAAGGCTCAATATTAAACAACTTGTATTTAGACCTTGCCAAACAGCAGTAGCTATTTCTAAGTCAGGGATAAAACCAAAAGGAATGATAAGAGGGAGAAAGATGGCAGGATAGGCAAAACCTTGCTGGTCGCGACTTTCAGGTAATTCGTGATCATACAC
>JAWODY010000056.1:0-39782 GCA_046483045.1 Anaerolineales bacterium | reverse complement strand
CACCGGGGCGGGAAATGCCGCAGGCACACAGAGTGACTTTCCTGGCCTGTGCATTGGGTCGGACGGCCTGCCATCGTGATATGGTCGTGCGCTTCTTCCGTTTGCCCCGCTTTTTTCAAGCGGTTAAAATCCCTCATCAAAACCCCCCTGTTGATCTTCGACGATTGGCTGAGGTACCCTCTATCGCTGATGGATGCACAGACCCTGCTCCCGGGTGAAGATGTCGCCGGAATAGCGGGTCCTGGAGCGGTGATTGACCCACTCGACCAACGTCACAGCGAAAACTGCGCGCCGAAGGCGCCATGTCGTCCAGATGATATATAATCATTTCACCAGTCTTGTTTGCCCTTCGGGGTGGACGACTATTTTCGGAATCAGTGGATTATTTCGCCGGAATATGCAATTGACCCTTGCAGATGTGTGAGTGTAGATTCTCTGTTAATGTAATAGAAAAAGGAAGTGTATGAGGGGGAAGGGTTGGTATAATTTCTAACCCAGGAAGATACATCAAAGATTCGTGGTTGGGAGAAATATCTTAGAGGAAATATACTGGTAGGTCGGTACATATTATGCAAAAATCGATAAAAGTTGTGGGCGCGCGTGTTCACAACCTGAAGAATTTAACTGTAGAAATTCCCCGTAATAAATTTGTAGTCATTACAGGATTGTCCGGTTCAGGTAAATCGTCCCTGGCGTTCGACACCATTTTTGCGGAGGGCCAGCGGCGGTATGTGGAATCCCTTTCTTCCTACGCCAGGCAGTTCTTGGGCCAGATGGATAAGCCAGATGTGGATTATATTGAAGGGTTGTCTCCTGCGGTCTCTATCGATCAAAAGGGGACCTCCCACAATCCCCGTTCGACCGTGGGGACGGTCACGGAGATCTATGATTACCTGCGCTTGCTTTTCGCCAGGGCGGGGATCCCCCATTGTCCGGAGTGCGGACGGGAGGTGACCACGCAGTCCGCGCAAGAGATTGTAGAAATTATTGAAGATTATCCCCGAGGAACTCGCTTTCATCTCCTGGCCCCTGTTGTGAAGGGCAGGAAGGGGGAGCATGAAGGGATATTGGAGGAAATCAGCAAATCGGGATTTGTCCGGGCCCGAATCGATGGTGAAATCCGCCGCCTTGAAGAAGATGTCCGTCTGGAACGTTACCGGGAACACACCATTGAGGCGGTTGTGGACCGCTTGGTCATCCGCGATTATGAATCCGAGGAGGAAGAGAAGAATTTCCGTTCTCGACTCACAGATTCTGTGGAAACGGCCTTGAAATTTGGGGATGGGTACCTGACGATGTATGATGTCACAGATCCCGATTATCCACGGTCTGTAACTTTCTCCGAGCACCTGGCCTGTCCGGTATGTGAGATAAGCTTTCCCGAGATCGAACCCCGCATGTTCTCATTTAACACGCCCCATGGGGCCTGCCCAACCTGCGAGGGGATTGGGACGAAACTGGAGATTGATGAGAGCTTACTGGTTCCAGATAAGACGAAGTCGATCTGGGAAGGGGTCATCGATGCCAGGGAGTGGGGCGGTCCACGGGAACAGGGCGGCTATTATTGGCAGACCCTGGTGGGCGCTGCCCAGGCCTATGACATTGACCTGAAGGCATCCTATTTTGAGTTGTCGGAGCAGGATAAAGAGATCATCCTTTACGGCACGAATGGCAGGAAGGTCCCTGTGAATTATGTCAATAAGGAAGGTCGGGAATACAACTTCCGGCGGGAGTATGAGGGGGTGATCTCCAATTTGGAACGACGGTTCCATGAAACGAAGTCGGAATACATGCGGAACCGGATTATGGGATACATGAACGATCAGCCCTGCCCGGACTGCGGCGGGGCGCGCCTGCGTCCCGAATCCCTGGCTGTAACCGTCGCTGGGAAGAACATCAGGGAGGTTTCATCCTGGCCGATCAAACGAGCCCTGGAATGGGTGGTGTACCTTGATGATCAGGATACACCTTTAGACGACCGCCAGCAGATTATTGCCGAAAGGGTGATCCGGGAGCTGAAAGAGCGTTTAGGTTTTTTGGTCAATGTGGGTTTGGATTATCTGACGTTGACCCGGTCTGCGGGCACCCTTTCGGGAGGGGAAGCCCAACGCATTCGTCTCGCGACCCAGATCGGTTCCCATTTGATGGGTGTGCTTTATGTCCTGGATGAACCCACCATTGGCCTGCACCCGCGAGACAACAATCGCTTGCTGAGGACCCTGGAGGGTTTACGGGATCTGGGCAACACGGTAATGGTCGTTGAACACGACCCGGAGACGATTTTCACCGCGGATTGGGTTCTGGATCTGGGGCCCGGTGCGGGGGAACATGGGGGAGAGGTCGTGGTCGCCGGCCCGGTGGAGGATGTCTTGGATCACCCCGAATCCCTGACCGGAGCCTATTTGTCAGGCCGGCTCAAGGTACCTGTGCCTGAAAAGCGGCGTGAGGGGAACGGGAAGACCTTGAAGATTCTGGGCGCCCGGGAACACAATTTAAAAGACATCGATGTTTCCATTCCTTTGGGTAAGCTGGTGTGCATCACCGGCGTGTCTGGTTCCGGCAAATCCACGCTGATGGTGGAAATCCTTTATAAAGCGCTGGCTCGGGCTTTAAACCGCGCCAAGACAAAACCAGGGGATTATGATGGCATCCGGGGTCTGGAGCATATCGACAAAGTGATTAACATCGATCAATCTCCCATCGGGCGGACCCCGCGTTCAAACCCCGGTACCTATACCAAATTATTCAACTATGTCCGAAGACTGTTTGCGGAGCTTCCGGAGAGCAAAATCCGCGGTTACGATAAGGGACGCTTTTCTTTCAACGTCAAGGGCGGACGCTGCGAAGCCTGCGGCGGTCAGGGACAGTTGGAGATCGAGATGCAGTTTTTGCCCGATGTCTATGTCCCCTGTGATGTCTGTCACGGCAAGCGGTACAACCGCGAAACCCTTCAGGTCCGGTTCAAGGACGAGTACAACATCGCGGATGTCCTGGAGATGACTGTGGACCAGGCCATGGAGGTCTTTGAGAACTTTCCCCTGATGATGAAGCGCTTGAAGACCTTGAAGGATGTCGGCCTGGGGTACATACGCATTGGGCAGCCCTCCCCCACATTGTCGGGAGGAGAAGCTCAGCGGGTCAAGCTCTCCCGGGAATTGGCAAAACGTTCCACGGGATCCACGCTTTATGTTCTGGATGAACCCTCCGTCGGTCTGCATGCCGCAGATGTCCACAAGCTGATCGAGGTATTGCAGCGGCTGGTCGATGAAGGGAACACGGTGTTGATCATCGAGCACAACCTGGATATCGTGAAAGTCGCTGATCATATCATCGATCTCGGCCCGGAAGGGGGTGAAGCGGGCGGTGAGGTGATCGCCACAGGGACGCCGCAGGAGATCTGCGCGAACTCCCATTCGTACACCGGTGAATATCTTAAGAATTATATTGAAGAAAACCACCACTGATCTGTGGCTGGCTGCAGAGAGAACTTCCCGGGTGCATTTTCCCGGGAAGTTGGTCTTTAAAATTTTGGGTTCGGTGCCGGTTACTTTTTGTAAGCTGCGTAAATGTCCACTTCGATCATTTCCCCCTCCTTGAAGTAGTGGTGTACGAAATATATATCCCCAGATGGATTCAGGGTCGGTTCACCGGTGAATTGAGAGAGAATGAGTTCAGGTTTTCCCCATCCCCCAGCCTGGCGTGCAGAACGGAAGATGGCTGGGGTTCCTTTGTATTGTCGCGTGAACCAAAGTTCCTGTCCATCCGCGGTGAGAAACGGTCGGCTCTCATTGTCAGGGGTATTCACTGCGGCCACGTTCTCCGGTTCCCCCCATCCTGCAGTTGTTTTCCTGCTGACCCAAATGTCATTGAGGCCTTTGGATCCGGTTCGATCTGAGTGGTAATAAAGTTCCTCACCGTCTGCGGTGATGTGCAGTTCGCCCACATCGTATGCAGGATCGAAGCCAGCTTCCTGCCAATCTTTCCACGTTCCCTCCGCATATTCAGCGGTAAACCATTGGAGGCCCTGGGAGCCAGCGCGAAGGGAACAGAACCAAAGTTGGTCTCCCATCGCGAATGGACAACCGTCAAGAGCTATGTCATCGTTGAGGATCAAACGCTCCGGTTCTCCCCAGGTGTCACCTTCCCATTGGGATTGGTAGATGCCTGTCACGCCATCCAGGAGCTGCTCCTCTTCGGGAACGGAAAGATCAGGCGTGAAGAAAAAGAAAAAGGATTCTCCGTCTGCGGTGATGAAAGGGGCATCCTCACCACCAGCCGTGTTGATGGGGCCGGGCACAGGTACGGGCTCCCCCCAACCCTGAGCGTGAAGGATAGGGGGTGGGAGTCATCTTCTGGTCCCATCTTCACAGCGCCGGAGGGGATTTTACTTTCCCGGGAGGGGATGGGTGTCTGGGTCTCCCCCTTATCTTCGCAAGCTGTGGTGTACATCAGACTGAGGATAAGGAGAAGTATTGCAGATATGTTTCTCATATCTCTTGCTCCTGTGGATGATGTCTGGATGACCACGAGATGAATTCAGCTGCTTTTAATCCTGATATCAACGGCCACGGCCCCCTGCCCTTCCGGAAGGACCCGGAGGGGGTTGATTTCGATCTCCTGAATCTGGGGGAAATCTGCCGCTAATTGTGCCAGCCTGGCCAAAGCTTCTCTCACGGCTTCAATATCAGCGGGAGGCAGATTCCTGAAGCCGTGCAGTTTCCTGCCTGCCCAGGTGTTTTCCAGCATGTAATCCAGATCCTTCTCTGTTAAGGGTGCTAAACCGAAAGCGATGTCTTTGAGGCCTTCCACCTCCGTCCCTCCGGAGCCAAACATGACCAACCCGCCAAATTGAGGGTCCTGCACAGCGCCGATGATCACTTCCTGGCCTGCGGGGATCATCTTCTGCACGTAAACCCCGTCCAGTTCTGCGTCCGGGAGGGCATTTTGCGCCTGGCGGAGGATCGTCTGGTAGCCGCTCCTGATGGATCCTTCATCTCCTAAGTCCAATAGGACCCCACCTACATCCGATTTATGGGAGATCTCTGAGGAGGCAATCTTCAGAACTACGGGGAGGCCTACCTTTCGCGAAATTTCAACCGCTTCTTCTTCAGATCGAGCCAGCTTTGTGTGGGCTGTCCGAATGCCGTAGGCAGCAAATATGCGCTGGGCGGTTTGGGAATCAATGATGTTTCCATTCCCCATGTTGGCAATCAGCTCATTCACCGTTTCTTTGTCGATATCTATGGGATGCAGGGGTTCTGCCTTAGCGAACTCCAATAAGTGAGCGCGTTCACAGAGGGCGTCGATCGCAGCCGCTGCCCGTTCGGGAAAGCGGTATTCTGGTATTCTGGCTGCCCGAAGGTGTTCAACTGCTTCCTGGATCAACCGCTCTCCCATCACGGAAACGACCACAGGTTTCTCAGAACCATGGATGATGGGGATGATCGCTTTGGCTACGGCACCGGCTGTGTACAGGGGAGGCGAGGGATAGATGACCATGACGCTGTCCGTTTCAGGGTCGTCCAACAACACTTTCAGGCAGGAGGCGAACTGATCGGGTGTGGCAGAGGCCAGCATATCGACTGGATTTTCAAGGCTGGCGGCTTTGGGGAGGATCTCTTGCAGGGAGGACAAAGTCTCTTCCGTGAATGCGGCCATCTCCAGCCCAAACTCTTCCAGTGCGTCCGCTGCAGTCACGCCTGGACCTCCCGCGTTCGTCAGTACACCCACCTGATTCCCTTTGGGGAGGGGAGACCAGGCTAGGGCCCGGGCTTGGTCGAACATCTCTTCACTGGTTTTCGCGCGCAGCACTCCGCTCCGCCGGAAAGCGGCGTTGTAAGCGCTTTCCTGTCCTGCTAAGGCGCCAGTATGGGAGGCGACGGCTTTTCGTCCTGCTTCGTATTTCCCTACCTTGAGGGCGATGATGGGTTTCTTTTGCACGACACCCCGTGCCTCCCGTACGAACCTGCGGCCTGATTTTATCCCTTCGAGATATAAAGCCAGCACATGGGTGTGTTCATCCTCCGCGACCGGTTCCAGCAAATCAGTTTCACTGACATCCGCCTGGTTACCCAGGCTGATTAAGCGGGAGATACCGTAGCCCTGCCCGCGGGCCCAATCGATCGCCGCAGCGCAAATAGCGCCAGATTGGGATAGGAAGGCCACATCGCCGGGTGTGGGGCCGGGCGGAGGCAGGAACGTGGTGTCGATGGGGAGATGTGTGTCGAGAAGGCCGATGCAGTTGGGACCAATCAAACGGATCCTTTCCCGATCCGCGACCCGGAGCATCTCTTCTTGCAGCTTGGCTCCTTCAGGGCCGGCTTCGCGAAAACCACCCGATCCGATGATCGCGGCGTGGATCCCTCGTTTACCGCATTTTTCCAGGATGTCGGGAACAAAAAGGGCAGGGATGAGCACCACAGCGAGATCCACTGGATCGGGCACATCCCCCAGATTTTTATGAATAGGTTGGCCCAGCAGCCTGCCGCCTTTAATGTTTACGAAGTGGACAGCACCTTCGTACCCGCTCCGGGACAGGTTTTGGGCCAGACGATATCCCAGTTTTGAGGGGTTCTGGGAGGCGCCGATCACGGCCACCCCCTGGGGATTAAAAAAAGGTTTTAAGGAATGCTTCTTGTTCATAAGGAGAGGCCTTAAGAAACTTGAGTTGATCAGTAGGGAGTTGTTTCGTAGCTTTGCTGGTTTTGTTTTAAGTCGGGGTTTTCCTCAATCACCTTACAGAACATCTCTACTACTTTGGGGTCGAATTGTGTCCCGCTGTTGCGGCGGATCTCGGTGATCGCTTCTTGATGGTTATGGCTTTCGCTGTAAACGCGTTTATCGCGAATGGCGATATAAGCATCGACCACCGAAAGGATCCGGGATTCGATGGGAATGGCTTCCCCTTTCAGACCACGGGGATAGCCGGTTCCGTCGTACCGTTCATGATGGGCCCGGATGATAGGAGAAACGGGGGCAAGTTTATGCACGGGGGCGACGATTTTCGCACCAATCTCCGGATGTCTCTCCATCGTCATCCATTCTTCCTCGGTTAAAGGACCGGGTTTGCGGAGGATTTCGTCCGGGACCCCGATCTTCCCTATGTCGTGGAGGATGGCGGCCCATTTCATAGCTTGCTTTTGATCCTGGTTTAGGCCCATTTCCCGGCTGACCTGCTCAGAGAGCGAAGCCATGCGCTGGCTGTGATCGCTTGTATACGCGTCCCTGGCGTCCATGGCGTTGGCAAGGGAGATAACCGTTTGCAGGAAGCTCTCTTCCAACTGTTCGTGGAGTATGGTGCGTTGAATGGCGCTGGATGCCTGATCCGTGATTACGTTTACCAAACGCATCTTGGTGGCGTTGAAGGGGTCCCGGATGTCCCTTCTGGATTCACCAAAGATGATTAAACCCAGAGGTTCGTCCGTACCGATCAGCGGTGAGAGACAGATGAATTGGGCCTCTCCATAAAATAAATTTTCCCGTTCTTCTTTTTGGAGATCAGGGTCATCACGGTCCAGCACGACAGCCTTGTCGCCTTGTAATATCCAGTTATAGTAATGTTCCGCAATCACTGGTTCGAGCTTTCCAAGTCCGAAACGAGAAGGGTTTCCTTTAGGGGTGGATACAGCCCGGCAGTGGTATTCTTTGTTTTCGTCTAAAATCAAGATTCGGGTATAGCTGACGTTCACGCTTTTCACAGCGTGTTTTGCGATGCTGTTCAAGACAGCATCAAAATTGTCAGAAGCCACCAGCTGGCGGGCCATACTGTAGAGCATGTCCATTTCCTTGCGCCGGTTCTGCTCCGCTGTGTACAAACGTGCGTTTTCAATGGCTACAGCGCTCTGGTTAGCGAGCGTGGACAGGGTCAGGATGTCATCTTGATCGTAGGCTTGTTCGGATAGTTTCGGGCCCACATAAAAAATTCCCACTAACTCCTGCTGGACTTTAACAGGGATGAAGAGCTCAGCGTCCAAACTTTCAAGCTCCTCCCTTTCCCGCTTCCACATGGACTTGAACTGGGGAAGGACTTCGATTTCGTGTCTGGTGAGGGCCCTGTCATGGTTTGAGAGCCAGAGCACGAGAGGATGGTTCTGTCTCAATTCGATATTTTTTATTTTTTCCAGCCCGGTGTGTTCCGTGAGGATGAATTTTTCTGTTTCCTCATCTTTTAAGAAAAAAGCTGATTTTTCAATGTGGAGCGTGGAGGTCACTTCCTCCAGGATCAGGCAGGCGAGATTGGTAATGTTCAACACCGAAGCCGCCTGGCTGCTCAGATCCTGGAGCATCAATCGTGAGTCATATTTTTCCCGAAAGAAAAGGCGGTCGATCCAGGATTGGGCCCGCTCGCGGATCGGTTCAGCGACCAGGGCAGTGATCAGGGCTACTGCCAGGGAGAGCAGAAAGACCTCGGCTCCTGAATAAACATTGAAGATGCGCAGGGAGAGGGTGATGATCAGGAAGTATGTTGTGCCGATGATCACTGTGGGGATGGAGTAGAAAAGGCCTCTCCGGATGACGACGGTGATATCCAGAAGCTGGTAGCGGAGGATGGCGTAAGCGATGAGGACGGCCGTCACGCCGTTTGCAGCAATGTCGATGGGGTACTTCCCCAAGGGGGTGAAGTTTATCACAGTACCGATAATCAATATAATGATCCCCACAATCAGGTAAATAAGGCGGTTTTTGTGTATTTTGTTATCGGAATTTTGGTAATCCCTGATAAGTACAGCCATGCTATAGAGGATCAGACTGTAACTTGGGCCGATTAATAAGAATAAGAAAGGTGCAAATTCGTAATGTATAACCCCATTTATCGTTTGAGCTGATTCAATCACAAGGCTTGTGAATAAGCTGAGAATCATGCTTGCAATACCATAAATAGTTACATAAATATCCCATTTGATTTCCTTTTTAAGAAATTTGACTACGAAATGAAAGATACTAACAATAGCTCCTAAGGCGCTGGTTGTCATTAATCGGAACCAAAAAGTTGTCCATGGGATATCTGCAATCACGATGAAAGCACTCAGTGACCAGAAAACCATGGACAACAGATACCATCGAAAAGCGCGTCGAGCTTTGGATTGGGGAGCTGTTAGAGCTACAATCAGGTATAAGCTCACGTAAAGGAAGAAGGTTATGATGGGGATGATGGTATTGATGTTAATTACCATGCTAATCTTTTATTCTTTCCTTTTGCATTAAACTCTTCATTTGTTCTCTGCTGGGTTTCATATGCGGTGGTTTCGTGTGAGCAAGATCGGCTCCCTGGCTTTTTTGATAATCCATGTAGGAACCAAAGGAACCCGGGTTTAAGAGTGTTAGCTTTAAGGCATCATAATCAAGCATATTCTCCAGATCAGCATAATCAGAGTTGTTATTTCGGAGATTTTTCCTGATCCCATCACGCATGGTGTCTTGATCTATACCATCTCTGTTCTTAAGTTCGATAAAAAGATGCAGATATGCTTTGCTATCCTCAATTTCCTTCCGTGCTACCCAATCGAAATATTCAATATTAGATCCTTCAATAGCGGTCCAAATATCTTTTTCTGTCAGTATTGAAAATCCTGCCAGTCTTATCGTGTCATCAGCCC
The DNA here is from genome assembly GCA_046483045.1 of Anaerolineales bacterium. GTDB lineage: Bacteria > Chloroflexota > Anaerolineae > Anaerolineales > UBA11858 > B10-G9. The sequence continues at coordinate 30,186 of JAWODY010000056.1, read as the reverse complement.
GCGAATAGAATTTAAATTGAGGTAGATCTATGCCCACCTCTTCGTCTTTTCGAGAGAGAACTTCAATAAGATCACCAACCCGATATCGAGTGAAGATGCCTCCGTGGAAGTTGGTGAAAACCAACTCATAAATGCCTGGTTCTAATTCACTGTAAAGCAAGGTTTTTGGTTGGTATTCAGGGTTTTCTTTTGATTTTATATGTTCTTGGTGAGGAATAAATTCCAGAAAATTCGTCTCTGGGGAGAAGGTCATGCCTTTCCTGTTCCAGGCCTGCACTGACATGGCTCCACCTTCCGTGCTCCCATATCCATTGATGGGATCTTTTCCCCAGTAGTGGATAATTTTATCTCGATATATCTCCGTATCTGTACCTCCTACCATTATGCCTTTCAGGTTCCAAATATCCTTTGGTAGAGTAGGTTGGTTTTTAATCTTGGTTGATACGAAACCTTTAATCAATCTCCAGATTACCGAGGGGTGGAGCATATCGATTGAGAAGTCTATTTGACCGGAGCCTTTTTCAAATCTTTCTCCGATTCCAACAAGAACACTCGCGATCCCGTAAAAATAGTCCAGACCTTCTTTCATGGCAAGTTTAAAGCCTTCATTTATCCTTTCTTTGAAATCCATCTTTTCACCTATTTCCAAAGAAGGTAGGAATTTGACGGCTATTTGTTCCCCTAAGGAATGGCTTAGAAAGCTTGTGACATAAGGTGGGGGCGCAGTAGCAAGCAGAACCTTATCATTCAATTCAAGATTGACTTCCCCTTTTGTAGAACAAGTGGAAAGGATCATTGTGGCAATTAATATTTCACCTAATTTATCATACATCTTTTTAGGATATGGGACCCATTTATATTTGAATTTTCCAGAACGGCCCGAGGTATGAGACCAGCCATGTGGTTTTCTTGGTAATACATCTTCTCTTTTTTGATCCAGGTACCCCAGGTAATCCTCATAGGTAGTAAGAGGTACTACTTGACGGAATTCTTCCATGTTTTTGGGGATCATATCCCCCATTAACATACGTCCCATCATGCTTTTACTCAAAAGCTCGATTTGTTCCATTAAAAGGCGTTCTTGGATTTTCATAAACTCATCAAGGCTTAGATCGAAAAACCCGCAATATTTTGTCCAAATTTCATCATTGCGTCCCTGTCGGATTAAAGTGTTTGTAGAGGTCATATTTATCTCCTTGAGATTTTAATAGGGAGCATAAATGGCTAGTGGATCCGGTATCCATTTATTTTTTGAAGGGATTTTTCTTATACTTACATCCTTGAATCCAAGTGATAATAATTCCTTATTCCATTTTTCAAGTGTCCAGACGTTGGTTACTGCTGCAGCTTCAGCCCAAGCTCTTGTAAAATTTTCCTTAAACAAAAAATACATGAAAGCAACCATGCGGAGAAAACCCTTCATCAATGGGAGTCGCCAAAGATAGGAAGCTCCAACGTCAATCATAGAAAGGGTCCCACCCCTTTTTAGAACCCTTTTGATTTCCTCAAGCATAAGAGGGATGTCGATATGATGAGAAGCTAATCCTGTGATGATCACATCAAATGAATCCTCATCAAAGGGCAAAGCCATGGCATCTCCGCAAGTCAAGCTGATCACGGAAGCGAAGTGATCGGGATCGATCTTCTGTTTTCCATGAACAAGCATGGATTCTGTAATATCCAAACCGAAGATCTGGAACTCAGGGTTTTCGACCCGTTTCATGATATGACGCGGGATGACCGCGGTGCCGGTAGCGATGTCGAGGATCAGATCGCCCGGCTCAATGGGGGTTTGTTCGATGAGATGGTCGACGAATCCCCGGTAGCTCCAACCCCAGAAGGTGTTCAGCTCGCCGTCTACGGTCTCTTCATAGCGGGGAGCGAGTTCTGTGAATGCCTCTTTGGTGGCCTTTTTACCTTTCATGATTTGTTTTCCACCAGCAAGAAAAAAACAATTGGATGTTAATAAAACAGCAGTTATCAAGCAGCTTTTCCAAGTATAAATATTGATCGAACCTGGGTCATTCAACGGCCTGGAAAATTATACTATCTTAAAAAGGTGTATAGTGTCCTTATTATATGTAAAAACTGTCCTTTTCGCGGCTGAGCGAGGGGGAGAGGCGATGGACTTCCAGGCCGATGTAGGTGTGATTGAGGGCTTTCATCAGCCCCGCTGCCAGATGCGTGTCTAATCCATATGTTCCCTGCCAGGGGGATCCGAGTTTTTTTCCCTGACCTACGATGTTATTCACCGGGGACTGCGGGCAGCGCAAACTCCCGTATAGTTCGGTGCCGATGTAATTATAATCATGAATGAAGGTCCGGATCGCTTCCGCCTCCGACATCCGCTTCACATCCAGGCCTCTTTCCTCGCTCCGGTTGTGTTCCCGGAAGGCGTTCACATCCGGAGGTTACAGAAGCGTTCCCTGGCCCTCTTTTAATTTGTCTCTAGCGTCCTCCTTCTCAGGGAAGGCCGTATCTGCTCAACTCGGAGTTCAAAGGGGGGAGAAAAGAAAACCTATATTTATAACCGATCCACGGATATGAGACCACCCTGGTTTATGTATGACGTTGTTGTCAGGTGTGCAAATTTGGCGCCGCTATGAAGGAGAGACCATTTTTTGTTAAAGCACGAGCTGTTTTGTTGAGGGCGTCAAACTTGTCCTGAAAATTCAGGGTTAGGTAATCCCAATCCTCGGCCTCCAGGATCTCCTCTTTATCCCGGAAGTAATCCAGGATATCCGAGGGGTGTTCCCGCGTTTGGTCGATCTCTGGATCTGCCCCTTCGTGTTTGGCGGAGATGTTGGCCACATGGTCGGCGATCTCCACCAGCTCATCCCGCCGGTTGTAGGGTTGGATGACGATGCTTTTAAAGGTCTCCGTGATGTGATGTTCGAAACGGACCACGTCTTCGAATCCGAGGTCCTCCCGGAATTGGGCTGTGATCTCCATGGTCTCATTGTCTACAGAGTTGCTCCAGTTGAAACCGATCAGGGGCGAGGTTCCGTCGTCGCGGGCAAAGAGCTTTGCGCCCAGCAGCGTCCATAAAGCAGCGTAGGGGTTATCGTTCCCCATGTACACGGAGATCTTGAATTCGTTATCAACGCCTAAGCGGTGGAGCATGTACCCCAGCAGGACAGTGCCGGGGTTGATATTTAAGACCTGGCGGACACCGTATTCGGTGTAATAATAAAGATATTCATCCAACCACTGCAGGGCGTGCCTGTTGGGCTGGCCTACGCCGCCGAAATATCCCGTGATTGTCTCGGGACCCCCCAGGTGGATGTTGGAACCATCGGTCCCTTTCGTATCCAGGGTTTCCACATACGTGGATCCCAGGATCTGCATGGCAGCGGCGAAGGCGGGCAGGTCCCCGTCCGCTTCCTGCTCTTTCATCTTCCGGACGCGGATAAACCGCCCGGGCATGAGCATGTCTTTTCCCAATGCGCGCTCCGCGATCATCCGCACCCAGGGGAAATACTGGCAGGCGCTGATCTCCAGGGTCACTGCGAATTCATCCGCGAATTCCATGTCTTCCGCTTTTTCTCCCAGCACCTTTCGCCGGTAATCCTCGACGCTGATAAACGCTCCCTGATCCCGTTTTTCACGCAGCCAATCCAGATCGTCCAGGTAGGCAGGTTCGGTGTCCTTGACGCGGTCCAGCAGCCTGTCCATGTCCCGGGCTTCCCGGGCTTTGGCGTTGATCTCTTCCGGTGTGCCGTATTTTTCCACGATCTTGAAGAAATCATCCATGACCTGCATGTCAGGGTTGAGTAATATCTCATTGATGGCCTCTAAACGGCTGGGGGGGATTTTTAATAAGTGTTGTAAATCTGACATATTATCCTCCTGCGGGGGATGCGCAGCTGGAGTTCCGATATTATTCCAGCATGTCCATGAGCTGCTCGTATTCTTCGTCTTCCATGGTGAACCAGTTTTCTTTTTGGGGAAATGTCCGTTCTTTGACCTCTTTGTTGTAATCTGTCAACCCCTCCTGGATGATTTCCCCCGCGTTCCCGTAAACTTTCGCCATCCGTGGTTTGAATTTAGGGTAGAGTCCGAACATATCGTGGAAGATCAGTAATTGCCCGTGGGCGTCTGGACCGGAACCCAGACTCATGATCAGACAATCCTCCGCGCGTTCATAGATGATTTTGGTCACTCGATCAGGGACCATTTCCAGGAGGATGCAGAAGGCCCCCGCTTCCTCAAGCGCTTTGGCGTCGTCGATGATCTGTTTGGCCTGCGATGCGCCCCGTCCCTGGACTCTAAACCCTCCCAGCGCGGCCACGCTTTGTGGGGTCAGCCCAAGATGGCCGACGGTGGGGATGCCGGCGTTGACGATGGCCCGCATGCGGTTGGCCATCTCTCCTCCTCCCTCCAGCTTGATGGCGTCGCAGTCCGCTTCAGCCATGAAACGCCCAGCGCTGCGGATGGCGGTTTCATTGCTTGGTTGATAACTCATGTAGGGCATGTCTCCGACTAAAAAGGCTGTCGGGGCTCCCCGCCGAACGGCTTGGGTGTGCCGGAGCATGTCGTTCATGGTCACGGGCAGGGTGCCGTCATACCCTAACATGGTCATCCCCAGGCTGTCCCCGACGAGAAGCATGTCGACGCCAGCCTGTTCCTGGAAGTAAGCTGTTGGATAATCGTAACTCGTCAGCCAGGAAATCGGCTCGCCTTTGGCGGCCATATCGTACAATGTGCGAATGGTAATTTTTTTCCGCTCGGACATCAACTGCCTCCTTTAAATCGTTTGCCCGCTGCTTGGAGCGTATTAAGGCCTTATAGGAAGGGTGGGTGAATTAAAATTAAAAAACCGCCAGACTCTCACTGACGGCATGATGGGACTTTTATGTATGTTTGCAGCTCTGAATGTTCCCCCCAAAACGAGCCCTTTGATTGGATGAAGGTGCATCACTTGACAAAAGCGTTTTCGGATCATCGCTGCCTATGGAAGGTTGTCTGGATTGTGGTTTGTGTTTTGTATTTTACGTCAAAGCTGGATGGCGTGCAATGAGATTTCCTCTTTTTGATAGTGGGGAATTTAAAAGCGTCGCTAAGCGCGGTGGAGATCATCCGTGAGGGACTGCATTGCATGGTTGAACTTCTGCCCACTCTCTGATATATTTGTAATATATCATTCCTCATTGATATGGTGATAAAAATAACTTGAAAAGGATAGGCTTTTTGGCAATAATGTTTTTTAGTGCCTTGTAAAAAGATCTATCTTGGGAGAACAGATTTGTTCTTCATCATCTATTCCAAAACGGAAAGTTTTAACAATTGTAAAGGGAGTTATTTATGACCGCAAAGAAGATTGATGGGCGTGCTATCGCCCAAGAAGTACGTGATGCAGTGAAAGCAGATGTGGCCGCCATGGTAGCGGAAGGAAAAAAACCTCCCGGATTGGCGACTGTGCTGGTCGGTGAGGACCCTGCGTCCCAAGTATATGTGCGCATGAAGCATAGAGCTTGTGAGGAAGCTGGCATCCGCTCTATAGGACACAAGCTGCCCGCCTCCTCTACCCAGGAAGAAGTGGAAGGTTTGGTCAAGGAACTCAATGAGGACTCTGATGTACACGGCATCCTCGTCCAGCTGCCTCTGCCGGACGGCCTGGACGACGAACGCATATTAAGGACCATCAGCATAGATAAGGACGTGGATGGTTTTCATCCCCTGAATATCGGGCGTTTGGCTCAAAAGGGACGTGAACCGCAGTTCGTGCCTGCCACACCCTATGGTGTGATTCACCTTCTGAAACACGAGGGTGTGGAAATGGAAGGTGCGAACGCTGTGGTTTTGGGCCGTTCGAACATTGTGGGGAGACCCGCGGCTTTATTGCTGCTCAAGGAAAATGCCACAGTGACCATCTGCCATTCTCGAACCCGTGATCTGCAGGAAAAAAGCCGTCAGGCGGATATCTTAATCGCTGCCGTGGGAATCCCGGAAATGGTCAAAGGGGACTGGATCAAACCGGGCGCTGCGGTGATTGATGTAGGCGTAAACCGGGTAGATGATGATTCCAAGAAAAGGGGATATCGACTGGTAGGGGACGTCGATTATGAAGAAGCCAAAGAAGTGGCCGGTTATCTGACACCGGTTCCGGGGGGCGTGGGCCCAATGACGATCGCTATGCTGCTCCGCAATACGGTGCGGGCTGCCAAAATTGCCTACGAAAAATAATTTTTCCCTGTCTGTTTTGGATACGTTTATAAGGATCATAAGGAGTGAAAAATATGCCTATTGACATCAAGCATCCTGTGCCAGCTGATATTGACATCGCTCATGCAGCTGAATTGCTTCCGATTAAGGAGGTTGCGAAAAAACTCGGCCTTAAGGAAGACGAATTGGAGCAATACGGAAAATACAAAGCAAAAGTGAAATTGGAAGTTCTCGATCGTCTGGAGGACGTTCCGAACGGAAAATACATCGATGTCACGGCCATCACCCCCACACCGTTAGGTGAGGGGAAAACTGTGACGACCATCGGGCTCAGCCAGGGTCTCCACCATATTGGCGAGAAAGTCTTTACCTGCATTCGTCAACCCTCTCAGGGACCGACCTTTGGAATCAAGGGCGGCGCGGCAGGCGGCGGCTATTCCCAGGTTGTGCCGATGGAGGATTTTAACCTCCACCTCACGGGTGACATCCACGCTGTGGGAGCTGCTCATAACCAGCTGGCCGCGGCTATTGATAACCGCCTGATGAAGGAGCGTCAATGGAGCACGGATTTCTTGGCCAAGATGCTCTGCCCCGACGACGAGTACACGGATTCCATGCGAAAGCGCCTGGAGAAGCTGGGCATTGAATCTGAGAAACCGTCTGATTTGAGCGAAGAAGACAAAGGGCGCATGTTCCGCTTGAACATCGATCCTTACTCCATCCAGTGGAACCGCGTGGTTGATGTGTCTGACAAAGCGCTCCGGAAGATCATTGTCGGTCTGGGTGGGCAGGGCAATGCGGATCCTCGAGAAACGGGCTATGATATCACCGTGGCTTCCGAAATCATGGCTGCCTTGGGCATGACCACCGGACTGGCGGACCTGCGGGAACGCATGGGCCGGATCATCATCGGCACCAGCAAGACGGGCGGTCAGCCTCATGTGCAGCGCCCTGTGCTGCCGGTTACTGCTGAAGACCTGAACGTTGCTGGCGCGATGACTGTCCTGCTCAAAGACGCCATCAAGCCGAACATGATGCAGACACTGGTTGGCAGCCCTGCCTTTGTGCACACCGGGCCGTTCGCCAACATCGCCCAGGGCAACAGCTCCATCATAGCTGACAAGATCGCCCTTAAGCTGGTTGGTCCCGAAGGCTATGTGGTGACTGAATCTGGCTTTGGCGCAGACTGCGGCATGGAAAAATTCATGAACCTCAAGAGCCGCGTCAGTGGATTGACCCCCAACTGCGTGGTCCTGGTTGCCACTGTGCGGGCTTTGAAGATGCACGGCGGCGGGCCCAGAGTCGTGCCCGGGAAAGTGCTTGATAAAGCCTACACCGAGGAAAACCTTGAACTGCTCGAGAAAGGCTTGCCCAACCTTATCCAGCACATCGAGAACGCCCGCAAATTTGGCGTTCCCGTGGTGGTGGCTGTGAACCGCTTCACCTCTGACACCGACAAAGAGATGGAGATGATCAAGGAAGCTGCCCTTGAAGCGGGCGCTTCAGATTCCGTGATCAGTGATGTCTGGGCCAACGGCGGCGCAGGGGGAGCTGATCTGGCGCGCGCGGTGGTCAAGGCCATCGAGGAAGAGGAAAATGACTTCCACTTCTTGTATGAAGATGAGATGTCCATCAAAGAGAAGATCGAAACCGTCGCCAAAGAGATCTACCGCGCGGACGATGTAGATTACTCAGATGAAGCAGAGCGGAAGATCAAGCAGTTCACGGAAATGGGGTTGAGTAATTTACCCTTGTGCATGGCGAAAACGCACCTCTCCTTCTCCCATGATCCCAAACTAAAGGGTGTCCCCAAGGGTTGGACGCTGCCCATACGTGAGGTGCGAGCCAGCGTAGGGGCTGGGTTTATTTTCCCGGTTTGCGGCCCGATCAGCACCATGCCCGGTCTACCCACGCGGCCTGCCTTCACCGAAATTGACATTGACGTCGACACCGGCGAGGTCCTCGGCCTCTCCTAGTGGGCGCACAGGAACATCATAATGGCTGCTGACCTCTGGTCAGCAGCCATTTTTCTCCTTTCAGATAGAGGGGGTTAATCTCTGGGACGGCCGAGAAGCCCGATCCCGGGTAATAGGCAATACGCGATCCTGGCTGTCCGATCCGCCGCAGCGAATATGCTGATTTTTCACACCGGCACGGATCTGAGAAATATTGGCCTCTGATTGTTTATGGGCATAACATATTATGGCTCAAGGAACGGAACCCGCACAGTGGATTGAATACAACCGTGGCTGGAAGAAAGTGGATGATAAGGTCATAGAGGAAGCCCGCTTGACCATTTTTGTGAATGGGACCGAGCTGGTTTCATTGATGGCCACGCCGCTGGGGGAAAAACAGTTGGCGATTGGGTTTCTCCGAAACGAGCGCTTGATTTCCGGGTTGGATGAAATTGAAGAGATCTCAACCCGGGAGGAAGGGTGCTGCGTTGATGTCTGGTTGAACCGGTCCTTTAGCAAACCGGAGCATCAGATCCTGACCTCCGGCTGCGGCGGGGGCATCACCTTTACCGATGAAGACCTTGATCTACAAATCCCGGATGACCCGCTCCGGATCGACCCGGAGCAGCTGCATATGGGCTTCAGGAACATGCAAAAATCCGGCAGTCTGTATGCTCAGGCTGGGGGTATACACGGCGCAGCCCTGTTCGATGGGGAGAACGTGTTGGCTTTTGTGGAAGATATCGGCAGGCATAACTCCATCGATAAACTGCTTGGCGAGTGCATCCTGAAAGGGATTTCAACTTCGGGCCGGGCTTTACTGTCCACCGGGCGCGTTTCCTCAGAGATGTTGATCAAAGCAGCGCGGATGGGATGCCCGATCATGGCTTCCCGGTCATCGCCGACCTCCCTTTCCATCAAGATGGCCCGGGCCTGGGATATGACCCTGGTCGGTTACGTGAGGGGAGGGCGGATGAGGGTCTACAGTTCCCCTGAACGGGTGGGAGCAGCCCCGGATCTGCTGGATTCTGGTGAATCCCCCTGATCATTGCCTGTAAAATTGAATTGGCGGAAAGAAAGAAAAAACATCCCCCGCAGCAAATGCCAGCGGGGGACAGGTATTTAATATCACTGTTTTGTGAGGTAGACGCGCTACTCTAGGCCTCCGCTTTCTCAGGTGTGAGGTGATCCAACATATCATCAATCTCGCTTCTGATTCGTCCTCGATCCGTGGTCCCGATCTGGACGAAGCGCACTCTGCCGTCCCCGATCCCCAGATCATCAAAGATATGATTCAGGATGTTAATTTTATAACTGCTGACCATGGAGCCGCGCTGGAAATGGCATTGGTCTGGCTGGCATCCGCAGACCAGCACCCCGTCGATCCCCGAATCCAGGGCCATGAGGGCCATTTCCGGATCGATGCGTCCGGAACATGGGATGTGGATCACGCGCACATTGGGCGGGTAGCTCTCCAGGATCCTCAGGTCGTCATCCGCGCGCAAACACCAGTCGCAGACGAATGTCACCAGCTGGGGGTCGCCGTTGGCCGGCTCAGTAAAGAACATCTGTTCTCTGATCTCCTGATTGCTGACCCCGGGACGGGAGATGGCTGCCATCGGGCAGGCCGCAACACAGGTGCCGCATCCCATGCACATGTTGCTGTCCACGGTCGAGAGGCGTTTCGTTGTTCCGTTGACCTGTTTTTCGATCAAGCGGGGCGCATCATACGGGCAGGCCATCCCGCAAATGCCGCAGCCGGAACATCGGTTTTCATCCACAGTGACCGTTTCCAGGGGGCTGGTATATCCAGCTTCGATCGCCAATTTCTTGACTGCGCCGATGACTTCAGATATGTGAATCTCCTGGGGACAGGCTTCGTAGCACAGGTCACAGGCAGAGCACATCCAGGTGGTCGGGTCCCGGTAGGCTTCCTCCTCCAGGCCCATCATCACTTTCCGGATCAATTTACGGGGGTTGTAGTCCGGTTCCACTTTTTGTTGGATCATGCACTTGCTGACGCAGGTGCCGCACGCAAAACAGACATCAAGATGTTCCCCGCCTGGCGTGGCACGAACCTTATCGGCAAATGGATTGGTAGTTATGGTTGATGAACTCATTTGCACATCTCCTATACAGCTTCGACCCTGACAGCACAGACTTTGTATTCAGGGATTTTGGCGATGGGGTCAAAAGCGCTGTTTGTCAAAGCGTTGGCAGCGGCTTCTGCAAAGTGGAAGGGGATGAAGACCACGCCGGGTTTTATGCGGTCTGTGACCCTCGCTGCCAGTTTGATCTCCCCCCGCCGGCTGCTGACTTTGACTTTCTTCTCCCCGTTCAACCCAATTTGCTCAGCATCTTTGGGGTGCATTTCCACGTAAGCTTCGGATACCTCTTGATTTAATTTCTCAGACCGGCGTGACATGGTTCCCGTGTGGAAGTGGAACATGATCCGACCGGTGGTCAGAATCAGCGGATAGGTTTCATCCGTGGATTCTGCGGGTTCAGTGAAGTCTATGCCGTGAAATTTACCGAGGCCGCGGGAGAATGTCCCCTTATGAAGGTAAGGGGTTCCAGGGTGGTCCTCCGATAAACAGGGCCAGTGGAGGACATTGCCGTTGGACAATCGTTTGTGGCTAAACCCTCCGTAAATCGGCGTCAGGGCAGCGATCTCGTCCATGATCTCTTCCGGAGAGTCAAAATCAAAACCGGGAGCATCCATCTTCTCTGCTAGCAGTTGTATGATCTCCCAATCAGGTTTACTTTCCCCAACCGGGTCGATGGCCGGATGAACCAGCTGCACCCGGCGGTCTGTGGCCGTGAAGGTGCCGCTTTTTTCCGCGTACGATGCGGCGGGTAAGACCACATCCGCAATTTCCGCGGTCTCGGACAGGAAAAGGTCCTGGACGACCAGGAAATCCAGGTTCTTCATGGATTCGCGGGCATGGTTGATATCCGCGTCAGCCACGAGCGGGTTCTCTCCCATGATGTACATGGCTTTAACCTCGCCCGTCCCAGCCAACTCCACCATTTCCACAACCGTGAGCCCGACTTCGTCTGGCAGTTCTGTCTCCCAGGCTTCCTCGAATTTTTGATTCACCTCTGGATCCGCAACGGACTGGTAACCGGGATAGACGTTGGGCAGACCGCCCAGGTCGCACGCTCCCTGCACGTTGTTCTGTCCGCGGAGGGGATTGACGCCTGTGGAAGGCCGGCCGACGTTTCCCGTCAGCATGGCCAGATTGGCGCAGGAAAGCACGTTGTCCACGCCGCTTGTGTGCTGGGTGATGCCCATGGCGTAGACGATGCTGGCGCTCTCGGCCTCAGCGTACATTTTCGCGGCTTGGCGGAGTTGCTCCGCGGGAATGCCTGAGATCTCTTCCACATACTCGGGCGTGTATTTTTCCACAGCCGCTTCAAGGTCCTCATACCCTTCTGTCCGTTCCTTGATAAATTCCTGATCCGCCAAACCTTCCGAAATGATCACTTGCATGACCCCGTTCAGCCAGGCGACATCCGTCCCCGGCTGCTGTTTCAAATGCAGGTCAGCCATCATGCTCATCTGGGTGGTACGCGGGTCGACCACGATCACCTGGGCCCCTTTCTCTTTGGCCTGCATGATGCGCGTGCCGATCATGGGATGGGCTTCACTGGTGTTTGATCCCGTAATTAGGACACATTTGGCATCTTCGAACTCGGGAATTGAGTTCGTCATGGCCCCGCTTCCGAATGAGGCGACCAGACCGGCCACCGTGGGGCTGTGTCAAAGGCGGGCGCAGTGATCTACGTTGTTGGTGCCGATCACAGCTCGGGCGAATTTCTGCAGCAGGTAGTTCTCTTCATTGGTGCACTTTGCGGAGGCCAGGATGCCGATGCCATCAGATCCGTAGTCAGATTTGATGCTTCCGAGTTTATCCGCGACCAACTTAAGTGCTTCCTCCCAGCTGGCTTCCCGCAAATCTTCATCCTCACGGATCAGAGGGGTTTTCAAGCGGTCTTCATGCTGGACAAAGGAGTGGGCGTTCCAGCCTTTAATGCACAGGCTGCCGCGTCCGACGGGGTGATCGTTAGCAGGCAAAACGCCTACGATCTCACCGTCCACCACCTCTAAGTTGAGTGCACAACCACACCCGCAAAAGGGGCAAATGGTCTGGGTGTTTGTATAATCCATAATTAACTCCCTACTTGGCAAGTTCCGAATCAATGGGGGCGTCCGCTAAGGTCAGAGAAAGCGGCGGGCCGGAGTCCGCATCTGCCCCCGGGATGTACCCAATCAGGTCCCCGACATCTTTTCGGATCAGGTCGTATAGCACAGTCAAGGGGATGCCGGCCGGGCAGGCGGTCTCGCACTGACGGCAGGCCACGCAGCGCGTGGTCATGTGCATGGCTTTGATCAGGTGGTACATGGGGAAATCCGGCACAAGCAAGCCCGGTTCCACCCACAGCGGATCTTCCAGTGAGCAGGCATCGCAGAAACACACCGGGCAGATATCCCGACAACCGTAACATTTTATGCATTTTGTGAACTGCTGGTTCCAGAAGTCCCATCTCTCTTCCCTGGATAAATTCTCGTATTCTGCGACCATGGGGTTGGGCGGCGCGCCGGGGACAGGGTCCCCCACCAGGTCAGCTTCAGGCCACGGATCGAGATCAGGCGCGGGTTCGGCGCAGTAACATGTTTCGGCTTGCTCCTCCGAGCAGGCCATCCCGACGATGTACAAGCGGTCCGGATCGATCTGGTGGCGTTTGACCATCTCAACCAGGGCGCGGGTGTCGCAGCCGCGGGCTACGACGCCAAACTTCGCGTCCTTGAAACGCTTCTGAAGCTTGGATACGGTTTTAGCCACCGGATAGCGGGGCTCCAGCACCAGCTGGGACACATCATCCCCCTCTTGAAATAGGGTAGGAGCTGTGCCCTGGTCTGTTTTCCGCAGGGCGACAACACCGTCAAGCTTTTTGAGTTTTTCCGTTACAAGGTCCCGGATTTCTTGGATCATCCAGCCACCTCCTCGACGAGTACGTTGATCTTGCTTGCTGGAAGACTTTTTCCCATCTCTTCAGCCATGGGACCCAGCTTCCGAACCTTCTCCACAAATTTTCTCGTCACCTTGGCGAATTTAGGTCCTTCGGATGAGGAAACCCAGTCCAAGACCAGCCGGTCAGGGTTGATCCCCGTGTAGCCTAACAAGTTTTGCAGCAGTGTGACCCGCTTCACCGTGCGGTGATTGGCGTCTATATAATGGCAGTCGCCGATATGGCAGCCGAGGACCATCACGCCATCAGCACCTGAGCGGAAGGCCCGGAGGATCATCTCTGGGGATACGCGTCCCGAGCACATCACGCGGATGGGCAGGATATTGGCCGGGGATTTTAACCTTGAGATGCCGGCGCTGTCGGCCCCCGCATAGGAGCACCAGTTGCACAAAAAGGCGACCACTTTGGGTTCAAACGCTTGTTTGTCTTCGTTCGTTTCCATACTACACCACCAGTTTTAACAAGCCGTCGATTTGGGATACGATTTCTTCATCGGTGAAATGCAACGCGGTGATAGCGCCTGAAGGGCAGGCCGCCACACAGGTGCCGCAGCCCTGGCATAAAGCGGGATTGACTTCCGCTTTTTCATCATTGTTCCGCCAGATGGCTGTGTAGGGACAGCTTAAAATGCATTCTCCGCAGCCCACGCATTTGGCGGGATCCACTTCAGCGATGGTCGGCGAGATGGTGACTTCACCCTGGTTGAAGAGTTGGACGACTTCCGCTGCCGCAGCCCCGGCATGAGCGACCGTGTCAGGCACGTCGCGCGGCCCCTGAGCGCATCCGGCCAGGAGCACGCCGGCAGAGGCGGTCTCCACAGGGCGGAGCTTGGGATGGGCTTCAGCAAACCAGCCGTCAGGGGTGCGTCCCAAACCGAAGGTAGAGGCTATCTTATTGGCATTTTCGGGAGGCTCGATCGCTGTGGCCAGGACCACCATATCCACATCCAACTCTAAGACCTGTCCCAGTTGAATGTCCTCCACATCAATAAACAGACGTCCGCTTTCAGGATCCACCGTGACTTGCGAAGGGCGGCCCTGGATGAACTGGATGCCTTCTTCGCGATTTCGCCGGTAAAATTCCTCGTAATCCTTGCCGAACGTGCGCATGTCCATGTAGATGCTATAAACTTCTGCCCCTGTTTTTTCTTTGATTTGATGGGCTTGTTTGAGCGAGTACATGCAGCAGAAGCGGGAACAGTAGGCATGGGCGCGCTCATCCCGGCTGCCGACGCAGTGGATGATGGCCACTTTCTCCGGCGTTTCCCCCTCAGCGGTCTGGATCTCCCCTTGTGTGGGTCCGCCGGCATTCGTCAGGCGTTCGAATTCCAGCCCGGTGATGATATTGGGCGATTTCCCGTACCCGTAATCGGGGATTTGTTCAGGGTCCCACATTTCGTAGCCGGTGGCCACGACGATGGACCCGACCTCGAAATCGACAAAGGTCTCTTCCATCTCGAAGTCAATGGCGTCCGTCCCGCAGACCTCCATGCATTTCTGGGAACATTTCCCTTTGGTCAGCCATAAACAGCTGTTGGGGTCAATGGTGGCTTTCAAGGGGACGGCCTGGTCAAACGGTATGTAAGCAGCAGCCCGCTTCCCCATCCCTTCTTCAAACTCAGAGGGGACCAACAGGCGCCCGCCGCCGCCGTGCAGCACACAGGCCTCGGTGCACAGCCCGCAGCCGGTGCACAGATCTGTGTCGACGTAGCGGGGTTTGCGGCGCACTTTGACCTGGAAATTTCCCACATATCCTTGTACGTTTACGACTTCGCTGTAATCCAGTAATTCAATGTTGGGATGTCGACCGACATCCATCAATTTTGGTCCAAGTATTCAAATACTACAGTCGAGGGTGGGGAAGGTCTTGTCCAGCTGAGCCATTTTCCCTCCAATGGTCGGCTCCTTCTCCACCAGATAGACTTGATAGCCTGACTCAGCGATTTTCAGGCTGGCCTGGATCCCCGCGATCCCCCCGCCAACCACCAGCGCGGCCTTTGTCACAGGCTCCTGGCGGGATTCCAAAGCAGCGTGATGGACGACCCGGGAGACAGCGGAACGGACCAGCCGTTTGGCTTTCTCCGTAGCTTCTTCGGGGTCTTCCGTGATCCAGGATACATGTTCGCGGATGTTGGCCATTTCGAAGAAATAAGGGTTCAACCCTTCACTGGACAGCGCCCGCTGGAAGGTAGGTTCATGCATACGCGGTGTGCAGGAGGCGACCACCACCCTGTTGATCAAACCGTCCCGAATGTCCTGCTGGATGACATCCTGTCCCGGTTCAGAGCAGGTGTACTTGGAGGTTCGGGAAACGGCTACATGCGGTAAGTCAGCAGCAAAATCCCTCACTTCATCAACATCCACTTTCGAAGCGATGTTGATCCCACAGGCACAAACATACACGCCGATTTTGGGTTCGCTCATACTCTCTCCTCGATTAATAAAATGGAGTTTCGTGCGGTCTTCCATATACCTGATAATGTTCGGCACGAGTAAATAAAGAGCCTCCCCCACATTGCCCTTTTTAGCAATGTAAGTTTAGCATGATCCCAGGCCAAAATAAGGTGACAAAGATAACTTTTCACAAGCGATCAACCATGCTTGATTTCTTATCCATTGAACTCATGTAGCAAACACTGCATACTGAACGTGATGACAGGGGGTGATAAGTGTGTTCTCGTTTTTCAAACTCGATCTCAGCTGGAAATGCGGATCACCCGCCCCTCCCCCGTAGGAGCGGTGTTCATGACCTTCCACTATCCATAACAAGCCGCGAATATCCTGACGCTGAAATACCTCGACCCGGTGTCCAGGATCCCGTTCTATAAAATATCAGCGGTCCAGGTGGAAGCTGTGGGTGCCTGACCTGAAGGTTTTCTTTACATACGAAAATGCAGCTCCATTTTCATATGAGCCGCATTTTTTATCTTGATGAATTAGATTCGCTGATTTCTTATAACGGCAGTAGGAAAAAATGACCGTAGGCGACGATGATGCCCATGGCAAAGAGCATGATGTTTATGATACCCATGGGGATGATTTCATCCTGGCGCAGATGAGTGAAGAAGGCGTCGACCATGATCACCCCTACCCCAGCGCGGTCAAGGGGGTGAGAAAGGGAAGGATGCCTGTCAAAGGCGGTAAGATTAATCCAGCTGCGCCCATTAATTCCAGCACGCCGATCCCGTAAAGTTGGCTTTGTGTGAAGTCTTCTACATAACTCATACGGTCAGCTGCTGCTTCTTTCTTCATGACCAATTTCATTAACCCCGTCATCATGAACATAGCAGCCAACAATCCTTGCAGAATCCATAAAAACGTATTCATGATTTTCTCCTTTGTATCAATGATCACCGTTTTGCAGTTTTACTGATGAGAGATATCCTGGAGATCTTACTTCGAGGAAACATACACCCATGTAAGCCCTTACCAAATCCGATCTCGGGGCTGGTACTGCAGGGCTTCAGCCATGTGACTCGTCTGGATCTTCTCCGCACCGTCCAGGTCTGCGATGGTGCGGGAAAATTTTAAAACCCGGTGGTAGGAACGGGCGGAGAGGTGAAGCTGGTCCATGGCGGAGCACAGCAGCGATTTACCGCTGGCGTCCAATTGGCAGTGGGCCCTGATTTCCGCGGAAAACATATCCGCATTGGTCACCAGTTTGCTGTCCGCAAAGCTTTCTCTCTGTCGATTCCGGGCCGCTTCCACCCGGGCTTGGACCTGTGAAGAGGGCTCCCCCAGGCGGTCCGAACTCAATTTGTCGTATTCCACGCGCGGGACCTGGATGTGGATGTCGATCCGGTCCATTAGCGGCCCGGAGATTTTCTTTTTATAACGGGTGATGGTGGAGGATGAGCAGGTGCATTCCTTGACCGGGTCACCGTAATAACCGCACGGGCAGGGGTTCATGGCAGCCACAAGCGTGAAATTGGCAGGAAAGGTGAGGGAGCCCTTGGCGCGGCTGATGGTCACCGTCTTGTCTTCCAGGGGTTGGCGGAGCACTTCCAGGACGTGCCTGCCGAACTCAGGGAATTCGTCTAAGAACAGTACGCAGCGGTGAGCGAGAGAAATTTCTCCCGGCTGGGGCCAGGTGCCGCCGCCCACCAGTCCGGCGTGGGAGGTGGTGTGGTGAGGGGCCCGGAAGGGCCGGTGCTGGACGAGATGGGTATCGGGCGGAAGCTGGTCGAGGATGGAATAGATGCGGGTCACATCCAGCGCTTCGTCAATGCTCATCCTGGGCATGATTCCCGGCAGGGACCGGGCCAGGAGCGTTTTACCCGCGCCGGGAGGGCCGTTCATGAGCATGTTGTGATTTCCGGCCGCAGCCACTTCCAGAGCTCGCTTGACATGTTCCTGGCCTTTGATTTCTTTCAAATCTGTCTGGGTCCTGGTGACCGGTAAATCCGCTTTGCGTGTGGTGGGGTGGGGTGGGATGGTCCCGTTCCCGTTGAGATGGTGATACAGATCTCCCAGGTGGTCAATGGGCAGCACATCAAGATCGGGCATCAGAGCCGCTTCTCCCGCGTCCTCTTTTGCCACACAAATGGTCTGAAATCCTTCCTCGCGGCCAGGGCTGCCATGGGCAGCACCCCGGCGGTGTGGCGCAAGCTGCCGTCCAGTGAAAGTTCGCCGACAATGACCATGTCTTCTACAGCGGAGGGAGGGATCTGGTCGCTGGTGATCAGGATGCCGACGGCGATGGGCAGGTCGTAAGCCGGCCCTTCCTTGCGCACATTGGCGGGGGCCAGGTTGATGATCAGGCGTTTGCGGGGGAATTCCAGGGGGACGTTTTTGATCGCTGTCCGCACTCGCTCCCGGCTCTCCTGTACAGCGGCATCCGGCAGTCCGACAACGGTGATTCCCAGCAAACCGCTGCCGAAATCCACTTCCACTTCCACCAGAACCCCCTCCAGGCTGAGTACGGCGCAGGAGTAAACGCGGGCGAGCATATTTTCAGTGTAAAAAGCTCCTTACGGAAAGTCAATACAGCCTTAAGGGTTGAACCATTTCCCTTATACTTCGTGAAGCGTTCTGATGTGATTTGGATTAGCCTTTTCAGTTTTTTTAGGTGGCCAGATGGGCGAAATTTATGTACTAAAATACATACAGTTAAGTCTTGAGCCTATATTCTTTGCTATTGAAAAACTGGGAAAACCATAATCCAGTCCTTCTCACACCTGACATCATTTGTTAAGAGGAACCGCTGCGTTAAAAGGAGAGCATCGTGGATGAACAAAAACCTTCTCAAACTTTGGCCATATCCATAGGTTTGTTAAACTTGAGCGGATTAGGTCTTGGTTATCTTTATGCAAAAAAATGGATCCGTTGGGGCCTTCATTTTCTGATCACGATCAGCCTTTTGGCTGCAGCCATATTAACTAATTTCTCCCAAAAAATTCCTGTATTCCTGTCCGTGATCGGTCTCTGGCTGTTATGGATGGCATTTGACGGATGGCGCCAGGGACAAAAACTGAATCCTGAGCAGGGACTGTTCCCCATTGATCTCTCAAAAATCCAGCCTTGGATGTTGATCGCTGTTCCCTTATTGATCCTCTGCCTGGAAGGGGTGGTGCTTGCAGGGTATTACCGTTTAGGACAGAAAGAATTTCAACGTGGAATGCAGGCGTATCAAGAAGCTGACTGCGAGTCTGCTGTGAATCGTTTTCGTCGCGTGTTAACCATCTATCGACTTTCCTCAGGTTCCCACAAAGAAGAGGCGGATGCGCGTATTGAAGAATGTAAACTAATGCTGTCTGCTGATAGGTCTTATGAGGAAGGTGCCTATGAAGACGCCATTGACGGATATCAGGAATACCTAGAATCCTATTCTGAAGGGGCATTGTCGCAGAGTGCACATATGGGCCTTGCAGATACGTATTTTGCGTGGGGTGGTAGTTTGAAGGAAGAGAAGGAATTCCAAAACTCGATTGAAAAATACACAGTGGTTCTGGAAGAATATCCAGACAGCTCTGCCGCCAACCAGACGCCAACACAAATGGCGGAATCCTACCTCCTGTTATCTGATCAGCTTTGGAAATCTGGAGAATTTCAAACAGCAATAGAAAAGGCCCGGATTTCCCTTTCGGATTACCCGTCTACGCCCTCCGGTAAAAACGCTGCCAATCAGATTGCGGGGATATATTACGATTGGGCTGCAGACCTTCATGAACAAGGGGAATATCAGGAAGCTATTTACAAAATTCATACTGTCCGAGAAAAATATCCTGACGCAAAAGCTGGGGAGGAAGCGGACTCCCTGGTAGCTGAAATTTATGCAGATTGGGCAGAAGAATTAATAGAGGCTGGTTCTTTTCAGTCGGGTGTCATGAAATTTAAGATTCTGCTCTCTGAGTATGCGGATGTGATTTCTAATGAGGAGGTCAATGAGAATCTGAAATCCGCTTACTTTGCATGGGCTGAAGATTGTCGTGCGGATGGTGATTACAAAAAGGCAATTTCAAAATATCGAACGCTTCGTGTGGATTTCTCCGACACCGTAGATGAAGACGAAATCAACCAACTTATGTTAGAGACCAAGCTGGAATGGGGGTATAAACTAGTCCGTCAAGATGCGTTTACAGATGCCATGGCATTGTTCTCGGAGGTTGAAGAAGATGCTACGGGATCTGATTTGGATGAAGAAGCTCAAGAGGGGTATGAAGAGGCCTTGTGGGGGTTGAGTCAGGACAAGGGTTCAGAAGGGGAGCAGGTCATGGAAGAAGCCTTGGATGAAGTCTGCGATGGTGATCCTGCTTCCTCTCCTGCTGTTGGCTTGGCTGAAAATGAGGCAGGAAAGGCACTCGCCTGCAGCAGTATGTATAGCCTTCCCTCAGACCTGCAAGCGAGTCATCCGGGTCATTTGAAATATGTGGTCACCCGTCAAGAAGGAGCCCAGACGATTGAAACCTGCTCTTACACAGGGGGACACACGTTATACCGGAAGCAAAAATACTGGACGATTTCCGTGGGCAGAACGGACAACGGTAAATTCTTCTCAAAAACGTTTTATGGATCCATGCCTGCAGGTTGCCAGCAGACGGAAAGGTTCTGGGGAAAGACGAAAACAAAGTACGGCTCTGATCCTTCAGTGAAAGAGATCAATGCCTGGTTGGGCATGGCGATCGAATGACCTGAGCAGTGTTACAATGTTCTCCGGGTTGGAAGACAGGCTTTAAGCCTTTATACGCTTGGTTTTGTGCAAATCACGGCCACTTTAGTATGTGGCCGTGATTTTTTCTGTTTGTGGTTTGACCTTCAAACTGATTCTTTGGAATAATTTCAACCAGCTTCCAGCTGCGCGGTGGAAGCCATTCTCTTTTGGGAAGATGTGGTATATCGCGATCCTTTTCAAGGACCAGAGGTCTTTTTAGTCCATGGGGTATGCCTCGCCGGGGCACCAGCAGGTTATAGATCCCGGGCTGGAATGTTCTTCAGATCCCCTGCGGTCGAGAGGCGACATCAGTTGACGTTTTTTGCATATCCTTCCCAGTATGGCGCTTTGAGCTGGCGTTTGAGAATTTTCCCCGTTCCCCCACGCGGTAAGGAGGAACGGAATTCAGCGCTTTTCGGCACTTTAAAGGAAGCCAGGCTTTGGCGTACATGCTGGATGAGTTCCTCTTCCGTGGCTTTTTGTCCGGGGTTTAGGACGATCAAGGCTTTAGGCACTTCTCCCCAGGTATCATCCGGGACCCCGATGACAGCCACCTCATCCACTGCGGGATGGCTAAGGATGACTTTTTCAATCTCCACAGAGGAGATGTTCTCCCCCCCGGAAATGATGATGTCTTTCTTGCGGTCCAGGATGGTGATATATCCTTCCTGATCGACCACAGCCATGTCTCCCGTATGGAGCCATCCGCCGCGAAGTGCCGCCTCGGTTGCCTCTTCATCTTTGAAATATTCCTGCATGACCTGGTTGCCCCGGACGATGATTTCCCCCAGGGTCTTTTTATCGCGAGGGACATCGTTTCCATCCTGGTCCACGACCCTCAGTCGCACCCCCACCAGAGGCAGCCCTGTTTTGGCCTGGTAAGAGCGGCGAACGGCGGGATCAGGGTAGAATTTAGGTTTGGGTCGGGCCAGGGTGATCACCGGACAGGTTTCGGTCAGACCGTAGCCCACAATCGCGCGGCAGCCCAGCTTCTCTTCAACTTCTTCAATTAATGGGGTGGAAGAGGGAGCTCCTCCCAGATAGCACTCCTGCAAGCTGGATAGATCATATCTCTGGAGATCAGGGTGTTGAAGCAGGCCTTTAAAGATCGTGGGTACACCCAAGATTTTCGTTATCCTCTCCCCTTCAATAAGCCGCAGCATCTCCCCGTAGTCAACTTTTCTCATCATGACGTGCTTGCCGCCGGCTGCGGTCAGAAATTGGGGAGTGCCCCAGCCGTTGACATGATAGAGGGGGACGACATGCAGAAAGCTGTCTTCGTCACTGACCTGGAAGCTGTGCAGGACGCTCAGGGTGTGGATGTACAGGGATCGATTGCTGATGGCCACGCCTTTTGGCTTCCCTGTCGT
This sequence comes from Anaerolineales bacterium, assembly GCA_046483045.1. Classification (GTDB taxonomy): domain Bacteria; phylum Chloroflexota; class Anaerolineae; order Anaerolineales; family UBA11858; genus B10-G9. The sequence goes on along the minus strand of JAWODY010000056.1, from coordinate 8,513 downwards.
TCCCGATGTATAAAAAAGCTCCACGACCGCGTTTTCATCAACGTCGTCCAGGTCGATGTCCGCCTCCGGTGAGGCTGCGGAAAGCAGCTTTTCATATGCGGAGGTCCAGGAAGGCGGCCTGGAGGATTCCATGATCAGGAAATGATCGATAGAGGGCAGCTCGTCCCGCATCTTTTCGACCATAGGGAGAAAATCTTGATGGAAACACAGGATCCGGCTCTGTGCGTGTTGGAGGATATAGGCGAGTTCCTGGTCAGAAAGTCGGATGTTGAGCGGATTGAGGACGGCTTTGATTTGGGGTACACCATAATACGCTTCGAGAAGTTGATGGGTGTTGTAGGTCAGGAAAGAGACCACCTGTCCTTCCTGCACACCCAGACCCTGTAAAGCATTGGCCAGTCTGTTCACCCGCCGGTCGTATTCTCCATATGTGAAACGCAGATCGCCATCGACAACCCCGACCTTTTGCCTGTATAGGGAGGCTGCCCGGTGGCGGAATTCCATGGGGTTCAAGGGGACGATCATGCCTTACTCCTTTGCAGTACAGTGTGGTTTTTGTGAACAATACACCGCCGCAGCTCAGTTTGAAAGCCTATGGCAGTTGTTTTGTTTTTGGTTGCACTGTTGAATAACCTTAGATAATTTTTATGCTCTGGAAAGTGAACCCTACAGCAGTTTGTGTTGATATCACCGTGGTGTTTTCAATCCAATATTATCCCAAATCCTGTCCAATTGAAAAGGCCTTGAGGGGCGGGTTTTGATTGAAGGAGGGTCCTGTTCTAAAGGGACTTCACTAAATGTACATCTCCCACCGCCGCGGCTTCCAATACGGAGCCCATATATTCATCCACCATGTCGAGCCTTAAGGGGATTGGCATGTTCTGGAGCTTCATCTTCAATTGGGGGTCCTTGGCTGCCCTCAGCGCGCGCTGGATGTGTTCCTTCCTAAAACCCTCCACTTCCTGGAGGCTGGTGGGGAAACCGATCTCCCGGCTCAGTTCCAGCATAGACTCAGCGACCGCCAACCCCAGGTCGCGGCCTGACAGTTCTTCGGTGTTGGCACTGGTGTAACCAGCCGCCCGGTAAATTTTCCCGATCACTTTCAGCGGTTTCTGGATCGCCTTTGCGAAGATGACTGTGTAGTAAGGGTTCATGATCGCGCAGGCCCGGCCGTGGCTGAGCAGGTCCACCAGCGAGAAGCTGGTCAAGTGTCCGCCGTTGGTGCCGCCCACCATGATCGCGTACCCGCCCAGATCTGTGCCCAGGCACAGGGCTTCGCGGGCCCGGACATCCTCGGGGTATTGGATGGCATCCGGGAGGTGTTTGACGATCAGGCTGATCCCGGTTTCCGCGATTTCCTGCACTGTATCATAATATGGCTTTCCTACAGCGCCGTATAAAACCTCCAGGGAATGCGAGATGCCGTCCATGGCTCCGTCCGCTGTCAGTGCAAAAGGTGCGTTATATGTCGTCGTGTAATCAAACACAGGAACACCGGGGACAATGGCCCGGTCGACGATCAGCTTTTTTTGCCCCGCGGCAAGGTCGGTGATGTTGGAGTATTTGGTCAGGTGTGCGGCGGAGCTGGCTGTGGTCTGGATTGCGACATGGGGAGATAAAGTTTTCCCCGCCTTTTCTGCAGTTTGGGAGACTTGGCCGGTGCCGAAATAGTCCTCGATCTCGCCGTTCAGCGTGCGCAGCGCTTCTGCCGCCTTGCTGGCATCGATGTTGCTGCCCCCGCCGAAACTGACCACTATGTCCGGGTCAGCTTCCCTGAGCACTTCCGTGATCTGTAAGAGGTCTTCACGGGGCGCGTTAGGCCGGGGACCTTCGATCACAGCGGAGAAGGCAAGGCCCGCGGCGTGGAGGGATCCCTGGAGGGCGTGCACATAGTCGTCTGACCCGGTGAACGTGCTCCGGATTAAAGCGGGTCGTTTCCCCTGCCGGGCGATGACCCCGCCCACCCGGGAGAGGACGCCTGCCCCGTATAGGTAGCTGTTTCCTTTGAAATCATTGAGAAGTTTGCGGGCTTGTTTGAATGAGTCCATCTTTTCTCCTTTTAAATTTAAATCAGGAGTGGTAAGGATCTTTCTCAACTATAAGAAAGCCGCTATGTCATCGTTTTAGCGAAGGTTTCTCAGGATACTCGGGGCAAGTGGTTTGATATTCTTTTCCAGGGAAATATGACTCCCATTCATGTTCTGTCAAATTCCGACCTGCCCGTTGACAAGCGAGCTGTTTCCAACGCTCCAAAGAGAGATCCCAGAGCAACACTCGTCCATCGTGGCTTGCAGAAACGAGTTTATGTCCATCTTCGCTGAAGACCAGCGTGTTCACATCCGCTGTATGGCTGGTAAGTGCAGGACCGAAGGTCTGTTTTTTGTCCAGATCCCAGAGTATCACATTTCCATCTTGATCCCCGGAGGCCAGCATGGACCCATCCGGAGAGTACCTCAAGCTGAGCACCATGCTCTTAAATCCCCCCAATTCTTCACCAATCTGCTGGCCGTTTTCCACATCCCAGAACATTACAGTCTTATCTGCGCTGCCGGTTGCCAGCACCTTCCCGCCCGGGCTGAAGGCGGCTGTCCAGATATCGTGGGCATGCGCCAGGTATGAACGGTGGATCCGACCTTCAGATCCCAAATCCCAGAAGTGGATTTCACCTTGCTCACAATACTTGTAATTGGATTTGCTGCAGCCAACAGCGGTCAATGTGCTCCCATTGGGGCTAAACGCTACATCAGGGACGATGGAGTGAGGGTCTGTGAGGGATTCCACCCTTTTCCTGCTTTTTACATCCCAGATCATGACCTGCGAGTCCATCCCGCCGGAAGCCAACAGGTCCCCGTCCGGGCTGAAGGCGAGGCTGATGACCGGATCTCCATGTTCCTGTAGAGTTGCGCCGATGCTTTTAGCCTTTTCCAAATCCCAGAGATGGATACCCTCCTGCCCGCCTGCGGCCAATAGGCGGTCATCGGGGCTGATGGCCACGCAGTATATCTGGCCCAGTTGTGCTTGGAGTACATCGCGCAGTTCCGGATCAGAGCCGATATCCCAAATCCGGAGGGTACCATCAACGCCCCCCGATACTGCGGTCTCGGCGTCCGAGGTGAGATCGACGTCCCAGACTGGACCGCTGTGCTCCCCGAACGGTCGGTCGATCAGCGTGCTGGAAGATAGATTCCAGAGTCCGACAAGAGAATCCGCGCTGACTGAAACAAACTGCTCTCCTTGAGGATGAAAAGCAATCTCGGGGACTTTTTCCTGGTGAAAGTTGATAGGCTTTCCTATGAGCTCCCTGTTTTGAACATCCCAGAGGCGGATGCTCTGGTCCTGGCTGCTGGAGATGATCACGTCACCGTCAGGGTTAAATGCAAGCCCGGTGATATAGTCATCATGCCCCTCCAGAGGTTGGCCTAAAGGTCGATCCTTTTCCATGTCCCAGAGCTGTAGGCTGCCATCCTGATTTCCCAGGGCGAGGATGTCCCCATCCGGGCTAAGATCGATTTGATAGATCTGGGATTCGTACTCAGAAAAGGTATCTTGCACCCGCTCCCAGTTTTCCAAATCCCAGAGGTGAATCACAGATAAATTCAGTTTGGCAGCGATAAGGTACTTCCCGTCGGGCGTAACCTCGAGGTTGGCATATGAGCCCGCAGCGGGAAACCGCTGGATGTGCATTAATTCCATGGTCTTTGCATCCCAAATCCGGATTTCCCCATCTGTACCGTAGTCCTCCATCACCTCGTGGCTGGTCAGAAAGCTTTCTCCGTCAGATGTGAAGACCACGTCCAGGATTCGCCCTGAGGGGCTCGGTTCCAGCTCCGCTAATAATGTTTGCTCTTCTGCATCCCAGACAGCGATATTGCCAAGCCAATCTGTTGAAACAAGGAGGTCGTCGCTTGGGCTGAATGCAATATCCGAGATAAACGTGGGATGGGGTGTTTTCAGGCGTTTTGACAGAGTCCCCTTGGAAAGATCCCAGAGGAGAATTTCACCACGCGTGCAGGTGATATTTCCCGCAGAGGGCCCGGGTTGGCTGCATCCGGCAGTGGCCAGCAGAGTGCCATCAGGGCTGAAATCTGCATTGGAGACCGGTCCCTGGTGCCCATAGAAAAAGCGAGCAAACTGGGGGCGGTAGACCAGCGCGCTGAGCAAACTGGAGCGGGATTGCATGGTATCCGCCTGGGTAATCGCCTCTAGGGCCAGGAGCAGAGCCAAGTCCAGTTGATCCTCACGCTGGGAAAAGGATTCCACGGACAAAAACCCCGCCCGGGCCAAGCGGGCCTGACGCTCGGCTTCGTTTTTTTGCTTCACAGACTGGGTGCTGGCCGCTTGGGCGGTAGCTCGTTCAGACACGGCTTCCGCTTGAGCGGTTGCCCGGGCTTGACTTTCGGTTACTGCTTGATTGCGCTGCCTCCAGGCCGCCACGCCCAGCGCGATTGAAATCACCAACCCCAATGTAACGGCACCCAGTGTGATGCGCTGGCGGCGGTTAGCAGCCTGCCTGCTGGATAATATGTAGTCATTTTGCAGCGCCGTAGGCCGGGGGTCTTTTTCAGGGGCGGATGCCAGCCAGCTCTCCGCCTCAGCCAGGTCCCCTCCTCGCAGCAGGTAGCCATCTTTTTTGCCTTTGCGGTCCCATTCTAAAGCGCGAACCTGGAGGCGGGTGTGTTCCTTGACCCATTCATAATCGGTATGAATGGCATCCATCAAGGTCTGAAAGGCGTTCGAGAATTCCTCCTCGTCTTTGAAAAAGACCCAGTTCAAATCCCGCAGGGGTTTCGGGACCTGGTCAGCTTTTATATTGTCAATCACGACAGGAATCATGCGTTTGTTGTTCTTGGCCGCATGAGCGATTTCCAGGGAGCAGATTTCCGAATCCAAAGAGTTTTTGCTGATGATGAAAAGAAAGGTATCCGCTTCTTCGATGGCCTGATAGACTTCTTCCAACCAGTCAACGCTGGGAGGAATGTCCTGCCAATCGATCCATGTATCGAAGTTGTGTTCCTGAAGGGCTTCATGCAGTAAACGGGCGAAAGCGATATCTGAGCGCGAGTAAGATACGAAAACATCCGACATGGAAAAGGTCTCCTAAGTGACTGTGGAGTAAAGAGTTTGGCTATTGTCTCTATGCATCTGTCAGATTTGTCCTTTATTCCTGTTCAACTCATATGACCGCAAGTGACGTGAGTGCTGTTTATCGTGTTGTGAGAATTAAGCATCCGGGTGTACGGTTGGTTGCTTTTATTGAGATATGGGTTCCAGGATGATATCAATTGCAGATCCCTGTTCGAAGATTTCAAGCCGGCTGATTTTTAGCTTATAGGTTTGATACCCCTCATGTTCGATGAGGATGTCGATGGCATCCATGTCGTGGATATATAAGTCTTCGAATCGGAAGGAACCGTCCGCATCCGTGAGTGTTTGATACTCTCCCGCCGTTGTCGAACAGGAGCTGATCTGGGTCAGCGTGACTTCCACTCCTGCCAGTTCGTGCCCCGGAACCGCTTCTTGATCATAAACAATACCCGATACACCCTTTCTCCACCCGGTGCAAACAGTGGGTGTGGCTGTGATGGGTGGGGGTGTTTTTTGATCCGACGATATGTCTTCAGTGGGCGTTGTCTTGGAAGGGGTCGCTGTGGGTTCGGATCGGGAGGATGTCACCGAAGGGGTATCAGTGATTGTGGGCTGCGGGGTGGAGCAGCCCAGAAGAAGCATGAAAAGCACGACGGCCGCTGTTCCTGTCTGCAAGTATTTTGTCATCTTCATTTCCTTACCCTGATGTGACTTGAAAATCAAAACCATGTCTGATCGTAATCATCAAACGGCTGCATTCATGAACACCTGAAGGAGTACGGTGATGGTCACAAACAACACCGAAAACAAGAGACAGAATTTAAAGACCTTTTTGTTAGCTTTTAATGCCCATATGATGGAAGTGATCAAAGCGCCGATCACGAAAAAGGTTGCGGAGAGGGCGAGGAGAAGCCTGGGGAAGGATCCGTTAAAAAGGAGCGATAACAGCATGGACAGCACTCCGGCTGCACCCAGAGCGCTTAGCGTTGTACGCAAAAAAATGTTCCGGGCGGAGACCTCGTTCTGCTGAACCTCCTGTGTGTCAGTGAAGCGGGTGTCTACGTTCAGGAGGTAGGCTGCAATGGTGAAGCCGATGATGGATAAGCTGTTGCTCAACCCAAAGGCGACGAATTTCCATCTGGTGATCGCTCGGTCACGAAAGAGGATCATCCCGGAGAGCAGGCTTGCCGCGCAGGAACTGATGGCGAAAAGCAAAGGGCCATACACGAGCTGAAACTTGCTGGCCGCATGAGCCATTCTCACCCTGAGCGGAGTGGCGACCTCTATCCACAGATCCTCGGTGAAATGTTTGGAGGCCGTATCGATGTTGATTTTCGTGTACCTCACTTCCCTGACTTGAAAGCCAGCCGTAGTTTCGTTTCCAAAGTTGAACATACCGGAAACTTTTTCAAAGCCGGTGAAAATGTCTTCCATGGCTTCCCGAAGAGTTAGTTGATTTGCGTAGAAATAGGAGACCTCAGTGTCTGATTTTATCTCCCGGTATACTTCCGGCTTGACATAGTCCAGGATGTAAATCACCGCGGGAACGGTATCGTTTCCGTAAACGGAGGTGGGTTTCAGGGGGTAGAATATTTTCTGTGTGGGGAAGGAGAGAAAGACCCCTAATTTATTTCTATCCTCTCTGGGTTGGTAGGGAAAAAACTGCTTGATATTTTGTTTCTTATCCACGATGCTTTCAGTGGTATCATTCAAAATGTTTAGGATGAGATTGATATCCTGTTCATCCTCGTCCGACGCTTTGATGAACGCTTTCGCCTCGTCTAATTTGCCCTGGTCCAACAAACCTATCAGGTAAGGTATTGTCTGCTCTTTTTCATAGGATTCAATTTTGGACGAATTGGAAATCCAGGACATCACAAAGGAGTATTCCTGGCCAATGTATTCCTCAAGGATATTTTGAGAAGCTGCCGGCAGGGTCAACCCTTTTTGGGTGATGTAACCCCTCAGGGAGGACCCATCTTCCGCGGAAACCAGCTCCGTGGTCGACCCCAGCTTTTCCACGCGTTCATGGACGGTTACCCCTTTCCTGCCGGGCTGCCGAATGGCCGTGGGGCCCATTGGCAACATCATCGGTGCTTCAATGAGTTGAAAGGGTAAAGGGTAAATCTGGGTAGAACGCATGATGTTGAAGACGTCAGATAAATTTTGTTTGGCTCTCTCTTCTACATTGTACCCGTCCAATTCGGGAAAACCCTCTAGGATATTGACATCCGTCTTCTCGGGCGCCGCGGGGACAGGGAAAATCCAGACCGCCTTTTCTCCTCTCAGTCTCTGGCCCGTTTCCACAGACAGGATCATGCCTTGGTGCCCTTCATGGAAATTGATCACGCATTCCTGTTGGGTTTCATTGAATACTTCCCATGTGCCTTCGATGTACGCGTGAATGGAGCCGTCTGCGGAGGCAGTGGAGACCAGGGTAGAGAATGAAAACACGAGGGCGAGGAGTATGATTATTTTTTTCATGGCTTCCTCTGTTAGACTTATGAGGGCTCTTTCCTTTTGATTTGCTGGACTGCGGAGCTGGCGGCAGTCTGGATGGCGATATGGGGCGAAAAGATCCCCCTTTTTGTTTCAGCGCTCTGGACACCTGGCCGGTCCCGAAATAGTCCTCGATCCCGCCTCCCAGCGCGCGCAGCGCTTCTGCGGCCTTGCTGGCGTCGATGTTGCTGCCACCGCCGAAGCTGACCACCACATCGGGGTCCGCTGATTTAAGCGCTTTGGTCATGCGCAGAAGGTCCTCACACGGCGCGTTGGGCCGGGGCCCTTTGATCAAGGCAGCCCATTCCAGGCCCATCCTGTGCAACGATTTTTGGATGGTCTACACGAGATCGTCCGTGCCCGGAAAAGTGCTCCGGATCAAGACAGGCCTTTCACTCACTCCGGCGGTGATTTCTCCCACCCGGGAGAGGACACCTGTGCCGTACACATAGCTCTCTCCTTTGAACTCTTTCAACAAGCTTCGGGCCTTTTGGTATGGATCCATGGGTTTCTCCTTATCTGCATGGGGCACTGGCGTAGCGGTGTGTTGTCCACCATCGTGTCTACCAAAAGTTCCCGGGGAGACCCATGCAGCGGCTCCCAATCTATTGTATAGGATTTAGCGCTTAGCTTGGTTTGGATTTCCCGATGTCTTCTTGAAGCGAATTGTTTTAGGGTAAGGAAAGTATCTCTGCACACTCCGGGCTGCACATTCATGGAGGATGGTTGCTTTCCACCTTTTTATTAATCCAAATAGGCGGTAAAAACCTTCGCCTTTAGGCGAATTGCTTTAGCGGCCTTGGTAAGGTAGACTAAATGCGGAGGTGAAAAATGGTAGCGTATCGAAAAGGTCCGCATGCAGTTTATGACATCAAGTATCACCTGGTATGGGTGACAAAGTACCGCTATAAAGTATTGAAGGGCGATTT
>JAWODY010000055.1:0-10350 GCA_046483045.1 Anaerolineales bacterium | reverse complement strand
AAACACAACTGGGGGTTTCGGAGGTTTTTATTGAGAGGAATAGAAAAAGTGAAAGTCGCGTGGGGGCTTTTATGTATAGCTCACGATATTGCGAAAGTGGCGGTTCAATAGCCGCCACTTTTTTGTTTTATTATTTTCCTCATCCTGGATTTTGGGAAAAACAAAAGGGGCTGCTTTTTAGACAGCCCCTTTCCATATTAAACCCCCTTTCCACCCCTTATTACAAAATTGTAAACCTGAATATTCGTAGATATAATATATTAAATCCAGACGCAGGTCTTAAAACGCAGAAGAAAGGAGTTCCCTATCGACACGCAAGCCCCTTCCACCTCACTGCAGGACCAACCCTCCCTGGGAGAGGTGTTAATTGATGCGAAACTCATTACAAGATCGCAATTGAACCAGGCTTTGGAAATGCAGAAATCAGGAGATGACCGGCGCTTAGGGACCATCCTCATTGATGAAGGCTGGTTGAACGCAGAAAGCCTGGCCATGGCGCTCAGCATTCATCTCAACCTGCCCTTCGCGGACCTCAGCCGGGAATCCATTCCCCCTGAGGTACTGAATATTATCCCGGAACAAATCGCCCGCCGCTACCATTTGATCCCGGTGGAAGTTAACAACGGATCGTTGAACGTGGTCATGGAAGACCCCACAGACATCCAGGTGTTAGAAGAGATATCTGCCTTGACAGGCATGAATATCCACCCTTCCGTCGGTGTAGGGATGGATATAGAGACAGCCATAGACCATTATTACAAGGCCAATCAGGAAATCGAGCGGGAAGTGGCCGAATTCACGGGGACTGTCGACACCACGGATCTGGCCATGGACGTCGACGTCGAAATTGATGATCCCGTGGTCCGGGCTGTGGACATGATCCTAGAACAAGCAGTGCGGGACCGGGCTTCCGACATCCATATCATCCCCGACCATCATGCGGTCCGGGTCCGATACCGGGTGGACGGCATGCTCCGCGACGCGATATCCCTTCCCCGGGGCAGTCATTACCAGCTTTTATCCCGCATCAAGGTTTTAGCGGATATGAACATCGCTGAACGCAGGCGGCCCCAGGACGGCCAGTTTTCCCTCCAGATCGAAGGAGAGGAAACGTTCTTCCGCGTGGCGACCAGCGACACTACCATGGGAGAGATGGCCGCTATCCGCATCCTCGGCCGCGCGGAATCCATCATCCATCTGGAAAAATTGGGGATGCAGGCCCAAACCTTAAAACGCTTTCGCCAGGTCATAAAATCCCCTTTTGGGATGGTGCTGGTTGCGGGTCCCACCGGGTCCGGAAAGACAACCACGCTGTACGCCGCCCTGAACCAGCTTGACCGCCAGCGCTACAACATCATGACCATTGAAGACCCCGTGGAGTACAACTTCAAAGGGATCAATCAAATCCAGGTCAACCGGGCCGCAGAGATCACGTTCGCCTCCGGACTGCGAGGTGTGATGCGCCTGGACCCGGATAAAATCATGGTGGGTGAGATCCGGGATGACGAAACCGCCAAGTCCGCGGTTCAGTCTGCCCTAACCGGGCATTTGGTCCTCTCATCCATCCATGCCAATAACGCGGCGGGTACCTTTTTCCGCTTGATCCACCTGGGCGTGGACCGCTTTATGATCAATTCCAGTGTATTGGGTATGGCGTCCCAGCGCTTGCTGCGGCGGACATGCACTCACTGCAGCGTAGAAAAGACCGAGATCCACCCCCTGGAAGCGGATACATACGAAAGGATGATGGGAGAACCGCTCGAAAAATATATGGGTGGAGAAGGATGCACCTATTGCCAGGGGACAGGATACCAGGACCGGATCGGGGTTTTTGAGCTCTTAATGGTCAACGATGAGATTCGCCAGATGTTTTCAGAGGGCGCCAGCTCCACCGAAATTGAACAGGAAGCCATCAAAGCCGGTATGACTTCCATGCTTAAAGACGGGATGATGAAGGTCAAACAAGGAGTGACGACACCCGGAGAGGTGATGCGTAATGTTTACGCTATCCAATAATCCGGGTGGGTGGTGGAATCGTTTCTGACACACAGGAAGGGAACATGCCTTTTCATTACATAGCATTCAATTCTGCGGGAGAGAAACAACGGGGGGTTTTACGTGTAGAGCAGGAAGAAACCGCGGAACGGATCCTCCAAGAACAGGGGTTGATCGTCGCCAGACTCACACCTACCCGGCAGGAGTTTGATCTAGCTGCCTGGTTTCCCACTTTCTTTGGCCCCAAACGCCGCGATGTGATCACCTTCACCAACCAATTGGCAAATTTGCTGGAATCCGGCGTGGCAATTTTGCCTGCCCTGGAGCTATTGTCAGAGGAAACCACCAGTTCTTCCCTGAGCAAAATTCTCCACAAGGTGGTCGAGGATATCCGCCAGGGGAGCACGATTACCGACGCTTTGTCCAAACACGAATTGGCATTTGATGCTATCTACCAAAGCATGATTAACGTCGGGGAGAGAACGGGAAACCTAGACGAAATCCTTCGTCAATTGGCCAAGCATATGGAAAAACAAGAAAACGTCAAGTCCAACCTGCGAAGCGCCATGACGTACCCTGCCGTGGTTCTACTGCTGGCTTTTGGCGTCGTGATGATCATGCTCAATTTCACCCTCCCTCCGCTCCTGGGTTTATACTCTGAATTTGATGCTGAACTTCCCCTGCCTACGAGAGCCTTAATGCGAATTTCAGAGTTGTTCTTGCAGTACCGGGTTCCCTTTTTTATCGCGCTCGCTGTCCTGGTCCTGGTCCTGCTCTGGTATACTCGGACTTCCCGGGGTAAGAAACATCTTCACCTGCTGCTCCTTAAGGCTCCCGTGATCGGGCCTATCATCTCCCAAGCCAATGTCGGTCGTTTCAGCCGGACGCTGGCCACCCTGCTCCAGGCTGGACTTCAGCTCCCGGAATCCATGCGGCTGACCGAACAAACCATCCAGAATGTCGTCCTCTCCGAGGAAATCGAGGACCTCAGACAAGACACTTTACAGGGTCGGGGAATTGCTACCCCCCTGAGCGAGTCCAACCATTTCCCACCCATGCTGGCCCAGGTAGCGCGCATCGGGGAGGAAACTGGCACCCTGGATGATCACTTGCTCACCCTTGCTTCCTTCTACGAAGAGGAAGTCGACCGCTCCCTGGAGAATCTGACCGATTTGCTCGAACCGGGGATGGTGGTCTTCGTCGGGGTTATCGTCGCTTTTGTGGCCATTTCCGTGATTTTACCCATGTATTCTTTGCTGGGGCAGATCCGATGACCATTCACCCCCTTCACGATCAACATGCAACCTCCAAGTACCCTTTCTCTCTCAAGGAAGAAAGCGGATTCACCCTGGTGGAGGAGCTGGTAACGATAGCCATTATCGGACTGGGCATCATTATCCTGGTGACCATGATCACCACCGGGGCAATTGGGGTTCGAAAAGTCGATGATCTGGTGACAGCTGAATCCCTGGCCCGATCCCAATCCGAACTCATTAAAAACGCTCCCTATGAATTGGACCCGACGTCATCGCCTTACCCCACAGTATCTCCAGTTCCCGAGTACTCCGTGAGTGTGACCATCGAATACTGGGACTGGGATCCCTCCGCAGGCTCAGGGACCTTCACGCCAACCTGGAATAACGACGGCATGCAAAAAATCATCGTGTCCGTGAGCTCGGACGGCGACACGCTGAAACAGATTTCAACCTATAAAGTGGACCGCTGATGTTTACAAGATGCTTTGAGAACTTACCAATCCCAGCTTTGGATGATTTCCATCAGGGCCAAAAAGGGGCCTCGTTGGTGGAGATGCTGGTGGTCGTCGCCATCAGCACCATGGTGATCGGGATCATCACCACCTCGCTGGTGCAGTTTATGCTGGTCACCAATTGGGGAAACGACCAGCTGTTAGTGACCAGCGACCTGCAGGTCGCAGGGCTCTGGTTAGGCCGGGATGTCCCGGAAGCCAGCACATTTACCCAAGATACAGAGGACGACAACCAGTACGGCACCTTTGCCTGGCAGGATCACACGGGGGTTCTGCACGAATACACCTATTCCTATGATCCTTCCAGCGGAAACTTGATCCGTGAGTACCTGCAGGACGGATCCACTCAAACCATCCTGGGTATAGCCCGAAACATTGCTGAGGCAGATCATGTGAATTTCAGCCCCAGCGGTGACCTGGTGACGGTGGAGATCACCTCCACAAGTGGAAATGTCAGCAAGACAATCGAACTGAATCTGGCCATGCGGACCGACTAAAAAAAGTAGATATGAGATGAAGACCCCGGATGTGCGACAAAACATACACACTTTACCTGATCAGATCATACGGTGGGCTGGAAAACTGATCAGGAAAATCTTCCCCCTTTCTCTGATCCGTACCGAACAGGGGCGGTCGCTGCCTGCTGCCCTGATCGCGCTGGCTGTGGGCTCTCTCCTACTGAGCCCCTTCTTATCCTTCGTCAGTTCACGCTCTTTAGGCACGACAGCCGCTGCGGAAACCTTCCAGGAGCAATACGCCGCGGACGCCGGGGTCGAATATGCCATTTGGAAGCTTCTCAACGATACAGCGTTTCGCAATCAAGTGGATAACAATCAAGGGACCGCTCAGGCCCTGACATTTCCGGAAACGATCAACGGTTTCAACCCTGCCGTGGAAGTGACCGCGCTGCCCTTTGGTTCCTGGTATCTCAGGCAGCCCCATCCGGCCTCCATTAATAACGGGGCGGATTTAATATACACGGGGGGAGACTGCGTTTATGCACTCCAGGGAAAGACCAACAAAGGATTTTACTGCTTCCAACTGTCCACCCAGAGCTGGACAGCGCTGCCCGATACTCCCATAGATGTTAAAAGCCAGGGAAATCTGGCTTTCCCAGGGGGGAATTACATTTATGGCATTTTTGAAAAAGGGAAAGGGAACAGAGGTGAGCTTTATCGTTTTAATCTCACAAATGGTCAATGGGACAATTGGATAGAGGATACACCAGGCAAACTTGGAAAGAACATCGATATGGTAGGGATCAATGGGAAAATTTACATCCTGGGCGGACAAGGTAACAATGTTGATTTCTGGGCCTATGACGCAAACAACTCCACCTGGGACACCTTGCCCGACATACCCAGCAACGTGGGTGAAGGGATCGCTTTAACCGCATATGACAATGACACTTTGTTCGCATTTCAAGGTAATGATAACGGCTTTTGGGAATACGACCTCTCCTTAGATTCCTGGAATGCTCTCGCCAATGCCCCTGGCACTGTGAAAGGAGGGGGGTCGCTGGTTTATCACAGTGGAATTTATGTCTATGCTCTCCAAGGTGGAGGTAACACAGGATTTTGGCGATATGATGTTACAATGAATAGCTGGGTTGTGCTCACACCCACACCCGCAGGGGTGAACGATGGCGGAAGCCTTGTGTTCACGAATCACGAAGGTGGTTTTGCTCTCCGGGGTGGGGGCAGCACTGATTTTTGGGAATTTAATGTCACACCCCCCCAGTATGATATTTCCTCCCAAGCTGGAAATATTACCACTTCCTCCCGGATCGAAATTGAAGGATCAACCAACGCCATCATATTTTGGGACATTGAATAACAAAACAAGCACAGGACGAACATATGACCAAGGTTGAAAACACATCTTCACAGAAAAACATGGTGGACCTCAATGTCCTCCCAGAAAGGCACCGGAAAAGAAAAACCAGGCTTTTGACAGCAGGGGCTTTTCTTTTATGGGCCATCTTGCTCGGCTTGCTTTATCCGGCAGGGAAAAGTTTTTGGAACATCCAGCAGGAATATGCCAGGCAACGGACCGCCTTTACCCAACTTAAATCCGAAGTCGAGAACTACCAACCGGTTGGGGACCGTCTGGACAGCTTAGAAGCACAGATTGAGGAAGCTAACCAGCAAGCAGAATCTATTAAATCTGTCCTCAATGAAACCCAATATGACCGGACAAAATGGAGTTCACTTATATCCACCGTCCTGGAAAGCACTCCCCCGGGAGTAGAGATCGGAAACCTCAATCAAAACACAAACCGCATCGAAATAAATGGCTCATCAACCCGCTACCAACACGTGTTGGGTTTCAAAGAAAACCTGGAAAACGGGAGCGGTTTCTCCGGAGCGCAAATCCATTCCATTGTCCTCGTCTCTGAAGAAAACACCTCAGAAATACCCTCTCCTGTAGGGACGAGCACATCCTCCTCTTATTCGTTCCAGATCACGGTTTACACACCCGGGGAGGCCAACCAACCATGACCGCTAAAGATACCTTCAAGTTCACGCCATTTCGGATTGCCGTCTTAGGGAGCGTCATCACTGCCCTATCCCTTGTGATCCTGGTGGGAGCTGCGATACAGAGAAATAACGCTGTTGCCACTCTCCAAGAGGACATCTCCGCGATTGAGGCTAATTTCTCAGAGCGCAAACAAGCCGATCTGACCCGGATCACAGAACTTGAAGAAACCCTATCTGAAGCCCAAAGTGAAGTTCAGGAATTAGAAAACGCCTTTCCTGAGCCTGGGAAGCCATTCCCCCTTTACCAGCAAGCCCAGGAAATTGCGCTCCGCAGTCAAGTCATCCTACTTGAGATTTCCCAACAAAGCCAGGAAACCCTGGAAACGTCGCGGGACCCGATCCAGGCCACCAAGTATCAAATGCTTCTGAAAGGAGATCCAAATACCTGTATCACCTTTATCGAGAACATGGAACAGGTCGGGTCACAAACTATCTCTATTCAAGACATCCGCATCACCCCCGCCCAAGAAAGATGCGAATTAAACGCCCAGATCCTTCAAATCCCATAAATCATATGAATATCAAACCACGGGAATTCACAAAAGAGTTGTTTAACAAAAAAACCACCACGCTAAACTTCGAAGGCAATACCATCCGCTGTCTGACATTAAGCGGACGCAAGGTCACTGCCTGGGAAAACGTATCTCTCCCCCAAGATCAGATGAGCCAGGGCGTCATCCACCTCCCCAAGGAAGTAAGTAAGAAAGTGACTTTGCTATTAGAAAAAACGAAGGCCTCTACCCGCAACCTGATCACCGGGATTACAGACCAGCGGTCCATCCACCGTCTGCTCAGCCTCCCGGCGATTGACGAGAACTTGCTCGATGAAACAGTGCAGCGCAAAGCGAAACAAGAATTTGCCTTACCCATAGATGAGGTGGACATTTCCTGGCAAATTGTCAAACGCACCCAGGAGAAGCTGAAGGTGTATGTGCTGGCCATACCCAAAGAAATCACCGACAGCCAGGTAGAAACGCTGGCGATGGCCAACCTGAAACCAAAAGTTATGGACACAAAACCCCTGGCTCTCATCCGGGCAGTGAATCAGGTAAACTCACTCATCATCAATTTAGAAGAGTACAGCATGGCGGTGATCATCGTCGTTGATGGCCTGCCTGTCATCGTTCGCACGGTGCCCCTGGAATCCGGAGATCTCACAGCAGAAGCCAAGCTGGACTTGCTCAGCCAAGAATTGGCGCGGACGACAAAATTTTACAATGAAAGCAACAAGGAAAACCGGCTTCCAGAAAACACCCCGCTGTACACCACAGGAACCATGTTTAATTTCCTCCGCCTGGCCGACAGACTGACCAACAGTTCCCCCCTCAGAGACCGACTCCAGGAAAGGACCTCCTACCCCCTTCAAGTCCTGAAGCCGAATCTGGAAACCCAAAAGATACTCCCCCTCGCGGAATACGCGGTCAACATAGGGTTAGCTCTAAAAGTATTAAGATGAATATTTTCCCCATCATCTATGGATTATTAGGGGCCGTGGTGGGAAGCTTTTTAAACGTGTGCATCGATCGCCTCCCCCGGGAAGAATCGGTTGTTTCCCCTCCCTCGCACTGCCCACACTGCCAGCGTACTCTCCGCCCCTTTGAACTCATCCCCATTTTCAGTTACCTGATGTTAGGCGGCCGATGCCGCACCTGCGAAGAGAAAATCCCTCTCCGCGTCCTGTGGGTGGAAATCGGCACAAGTGTGCTCTTCGTTTTAATCTGGCAGCGCTTTGGTTGGAGCTGGGATACTTTCCTGACCAGCTTTTATTCTTTGTTTCTGATTCTTTTAGGCACGATTGACATGGAACATCAACGCGTCCTGAACAGCATCAGTTACCCGGCCATCGTGATCGCCCTTTTATTCATCCCTCTTTTCCATTTCCACACGCCGTGGACCTATGTCCTGGGAGGGCTTGTCGGATTTGGCATCCTGTTCCTGATTGCCCTCCTTTCCACCGGGTCTATGGGGATGGGAGATGTCAAATTGGCCCTTTTCATCGGACTCATCACCGGGTACCCAGGTATCATCCTGACCCTTTTCCTGGCTTTTGTCGCCGGCGGGTTGATCGCCGGGGTCCTCCTTCTTTTGGATGAGATAACCCTCAAAGACCCGATTGCCTTCGGGCCGTTTCTGGCATTCGGGGGCATGATTACATTATTATATGGAGATATTATTCTGAAATGGTGGTTAAGGAGGATCGGCATATGAACATCCTCAAACTTTTCAAAATCATGGAACAAAAAGACGCCTCCGACCTGCACCTCAAACCTGGTGCTGTTCCCACCCTGCGCGTACATGGCAAACTGGTCCCCCTCGAGGGATCAAGCCCCCCTTCCGCTAAAGAACTTGAAGCGACGTTTCAGGCGATCACAACCCGGGAACAGCAAGAATCCTTTCAAGAGACCTACGAACTGGACTTCTCTTTCCAGACCGACTCCGACCTGCGCTTTCGCGTCAACGCCAGCCTGCAGAGAGGGGAGATCTGCCTGGCATTTCGCAGGGTTGCCATGCGCATCCCCCACATCGATGAACTCGGTCTGCCCCCTATCTGCAAAGAATTAGCGCTGAAAAATCAGGGTTTGATCCTGGTCACAGGGCCCACCGGAAGCGGAAAATCCACCACTCTGGCCTCCATGATCCAACACCTCAATGAAAGGGAAGCCCGGCGCATTGTCACTGTGGAAGATCCCATTGAATATCTGTACAAGGACAAGCGGTCTTTCATCACCCAGCGGGAGCTGGGTGCTGACACGCAGTCTTTTGCGGCCGCTGCCACACAGGCCCTGCGCCAGGATCCAGATGTCATCCTGGTAGGCGAGATGCGGGACCGAAAAACGATGGCCGCCTGCCTTACCGCTGCCGAGACCGGGCACCTGGTGTTATCCACCCTGCACACCAACAACTCCCCCCAGACGATCGACCGTATCGTGGACACTTTCCCACACCACCAGCAGGGTCAAATCCGCATGCAGCTTTCGCTGACCCTGCAAGCTGTGCTGGCCCAGCGGCTGCTACCCCGCCTGGATAAAAATGACCGAGTCCCGGTGATGGAAATCATGCTCGCCAATCGAGCTATCCGCAATTTAATCCGGGAAGGAAAAACGCATCAAATGTTGAATGTGATCCAGACTAACCTCAAGCAGGGTATGCAAACCCTGGAACATTCCCTGTACAAACGTTACCAGGAAGGCTTGATCTCGCTGGATACAGCTTTAGGCAACGCGAATGATGAAAAAGCACTCCGGACCAGGCTGGGGCAATAAACAGGGTGGGATTGTAAGCTCGCTGTAAGGTGATGGGAAAAACAATTTGTTTTAATAAGGCTACATAAACAAACGGATCTTTTTTAAGTACTTATTTGCTTATAAGGAGGCAAAAACCACATGTTAAAAAACCTGATCAAAGAAGAAGGCGGATTTACCCTCGTTGAGCTTCTGGTCACCATCGCCATCCTGGCCGTGCTCTTCGGTGTCGTCACGTTGACCCTCTCTGGGGTGGGATCGGACGCAGAGGACACCGTGAAGGTCGCAGAATGCGGCGTGGTGCAGTCTGCAGCGGACATTTACCTTGCGGAAAACACCAGCAACGAGATTGCATCAGCTCGAGCAGAAGCTTCCGCAGCTGTGATCAATTCAGGGGATGTCGAATTCGCTACGTATCTTCGAGATCTCCCCACCTCTTATACATACTATTGGACCACTGATGGAGACGTCGGCTGCCCGGATGTGCCTACCCCCACTCCCGTTCCATAGATAAAATTCCAATAATACGAGGATTAAAAACCCGTATTCTTCTCGAATACGGGTTTTTTGATTCTCACATCATAAGCCCACAAGCTCGCCAACCTTCCCTTGCCGCGCTCCCGATTTCTCAGTGTTTTACAATCTCTAAAAAAGTCTCCACTACTTTGGGGTCAAAATGCTTACCGGATTCCTCTTTGATGTGCTCCAGCGCTTTTTCATCCGACCACGCTTCGCGGTACGGGCGTCCGGAGCGCAGCGCGTCCCAGACATCCACCACAGCGAAGATCCGGGCCGCCAGGGGGAT
>JAWODY010000038.1:0-22220 GCA_046483045.1 Anaerolineales bacterium | reverse complement strand
AAAAGCGATGTGCCGGAACAAATCATGCCACCAATTGTAGGTGGTTATGGGGCGGGATGGCAAGCTACCAGACGAGCTGTGCTCAGACGGGACAAATACAGATGTACGGTATGTGGAA
Organism: Anaerolineales bacterium; assembly: GCA_046483045.1. GTDB lineage: Bacteria > Chloroflexota > Anaerolineae > Anaerolineales > UBA11858 > B10-G9. The sequence continues at coordinate 22,102 of JAWODY010000038.1, read as the reverse complement.
GGCGCAACAATCTTCATATTCACCATGTGGGTCTGAAGGCTGGAACGCCTGGAGCTGAAAATCTAGATAACCTAACAACTTTATGCGGTCAATGCCACAATCGGGTTCATGGAAAGAAATCCATGAATTCTGAAGTGGCCTAATTTACTTCTTCTCGAAAAGATTACATGGAGAGCCGGATGCGCCAAAAGGTGCACGTCCGGTTCGGAGGGGAGAGTGAAGAAATCGCCTGAGAGAAATCTCAGGTAATGACGCTTCACTCTTACCCTACTCCTCAACCCCGAGGTGGCAAGGCAAACCACGTTCGGGATCCTGGCCCGGGAAATGCGCAAGTTCGGGGTCACCCTGGGCGTGATCGACCAGCGCCCGAGCGAAATTGTCCCGGATGTCATGTCCCAGATCGGGACGCGCATCTCAGGCTGGCTGGGGGACCGAAGCGACATCCGCGGCACGTTGGCGGGCATCTCTGACCGGGGACTGAGTGAACAGCTGGCACGCCTGGCGCCCAAGCAGGGGGCGGTGATCATGGGCTGGGGTGTGCCCATCCCGGTCACGGTAAAAGTGAGAGATTTCTACCAGCTGGAAAGGGATTTCAAGCAGAAAAGCGTATCCGGCTCGCAGAGCGCGGAGGAATCGATAAGGGAGCTGGGATTTTAGACGCGTGCAGTATATTTGATAATCCTGCCTCTGCCACTTGAAATATTACTAAAGGAGAGGCAGGATACAGCTTAGATATATTTGATTAAGTGGTTCGAAAGAGGTTATCGAAGGCGCAGCATCTCCTTCTGGAGCAAGGACAATGTAATGGGGAGAGGGAGGGCAAAAACAGGTGCAAGCAAAACGGCATAGAATTTCGCTTCTGGAGACGGTATGGTATCCAAACTAAGTAGGTAGATCCCCAGAGCAGTAATCACCCAAACCATTCGGTTAAATTTCCTCATAATAATTCTCTCCCTGAAGAACAGGTTGTTAATCTACTCTTCGATTTTAGTTAACCCCTAGGTGGGTATGGGTCCTTTCCATAGCTATCGGACCGCTGAATCGTCCCATCCTTTCCGTGAATAACAAACTCCGACTTCTGGTTGCGGCTGACATTTCGGCCGAATTTTTCCGCTGGCTTTTTCGTATCAAAGTGTTTTATGGATCTTTTTCCGCCACCCTTTTTAACATCCCATCCACCATGGGGATTCGGAACCAGATGGTGTGATTTTCTTTTTCCCATTAGTCACCTCTATGAGCGGGGTTAGTCCAATACAATATCAGCTGCGTAACGATAAGAGATCGGCTGAGAGTCCTCAGTTTCTCGATAACCTTTTTCCTGATGAGCCCTATCTTTAATCATTATGGCAGAGAAATCCTCGAAATAACTCTTTACCTTTGCCAATGTATGGATTTCCTCAGCTTTGAAGACCTCAATAGAAGGATTCTCTTTGGGTATATACACTTCACCAGGATAATTCCCAAACATCTTTTCTTCAACAGACAAACGCTGTTTGTGAATCATGACACCCAAGAAAAACTCGTAATTATCAATTACAGGCCCATAAGGCAAGCGAGCGTATTTTGCTCCCGTAATTGATTTACCATACTCTTTGAAATGGAGAAAATCAGAGTAGAAAAGCAACTTATTGAGTTTGGTTTTTAACTCACCCTCGTTCATGCACATGAATTGAATTGCGTTAAAAAGCTTGATGATATCCAGAGGCTGATTCCCGCTGTATTCACTAGGAACATATTCTCCTATTTCGTCAAAATCACAAAAAGAGTTTTCCTTTTCGCTCTGTTTGATTTCTTTATTGATCTGTTTCAGAATCTCTTCAGCTTTCTCGGGATCTAAAGATGACGAATTTTCTAATATCAGCTTCTTGAGGTTGCTTGGATCCATGGCAAGCCGCATAGTTTTATCATGGGCCTCATCTTGAAGGGCGCCGTTTTCATACCGGCTGATCGTCGCGCCGCCCCAGCCCAGTAGATCGCTCAGCTCTTGCTGAGTAAGGGTATAACGTTCTCTGAATGCTTTAAATTCTTCAGGTTGCACCATGTTATGGCGGCTGCGGTAGATCCGGTAGGCAGCATCAAATGGGTCATGTTCTGGTGAGTAGAACTCTTCCCCGCATTCATTACACCGGAGAAGGTTGGTCTCAATCTGAATGGTGTCATCCCGGATTTCATATTCCTCAGGCAGGGTAATGGATACAATACTGTTTTTCGTATTGCATTTCGGGCAATTCTTTGTATTCATTTTTTCCTCATCCGAAAGGATAGGTGATTGGGTGCTCAGCAAAGTGAAACGAGATGCAAGTTGCTTGTGGGGTCACGCCGGATTCATCTGTGAGGGCCAGCTTTATGTAAACTTCCCGACCGCAGACCTGCTTACCAAAAACCATAATGTAGCCTAGGTAAGCCTCGTTTTCTTCAGGTCCCTTGCAGAAATTTTCGATTGTTAAGGTTTTCAGTTCTTGTTGAACGGCTTTTTGGTTGTACCCAAGGGCGGTTAGGGTTCTCTTGTTTTTTTTGATCCTGCCGCCGCTTTAGTAGGAAATTTTGATCATCAAGTAGTTTCCAAAAGTCCTCTAAAAAGCTTTCTACCATATAACGCCTCATGAAGCTGCCCCTTAGATACTAAGAGAGTATGGGTATACATGTCTCGGCTCCTTATCATGATATATCATAAGACATACTCAATTGGTGATAAATATATCATATGATAAATAATCTGTCAAGCTTTTCCTTTAGTTGGAAGGTAAAGGAGGTGTGTGATCTGGTAACCAAGTTTTGAATTGTTCGTGAGGCGTATTCAACCCTCAGGTATTTATCAAGGGCGTATTTTGTCGAGGAGAATTAATGAAATATATCTAGTTAGTCAAGGCGCGATTGTCACAGAAATCCATAAGGCTCTGCGATATCTGGCCTGTATAGGCTTTCCTTGTGAAAAACCCGCCTTTGGGTGCCGCGGAGCTGGTTCCTCATCGGGACCGAAGCGACATCCGCGGCACCCTGGCCGGCATCTCGGACCGCGGCCTCAGTGAACAGCTGGCGCGGCTGGCGCCCAAACAGGAGGCGGTGATCATGGGCTGGGGCGTGCCCATCCCCGTCACGGTCCGCGTGCGGGATTTCTACCAGCTGGAAAAAGTGTTCAAACAGGGGAGCGTATCCAGCTCGCAGAGCGCGGAGGAATCGATCCAAGAACTGGGGTTTTAGAGAACCGGAAACGACAACTGAATATTCATGCACAATGGCTCCCCCGGCTGTGTCTGGCTGGGGGCTCGTGTTTTTAGGAAAGGATGGAATTCCATGAAGTACATGCAAACGCACAACGGCGTGATCACGACGGAAAACCAGAAGGCCCAGATGATCTTGGCCCACGGCCATGCGTCCCTGGTAGGAGCTCCCCCCCAGGGCGGGGCGGAAATTGAACCGGTGCAGGTGGGGGAGGAGGTTTCAAAGCTCCTGGATGAGATCTCCGCCCAGCTGGTAGGGATGGCGGAAGCCGTCCATCTCCTGGGGCTGGGGCTGCTCTCCGGCGGGAACGTGTTCCTGTGGTCGCTCCCCGGGGCGGCCAAGTCCACCATGGCCCGCCTGCTGGCGGAGGGCATTGAGGGGGAGTTTTTCTCCCTCAACCTGGGCCCGGACACGGGGAAAAACGACCTCTTCGGCCCGCCCTCCCTGGCGGCCATGAAGAAGGACCGGTGGGAGCGGTCCTGGAGCCGGGTGGCCACGGCCCATATCGCCCTCTTTGATGAGTGGGACAAAGCATCCCACGTGGTCCACAACCAGCTTTTGGGTGCCATGGAAGAGAAGATGGTCACAACTACAAAGGGCCCCAAAAATATCCCCCTGCTATTGGGGATCGCGGCCGCCAATGAGGTGGTGGATCCCCATCCCCGCAACGCCAGCTGGGACAGGCTGCAATACCGGATGCGGGTCAAGTACCCGGGGGACTACGAAGCGCTGCTGGATGCGGCCGGGGGGCGGAAACCGATCCAACCGCAGCTCAATCCCGAAGAGGTCCAGCTCATCCAGGGCTGGGTGGACCACCAGGCCCTGCACCTGCCACGGGAGATCAAGGAAAAGATGGGGGCCATTTACGCGGAAATGAAGCGCAAGGGCCTGGAAGTTAGCCCCCGGCGCTTTGTGCGCTGGGCGCGGGCCATCGTGGCCGAGGCGCTGCTGGAGGGTCGGACCAGGCCCGAGATGCGGGACCTGTACACCGTCGCCTACCTCCTGTGGGTCGATCCGGACGATCGGGAAAAGGTGCAGAAGATCGTGGGTGCCAGCTCCGATCCCGAAAAGGCCGTCCTGGTGCAGGCGGAAGCGACGGTGGAAAGGGTGAGCCAGGAGCTGGCCAAGCTCAAGGCGGACACGCCGGAGGTGCTGTCCAAGATCATGGATCTGCAGACCGGCCTCAATGCCTACCGCAAGCAGCTTGAAACGATCAAAAACGGCGCCAACGTGGAGAAAAAAGAGCGCCTCCTGGTTGAGATCCAGAACCTGAGTTCGGACCTGATTGACAAAGCGTCAGAGTTTTCCGGCTAGAAGATATAAGGAGAAACAAACTATGTATCAAGAATTTTTCGGCGACCACCTGGCCCCGCTGGCCTGGGGTGAGATGCTGCCGTCCGTGTGGGACAAACCTTTCCAGTTTTCCGAACAAGCCTGGGCCGGGGAAGTCACAGAGCAGCCCTTCATCCGTAGCTCTGCGGGGAATCTTTCAGAAGACTACCAGAAGATCGGGGAGATCATGCGCGACACCTTTGTCGGCCTGCACGATAGGATGGCCCGCTTCCAGGGTCGTGATGAGGATCTCGTCTCCACGGAGGTCTTCCACCACCTGTCCGGATCCGAAGAATGGACAGAGCTGCAGGAGAAGACCCGGGGGGACACCATGGGCAGCGCCCTGGCCACCAGCCACATCGCCAGGGAGTTTTTGTCCAACCTTCCTGACGAGGTCAGGGAAGCCCTGCAGGAACATCAAAAGGCCCAAAAGGAGCTCGATGACGCGCAGGCCAAAGCATCCGCCGGGATGAAGGTCCCGCAGGAAGAGCTGGACGCCCTCAAGGAGCAAGTCTCTCAAACCCAGCAGGAGGCCCTGGACGCGATGGGGGAGTCCCCTGCACAGATGACGGCCTCGGCCTGGGCTTCAGCGCAGGCTGCACAGGAGGAGCTGAAGGAAGCCAAACAGGCCGCCGATGCCTTCGGTTTCGGCTGGGGGAACGAAGCCGGCCCGGGCGGGGGGATGGCGAACCTGGACGGGATCGTGGCCCTTGCTGAACAGATCAAAACCCATGAGGGGTTGCAGGGGCTGCTGGATGCCCTGGGATGGGTGGAGGCCATGGCGGAAAGCGTCCGGGAAGATGTGTCCTCCGGTCTCCACTACTTCACCCACTACGAGCGGGGGCCCCTGGACCTGGAGCGTTTAGCAGATCAAGAAATCATCGGGTTGGCGTCGGATGTGGAGGAAATCCGCTTGAGCTTTTTCGCCCGGGCCATCGATGGCGATGTGCTGCTCAAGCACTATGAGGGCGAGGATGAGCTGGGCAAAGGCCCCTTCGTCTTCGTCTACGACACGTCAGGTTCGATCAAACCCTACCGGTCGATCCTGGCGGCGGTCACCCTGGCGCTGATGAAGGCGGCCCGGGAAGAGGAACGGCGCTTCGTGGCTATCCCGTTCTCCGGGGATGGGGAGTTCCGGGTCTTCGACCTCGGTCCCGATCCCACACCGGGGCAGCTGCTGGACTTGATCCAGTTCGGCTACTGGGGCGGCACCGAACCTTACGCTCCTCTTGAGGAAGCCCTAGAGATCATCCGGGATGATGACTCCCTGCAGAAGGCGGACGTCCTGTTCCTGACGGACGGGAAGTTCAGGGAGCCCCCGGAGCCCTTTTTGAGAGAACTGGAAAGAGTCCGTGAAGACGTGGGGGTCAGCCTGGTGTCCCTACTGCTCTTTGCCTCCAACCCGCACTGTGAGCAGTTCTCAGACCGGGTGGTTTCGGCCATGCGGCTGGATGATCGGGGCAGCCTGCGCATGGCCTTCGAGGAGGTGTTCAGGCGATGGTAATTGTTGATAGGGGAAGAAAACCAATGACCAATGGCCTTTTTTAACTGTCAGATATGGGAGCAGAAACTGTCCCACCAAAAGGGTCTGAAATCCTCTGGAGAGTGATTTTTATACAGAAAAGACCTCTATCCCAGAGCGTTGCTTTCCTGGTGGCGTTTCTGTTCACCCTTCCCAAACTTAGATTGAAGTATCTTTAGCAGCGAGGAGCTTGTAATCCCTGTATCCCTGCGTCTATGGATCATAACGAAGGCGGGAAATCATCCAACCTGAATACCATAACCTATCGGTCCTCAATCTGGCGTCTGACACTGTCCAGGCTTCCTTCACTTTTGATCCGAAACTAGCCTTTTCCGGGTGATTTCCTCCTGCTTAATCGTCATTAATAGGGTAATCTCTCTGATAACGGCGGTTTATCGGCGGTTTATCGGAGGAGGTGATATAATATGAGCATGAGTTACAAATATGAATTGACGCCCAAAATCGTCAAACACCTGCAGACCATAGAAAGGGTTCGTGAGACGGTGCGCCTGACTGTTCTGCCGCCAGCCATAACGGAGGTACTGCGGATCCAGGCCGATATCCGGTCAACCCATTACTCCACGCTGATTGAGGGGAACCGGCTGACGCTGAAAGAAACAGAAACTGTGGTTAAGCAGGGCAGGAAGTTTCCTGGCAGAGAACGTGATGTTAAGGAAGTGGAGCACTACTATCAGGCACTACAGCAGATGGAAAATTGGGTCGAAGGGGGACAGGAAATCACGGAGAGAAGGATCAGAAAACTGCACGCTATTCTGTATTCTGGCAGGCGTGCTAAACCTACTCCTTACCGGGATGGGCAGAATGTGATCCGCGGGGAAGGGGGAGATATCGTCTATATGCCGCCTGAAGCAGAGGATGTGCCGGAACTGATGAAGGAGCTTGTGTCTTGGGTTCATAATAGCCGCGATGAGCTGCCAATCCCGGTAATAGCCGGTGTAGCTCATTACCAGTTTGAAACCATCCATCCATTCTTTGACGGAAATGGAAGAACAGGGCGAATGCTTACAACCTGGATCTTATATCAGGGAGGGTATGATCTGGGAAAATTCTATTCCCTGGAAGAATTTTATGCTGATGATCTTCAAAGTTACTATGATGCTCTGGTGACCCATCCTCACCACAATTACTACTTTGGCCGCAATGAAGCAGAGATTACTTCCTGGTTGGAATACTTTCTGGAAGGGATGGCGGTGGTGTTTGAGCGGGTGGCCGAACAGGTAAGGGAGAAAATGACCGAAGAGAAAGCTGATCAGGAAGCCATGAGGTTGCTGCGTTCGCTTGACCATCGCGCTCGCAGAGTTTTAGGGCTTTTTGCCACCCAGGACTTGATAAAATCCAAAGAAGTGGCTGGCCTGCTCGGTATTTCGGTCCGCCGGTCCAGAACCTTACTTTCCAGGTGGGTGGAGGATGGCTGGCTGGAAGTCGCGGATCCGTCCCGCCGGGGACGGAAATACAGTCTTTCAGAAGAGTACCGGGTACTCCTATCATGAGTTGGGTGCGAAGGCAGCGAGGAGGAAATATCCTGCACGGTGGATTGATAACCTCTTTCCAATGATCCAGAAAGTAAACGTTGTCTGGTCGGATGGGAAGGTAATGGACTCACATGCTGTGATGTTCGCACTCACGAATTTTTCCCTGATGCAATCCAAATCTCGCCTTGAGGAAAACATCCTCTCTAACTAAACCTGCACAGAATGACCTGAGTGTATTCCCGATCTCAACCTAGGTCACAAAATCACCCCTGGCTAATCTCCTGCCGGGGGTTTTTCTGTTAACCATCCTAAACCCACGTCTTAGTGCCCATGGAAAGGAGGACTCTATGCCCCCTGTTTCCTTGTACATCACGGCCTTCCGTCTCTCAAGGATCCTGTGGCGTTCAATTTCATCATCTTCGCCCTGGCTCGTATCATGGGTCGATGTAGATGGAAGCTCAAGCATTACGAGATGGAAGAGAGCCTGGGGTTGAGCCCCCTGTTTTCACCTAACGCATCAGCGGCTCCACCAAACTCTGCCGGTCGTTCCTGGAGGCCCATCACGCTGGCGCTGATGAAGGCGGCCCGGGAGGAGGGTGGGGGGTCAGCCTGGTGTCCCTGCTGCTATTTGCTTCCAACCCGCACTGGAAGCAGTTCTCCGACCGGGTGATCTCGGCCATGCGCTTGGACGATCGGGGCAGCCTGCGCGTGGCGTTCGAAGAGGTCTTCCGCCACTGGTTGGGGATGATGGGAAGGGAAAAGCGATGAGTGAGGGAATTGTGTGACCGTCAGCTGTGAGAACAAAGGAGTCCTGAACTCCCGATGCAGGAACGGTTTTGGCACACGATCGACCGCTGCACCAAATCTGTGTTTTCCTGGAAGTATCGGCTCTGCCCAGGTCCCTTCCCTTTGCCATATAAAGGGAACCTATCCCAATCGATTCCCCCCTTTTCGAGTTGATGATGGAGGAAAACATCTCGATAACGGCGGAATATCGGCGATTTATCGGAGGAAGTGGTATAAAAGATATAAAACAGACAACAATAGTTATATAAAAATAATGAAATACATACTTAGATTGTAAAAGTAATACAAATGTGGTATATTGTAATACCTAGGGAGGGTGTGGAAACGTGAAAAGAATACGGAGGTACCCATGACGACAACAAAAGTGTCTTCAAAGGGGTGGGTTGTGATTCCCAAACCCCTGCGCGACGAATTTGGGTTAGAACCTGGAACCCATGTAAAAGTGGTGGCTTACGGAGGTGTTCTGGCTGTCATTCCTCAACCTGATGACCCCGTTGAAGCGCTGCATGGGATGCTTGAATCGGGTCCTTCTCTTACGGAAGATTTACTGGCTGAGCGAGCACGTGATAAGGCCAAAGAGGAGGCTGCCCTTGAGTAATCAATATGTATTGGACAGCTTCGCGATTCTGGCGTTATTACAGAAAGAACGAGGGCATGACCGGGTGGGTGAAATCCTGAATGAATCCAAAAAGGGAACAGCCCAAGTGATGATGACCTGGGTGAATCTAGGAGAGGTGGCATATACGGTACAGCGCCGGTGGGACAAATCCAAAGTACATCAGATCCTGGCAAACCTGGAAGCATCGAACGTGGAGTTTGTCGATGCAGGTCAAAAGCTTTCCCTGAAAGCGGCTGATTATAAAGCCGGTTATCGGATAGCCTATGCAGATACCTTTGCGGCTGCCCTTGCTGAAATGACAGACTTTGTGCTGGTAACAGGGGATCCTGAGTTCAAGATGCTGGAGGAGAGGTTGTCCATCGAGTGGCTGTAAGCAGTGAGAGCGTAAAGGTTCATAAGAGCCAGAATTGCTGATTGAATTAAGGTTCAGATCGCCATCTTTCTGACCGAAAAGCCCTGTTTCGATTTCGAAACAGGGCTTTTGGGTATTAAATCGCCCTCAAAAGGAGGAACATATGACTAGAGTGACCCTGGCAGGTCCCGGGACGGGAAAAACCCAGGATCTGACGGACCAGATCAACGCCTGGATCGCCGGGGGAATGAACCCCTATTCGATCCTGGCCATCACCTTCTCCAGGCGAGGGGCGGGGCTGATCACCGAGCGGACCGGCGGCCGGGTAGAAGGTCACACCTTCCACGGCTTCGCCAACTGGCTGATCCGCCTGGAGTGCAGCATGCGGGGTGAGGAGCCCCCGGAGATCCTCGTCGACCGGGACCCCCTGGTGGAGCTGGCCATCGAGCAGGTGGACCACGACTTTCTTGAGAAAGAAGAGGTGAAGCAGGCCTTGGACCGCATCCGGGTCTTGAACGTCCCCGAGTCAGCGATACGTCCGCAGGTGCTGGAGGCCGCCGAGCGTTATCTGGCCCTCCTGGACAGGCGGGGGCTGATGGATTTCACGCGCATCCTGGAGAGAGGGGGCTGGGAGCTGCGCAACCCGCAGGTGCGAAGCCGCTTGGAGCATCTCTACGAAGCCGTCCTGATTGACGAGGCCCAGGACTGTAACCCCTATCTGGAGTTTCCGCTCATCGAACCCTTTCTGGACGTGCTGGAGATCTACAGCTCGCCCTCGCAGCAGATCTACACCTTTCGGGGCGCGGACTGGGAACAGCTATCGAACTTACTTCCGGAGGAGATGGCCATCCGCACCCTGCGGAAAAACTACCGCTCTACGCCGGAGATCGTCCGCAGCAGCTCGCACCTGGCGGGCCCGGACGCGGTGGGCATGATCCCCACCAGAGACTCTCTGGGGATCCCCGTGAAGATCTACAAATCCCCCCGGGAGAGCACGGACCGCACGGTGCACACCCTCTCCAGCATCGTTCGCGAGTGGGAGGGGAAGGGGATTGACCCCGGGCAGATGGCCATCCTCACCCGCTCCAGCGACCACGCCGATCTCAAGCGGGGGCTGACTCACTACGAGGTACCCCTGGCAGCAGGGTCGTTCTTTGCCAGTGAGGTTGTCTGCGGCGCCCTGTCGCATCTGCAGCTGGCGCTGTTTCCCACCGACCTCAGGTCGCTGGACAGCGCGATGGGCTTTCCGGGCCCTCCTTTGGGGATGATGACGCGCTCCCTGCTTGGAGGTGAGCGCGTGTCCTGGGATGAGCTTATCTGGCTGATCAGCGATGACCAGTTTGCCAGGCGGGAGCGGCAGAAGGCGCTGCGCATGTTCCGGCGCCACGCGCACTATCAAACCGCACTCCGGAAACATGGGGATCAAAGGAATGAGGAGGTGGTGAGGGGGCTGCTGGCTCCGCTGCGTGATACACTTCTCAGAGAGGGGTGGTTCCAGGCCGCGGGTGAGATCGAAGAGCTGGTCTCCCTATCCGGGGAGTTCGACACCCTGGTGGGCTTTGTGGACTATTTGCGCGGGGAAGTGGAGCGGGTCCGGTACACGGAGGAAGGGGTGACCCTGTCTACGATCCATAAAAGCAAGGGCATGGAATATCAGGGAGTGATCATCCCCGGTTGGGTCGACGGCCGCATCCCGGTCGATTCGGACGACCCTCAGACGGAGCAGAACCTGGCCTATGTGGGGCTGACAAGAGCCAGAGACCGTTTGGCCCTGACCGTGCCCGGCGCCCCCCCCAGTCCCTTTTTGCGCGGGATGCGGGAGACAAGCGTGGTCCACGTCTAGGAGGCACAATGGAAAAGAAACCCGATTTGCGAGAAGTGCTGGAAGAATACGGTGTTGAGGTAAAAGGCGGGGATCAATTCAACACGCTCTGCCCCTTTCATGAAGAAAGCCGGCCCTCGTTCAGCGTGGATCTCACCCAGGGGCTGTGGTTCTGCTTCCACGATTACACCGGCGGGGATGCCATTGACTTCGTGGGGGCGATGACCTTTGGGCTCCACGCCTGGAATGCGAGCGACAGGGCCATGTTCAAGGAAGTCCTGGAGATCCTCGAGAGAAAAAACTTTACCCGCAAGAAAATCAAAACAGCGAAGAAGGAAGAGAAGACAGAACTGTCCCAGAACGTGTTCTTCCTGCTGGGGCACGTCACTCAAATCTATCACCAGAACCTGCTGCAGGAACCCGACGTCATGAGCTACCTGCAGGGCAGGGGGATCACGGAGTCCTTTATCCGCTCCCGTAAGCTGGGGTATGCCAACGGTAACCTGGGGGTGATGCTCTCCATGCTGCCCCAGGACGTGTACCGGAAGCTGGCGGTCAAAGCGGGGCTGATCTACATCAGCCGGAAAGGGGGAGAGGAGCGCCGGTGGGAGTTCATGAAGGGCCGGATCACGTTTCCGAACCTGGACCGGGACGGGCGCGTGCTGGGCATCATCGGGCGCAGGAAGGACCCTCACCAGAACCCCAAATACCTGACCCTCAACGGGCTGCCCAAGGTGATGTGGGGGCTGGGCCGCTTCAGCCAGCGGCAGCCGGTCATCATCCACGAGTCGATCATGGATGCCTGCACGGCGCTGCTGATGGGCGTCCCCAGTGCCTCACCCTGCGGGACGGGGATCGCCTGGCATCTGGTGGAGGAGCTCAAAAAGCGGAAGTACCTGGGCTTTCTTTCCCAGGATGATGCGCCCAGCAAGCGGGCCATCCAGCGCTGGAAGGAGAAGCTGCCTCACGGTCGGCCCATTGAAGGTGAGTATGACGGGTGCAAAGATCTGAACCAGATGGCCACCGAGGTGGGGTGGGAGCCGGCCCGGAAGCGGCTTTATGCACTGCTGGAGCAGGGAGGTTTTGAGTATGAGTTCGGCGAACAGCTTGAGGAATAGTTCCCTGTACTTCAAAGTATTGAATATGGGGAGGTTGACTATTCAGTCGAATACAAGTGGCACGTAGCATGACCTCTCAGAACCGAAAGCATTTATGAAAATGTGTCCTTTGAAGTATAATAATTTGGAGGAAAAGCTATGAATATTCAAGAGATCCGTAAATATAAAAAGCAGATAGACCAAATTGCCGCCAAATATGGGATCAAAAAAGTCTATATATTTGGTTCTGTAGCGCGTGCGGAGGATGACCAAATAAGCGATATTGATTTTTTGATTGAGATGGAGGATGATGCATCTGCTCTTGGTGTAGGGGGCTTTCAATATGAAGTCCAACAACTTCTCGGGGTTGAGGTAGACGTTGTGCCTACGTTTGCCCTTTCCAAAGAGAGAGATGTTGAATTTGTGCGGTCAATCGAAACCGAGGCTGTTGCTCTATGAACGATGAAAAGCGGCTTAAGGATATTTTAGACGCCATTGACAGGATAGAAATATATGCTGTTGAAGATAAAGAGACGTTCTGGAAGGATGAAAAAACACAAGACGCGATTTTGTACAACCTGCTCATCATAGGGGAGGCAGTCGGTAAGATCTCCAAAGAATTCCGGGAGAAACATCCGGACGTACCCTGGTCCGCTATCATTGGAACAAGGAACATTCTTGCTCATGGTTACGATCATGTCAAGCTCGATATCGTGTGGGAGATCCTGCACAATGACTTGGAGCCCTTAAAGGCAGAAATCCTCCGGTCTATGGAGCAATAATAGGGTAGAAGACAAGGGGGAAATGAACAGCTTTATCTGAAGTTGTGTAGGGCACAGGCACAGTAAACCTCTAAGAAACCATCCCAACTTGACACGATGCCGATATATTGTTCAAGTTGAGGTTTATTGTAGCAAGTTTAATAAGCGAGTTGTGAGTATAAATTCAACATGAAGAAGGGTTTATAAACATCGAAGTTTGGGGGAATGACCTTACACGGAGGATGCGTATGGCGCCAAAGTTTTCGAAAGTCCAGCAAAACGGACGGGTGACAATACCTCGGGAGCTTCGTGGTCAGCTTCTTGAGGAAGAATATGGTCTTGATGTGGAGGATAAACGAGAACTGTAAACCAGCTGATTGCCGCTGCTTAGTGTAATCGAAAAAATACATACGTACCTGAAGCCCAAGGTGAATTTCCGCCTTGGGCGTTTTGTTTTAAGGGCTCCCAGGTTGGGTCAGAGATAAATCGCTAACTTTATAAACCAAGGATCAGATGGCCATCGAGGTGGGGTGGGAGCCGGCCCGGGAAAGGCTGTATGAGCTGCTGGAGCAGGGGGGTTTTGAGTTTGAATATGAAGCAAACGAGTAACGAAAAGGCGGGTCAAGGGCTGCTGGTAGCTTATATTATTAGTATGAGTGAGAATGGACCAGAGCAGGAGGTGCTGCGTATGTGAGGAAAGGAAAACACAGCGGCTGAGCATCTGGGTCAGTGACTCCATGTACTCCAGCTTTCTGAGGTCGCTGAAAAATACGATCAGTCGATGTCAGAGTTTGTGCGGAAGGCCATTGAACGAGAATTCGAGAGAAAAGAGGAAGAAGAACTCGAACAGGCTGCGGCAGATCTTTCCTCTCTATATGATACCGAAGAAGAGCTCACCGTCTTTACAGAGCTGGACAGAGAGAACTTTTCGGAAACATGAAGGTTTTTATAGGGGTTTTTTCACCACGGTGAAAGGGATACTTGATCGAAGTGGAGGTTCAATATGCCGTCAGCAGAAAGGCTTGTGAATACATTGCACCATTTGGGCATCCATGCTTTTCCGGAATCATCATCCTTGGCCTCAGCTGAGGAAGAGATATCTGCGGAACAACTACTGGTCGGGCTTGCAGAACATGATGATGCCCGGCTGCGGAGGATGCTGATCCATTTGTTCTTGTATCATCCTGAGTTATCTGAGCTTGTGCCTGATGTGCTCAGCGGTCTAACCGAGTCCGGGAAGGTAACCCTCAAATTGTTTTATACAGCAGCTGTTTTCCTGCAGCAGGTTCATGAAGACCAACTGAAAGAGAAGGTTCCTGATTGGCGCACCCTCCCCGACGTTTTCTCTGAGGAGCTGGATGTGCCTGCCAGGGAGAACCCCTTAGAACATTTGGATATCTTGGGGAAACGCCACCGAACGCTTACGGGAATAACCGCCAATTGGGTGGGGTCTTATCAGTATGCAGCAAAGCGTTTAATCGCTCGCCTTGAAAAGGTGGCGGAAGATCCTGTATAGAATTTGACCGGTGGGGGCTATTGAGTTAAGGTTCGGTTGGATAGTACTGTGGTAGATTCGGATGAGTAGTTGAGGTGCCCGTCTCCCCCAGCTCATCCGGTGATTTCATTTTCTACCTCTTTGAGAGACAGGGGTTGGTATCCCCAGTTATCCACGCCAACATCAAGGCTGTTCTCCAGCGGGGGAAGGTTCCCGTGGGAGTGACCATACAGATGCCAGCTGCCGTAATGCGACCGGTCCCACACGCGCATCGCGTAATGGCACAACACGATGTGTTGGGTCGAAATATGGTCCAACTGTGTCACTTTGATGGTGTGAAGTGGGGGGAGGATCGTGACCCGATGACCGGAGCGTGAATAATACTCCTCTCCCCTGAGCCACTTCCAGTCATGCCCTCCAGGAACGACGTTAATCTTTCCATCCAGCCGTTGAAAATACACCCTGGCCGTGTCTTCCCCGGCGAGCGTGAAATCTCCCAGGTGGTAGATGGTCTCGTCTGGCTTGACTGCATGATTCCAGTACTCAATCAGCTTCTCGTCCATCTCCTGAGCGGATGAAAAAGGTCGGCTGCAGTACTGGATGATGTTTTCGTGTCCAAAATGCGTATCGGATGTAAACCACAATGTCAAAGTGGCACCTCTTCTTTTCTATACGGGACAATCACCGGGCATTTCGGTTTTCATTCCCGGGGATGGATGGTTTGTAGTATTTCATCCGCCCGATAAACGCGGTTCCTGGCTTTCCCGGTGATCTCGCGCAAGATGCCGTGTGCGACCAGCTTTTCCACGTAGCGCTGGGCCACTTTATAGTCGCTGGCCTGAATGCCGGCCTCCACCTGTCTGATGGTGACCAGGGGTTGGCCAAGCAGGAAGTCAATGACCCCCATCAGACGATCATAGGCCCGTTCTTCCTGGAGCTTCCGCTGGTATTTCTCCCGGAGAACGATCAGGGCCTTGACGCGGTCCCTGGCAGCCACCGACTGGAACCGGATGCCTGTCAGGAAGAACCGCAGCCATTCTGTCCACGCGCCCTGTTGGCTTACAGTCAACAATTGCCGGTAATATTCCTGTCGGTAGGCGTGGAAGAAAGCGCTCAGATAGAGCAAGGGCTGGGACAGCAGGTCCCATTCGCAAAGCAGGAGCGTGATCAAAAGCCGTCCCACACGGCCGTTTCCATCCAGAAAGGGATGGATGGCTTCGAACTGGTAGTGGATCAGGCCCAGACGGATGAGCGGTGCCAGATCGGAGGACGAGTGGATGAAGGTCTCGAGTTGGTCCAGTGCGTCGTGCATGCTGTCCGGGGGAGGAGGAATGTAGGTTGCGGCGTCAAGGGTCGCGCCGGGAGGGCCAATCCAGTTCTGGGTTTGGCGAAATTCACCCGGGTTCGATCGTTCTCCGCGCACGCCTTCCATTAGCCGCTTGTGGAGTTTCCGCATCAAGCGCTTGCTCACCGGCAGTGTGTCCAGACGTTCCAACCCATAGGTCAGCGCGCGCACGTAGTTGTGGACTTCCTGAGCGTCTGCCCTGGACTCCAGGAAAGATAGCTGCTCTGCCTCATACGCATACAGTTCCTCCAGCGTAGTTTGGGTGCCTTCAATCCTGGAGGAGAGGACGGCTTCCCTGCGCACGAAAGGCTTGACCATCACGTGGGGGTTAGGGAAGGTCTTTCCAAGCTCAGCCAGCCGGGTTATGGCGCGGTCCGCCTCTGAAAGGAGCGCGATCAGATCGGCAGACCAATCCAGCTCCGGGGGCAGCGGGGTGGGGTGGAAAGCCCAATACCCGTGTTGGGTGCGAAGGATCTGGCCTGGGGCGCTGTCTGTAAACGCTTTGGGGTCCATAGCAGTGTGAAAAATGTCAATAAGTTAAATAACTATTGTCATATTACACGATAAGTGTCAATACAGCAAGGGCTAATTGACACTTTCTCTGCAAATCTGCAATGGTTTTCATTGGATGGTGAGGTGTGAGAGGGGGTTGACAGTCACGATAAGACGGCAAGTAGGCAATCCTTGCTTGAGCAAGGGGCGCGGGATATTTCCAGGTGTAGACTTTTCTCCTAGACAGATATTCAGAGGAGGGGAGGCTGCCAGAGAAACGAGGGGCCAGTTCTTGGAACAGGCAGCCTTGAAATGCAGCGGGTTTAAGGGGCCTCCTTTGCTGTCTGTGATTTATGGAAGTGGTAAAATTCTAATCCCGAAGAGACGAACGATTGCGTCAGAGACGAACGATTGTGTCTATTAGCTCAAGTTTGATGAAGGGTGAACGATGGATATTCCAGAGGACAAAGAAGCCAGATTAATGGAGTTATTCAAACAGGCTGTCCTGGAAGTACTTCAAGAACAGCGCGATGAGTTCTATGGTCTATTTCTGGAGGTATTGGAAGACGTTTCAATGACAAAGGCCATTCAAGAAGGTGAGCGGACTGAGCCGGTCTCAAAATCGGAGGTTTATGAGGCTTTGGGGTGGTGAGGCTAAAATATCCTGATCAGAAAGAGCTTTGTAATAGGTCTTGATGGGGGCACGTTAAACGAACAATGAATTTTGTGTGTAAGGCCTTATCCGGAGGAAGCATATGTCCCCAAAGGTTTCGAAAGTCCAACAAAACGGCCAGGTGACAATACCCATAGAGATTCGCAAAAAATGGGGCTTGGAGCCGGGCGATCTGGTGGCATTTGTGGAAACTGAGGCAGGTGTGCTGATTCTCCCTCAGGAGGAGAAAGCGGCCAGGGAAGCTCTGGATCGGATCGGTGAGGTGTTGAAAGCTAAAGGCATAACGATTGAGGAAATGATGGAGGATGGGCGGGAGATCCGCGGCCAGCTTCTAGAGGAAGAATACGGGATCCATGTGGAGGAGGAGTGAGAGCCATGGGTCACTCTGTTGGTGGTTATGAACACCCCGGCGAGAGTGTGAACGGGAGGATGAGATGAGACTTAATAAGGTGGGAAGTGGAGGGCGAGTGACCATTCCCAAGGACATTCGCGCGCAGCTCGGACTGGAGGCTGGCGACCATGTCGTTGTCACGGTGTCGGAAAACCGGATTATTCTGAAGCCCATCACAAAAACCCTTTTGGACATGTCTGGCAGTGTCGAGGTCTCAGGACCCCAGGATTTTGCTGCGATAAGGAAGCGGGTGATGGCCGATATTGCGCAAAAAATTGGTCAAAATACTTGAGGTCTATTTGATCACGTGGGGTAGAAAAACTTGAGAGGTAAGAGTTAAGGTTCTCTCCGGAGGACGAATTCGACTTCCCCAAACCGTTCGAGAGAGATATGGGCTGGAAAAGGGGGTTCAAATCAAGTTGGTGGACCATGACGGCGTGTTCGTTGTGATTCCCCTTGCCGAAAGGCCAGCTGAGGTGCTGCACGGGATGTTGAAAGACGGCCCTTCGCTGACAGAAGACTTACTGGATTCAAGATCTGAAGATAAGGAGAAAGAGGAGCAAGAGAACGGATAGATCTAATGAGAACAAGTGTGGGGAGCGGAGAACAGTGGCAAATCAATCTAACATTTGAATTGGAGGGGCTCTCACAGCCGGCTGCGTCCAGGGTTTTTCTCGCTCAGCACGTGGGTATGTAAATCGCCTGGACAGAAGTGACCGCCCTTTACTGGAGCTGCCTGCTGGACCGTTCTTTCTGTTGAAGTCGGCTATATTAATGGAAGGAAGGACCGATGAAGAAGGATGAGATGTTTCGCTACACCGTGAAGGCGTTAATTGAAATTCTGGAAACGTTTCCTCAGGATGCACCTGTCGTGGTAAGCGGATATGAAAATGGGTTTGAGAATATACGGGAACCCATCTTGAAGGAATTGATCCACGAGCCGCAAAACGCGTATTGGAAGGGGGAATTTCAGCCCCCGGAACAGGGGGATACCGATTCATTCCAGGCAGTTCTGCTGAGGAGAGTTGAGCGGGATCAAACGAGGTCCTCCGTGAAGAGGTTTAGAAGGAATTGAACGTCGTCGGTCTATGATCATGAGAGAAATACCTGGACGTGTTCACGACCTGATGGGGGAGATGAAAGAGCATATGGCCAGGATGTACAGCCAGCGCCTGGTAGGCGTCTATTTGTACGGCTCCTATGCCCGGGGCGAGGAAGAGGTGGGGTCGGATGTCGATGTGTTGATTGTGCTGGGCCGCATCGAATCCTATTCTGCTGAGATTGACCGCACGGGAGAAATTGGCAGCGATTTGTCGTTGAAGTACGACCTCTCTATCAGCCGTGTGTTTATTGACCAGGAAAACTGGGAGGATGGGGATACCCCTTTTCTACGCCGGGTTCGGCAGGAGGCCATCGAGATATAGGAAAGGTTTTGGTGTGGGGGAAGGGCAAGAAAGACCTTCAAGGGGAAACGCTGTGGGCCGGTCTGGATCCCTAAGGCAATAAGCAAACGTTTCCACTGTTCGGTAAGACAATTGAATACCCCGTTGCCGGGATTGAAACCACTTGCTTACATGAAGATCAATCCCGGATTGGATCGCCCCCCGCAGCCGTGATGAGTTGGACGGGGCTTTTCGTCATTAATTTTTCCTTTCTGTATTACAAGGCCAGGTCGTGGATGAGCTTGCAGAAAGAGGATGACTCTGCCCAGTTTTTAAAAAGGAGAAAATAGTGATCAATCTCTACAGAAATACGCACGAGAATGGTATTGAGAACTTGTTGACAAAAATAGTTAAGATGTGGGGGAGGGTGGCTTTCTGGGGGAAAGAACAAACCCTGAGAGAGAACCTTGTCGTGTTCTCTCAGGGTGAAGAGCAGGATTCAGGTATTTTGTTCCCACCCATCTCCAGGAGAAGCCAAGGCAATGGGTATGTAAACCTGATTGACATATCATATTTACCTGGCTATAATCAAAGTATGGAGACAGACCTGGAGCCTATTCATCGTATACTGCTGGAAGATGCCGTCGAGCGCGATCGTGTTACGGCGCGGAGGAAGCTATTGGCGGACGTTTTATCCCGGGAGCGCTATCTGACTCGGGAGGATCTGATGGCAAGGGTGGAGATAGTCTTGGGGAAGGGCTGCTTCGGCGAAGCGTCCTGGGAGGATGTCTTCTACCGGGATATGCGGGTGGTCAAAGACGCCTTCCGCGCGGCTGGTCATGAAGTCGCCTACAGCCGCAAAAAAGCCCAGTCCGGATACTACCTGCGGGAGGAAGGGGAGATCAGCCAGCGCGTGGAGCAGCAGATCAAAGGGGCCGTGGAAGAGATCGACCCCGAACAGATCGTGGTCACCCGTCGTCTCAGTCCTGCCGAACGGGTGCAGCAGGGCTTTTCGATCACCCAACTGGCCCACCGGGTGACCCGTTTCCGGGAGCAGCAGCGGGAGGCTGGTCATGGCTGAGGAATCCCTCGCATACCTTGATTTCGTGCACCTTGTCCTGGAGGCCTTGGGAGAGGGAGGAGTTCCCTATCTGATTGGCGGCGCAGTCGCAGCCTGGGCATGGGGGGAACCGCGTGCCACACGTGATCTGGATCTTGTGGTCCGGATCCCTGAAGAGGCTGTGGAGCAGCTGTCAAGGGAGTTCCAGAAACGCGACATGCAGCTTCCGCCGGACATCATCCTGGCGCGTTTGGAAGACGACCGGGGGGATGTTCCTCTGAATGTCGTCCACGCTGCCACCGGGTATAAAGCGGATCTCTATCTGGTGCGGGACGAGGACTCCTTTCGGGCGGAGGCCTTCCAGCGGCGGATCCAGGTTGATTTGGGACCTGAGTTGGGAGACGTGTACCTGCACACCCCAGAGGACCTGATCCTCAACAAGCTGATGTACTACGGGATGAG
Source organism: Anaerolineales bacterium (assembly GCA_046483045.1). Taxonomy (GTDB): domain Bacteria; phylum Chloroflexota; class Anaerolineae; order Anaerolineales; family UBA11858; genus B10-G9. Next base: position 1,775 of record JAWODY010000038.1, on the reverse strand, counting down.
TCAGCAGTCCAAGCATCTGCGGGATATCACCGCGATCGTCAAAACCTTGGGTGATGATCTGGACGTCGAGTATCTCCGGCTATGGGTGGATGAAATGGGCCTGCAGATACTGTGGAAGAACCTTCAGAGCCACATAAGAAAAAGTGAAGAGCGGTAAGCGGGGTAAATATCCCTTTAGTCGTTGACGAAAATCTGAATATCCACTATACTGATAATCGGAAATACAGATAGAAGGAGGATGAGATGAGTAATGTATACCAGGTGCAGATCGGGCGAAGAGGGGTGATCACGCTTCCTAAGTCCTTGCGAGATCAAAAAAATCTCGAAAATGGCGAAATCCTAAACCTCATTGAGTTGTCTGATGATCTATTCGTGATCAGCCGGAATCGTTCCAGGGTTGATAAAGTAGCTGATGAACTGGCAGAGGAATGGCGGGATTCGGGCGAGTCCTTGGAATCCATGCTGTCAACCTTACGCGAAGTCCGGGCGGATTACGATGAGTCTCAAAAATAGAATATTCCTGGATACAAGTACGATTGTTGCTGCGGTATTTTCAGAAACGGGTGGAGCGCGAAAACTCTTTCAGCTTGGAGAGGTCGAAGTGCTCCAACTTGTCATAGGGCCAAACGTGCTCAGAGAATGTGAAGATGTTCTCCGCCGTAAGATGCCTGGTTCATTACCTAAGTTGGCCCATATGCTGGAATTGGCTCGCGTAGAAACTGCTTCACAACCTCCTGCAGAATTGATTGAGGAGGCAAGAAGTATTGTGGAGTATCGGCCCGATGCGTATGTCTTGGCAGAGGCGATGGTAGCGGAACCAGATTGGTTCATCACCCATGATAAAGAGCATTTTCTGGATGTCCGTCCGGTTTCCAGACTGTCTTTTCGTGTGGGTACCCCAGGGGACTTGATCCAATTCCTTGAAGATGAACATTTACAAAAATAACGCCAAGATGGGGCTGGTTTCAAAGGTGAAACCTGATCTTTTACTTTATACTAAAGGAGCCAAAATGTAAGGTTATGGAGTTTACATGGATATGGGTTGTTTAAATTCCACTTAATATAATTTGCAGAAAAATGGATGCTACTGTTTCCCAAGGCGAATTGCCGCCTTGGGCGTTTTGTTTTAACGTCTCCCGGGTTGGGTCAGAACGAAAACGCTACCTTTATAGATAAAGGAGGTGTACGGGAATCAATTTCTAGTTTTGCCTGTTTAACCATTCAGGAGGGTTGAAATGAAGATTCAACAACAATTGTATCAAGACCTGGCACAACAGCCTCCGCAGGAGCTCGCCCAGCTGCTGGCGGAGGTTTTGCCGTATGGGGAGATCAAGGCCCGCATGGACGGGACCGTGGTCCTGATCCACGCCTACGGCCTGCGCCGCTTTCAGTCCACGGCGGACCTGCTGGAGCTGGGCATCCCGGAGGACGACCCGCGCAATGAGGTGTTCACGGCCACCATGCAGAGCCTGGTTTCAGAGAAAATCCAGAACGAACTGCGCAATCACGCGGTCCGGGTGGGGACCGTGTGCCGCGACGCGGGCGCGATCGAAGTCTGGGAGGGCCCCCGGAAAGCCTGGTGGGTGCCGGTGGCGTGCTTCGAGGAGTTTGTTGATGCCGTGGAAGCACACATCGAGGAATTCACTGAGCTGCGAGACCACCACCTGGTGGATGGCTATGAAGATCTGCGCTGGGAGGCTGAGGATAACTATACCGCGTCCCTGCGGGCGGCATGGGCGGACCTGGCGTCTGCCAACCATGGTGGATCATCCCTT
>JAWODY010000008.1:0-2639 GCA_046483045.1 Anaerolineales bacterium | reverse complement strand
AACGAGAATACAAATGGGTTGGCCCGGCAGTATTTTCCGAAGGGAAGTGATTTTTCAAAGATCACGGATGAAGATACACAGTTTGCGGAAAATCGCCTTAATACCAGGCCAAGAAAGTGTCTCGATGTCAGGACGCCAGAAATGGTGTTTTTCAAATCTAAGCCTTGTTGCACTTCAAAGTTGAATCCAAGGATATAATTTAGTTGCAGAATCTAGGAAACCCAGGATGCACTGCTTCGTTTTATTTTTTTGAATGGATGTCGAAATTGGGATGAATGAACTTATATATAGGCTTAAAAAACTATTAAACTATTTGAAACTGCGGCTTTGTACGAGGTTATCCAGCCCGGTTTTAATTTACCAGATGGGTAAGGTCGCCTCGACTTCCGTCTATATGAGTCTAAAGGAATCTACGAATTTTGACGTCTTTCACACCCACCGGCTAAACCCGGAAAATATCGCCAAGGTGAAAGAAGAGCACCTCCAGCGAGGGGATATGCCGCCGGATGATACGCGGGGACTGTATCTGTATAATAGGTTGATTGAACCCCGCCAAAAGTCCACCCGGATCATTACTCTCGTACGGGAACCAGTGGGGAGGAACATATCGGCTTTCTTCCAGAACCTGGAGACCTTCAAATGTGGGGAGGATGCCCACAACACATTGGAGATTGAGGAGTTGGTCCGCGATTTTATCTACGAGTACAATCACGATGTGCCTTTAACATGGTTCGACAAGGAGCTACGGGTCACGACAGGCACCGACGTTTACCGGCACCCTTTCCCGCGGGAAAAGGGATACCAAGTGATTGACCAGCCACCATTTTATGTCCTAGTTATACGTCATGATCTGACTGATGAGGAAAAGGAAAGCTGTATCGCGGAATTTTTAGATCTGGATTCATTCCACATTACCAGGATGAACGTGTCCTCATCCAAAGAGTATTCTGAGACCTATCGGGTGTTCTTGGATTCCATTCAACTTCCGAAGGATTACGTGGGACGGATGTTGTCGTCAAAATATGCTCGACATTTTTACTCTCCGGATGAACGAAAAACTTTATATCAGAGATGGGTAGGGAAGGATAAAGCCTGAGCTAACTAGGTACTGTCTTCGTGAATAGGAGATAACCATGAACCCGTGGTATGAAAACCTTCAAAAACCACCGCTCACACCCCCTGGATGGGTGTTTGGCCCGGTTTGGGCGGTGTTATATCTGATGATCGCCCTGTCAATTTTCCTGTTTCTGAGGAGCAGCCGGGGGAATGTCGGGGTTTGGATCTACATTATCCTGGGGGTCCATCTGGTTGCGAATTTTGTCTGGTCAGGCCTGTTCTTTGGCCTTGAATCCCTGCCCTGGGCTCTGCTGGACATCCTCATCCTCGACGCGACCCTGTTGGTTTTGGTCGTGAATTTCTGGGGAGTCAACAAGGCGTCTTCCATACTCCTCTGGCCATACACTTTGTGGGTCTTGTTTGCCACCTATTTGAACGCTGGTTACGTCGTCTTAAATCAAGGTTGAAATAATTTGTTGGTGCGATGGCAAATTTGTCCGGGATATGAAAGGTTGTGAGCTGAAATGCTGGCAGGAATTGATCCGCGGCTTTCCCCGTTCGGATAGCGGCGGTAAGCAAAATAATGGTATTGGAGGGTGGCGTGAAAAAAAACCTTAAGGAGATGCTGCAGGATTTTGTTGATTTGTATCACCATCATACCCAGAAGGGCAGGAACTGTGTTGTGGACTTTGATCTTCAACCTGATGGTGGGACATGGCATGTGGTTTTTGAAGGTGAGGAGGTGCCGGAAGTGCAGCAGGGACCCCATGCTGAGGCGCGTTTCACCTTCGTTCTCTCCCCTGATACGCTGGTCCGGCTTTACAGGGGTGATCTGTCCCCGCTTACCGCGGCGGGGCGGGAGCATATCTCCAAACCAGCGCCCCTGGATTTCCGCCTGGGCGAGGCTGTGGAGCTGACTCCTGATGTGTATCGGGAGATGATCCTTTTTATGCAGCGGTTTTTCAATCGTTCCTCTCCTGAGTGCATATTCCGGTGAAATAATCCACTGATTCCGAAAATAGTCGTCCACCCCGAAGGGCAAACAAGACTGGTGAAATGATTATATATCATCTGGACGACATGGCGCCTTCGGCGCGCAGTTTTCGCTGTGATTCTCCTTTCAGTTCGATGCGGTGAGCGTTGTGCACAAGCCGGTCAAGAATGGCATCCGCCAGAGTGGGGTCCGGGCAAGGGCGAGCCAGGATCGGTGAGGACACGGTGAAAGTGAAGGCCGGGGAAGCGTACTATATTCCACCCCAGTCGGAACATGTCGTCTGGAACGAACGGGAAGATCCCCTTACCTTGATCTTCCTGGCCTGGGGGGAAGGGGCCTGAGGGGGATAATCACCCGCAGAAATTGCACTTTCCACTAAAAATATCAGGGATGGGGATGGGGATATAATCAAAAGTTGTGGATTGAAAAGATGAAAAAAGTGGCGTATCCTTGGAGGTAATGGGAAAAAATACCGCGGCCAAAGGAGCCGCAAAGGATACGCCATGTATAAGATTACCACAGAAGACAGGAATGGACAAACACCTGAAATCCAACAACCGCTGGATGAACTTGCCCGGCAGGGAGCTCG
>JAWODY010000010.1:0-11275 GCA_046483045.1 Anaerolineales bacterium | reverse complement strand
CGGAGAAGCGCTGGCGAAGGATCAATGCTCCTCATCTGGTCGCGTTGGTTAAGGCCGGAGTTGAATTCCCGGATGGGAAAGCTGAAATGTTGCAGTTGGAGCCAGTAGAAGAAGATGTTATTACGAATCCTCCATCGATATTTGCCGCTGAAGAAATGTTAATCCACAACATTTGACAATAACCCCAACGCTCATAATTATATCCTACTAGGAGGAAGGAATGGTTGGCTTAAATCGAATCCAACTGATTGGACATCTTGGGAGAGAACCTGAACTAAAACAAACACCGACTGGAAAAAAAGTATGTGTCTTCAGCGTGGCAGTAAATCGCCGCTGGCGTGACTCTGAGGGGGAAACCCAGGAGGAGACGGATTGGTTCAATGTGGAAGCATGGGGCCGTCTGGGCGAAATATGTGGGGAGTATCTCAAAAAGGGAAGCTTGATTTATTTGGAAGGCAGGCTGCAAACGGACAGTTATGAAGTAGAGGGTGAAACGCGGTATTACACTAAGGTCGTTGCGAAACAAATGCAGCTGTTAGACAGAAAGGTGTCCTCTGAAGCGCAATCCTAACCCTGTGCTTGCTTAATGAGGGAAAAGGGGGAACCGGTACGTCCAGACAGGATAAATGGAGGGGGATATCGACTCCTGCGCAGGTCTATAAACGCAATTGGGAAAACCACAGCCGAGGGAAGGATAGGAGTTTTAGAGCTGAGGAGGGTGCGTTTTCCAGGATTACCTCTCCACATCGCCGGAGGTCCTTGTACCAAACCTGGATAGAATCAAAAGAGGGCCTTTCCCCGCAGCTTGCTGCGCAAAATAAAAGGTAAGATGAAGCGATGGGTAAGCTGGTAAGAAAGAGCCATAAAGTATCGGTGTTGGTTTATCATTACGTTTGTCCTACAAGGTGTCGATATGTGCAGGAACACGGAATACAAGAAGAGTACCAGAAACCACATGGACAGCAACTCAAGTTATTTGGATAGGTCAATGTGGTCTACTGGATACCCCGCAGCTTGCTGCGGGGAGGGTTCATTTTTCTGTTTCCGGGGCGTAGTCTGGGTGATTTCCTACCCTTCTTTTTATGGAACCAGTTATAATTTGTCTAGCATTCGGATTCAGAAAAGGGCTGCGGTGGCCTTTATTCACAGGAAGGACTTGAGATATGTATGCCAGAATACCCTCCCGATACAAGCGTTTGTTTTGGTCGCTGGGCGTTGTGTTGTTTATGGGGGTGGCGTGCAAATTTCCCGCTGGATTGGAAGCCAAGCTAAAAGAACCGACAGCAACTTCCACCCTGACTCCCACTCCGACCCCCACAATCCAACCGTTTCCGCCTTCCGTCGTTGAGACCAAGCCAGTAAGCGGAAGTCAAATTGCTCTTTCCGGAAAGATCACAATTTACTTCAATCAAGATATGGACCGGTCCTCAGTAGAGGACGCTTTCCGGGTCACCCCGGAAACAACCGGAGCCTTGGAGTGGCAAGGGGCCTCCACGGTTACGTTTTTCCCTGACCAGGCTTTAGAACCCGAGGAAACCCTTACCATTTCCATAGAGAGTACAGCGAGAGCGGCCAACGGTTTATCGCTGCTTGAGCCCTTTCTGGCGAATTATTCCACACACGGCTATTTGGCACCCACCCATTTCTTACCCGTCCCGGGCGGGGAAGAAATCGATCCGTCTGCAGCGATCATGGTCACCTTTAACCAACCCGTGGTTGCGTTGGGTCCTGGCGAAGAAAAGGGACCGCGTGCATTCCAAATAACGCCTTCGGTGCCGGGAGAAGGGGAATGGATTAACACCAGCACATATATGTTTTCGCCTGAAACAGCCCTGGCAGGAGGGGTGGAGTATACAGTCCAGCTCAATACGGAGATAACCAGCACAGCAGGTGCTCCGATTCCGGAAGGGACACGAACGTCGTGGACATTCAGGACCCTGAGCCCAGCTTTGTTATCCTTTGAGCCTGAGTCTCAGGCGGAACATGTCCCGCTCGACGCTGAGGTGAAGTTTACTTTCAATCAGGCAATGGATGAGGAAAGCCTTTCTGCCCTGCTTACCCTCCGAAACAAGGAAGGGAAGCTTGTGCGTGGGAGAGTGGAGTTGTCGAAGGATTTAAAAACAGCCGCGTTCATCCCGTATTCCTTGCTGGATCGAGGGGTAACCTACTCGGTGCTTTTGCCTGGGGAGGTCCAAGCAGCTGGAGGGACCGCTTTAGACACCGATCACACCTGGCAGTTCAAGGCGGTGGGAGATTTGGAACTCTTGGACGCGAGTCCAAGCCAGGGTTCCAGCACTACAGTTCGTCAGGGGATGATTTTGTATTTCAACAGCCCCCTAAAACTAGAAAATATACAAGACAAGATCACCATTGAACCGGAGATTACCAACCTGCGTACTTCCTGGGTAAATTCGGATAACGCCCTGCGGATTACGGGCGATTATGCTGCTTTGGAAAATTATACGTTGACCATTGCGGAATCCTTATTGGACAAGTGGGGAAGCACGCTTTCCAAACCTATTGAGATCCGTTTTTCAACCCGGGCTTTTTCATCCAATCTCGTCGTCACGCAAGGTGCGAATGACTTGTTTCTGCGGGGCGATGAAAACACCATCCCTGCTCAAGGGACCAACCTTTCCTCTGTGGTGCTGAGCGTGGGATCCATTCCCCCTGAAAAATACGCCGCGGTGCTCGGCCCGGAGCGGTATCAAGCATTACAAAAGTATTCTCCTCCTGATGAAGAAAATTGGCGTCGAGCGGTGAGTGTCCCCGGGGATGCAAACCATGGAATTAATTTACCGCTAAACCCCGCTGGATCTGCACTCCCGCCGGGCCTGTATCGGTATCAAATTTCTTCCAGGGACTTACCGTATAACCCTGCGCCGTACTTGCTGGCGGTAAGCCATAACCACCTCACATTGAAAGTCAGTCCGCATGACCTTTTAGTCTGGGCCGTTGATCTTCGCACGGGAGAACCTGTAGCGAATACGCCGGTAAAGATCTACAATCAAGAAGGGCAAGTCATCTTCAGTGGAAACACGGACGTTGAGGGAGTGTTTTCTGCGGCGTTTTACACTCCACGGAACCTTTACCAGTCCTCGTTTTACGCTGTCTTGGGGAGCCCAGGAGAGGACAACTTCGCCGTGAGTTCTTCCACCTGGCAGCAGGGCACGGAACCCTATCTGTTCAGCCTCCGCTCAGATTACGATCCAGACCATATGCAGACGTATCTGTATACTGATCGGCCCATTTACCGTCCTGGACAAACAGTTTTCTTCCGTGTGGTAAAGCGTGAAATCGTGGGTTTCGGGTATTCACTTCCGGACGAGGAAAAGGTTGAGTGTTCAATAGTTGGACCCCAGGGGGAAATGAAAATGCTTTCCTTGGACCTTTCTGAGTTTGGTACAGCACACGGCCAATACGAACTCCCTGCGTTCACCGAACCGGGCTATTACCGCCTGGAATCGGGAAAAAGCACACTTTCCTTCCAGGTGGCAGAATACCAGAAACCGGAGATAGATCTAGATGTCGCGATATCGCCGGAGGTTGCTTTGAAAGGCCAGAATCTGGGAGCGTCTGTAAACGCCCGTTATTACTTCGATGCCCCAGCAGGGAACGTTGACCTGGAGTGGAACTTAACAGCGCAGCCCGCGCCCTTTCTCCTCCCCGGCTATCGGGTTGGAGTGCTTGAAAATCGAGCGTTTGGTTATCCCCGGCCATTCTCCCCGGGAACATTTAAGGCGGGAATAGATTCTGGAGAGGGAGAAACATCTCGAGACGGAACTTGGTCTTTGGATTTCACAACTGCGGGGTTAGATGAGTTGGGTTCGGAGGTAGATCTGCCTGCCACCTTAGTTTTTGAGGCCACGGTCCAGGATGACAGTGGTTTCCCGATCAGTGCGCGGGCAGAAACCTTGCTCCACCCCAGTGAGTTCTACATCGGGGTGAAGCCTGGAGCATGGATATCGAAGGCCGGGGAAGAGGCCCATTTTGATATCAAAGTAGTCGACTGGGAGAAAAATTCTGCGGGCATCCATTATCTTCAAGCAGCTTTGAAGAAAGTCAGCTGGGAACGGAAGGGGGAAGCACCATATAACATTTACTATGAGAAGCAACTCGAATTGATTTCAGAAGCGAGTATCCGGACCGATCCTGATGGGAGGAGTCAGTTTTCCTTTGTACCCCCTTCTCCCGGGATGTACCAAGTAGAGGTTTCCGGGGGAGATGCTCGCACCGAAATCTTGACTTGGGTAGGAGGAGCAGGACAGGTAACATGGCCGGCCTTCAGCAATCAGAAACTGGACTTGGTTGTGGATCAAGATTCATATCAGCCTGGGGAAATGGCCCGGGTTTTCATTCCGAACCCGTTCCCAACCTGGAGTCAGGCTTTGGTAACCGTGGAACGTGATCAAATTCACACTGTTTCTACCTATAAAGTGGATGGAACCGGAAAAACGATTTCCCTGCCGCTTTCGGAAGAGGAGGTTCCGAATGTGTATCTTTCCGTGACGCTGCTGGGAGAGGATGAGAACGGGAACCTGGATTTCCGGCAGGGTTATGTGAATGTGCCGGTGAAGCCCGAAGAGCAGTTGCTGAACGTTGAGCTCATCAGTGATCCTAAACAGACGAAACCAAGAGAAGAAGTAACGCTTGACATTCGGGTTACGGACTCAGAAGGCCAGCCTGTGCAAGGTGAGTTCTCGCTGGCTGTGGTTGACAAGGCTGTCCTTGCCCTGGCTGATCCCAACGCAAAACACATCTCGGAGGCTTTTTTCGGAGAGAGGCCTCTGGCTGTCCGGTTGGGCTTACCCATGGGGATACATGCCGGCCGAGAAATGGCTTTGCCCGGCGGTCTTGGGGGGGGAGGGGGCGCCGTTGTCCTTCCTGTCCGGGACCAATTTCCTGATACGAGCTATTGGAATGCAGAGGTCATCACGGATGAACGAGGACAGGCCACGGTTACTGTCAGACTGCCGGATAACCTGACCACGTGGCAGGTTCAAACCCGGGGGATCACAAAGGACTCCAAAGTGGGACAAGCGGTGACAGAGGTGGTCACCCGGAAAGATCTCTTGGTCAGGCCTGTGACGCCACGCTTCCTGGTGGCAGGGGATCACCTTCGTTTTGCCGCTATTGTGCATAACAACACAGAGGAAGAACTAAACGCGGATGTGTCCGTGCAGGTCAATGGCATTCGACTGGATGAACCATCCCAGGAGTCTCAAAGGGTGGACATTCAGCCCGGAGACAGGGTGCGGGTGGAGTGGTGGGGCACGGTGGAAGAGGTTTCCCAAGTGGAGATGGTCTTTTCTGCGGAATCGGGAACGTTAAGCGATGCCGTCCAACCATACCAGGGGGCGCTCCCTGTCCTGCAGTACACAGGGTCTCGGACATATGGCACCTCTGGCGTGATCCCGGAAGAAGGCACGCGCCTGGAAGTCGTTGATTTACCCCGCACCTTCGATCCCACCCACGGGACTTTGGATCTCGAGCTTTCCCCTTCTCTGGCGGCTGAGATGTCGACGGCATTGGATGCGCTCCAGGACGATGAACATGAGAGCACGCTGGGCATAATGTCGCAGTTATTGCCAGACCTGGCTGCTTACCGGGCATTAAAGGAATTGGGACTGGAAAACCCGGAACTCGAAACTCGACTGGAAGAAAGCCTCCCTCAAATCCTGGTAACCATCACCGGATTGCAGAATGAAGACGGGGGATGGGGTTGGTGGCGGGGAGGGAATAGTGATCAGACCATCACATCATACCTGCTCTTCGGTTTGGCTCAAGCTCACGAGGCAGGGATGTTTGTGGGCGCTGATGTCACTGATGTCATCCAGCGTGCAAATGAATATCTTGTGGCTACCCTGCCTTCCCCCGATATGCTCAGTCGGGCCTGGCAATATGACCAATTGGCATTCCAATACTTTGCCCTCCAGGAGGCGGGTGCGGTGAATGTGAATGGGGTAGAAAGGCTTTATGAATATCGCGAGCAGCTCAGCCCTTGGGGGAAAGCTATGCTGGGCTGGGTTTTAGAATCAAAAACGCCGGGGGACGAGCGTGCAGAATCTATATTCTCCAATTTGGAATCCAATGCTCTCCAATCGGCAACAGGCGTACATTGGGAAGAGGGGGATGATCCATCCCATTTGCACAGCGCGGGGACGACGACCGCCATTGTCACATACAGCTTAGCCAGGTATGATCCGCAAGCCCGGTCGTTGCCCAATGCTGTGCGGTACTTGACCTCAACCCGGGCCCCAAATGGCAGTTGGTGGTCAGATTACGAAACAGCTTGGTCCGTACTGGCCCTCAGCGAGGTGATGAAAGTCACGGAAGAATTTGCGGCAGATTTCCCATTCAAAGCCTCTTTGAATGGGAAGGAGATCATCTCGGGCCAGGCGAGTGGGCCATCCCAGTTATCTTCCATCAGTACCTCCATCCCGGTAGGCGACCTCTTGTCGGACCGGCCTAACGCGATAGAAATTGAGCATGGACAAGGTAACGGCCCTCTTTATTATCGTTCCCATCTGACAGTCTCACGTCCCGCAGCCGATGTCACCCCTTACGGGAATGGCATGAGCCTTTCCCGGGCCTATTCCTTTGCTGAGGACGGAGACGATGTGACCTTCACCCAGCATGGATCAACAGCTGAGCTGATCAAGGTCCACTTGACCCTCTCTGTTGAAGAGGACACATATTATTTAAGGGTTGAAGATACCATCCCTGCCGGTGCGGAAATTTTGGACACACGGCTGAAAACCACCCAGCAGGGAGAAGCCGAGTTTGATGTTTCTTCCCCCTTTCGAGATGGATGGGGATGGTGGTATTTCAATCCTCCCCGGGTTTATGACGATCACATTACCTGGTCCTCGGATTTCTTGCCAGCGGGGACATACCAATTGACCTACACGCTCGCCTTAAATGTACCGGGAGAGTATCAGGTCCTGCCTGGCCGTGCCTGGCAATCATATTTCCCCGAGCTTCAGGCTCTCAGTGCAGGGGATGAGTTCATCATCACCACAGCCCAAGATTGAGGTAAGGGCAACGGGGAAAAATCCTCTTTGAAATAGAGAGGGGAGGGGAAAAGAGCTGCGTCAAAAGTGCGCTGGAGGTTCTCATTTAAAGGAGAAGAGGACCTCGGATGACCACCTGTATGTCAAAACCTCTTTTTATTAAGGGTGTGTCGGTCTCCTGAGAGGTGATGCCAGGCGATGCTTGTGTCAGGATTAAAAACTGATCTGCAGCCAATTGGTATGTAACACCACCTGGCAGCTGAGGGCGATAAAAAGGATGAGAAGAATAAAACCGCATCCAATACCCGTACAGGAACACCCTCTCCCAAAACCGAATCGCCGCTGAAGCCAATCGAAAATCACATCCAACATCAATAACTGCAGCAGTCCTGCAATACAGCCTTGTTTCCTTGATCTCACGAGGTTCTCCTTGTTTCGACTATCCTTATCCATATATACGGAGGTAGGCTAAAAAAGTTGCGGAGAAGAAATGAATCTTGAAAACACGGGATGATAAAAAAGTTACTGGATATCCATTTGATCATCACTGCTTGGAGAGAATAGAGCAGGTTGAGGTTTTTACGGGTTTGATTTCATGTGTTTTCTTTTGTTAAGTTCTCTCCCTGGTTTCGTTTGGAAGGCTCTGCCTTCCCCTCCGCGGCGAAAGATGTGATGTTATGATGTAAGGGAAGAAAGTAGAATTTCTTCCGCTTGAATTCAGAAGAAGTGGAGCTAGTCCTGATGAAACGAAAACATTTCTCGGACCCCGCACGATTTCAAGAGGCGGTGGGCAAGCACCTTGCTGAACATGAAGCAGAAAACAACCTCCTCCTGGGCATTCTTGCGAATGTCCTCGCTGGGAATTACGAAGATGTTGAACCGTACATGACCGTGGTTGAAGAGGATGGAAACATCCAGCAGGTTTTCCTCCGCACCCCTCCTTTCCCGGTTCTGATCTCTTACCGGAAGGAACCGCCGTCGCACGGGATTGTAGGGTTGGGGATCCAGGGGCTGCAGGCTGCTTATGGGGACGAGATAAAGGGTATGACAGGGGACAAGGAGATCGTAACTCATTATGCAGAAGCCTGGTCTCAACGCACAGGAATGGAACCCGAGCTCAATACCGAAATGCGGATCTATAAGATGGAGGATATCAATCCGGTGGAAGGCGTGCCCGGGAGGATGCGTCTGGCAGCAGTGGAAGAACGTGATTTACTGCTGAAATGGTTCCAGGCTTTTCACCGGGAGGCATTAGGAGAAGAGGTGGAAATGGAGCGGGTGGAGAAAGGGGTTGAGCATTACCTCCATGGGGACCCCCGCCGCCGAGGTTTGATGTTCTGGGAGGTGGAGGGAAGACCCGTTTCCATGACGGGGTATTCTGGACCCACGCCCCACGGCATCCGGATCGGTGCTGTATATACGCCCCCCGAGCTGCGCCGGAATGGATATGCCAGCGCCTGCGTTGCTGCCTTAAGCCAGCATCTCCTTGACCAAGGATACCGGTTCTGTTTCCTGTTTACTGATTTGGATAATCCCACGTCTAACCATATTTACCAGGAGATCGGCTACCGGGTAGTAAGCGATGTCGATAAGATTCTCTTCCATTCGCAGGATTGATGTGTTAGGAAGAGGGCCGCTGGCCGTATCATATCCCCTATAAAACCTGTTTATTTTTGATTCATTTCACGGAGTTGTTTAAATAATTCTTTTTCTTCAGAGGAGAGGTTTTCAGGGATCTCTGCTTCCACTTTGACATACAGGTCGCCCCGTTGATCCGGGTCATTTAAATTTGGCATTCCCAGTCCGCTCAACCGGAAGGTTGTGTTGTTTTTTGTGCCCGCCGGAATGTCCAGTTTGACCGTTTTATCGATGCTGGAAACCTTCGTTTCCCCACCCAAAACCAATGTGTAAAGATCCACGGATTTGGTGGTCTTGAGGTCATTTCCTTTGCGTTCAAAGCGGGGGTGGTCTCGGATTTTTATTTTTAAATACAAATCTCCTTTGTTCCCGCCCCTCATCCCTGCTTGCCCTTGCCCGCTCAAACGTACTCGTGATCCAGACCGCACACCCCGGGGAATCTTGGCCTCGATTTTACTTCCGTCGCTCTTTTGGATAATGCGGCTGGTGCCGTGGAAAGCCTCGTTTAGACTGATTTCTACCGTATGTTCCAGATCCCGCCCGGGTTGTGGACGCGCCCTGCGCTGGCGAGTCTGGCGGTTGGTTCCGCTGGGTTGAAAGTCACGAAAACCAAAGCCGCGCGAGGTTCCTGCGCCGCCGAAAAGGGTTTCAAAGAAATCGGAGAAACCACCCAGCCCGCCCCCGCCAAACATTTCCTCAAACTCTTCAGGGCTGACGCGTCGGGTGGTGTGCCCTCCCCGCTGTCCTCCAGGGGATCCTGAAGCCCACCGGCTCCAGTCGAAGTCATCCGCGCCTCCCCCGGTTTGCTGGTACTGCTTCCAGTGTTGTCCAAACCGGTCGTATTTCTCCCGTTTTTCAGAGTCCGATAAAACCTGGTAAGCCTCGTTGATTTCCTTGAACCGCTCTTCTGCGTTTGGATCATCGGGGTTTACATCAGGATGATGCTTCTGAGCTTTCTTCCGAAATGCTTTTTGAATTTCTTCTTTGGAGGCGTTTTTGTTCACGCCGAGAATGTCGTAGTAATCCTTATATTCCATAAAGATCTTCTTTCTATGTTCTGTGTCTGTCGTATTTCAAAGTTGATCACGGGGATCTTTTGTGGTAAAACTTCCCACCTGGGTTCTGGACATCACCGGCTTATCCAACCTCCGGAATGTCAACCCCAATCTGCTGTGAATGAAAAGCACTTAAATCTCCCTGCGCAAATTATATCACGGGCACAAGGATGTCCTTTCTCTGTGCTTCATTCAAACCCAAATCTTAACGTATTTCTGATATTCCGGGGGTGGGGGAAACAGGGGTAGAAGCTTGTTTGTATTTGCTGCCGGTGGGAACGCAGCGGGAGATTAGGGATTAGCGGACAAGTCAGTTGGGAAGGACCCCTGAAGATTTCTGGCAGGGCGAGGGTCAAAGATGGAACGAGTATGGTCTCCCTCGAATGGTGGCTAGTGGTCAGCAGGTCCGGCTGTGTCCCAAACACGATCAACGATCATGGGGCTGGCCGTAGGAAATTCCATCCCTCCGGAGCAATTGGATTTTCATTTGTGATGAAGGAGCGGTCTGAACCGATTGGGTTGGCAATGATCACCTCGCTGCCACGGACAAGGGTACCCTGGTAAGGTTGATCCCCGGCGTGGGCCCTCCACCCTCCAAGGACAAAGGGAATGGGTCCGTCCGCAGCCACCCAGACGCCGTTATATTTTCTCGCGATGTGTACGTGGGCTCCTGTAGAGCGCCCCCGGCACAGGAAGGATGTCCCACACGATCCCCGGTATGCAGATACGTCCCTTCGGGTACGCGGTTTTTCTCATCAATATCCAAGTATAAGATTGACCAACCCGTTTGTTCAAACCCGTCCCCGTCCAAATCCTGAATGACTGAACCATTCCCCGAACGTACAACGAAACCGTTTGCTGCCGCCACGACCCATTCCTGGCAAGGATGACAGCCGCACTCCTCCATGGGAGGCCCGAAATCAAGGGCTGCCCAAGGTCCGCTTCCCTCGAAGGGGAAATGAGGGCCTCCTGTAAACGTCCAGGGCACGCCGGGTTCAAAAGGCAAAGACAGGGGTGGTTGGGAAAGATCGTCAGGCAAAAGCGAGTCACCCTCTGGGGTTTCCTCCCAAGGGTCGCCGAACATCTCAGCATAGGTTGCTGGGAAGCCTCTCTCTTTGTCGAGGGCCCCTTCCCATGCCTGCTCGGAGTGAAAGTGTGCGAAAAAATAAGCCAGGGCAAAGGACCCTGCATTGAGATCCGGAGCTGGGGTGAGTGTTGAGCCATCAGGGAATGTGAACCCCGTGCATGTTTTTGATTGCCAGCAGTAAAACCCCTCGGAGAGGGTGTGTATGGCCCACACCAATTGACCGTAAAGGTCTTTGCGATAGTGATCGTGGGCTCCCATAGCTGTGTGGAAGCTTTCTGAAAGGGGAGGGTGGGGTTATTGTCAAATGTTGTGGATTAACATTTCTTCAGCGGCAAATATCGATGGAGACTTCGTAAAAACATCTTCTACTACTGGCTCCAACTGCAACATCTCAGCTTTCCCATCCGGAAACTCAACTCCAGCCTTAACCAACGCGACCAGATGAGGGGCATTGATCCTTCGCCAGCGCTTCTCCGCAGCCA